>JAXGPL010000017.1:0-56191 GCA_040766985.1 Bacillota bacterium
AGAAGATCACGACCGCCCCATCAAGAACGCGCAGGCTGCGCTCGACCTCGATGGTGAAGTCCACGTGGCCTGGTGTGTCAATAACGTTGATCCGGTGGTCCCGCCACTCGATGGATGTAGCGGCGGATGTGATGGTGATGCCCCGCTCCTGCTCTTGGACCATCCAGTCCATCGTCGCCGATCCCTGGTCGACTTCGCCGAGCCGGTGCACCCGACCGCTGTAGAAAAGCAGCCGCTCCGTCGTCGTCGTCTTGCCGGCGTCGATGTGAGCCACAATACCGATGTTGCGAACCTTTGCCAGCGGAACCGCCCTTGCCACCGCTACACCTCCTCTCGTGACCGGATTCCCACGTAGCTGGGCTACCAGCGATAGTGCGCGAAAGCCTTGTTGGCCTCCGCCATCCGGTGGGTATCGTCCTTCTTCTTGATGGTCGAACCGGTGTTGTTGGCCGCATCCATCAGTTCCCCGGCCAGGCGCTCGTGCATATTGCGCTCCGCACGGCTACGGGAGAACTGGAGCAACCAACGCATGCCCAGCGACTGCCGCCGCTCCGCGCGTACCTCGACCGGGACCTGGTAGCTAGCGCCGCCGACGCGGCGCGCCTTGACCTCGAGGACCGGCATGACGTTGTTGATGGCCTGGTCGAATACTTCGATCGGGTTCTTACCGGTCTTCTGCCGGATGATATCCATCGCGTCGTAGAAAATCCTCTGGGCAACGGCCTTCTGCCCGGACTGCATAATGCTGTTGATGAACTTGGATGCCAGCTCGCTACCGTACACCGGGTCCGGCGGCGGCTGACGCCTTACCACATGGCCTCGCCTTGGCAAATCTGTCCCTCCTCAAGAACAAGAGCCCACCGGGTTGTTATCAATCACGCCCGCGGGCTCCAGGTTAAGAAGACTTCTTCGGCCGCTTTGCGCCGTAAAGCGAACGGCCCTGCATCCTGTTGGCGACCCCGGTAGCGTCCAGGGTGCCGCGGATAATATGGTAGCGCACGCCCGGCAGGTCCTTGACACGGCCGCCACGCACGAGGACAACCGAGTGCTCCTGAAGGTTGTGTCCCTCGCCGGGAATGTAGGCCGTGACTTCGACTCCGTGGGTAAGCCGGACGCGGGCGATCTTGCGCAACGCCGAATTAGGCTTCTTGGGCTGCATCGTGCGGACCAACACACATACTCCGCGCCGTTGCGGGTTCTTGCGAAGGGCCGGCGCCTTGGACTTCTGCCCCTGGCGGGAGCGCCCCTTACGGACCAACTGGCTAATGGTCGGCATCGTAAACCTCCTCAGATCTGCGAGGCAACCAGCGCGGCGGCCGCCGCACCGACCTCAATCCCACAAAGCTTACCGAGTTGCTGCATCGTCTCAACGTACACAATCTCGGTGTCACGCTCGAGCGCTTGACGCACGATCGGGGACGACACGCGCTCCTCGGCGTCTTTGGCCAGGTAGATCACGCTCGCGCGACCCGCCTCAACCGCCTTGAGCGTCTGCTTGGCGCCGACGAGCTTGTTCATGGCGGACCGCAACCGCTCCGGCATTGGAGACCTCCCCGAAAAAACGTAACAGAAGAGTGCCTGCGCTCGGCAGACACTGCTTGAGTTTAGCACCCTGTGCCGGGTGTGTCAACCTGACGGGAAGACTGATCGCGCGGCTCCATTGCGTTCTGAATCAGCAGGAATAAGCCTGCTGCAAGCACGACGTCGCCGACGCTGAAGACCGGGGACCGGGCGAAGGGACGAGACAGATACAAGATGTCGCCGAGAAACCGTAGCGCCGTGTCCGGGCGCATCAGGCGGTGGGTCAGCGACCTACCGGCGGCCAAAAATGCAATGCGGGAAGCCGGCATCCCCGTCGCAGCGAGGGCAGTCGGTGAAACCGGCATCTTGCCCCCGTTGGCGAAGATGACGGCGAGGTTCATTAAGATGCCGGCTGACGAAAGTCTGGCGCCCCAAAGCTCGAAGTTGGCGGCCAGGGCCCATAGCAGCATGGCCATCGAGCCCATGTTCAGAAGGGGCGCGAACCCGCGGAGAGAGGTCAGGGTTTGGGCGTACGAGGTGCCGAGAAAGACCTGAAGGGCAAGTGAGGCGTAAAAGAAGCCCATCTTCTTCCACGGGTAAGAGAGCAGATTGCCGACGGTCCTTCCCCGAACGAGTCCGGTCAGTACCGCGAGGAGAATGACGTAAAAGCTCATGAATCCTTCGGGGCAGTCTCCTGGGCCGTGAAGACGCGGACCGCCGCCTCGACGATTTTGGGGTCGAACTGGGTGCCGGAGCAGCGTTGAAGCTCGGCGATCGCTTCCTGACGCGACATTGTCCGGCGGTAAGGCCGGTCGGAGGTCATCGCGTCGAAGGCGTCCGCCACGGATATGATCCTGGCGCCGAGCGGGATTTGCTCTCCCTTGAGCCCGTCGGGATAGCCGCGGCCGTTGTACCACTCGTGGTGGTAGCGCACGGTGCCCGCCTCCTGGCCAAGGAGCCTCAATCTTTGAACAATGCTCGCCCCAATTGCCGGATGAGCTTTGATCTCCATGTATTCCTCGTCGGTCAGGCGGCCGGGCTTGCGGAGGATTGTCTCGGCTACGCCGATCTTGCCGATGTCGTGAAGCAGGCTTGCGTACTCAAGGCGCTCGATCACGTCGGCGGGAAGGCCCAGGGCGTGAGCGATGTCCAAGGTGTACCGCCGCACAGATTCGGAATGGCCGCGGGTGTACGAATCCTTGGCCTCAACCGCCTGGATCAGGGCGCTGATCGTCGATAGGTAGTCCTGGCGCATATCGACGTAGAGCTGCATCGAGTACCGCGCGGCCATGAACGGTGCAACAAACATCAAGGCGCCGAAGATGTAGGTCGTCGAGTAGATGTGCGCGAGGAAGATGGCGAGCGGCGTCAGCGCGACGTACTGCGGGATGACCCACTTGAAGTTGGTCAGCCACATGTCGCGGATCGGCATTCCCTGAGCGATCGCCATCGCAAACACCACGGACGTCATGTTGATCACGAAGTACGTCAGGCCGCAGGCCGCGAGCGGGAGGATGTGATCGGCGGAGAGCCGAATCAGACCCGGCTGCCCGCCCAGGACCACGTAGACCAGGCCGGCGAGGCCGGCAGACAGCGCCAACTGACCGCGGTTGAACAGCACTTTCTCAATGGAAACCTGGCCGGCCAGTTCGCGCCTGCGGACCGTACCCAACGCCGCGACCCACGCCCCTGCGCTGGGCCCCCAGAGGAGAATTGCCGCGTAGATCGACCAGAAACTGACCGAGACGCTCCCACCGCCGCGAGGCAGAGTGATTGGGGTCGCCTCAGCCCAGAAGGTCAGGACCATGAACACGGCCAGCCCGAGCCAGTCGCGCCCTTCCAGGCGAGGAGGCGCAACCACCAAGAACGCCGCCCCGGCCACAATGATCAGGGCAACGTAAGCGTTGAGCAGGAACTTGCTTCGTGGCGCAGGCCTGCCCTCGGTCAACTGTCGCGCGCCTCCCAGTTCGAGATCGCTGCTGCGTGGCTGCTTTGATGCTGCTCATGATGTCAAGAAGGGGGAACCGACGGTCCCAGTGCCGTGTCTACTGGTGTTACCAGCCCCACTGGAAGCTGGCGCCGCCCGCGAGGACGAGGGCCAGAAGGGCGAGGACGACCTTCAGCAGCTTGCTCAATGCAAGACCTCCGTTCATGGTGGGCTCCGGGGACACCGCTAGAGTCCCAAGGCGCCGCTCCGCTCAGAGGTTCCGCTGTGGGCCGTCGGTCCCAATCTCTACGAACCGAGACGAGCCCGCTATTCAGTTGGCTCGCTATTGGCCGGTCTGCGTACACCACGCGCCAATCCGGCGATTTAGCGCGTCAAGAGTGGCCTTAATCACAGACTCGACGTCATCCTGCCGCAACAGGCAACTGCCTACCAGCACCCGCTCGGTGTCGCCGTCCAGCTCGATGATTGAGACCGTCGCCGCCTGACGCCCGCCGATCTTGACGACCGTGCAGTCTTCGAAAAACAGAGTCGATGGCACATGAATCCTTTGCGTCAAGGCCCGCAACGTGGCTTCCGCCACGACCTTAAGACGACCGTTGGCCGTCGAGGGCCCGTGCGCGGTGCCTTCGGACGGGGCGCCTTGCCAGTCCAACCGGACCTTGGCCTCCGCCGTCCGCCCGCTCAGCGCAATGGCGTATCCGGCGATCTTGACGCGCTCGCCGCTGCCCTCCGCAGCCGGCTCAGGTGACAACTGGGCGATACTGATCTTCTTGTGGTCAATCGCCGCACCCTGAGCCATCAGCGCGGACTCGACGTCACGTACTAGTTGCTTGGCGCTACGGCCGCCGGAAGCAAGCACGTGCACTTCTTCAATCAGGCCATCGGGCGAGAACATGACCCGTGCGGAGATTACGTCTTTGATCCGCCGGATCAGGCCCTCAAGCTCGTGAGCCCGATCTTCGAGGCCAGGGGAATCCATGGGCCACCTCCCGGGAACGACAGCCGGAAATTGCGACGTACTTCGACCTGCCGCAGTAGTTCCCTTCATTCTCCAGAAGGACCTTCCTTGCCCTCCAATGGCCGTTACTGGTTTAATCGGCTCTGCCATGGCGGGTTAAAAGGGCCTGATAGGCTCGCGGCCGTCGTCGTTGATGACGTTTTCGGCCAAAGCCCACAGCCCGCCGGCGACGAGGGAGTGCCCGCCGAGGATCACAGGGATCGGGGCGCCAAAGGCAGCCGCCGTGAACTCCCGCAGGCGCGGGTTGGCTATCTTGTCGATGTCGCCGAGGTCGGAAAGGAACCGGTCGGCCTCGGTCAACTCAAGTTGCTCATGCTCCATCCAAACACGGCTATCAAAAAAGGCGACCTCCGCGACATCCGCGAGGTGCGCCATAAACCGTTCCGGCCCAACGGTTTCGAGAAAGGTTGCCACCAGTGACCGTACCTCCCCACGCCCTGTCCTGCCCAGTGCGCGCATACCGCGTTCCTCGGAGAAAATGCGCAGACGGACGGCGAAGTTGGCGTTGATGAATAGCGCGACCGACGGCGAAACGCGGCCGATGAGAGCGATCTCGGCGCCGGTCTTGAGCAATAGCCTTTTTGCCGCCAGGACGCGGCTGGCGTCGAGGTGAAGGCCGTCGAGAGCCTCGCGCGTCCGCGGCCCCACCCCGCTGAGCTGCGACAGCACGATAAGGTCGGCCGGCGTATCGATGTCGAAGTTGATCCAGGCGGTGTTGCGCATCAGGACCCGGGGTAGCCCCGCGACCCGCAGGAGGTGGCCGAGGACGTTGTCGCTGTCCGGCAACTCGATCAGGTCGATCGCCGAGGCCGGGCTGAACGCCACAAGGTCGGGCGACTGCGGGTTGTTGACCATGACTACCCGATCGGCAGCCTTTGTCAGCCGCGCCACCTCCGTCAATTCTTCATGGCGAATCAGGGGCGCGGCGGCTCCACCCATGTAGAGGACCTTGTCGAGCTTGTACTTGTAAATGACCTCACGCAGACGCAGTCCGAAGTGGAAGCCCGCCGCGTCCTTGGCCTCGAAGTCCACATCCGCGCCAAGCCGCGCCGCGGCGGAAGCCAGGTCGGGGTAATTGGTGCAAAGAATCGTCTGGTCGACCTCGGGGACTGCAAGGAGCTTTTGGAGGTTGTCCATCGTCACGCCGAAGCGGACGGTCGACATCGCACGTTGGACTTCGCTGGCCGGGTGTCCACCCTCAAACACGACTGCGGTAAACCGTGCCATCAGTTCACCCCCAGGCCAGATTAAGCACAATTATACACCCGCCCCGAGGCCAGGGCGGGTGTAATGGCCAAGCCCAACCGGTATCCGCCGTATTTTGTCACGGCGGGTCGCAACAGGTCTTGCCCTCAGTGCTCCGGTTCGATCAGCCCGTAGTTGCCGTCCCGGCGCCGGTAGACCACACTCACGCGGCCGGAGTCGGCGTTGGCGAACACAAAGAAGTCGTGGCTCAAAAGGTTCATCTGCAAGATGGCTTCCTCAACGGGCATCGGCCGCATTGGAAACCGCTTGACCTTCACGATCCGGCCGTTTGCTTCAGGCTCGCCGCCGGGCTGCGCGATCTCCGAAAGCGGCGGCAATTGCCTGATGCTCATGCCCTGCCGGCGAGCGTGGATCCGTCCCCGAAAGCGGTTGATCTGCCGGACCAGTTTGTCGACAACGAGGTCGATGGCCGAATACAGATCGCCGGACTGCTCTTCGGCGCGAATGAGCAGACCGTTCGCCGGAATGGTGATTTCTGCGCTGTAGCCCACGGGTTCCGTGGAGACAGACACGTTGGCCACTACTTCACCATTGAAATGCCGTTCGACCTTGCTGAGGCGCTTTTCGAGGTACTCGCGGAGCGGGTTGGTGATGTCGACGTTCTTGCCGCGAATCGCTATCTGCAAACGGGCCACCCCTTTCTACCCTTGATTACCGGCCAGCTGCCAAGCTAGTCGCAGAGGTCGATGCGGATCGCCCGAGATCCCTTTATTATTGTCTTCGACCTAGAGTATTCCCGTAGCCGGGAGTCAATCCTCCCCTTGATCGCGGCATCACGCGTCCTCCTGCCATGGGGTCGGGCCTGGGAAGCTGCCTGCCCGCGCCGGGGCCTTGCGGGCAGCGTTGGCGGCGCCGCGGTCCTCCCAAGGCAAATGAAAACCCCTGGTGTTTGACACCAGGGGTCCATGTTCTGGTCGCGCGCAGTCTAACGTGAAGGGCTATGCCAGCTTCGTAACGTTTGCAGCCTGCGCCCCTTTGGGGCCTTGCACGATTTCGAACTCGACCCGGTCGCCTTCGTTGAGCGTCCGGAATCCTTCGGTCTGGATGGCGGTGAAGTGAACGAAAACGTCACCCGCACCGTCTTCTCTCTCGATGAACCCGTAGCCCTTCTCCGCACTAAACCACTTTACCCGGCCTTCCATTCGAGCACATTCCTCCTACTTAGCTTGCTTCTCTTCTTGCGAGCCCGGCTCGCAGACTCACGGCCTGACTATAGCACCCGCTATCTGGGTTGTCAAACCTTGTTAGTCCGGCCAAATATCGTTGTTTTCGGTCTTGTGGATAGTCTGCCCATCGAGCCTGTGTATAGTGTGGACAACTCTGTTGATAACCAGCCAGTTGCGCGTTTCAAGTTGGGGATAAGGTTGTGGAAATCTAGACATATGTGCGCGCGGATTTGGCCGGCCTCGAATCAAAGCCTCCCGGCAGTCGTCCCCGCCATAGCCGGCGCGGCAACCCGACGGCGACGGTGCAGCCAAACACCCTGCGCGCGCCCAACGACTTGAGCACAGAGGCGCACGCATCGAGCGTAGCACCCGTGGTTAGCACGTCATCGACCAAGAGCACGTCACTGCCGGCAAGGCGCGGCCGCGCGCTCGCGCCGCTGCGGTATCGCCGGGCAGGGGCAAAGGCGCCCTCAAGAGCGTTCAACCGAGCCAGGCGGTCGAGGTTGGCCTGGGGCATACCGCCCTTGATCCGCGTGAGGATGTTTGAGTGTACCCGCAGGCCCAGTCCTGCGGCAAGCCCCGCAGCGACCAACGCCGCCTGGTTGTAGCCGCGCTCGCGCCGTCGATCGGGATGCAGCGGCACGGGCACGACTGCAGGCCGCCATGGCCCCCTGTCCTCCGCAGCGGGTCCGAGCCGGGCTTGCACGGGCCAGGCGAGGAGGTTTCCAAGAGGCCACCCCAGGTCGGAGCGGCCGTCGAACTTGAGCTGGCGGATCAAATGCGCGAGCTGTCCCTGGTATACCCCAAGCGATACTGCACGGTCGTACCCACGGTACGTCCCCTCGCCGGCCGGGCCGTCAATCCCGCGCCGCAGGCCCGTCTGGCCGCCCAAGGCCCGGCACTCGTCGCATCTGCCGCCGGGGGGCGGTGATGGGAGGGGACGGTTACAGCGCGTACACGCAAACCCGGGTCGCCAGGCCAGGCCTGCGAGGCACCCTGTACAGACGGATGCCTCGCCCAGCAGCCACAGCGGGGCTTGGGCCCCGCAGATTGAGCAGTTGGCGTCAAGGGGCCAGATCGCCTCGCAAAGCGCGGCCCAATAGCGCTCGAGGCCGGAGAGGATTCGCGAACCGCCGAGACCCCTCAGCGGCGGGCGGCGCAGACGGGCGATCAGGTGTTGCGGGATGCCGCAGCTTGGAGTCTGCGGACGAGGCCGGTGTGCCGGGCCTGCACCTGGTTGTTGCGGACGGCGATCGCGAGGGCCTTCTTGGAGCCGACCAGGACGCACAGCCGGCGTGCGCGCGTCAGGGCGGTGTAGAGGAGGTTTCTCTGCAGCATCACGTAGTGCGCGGTCACGACGGGCACGACCACGACCGGGTATTCGCTGCCCTGGCTCTTGTGGACCGAGACGCCGTAAGCCAGGACAAGCTCGTCGAGATCGGCGCGGTCGTAAGTGACCTCGCGGTCCACCGGCTGGTCGGGAAAGTCACCGTCAGCTCGCCTTCCTCGGAGTCGACGGCGGTTACAAGGCCGATATCGCCGTTGAAGACCTCGCGGTCGTAGTTGTTGCGGATCTGCATCACTTTGTCGTGGAGCCGGTAGGTCGTGCCCACGGCTTCGATCTCGGGGAGTCCCTTCCGGCAGGATTGAGGGCGGCCTGCAGGGCCTGGTTGAGGTTGTCGACGCCGACCACGGTGCGGCGCATCGGGCTTAGCACCTGGATGTCCTGGACCGGGTGATAGGGACCGTACGGCGGCAGCCGCTCGGCGCACAACTCGATGATCGCCTTGAGCGCATCCTCCGGGTCGTCCTTGGCGATGAAGTAGAAGTCGCCGCCCTCCCCGCGAAGCTTTGGGAATTCGCCCTGGTTGACCCGGTGGGCGTTAAGCACGATTGCGCTCTCCTGCGCCTGGCGGAAGATCTCGCGCAACGTGGCCACCTCGACGGCTCCGGACGCGATAACGTCCTTTAGCACTGACCCGGCGCCCACCGACGGCAGTTGGTCTGCATCGCCCACCAGGACCAGCTTGGTCCCCAGTTTGACGGCGCGAAGGAGCCGCTGGGTAAGTGCGAGGTCCAGCATCGAGGCCTCGTCGACGATGACGACGTCAGCCTCGATCGGGTTGCGTTCGTGGCGGCCGAAATCCAGCACGCCGTCCGCATAGCCGTATTCCAGCAGCCTGTGGACCGTCTTGGCCGGGCGACCGGTCGCTTCCGCCATGCGCTTGGCGGCCCTGCCCGTCGGCGAACACAGGGCGACTCGCCGCCGCCGGGCTTCGAAGAGGCGGATCATCCGGTTGAGGGTGGTCGTCTTGCCGGTGCCGGGGCCGCCTGTGAGCACGAAGACCCCTGCCTCAAGGGCCCGCAACACAGCCGCCCGCTGGCCGTCGGAGAGCCCTTCGAGCAGCGGGGCGTCGTCCAGGCCGACGACGGTCTGGTCGCCGCGCGACGCCTGGGCGAGGGCGGCGAGGCGGGAGGCGACGTATTCCTCCGCGGCGAGCGTGCTTTGCAGGTAGACCGGCCGCTCCTCGGGTAGGGCTTCCTCGACCAGGGTCCCCTGCACCAGCAGTTCGTCGAGGGCGGCATTGATCTGGTCGGGCCCCGCGCCAAGGATATCGCAGGCCTGCGTAATCAACGAGGCGCGCGGCAGGTAGACGTGGCCCTCACCGGAAGCCTGGTCCAGCGTATAGCGCAGGCCGGCCTGAAGGCGGTACGCCGAGTCGGGGGCAATGCCCAACTCCCTCGCGATCGCGTCGGCGGTCTTGAAGCCGACACCGAATACCTCGTCCGCCAGCCGGTAGGGATTGTCCCGGATGACCTCGACGGTCCGCGGCCCGTACCGGCGGAAGATGCGCATCGCGTATGCGGGGCTGGCGCCGTGGCTTTGGAGGAACAGCATGACGTCGCGAACGCCCTGCTGCCGGCGCCATCCTTCGACGATGCGCGTGGCCTTGACGGGACCGATGCCTTCAACCGTCGTCAGCCGCTCCGGCTGGCGGTCGATGATCGTGGTGGCTTCAAGCCCGAAGCTATCCACGAGTTTTTGGGCAGTAACCGGCCCGATGCCCGGGATCAACCCGGACCCGAGATAGCGGACGAGTCCCTTCTCTGTGGCGGGCAGGAGCATCTCGGCAACCGCCACCTTGAACTGCTCGCCGTACTCCGGATGGGTCGTCCACTCGCCGCTCAGGCGAAACCGCTCCCCCGCGGAGATCGAACTGAACGGCCCGACGGCGGTGAAGGTCGCGCCGCGGCGCGGGATCACACGGTCGGACCTGAACCGAGCCACTGTGTAGAGGCTCTCGGGGTTGCGGAAGGTAATGCGTTCAACGACGCCTTCGACGGTATCCACGCCGGGGCTAGTTCGATGAACGTCCGGCTCGTTCCTTTCTCTGGAAGGAGGTGGGACCGCGAAGCCGGCGGACGGCGTGGCCCGTTTCGTTGCCGGCGTCCTCGGCCGTCGGATGCGTCAGGAGGTAGGCTGCAGCCTGCAGAAGCATGCGGGGGTGGACCTGGGTTTCGAGGTTCAAGAACACGACGATCGGGCTCGAGCACATGAACAGGCCGACTTCGAACGCGGACCCGCCTCTGGCCCCCAGGTCGGCCATGTGGACCGCCCTGACGTTGCCGTAAAAGCGCACGAGCCGGTCGATGATCATCGGGGTCTGGTCTTCGGAGTGGTTGTCCACGACGACGACCTCGTGGCCGGGATGGCCGGGGCCGTCGCCCAGCGTAGCCAGCCCGCGCAGGAGCCCTTCGATGACCCGCTCCTTGTTGCGCGCGACAACCAGAATGCTTACAAACGACCGGCCGGTGCCGCGCACCAGGTATCGTTTGAGGAACCTACACACCAGGCCCAGGAGCGTGACGGTGCCGAGCGCCGCCAAGAGGTAGACGATCCACGTGGGGTCCACGGCAAGAGGCACGGTCGCCCCTCCTCGCCGCGAGGAGCGAGAACTTCGCCCTCGGAGTTACCCCATCCTATTGGCGAAGTTCCGCGCGGGTGCAGTGGCCCCGGCCGCGGGCAACTAGCCGAGGCCGGCTTCCTCGCGCAGGGCCTGCGTCATGTCCGTTTGCTCCCACGGCAGGTCGAGGTCGGGCCGGCCGAAGTGCCCGAAGGCCGCTGTCTGGCGGTAGATAGGCCGTCGCAAATCGAACCGCTTGATGATGGCGCCGGGCCGGAGATCGAAAAGCCGCCACACCAGCTCCGACAGGGTTTCGTCGTCGAGCCGCCCCGTGCCGAACGTGTTCGCGGTCAGGGAAACCGGCCTGGCGACGCCGATCGCGTACGAAACCTGAACCTCGCACCGGGCCGCGAGCCCGGCGGCGACGATGTTCTTGGCGACATGCCGCATGGCATATGCCGCGCTACGGTCGACTTTGGTCGGGTCTTTGCCCGAGAATGACCCGCCCCCGTGGCGCGCCATGCCACCGTAGGTGTCGACCTCGATCTTGCGCCCGGTCAGGCCCGTGTCGGCCATCGGCCCGCCGATGGTGAAGCGCCCGGTGGGGTTGATGTAGAGCCTGGTCGCGCCGTCGAGCATATCGGGCGGGACTGCCACGCGAATGACGTTGTCAAGGACCTGTTGGCGCAGTATAGGCAGCTCGACGTCAGGACGATGCTGGCAGGAGACGACAACGGCGTCCACCCGCACCGGCCTGCCGGCCCGGTATTCGACCGTGACCTGGCTCTTGCCGTCGGGGCGCAGCCACGGCAGGATTCTGCTCCTGCGTGCCTGGTTGAGCCGTCTCGTGATGCGGTGGGCAAGGGTGATGGGCATGGGCATCAACTCGGGGGTTTCGTCGCATGCAAAACCAAACATCATCCCCTGATCGCCCGCCCCGACCAGCGCGCCTGCATCGCCGTCCACCAGCCCGCCGCCCTCGCGCCTCTCGTAGGGATCGTCGATCCCCCTGGCGATGTCCGGCGACTGCTCATCGATGCTGGTCAACACAGCACAGGTTTCCCCGTCGAAACCGAACTTGGCCCTCGTGTATCCGATTTCGAGCACGGTGCGCCGGACGACCGCGCGCACGTCGACGTAGCAGTTGGTCGTGACCTCGCCGGCGACCATGACCAGGCCTTTGGTCACGAAGGTCTCGAGGGCGACCCGTGATTCGGGGTCGCCGCGCAGCATCTCGTCGAGGACCGCATCGGAAATCTGGTCGGCGACCTTGTCCGGGTGCCCGTCGGTAACGGATTCGCTGGTGAACAGGACTCTATCGGCCATACTCTCACCTCCACTAACATGCCCGCTCACACGCGGCGGGCCAAGCAAAAAACCCTCCCAATCACGGAAGGGGCGAGTGGCGATATGCTCTCATCTTCCAGATTGGCTCTGTCGGCAGTTGGCACCGTGCCCGTCGGGCTGGTTGCCGGGTGTCATTGGGGCCGTCCCTCAACCGCTCTTGATAAGAGGTGCTTGTATTCAGTTATCTCGCCGGGCCAGCACGAACATCAACTGCGCTTCCGCGGCGACACGCCCATCCGCAAGAAACGCCTTACCCTGCCCCTTACCGACCGGGCCGCGCCGGGCAGTCAGTTGCACCTCCAGGCGCAACAGCTCGCCCGGGACCACCTGCTGCCGGAACCGGGCCTGCTCGATGCCACCGAACAGGACAAGCCTGCCGCTGCCCTCGGGCGTGCTGAGAATGCACACCGCCCCTAGCTGGGCCAGGGCCTCGATGATCAGCACGCCGGGCATCACCGGATGGCCCGGAAAATGCCCGGCGAAATGGGCCTCGCCCCCGGCCACGGCCTTCTGCGCAACGGCGTGCCTGCCAGGGTCAAGCTCAAGGATCCGGTCCAGGAACAGAAACGGCCGGCGGTGCGGCAGGACGGACTCGATCTCCGGCAGCCCCCACGGCAGCGGCGGCAACACAGGCCCACCGCCCGCTTCGACTCCCGACCGGCCTTCGGCGTCTGCGCCCATCTACCGGCTCGCCGCCCCGTCGCCCGTTGCCTTCTGCATCGGGTGGATGTGGTCCGTGAACACCTGGAAATGCTCCAGCGCCTTGCCCGCGCCGAGTGCCACGCAGGAGACCGGGTCATCGACGCGGTGAACGGGCACGCCGGTTTCGTCGCGGATCAACTGGTCGAGGCTGTCGAGCAACGAACCGCCGCCGGTCAGAACCAGCCCCTTGTCCATGATGTCCGCGGCAAGCTCGGGCGGGGTCCGTTCGAGCACGGAGTGAATAGCGTCCAGCATCTGCGTGAGCGGCTCCTTGAAGGCCTTGAGGCAGTCCTTGCTGCTCACTGAAACCGTCTTGGGAAGGCCCGTGATCAGGTCGCGGCCGCGGATGTCCATCGCCGCGTCCCGGCCCTCGGGATGAGCGGTGCCGACCTGGATCTTGAGGTCCTCGGCTGTGCGTTCGCCGATTGCCAGGTCAAACTCACGCTTCACGTACCGGATCAGGGCGTCGTCAAACTTGTCGCCCGCGACGCGCAGGGACTGGCTGACGACGACGCCACCCAGCGAGATGACCGCGATGTCGGTGGTACCGCCGCCGATGTCGACGACCATGTTGCCGCTCGGCTGGGTGATGTCAAGGCCTGCGCCGATGGCTCCGGCGAGAGGCTGCTCGATCGGGAAGACCTTGCCGGCCCCCGCCCGTGTCGCGGCGTCAAGGACGGCGCGGCGCTCCACTCCGGTGATCTCGGGGGGGATGCAGATGATCACGCGCGGCCGGAAGAACATCCGCCGCCCGCACGCCCGCGAAATGAAGTAACGCAGCATCGTCTCGGTGACGTCGAAATCGGCGATGACCCCCTCGCGCAGGGGCCTCACAGCCACGATGTTGCCCGGAGTGCGGCCGACCATCCGGCGCGCCTCCTCACCGATCGCCAGGACCTTGCCGGTGTCCCTGTCGATGGCAACAACCGACGGCTCCCGCAAAACGATGCCCTTGCCCCGGACAAACACCAAGACCGTAGCGGTGCCGAGGTCAACCCCGAGGTCAGTACCCAAGAACACTTGAATTCCCCCTAAAAAAGGACGCGAAAAAGCGAAAGCCTTAGTGCCCTAAGACTTTCGCTGCTTTCTATTGGCTTCCTGTTTGCCCGGGGTTGAGCTTATCCCTGCCCGTGATATTTCCGCCGGGTGGCTTCTCCGCCCCGCAGATGACGTTCGGCCTTGTTGTGGCCGAGCACCTCCCTGACCTGCTGCGCCAAGACCGGGTTGACTTGCGGCAGGCGTTCCGTCAGGTCTTTGTGGACTGTGCTCTTGCTGATGCCGAAGGCCTTCGCCGCATCCCGTACGGTGGCCTGATGCCCCAGAACATACTCGGCAACCTCCAGGACCCGGCGCCAGATGTGCTCCTTCATCCTTCGGCCCCCCCGCGCACCGCGAAATCGCTACATTCATATGCCTGGGGAAGCCAAACATGTCAGGCGCGCCGGGTAAGCGGCGGGGCAACGCAAAGCCGGACGGGGCGGCTGCGCGCACACCGTCCGGCGCTATGAGGACGTGTCTATTGCCAGTACTGCTCAGGATCGACTGCCTCGCCTGCGTCCCAAAGCTCAAGGTGCAGGTGGGGGCCTGAAGCGGCCTCGGCGGTGGCCGAAACTCCGACCGAACCGATTACAGCCCCCTGCTTGACCTGCTGGCCCACCTGGGCCGCGCAGGTTTTGAGGCTGCCGTAAACCGTTTCGACTCCGCCGCCGCTGTCGATAACGCAGTAGAGTCCGAGGTCAAAGCTGTCGTCAACTTCGGTCACGCTGCCGCCGAGGATCGCGCGGACGGTCGTCCCCTCCGCGGCCTGGATGTCGACCCCGTCATGGTAACGCCAGTCTGCCAGTGTCGTTGAATACTGCCAGCCAAAAGCCAGGATCGTGGGGCCCGTTACGGGCCTGACAATGGTGTGAAGATCCGGCTTTGGCGCCGCGGGAGGAGCAACCGGCTGGCTTGGCTCGGTGGGGGTGCTCGGCTCCGCTGGGGCGGTGGGCTCGCCGGCCCCCTCTCCCTGGCCCGGGCCGCCCGCGTCGCCGCTTCCGGACCCTGAGGGCTCAACCGGTTCGCCTTCCGGCGGTGTTGGCTCCGTGGTTGTGTCAGGCGGGGTAACAGGCGGCGCCTCGCCTTCACCAAGGAACACAGCCCGGTAGCGTTCGACGGCCAGGCGAACGGCGCTGGACCGCCATGCGATTCCCACACCCGTTCCCAAGACGAGACAGAGCACGCAGAAAACCGCGAGCGCACGGTAGTACCGGGAGCCCCGTTCGAGGGTCAGGTCATGCCAAAAGTGTGACGCGGCCCGACCAAACCTCGCCGCCGTGCGCTCCAACCACCGGCCGGTAACAAGGTAGAGTGGTTGATACTCCTTCTTGCGGTGCCTAGACTTTGGCATCGGGCACACACCTCCCGACTGCCTAGTCTCTCCAGCATCCGGCAGGTCATACGTGGCGGACCGGCAAAGGTCGAGGACACATGCCCCGCTGCCACGCCCGCTCCGTGTCGTCCTCCCGCACCGCTAGTTCCCGAATACCGGCCGGAGGGTCACGCCAGGCATGTAGTGGGAGATGATCTCGGCGTAGCGATAGCCTTCCTTGCCCATTCCGTCGGCCCCGTATTGGCACATCCCGACGCCGTGGCCATACCCCCGCGTGGCGAAGGTGACGCTCTTTGAGTTTTGGCTGACGGTGAACTGGGCCGACGGCAGACCAAGGGCAGTCCGCAACCGGACCCCGGTAGCGGTCATATCGCCGACCCTGACGGACGCCGCCCTGCCGCCGTCGGTCTGGGACAGCACCTGGATGAGATTGGTCTTGCCGGAAGATGCGGCAACAGCCAGGGCGCCGGCTTGGTTGCCCAGCTTCTCTTCGAGTTGTGCCCAGGTGAAGGTCGTCTGCTGCGCGAGGCGTGGCGAATGCCCGTCCCACCGGCATGTCACGGGCTGGAGGTACGGGACGTCGTATTGCCAGACGTTTCCCGACGCCTCGGTACGCCCGCCGCAGGTCGAATGGTACGCCGCCTGGATGGGATCCCCGTTGTACACAGCGATCAGGCCCGCCGTAGCTTTGACGGCCTCCTCGATCTTGCTCCAATAGGTGGGGTATTGCAGCACTCCCCACCTCGCCTTAAGGGACGCCTCGTCGAGCCAGGCCTGGCCGCGGGCGGGGTCGTCGGAGATGTCGGCAGTCGAATGGTCGGGGTCGCCCTGGCCGCCGAAGGCGCGCATCCGTGTCACGATATAGGTACGGGCCAGGATGGCCTGCGCCTTGAGCGCCTCGATGTGGAACGCCGCCGGCATTTCCGCCGCCACGACCCCTTTGACGTACTGCTCAAGCGGCAGCTTCTCGACCTGGCCGGTGGAAGTGCGGCGCAACTGCACGTAGGGGCCTCCCGAGGGGTCTTCGGTGGTCTTTGGCGCGGCATAAAAGCTGCAGCCGCGGACGATCAGCACGGGCATTACGACACAGGTGACGAACAGAAGCAAAATGATGTTGACAAGACGGGGGCGACGCACGCCGCGGCATCTCCTCTCGGGGCCGGCCAGGCCTGTACATGCCTATGCGTGCGGGTGGGGTGTACATGCCTGTGCCATCCGGTTGGGTAGTGACGCCTGTGCGTGCGGGTGTGGGGGGCCGTTTGCGATGCGGCCGGGGGCAGCCTAGCCGGGGACCCGCCTGATGTCGGCGCCGAGGCTGTTCAGACGCTCCTCGATCCGGACGTAACCGCGGTCGACATGCTTTACGCCATGAATCTCGCTGGTCCCGTCAGCCGCCAGGGCCGCGAGAATCAGCGCTGCCCCCGCGCGCAAGTCGCTCACGCGCACGGACGCCGCCCAGAGCTTCTCGACGCCACGGATGACGGCGACGGAGCCTTCGGTGCTGATCTGCGTCCCCATCCGGTTGAGCTCGGGGACGTGCATGAACCGGTTTTCAAAGACGGTTTCCGTAACCACGCTGGTGCCGTGGCCGAGCGCCAACAAGGACATCATCTGAGCCTGCATGTCCGTCGGAAAGCCTGGATACGGCAGCGTCTTGATGTTTACGGGCCGGGGCCGTCCGCGGCCGCGGACGCGGATTCTGTCCCTGCCCTCCTCGATCTCAACACCCGCCTCGCGCAGCTTGGCGACGACCGCCTTGAGGTGCTGTGGTTTGACGTGCCGGATGAGGACATTGCCGCCGGTAATCGCGGCGGCGGTCATCAGAGTGCCCGCTTCAATCCGGTCGGGGATCACCCGGTACGTCGTGCCCGTGAGACGGTCGACGCCCTGGACGATCAGGACGCGGGTGCCGATGCCCGAGACCTTGCCTCCCATGGCGTTGATGAAGTGCGCAAGGTCGCAGACTTCCGGCTCCTCCGCCGCGTTCTCGATGATCGTGGTGCCCGAGGCAAGCGACGCCGCCATCAGGAGGTTTTCGGTGGCGCCGACGCTGGGGTAGTCCAGGTAAATCCGGTTTCCGGCGAGTCTGCGGGCCTGGGCGTCGACGTACCCGTGCACCAGGGAAACCTGCGCCCCCATCGCCGCGAATCCCCGCAGGTGAAGGTCGATCGGCCGGGTGCCGATTGCGCAGCCGCCGGGAAGGGGCATCCGTGACCGGCCGAGCCGTGCGAGCAGTGGCCCCATGACGAGGAACGATGCCCGGATCTGGCGGACGGGGTGGTAGGGCGCCTCAAACGTCCGGACCCTGTCGGCCCGTACGGTAAGGGTCCCGTCGGCGCGGTGCTCGACTTCCGCTCCCAAGCCCTCCAGCACGCTGAGGACGGTTGCGACGTCGTGAAGCTTAGGGGTGTTCGGTAGGACAGTCGTGCCCTCGGCCAGGAGCGAAGCCGCGATGATCGGCAATGTCGCGTTTTTTGCGGCGTTGACGACCACCTCGCCGCGCAACGGCAATCCGCCGCGGATCGTTAGCCTGTCCACGGTGCCCTCCTCCCGGAATCGGCCTGGCTCAATAGTCCCCGGCGCAGAGCGGAGTGCCTATGACCACCCAGGTCGAACCCGTCTCGGTGTCCGGCCGAAGTACAACGCTGAGGTTCACTTGCCGCCCGGCAACCTCGACCGCGGGGCCGAGCATGATGCTGTATGACAGGAGCGAGTAAAGAGCGTTCCCGTCGAACTCGTGCATCTGGCGCCCCCGCAGCCGTGCCATGACGCGTTGCGCCGCGTTCCGGCACTGGCCGTCGTCCAGTACTCCGGGCAGCCGGGCGAAGACGGTCGCGTAAGTCGGTTCAGGCCGTCGCGCGCCGCTCCCCAGAGTATTCAGGGCCGCGTCCAAACGTCTCTGGCGGTCGGCCAGCGCCGAAGGCTCCCGTATCTCGGCGGAGCATACCAGGTAGAGCTTTTGGTCCGCCCCGTCGCCGATGCGGCGGATGCAGGTGCGATAGTAGCAGTCGCCCGTCTTGAGGACGTACTCGGCAACATCCGGGCCGGTGGCCTCACCCAGCTCCGGGCCGAACGTCAGATCAGGGCCCGCCAGGATGCTCATCGCCCGCGATGCCACGTCATCAAGCCGGAGATCCCCCGTCGGGTCGCCGGACCGCTCGACCCAGCCGGTCAACAGCGCGCGTGTCGGCGCGGTTTCCAGAGCCTGGCACACCGCCAACAGCGGTTCCGGCGTCCCGGTCACGGCGCGGGCTATGGCCGGCGCGAATGCCCGGCCCGCAAACGCAAGCGCCGCTACAAGCGCAAAGGCCAAGACCGCCTGGGCAAGCGTCTTTCGCCAGATCTGCCAATCGTTTAGCACGTTTTTTCCTCATTCCCCCGGTATCGGCGCAGCAGCCACCAGGCAGGGGCAACCTGCCGTTAGGCCCTTAGTTGGTCATAGTTGCCATGCCAGAGGGGTGTTATGCAGGAGCGGGTGCTAAAACACCTGCACAAAGGCTGTTTGCACAGCTAGTCTGCCGTTTGCGCAGGGCTGATATCCCGGCAAATCAGTGCAACCGTACTGCGTATTTCAATCAAAGCAAGCCTCGGCGCAAGTTGGCGCGGCTAAGGGGAGGTGGCCGAACCTGTGGGTTCTGACGATTTGGCTGGAGCTTAACGGAGCGGGGTTCAACGCATGCGTTGAGGTTGGGGAGAGGGATCTAGCGGCGGCGACTAATGAGGGCCGGACGATGCAACGCCCGCGAAGAGGCTAACCGCCTCGGACTCCACTCGGATCGCCGTCAGTCTCGCGGGCGGCCGCCGTCTCGGCGACTGTCGCCAGCAACTCGCTCCTCGCATCACCGGACGGACTGCCAGGGCGGACCCCCAACAGACCCGCCCTGCGGCCTCCGAAGTACGCCGCGCTGAAAACGAGCGCGAGCATCAACGCAGCCTGCGTGGCGCTGAGCCGGCTCAACGTGATCGCGCTGGCACCGAAGAAACCGCTCACGGAATACATCAACATGACGGCTTGACGCTGCGAATAGCCCATTCTGAGCAGCCGGTGGTGCAGGTGGTCGCGGTCGGCCACGACCATCGAACGCCGGCTGACGGCCCTACGCCAGACCGCGAAAGCCGCATCGAAGATCGGCACGCCGAGGGCGAGCACGGGGACGAACATTGCGACGGTCGCGGCGCTCTTGATCGGCCCTTCAACCGAGATCAGGGCAATCGCAAAGCCCAAAAACAGCGCCCCCGCGTCGCCCATGATGATCTTGGCCGGGTTGAAGTTGTGCGGCAGAAAGCCCAGTGCGCTCCCAGCCAGCGCGGCGGTCAGCAGTGCGGTGTGGACCTGGCCGGCCTGGCGGCAGGCGAAGAGCAGGGTCAGCGCAACGATCGACGTGATTCCGGCGGCGAGCCCGTCGAGGCCGTCGATGACGTTGAGCAAGTTTGTCACGCCGACGATCCAGAGCATCGTCAGGGGGATGCCCCAGAATCCGGTGTGGAACAGACCGCCGAGCGGGTTGGTCATCCATTCGATGCGGATGCCCGCCCAAACCATCGCCCCGGCCACCGCAAACTCGACCAACAGCTTGGTCCACGCGGAAAGGGGCCGCAAGTCGTCGACCATGCCCAGCACGAGGATTACGCCCCCGCCCAAGGCCAGAGCCACGACCAGCGGCTCCCGTGGCCCGAGCGCGGCTGCGGCTGCTGCGACGAAACCGGCGTAGATCGCCACCCCGCCGAGGTATGGCAGGGGCTTGGTGTGAACGCTGCGGGAGTTGGGAACGGCAACAATGCCGAAACGAATCGCCACAGCCCTGATAACCGGGGTCAGGGCCCAGACGATGACCGCTGCAAGTCCAAGCGTACCGATTGTATGCAGAAGCTTCTCTCCCACCGTCCCCCCGGGACAAGCCCTGCGAGGACAAGCCTAACTACTGATTGTAGCGGACTCGGCCGGCGTGTCAACTTACTGGCGGGATTGCCGATTTTCGAGGTTATTCCGTGCCTTTGCCTCTTTGTCCTGCTTTTACTGCAGATAGAAGCCCAGGTGCAACTGCTTTGCGCTGCTCGTCGTCCCATTGCCCTATTTCGATTCCGGCCTGGACCATCATCTGCATGCCCAGGTCCTCGGTGTACGTGTCGCGGTAGACGACACGCTTGAGTCCGGCGTTGATGATCATCTTGGCGCAGGTCGTGCATGGCGCGAGGGTGACGTAGATCGTCCCGCCGCGCAGGCTCACCCCGTGCAACCCCGCCTGGATGATTGCGTTCTGTTCGGCGTGCAGGCCGCGGCAGAGCTCCTGCCGCTCGCCGGAAGGGATGTTCATCTGCTGGCGGAGGCAGCCGACGTCGAGGCAATGCGGAATCCCGCTCGGCGCGCCGTTGTAGCCGGTCGCCAGAATACGCTTGTCGCGGACGATCAAAGCGCCCACCCGTCGCCGCAGGCACGTCGAGCGGCTGGAGACGACGCCCGCGAGTTGCATGAAATACTCATCCCAGCTAGGCCGCGACGTCGTCATGGCCGCTCCTCGCGGGGGGCATCCGGTCTGGGCGGGCTTCGCAGGGCGCCCTCGTCACGGCTGTAGCAGGCCCTTACTCCGCCGATCAGCTTGGGCCTGGTGCGGGCCAGGACCAGGTCAGCCTCGCCGATCTTCTTCCACGGCAGCCTCACCGGTACGGCAACGGGGCGCAGGTGCATCCCGATGAGCGTGTGTCCGATGTCCATCCCGGCCGCCGCGGAGATGGTTTCCACAACGACGGGATCCTGGAAACCGTCCATCGCCGCCGCCGCAAGGGACCCGCCGGCGTTCCACACCGGCCAGACGGTCACGGGCTGCAGCCTGTAGTCGCGCATCGTCTGTCGTTCGACGACCAAAGCCCTGTTGAGATGCTCGCAACACTGAAACGCCAGGGCGACGCCATGCCTGCGGGCCACCGCGCCGAGCGCGCCAAACAGGTGCGAAGCCAGATCGGGGCTGCCCGCCGACCCGATCCGGTTGCCCAAAATCTCGCTCGTGCTGCAGCCGATGACCACGATCTCGCCCGGCTCGAGTTTGGCCAACTCCAACAGCAGGTCCAGACTCCGCCCGGCAAGTAGCGCGAGGTCCGGGGCATCGGCCCCGGCCGGCGCCGGGTGTTTGTGGTGAGTTGAAGGCTTGTCTACGGCCGCGGCATGCGGCCCGGCTCCGGCCGCGGCAGTCGCCGCGCGGCCGGCCTGGTCCTCTGACATAGGTCTACCGGTCCTTTCCTTGCCGATCGGGATGCGAACCCGCTTCGAGGTCGGCGATCTTCCTCACCCTGCCCACGTGCCGGCCGTGGCCGAAGGGCGTGCGCAAAAACGTCCTTACGATTTCCAGCGCAAGGTCCGAACCGACGACCCTTGCGCCGATGCATAGCACATTCGCGTCGTTATGCTCCCGGCACATGCGCGCGGAGTACAGGTCGTTGCAGGTTACGGCGCGCACCCCGCGGACCTTGTTCGCCGCGATGGCCATGCCCAGGCCGGTGCCGCAGACCAGCAACCCCGCATCGCATTGCTTTGCCACCACTGCCGCGGCGACCCTGGCTGCAAAATCGGGGTAATCCACCGACTCGGGACCGTCTGTCCCGAAGTCCTGGATTTCGATGCCGGTCTCGGAGAGGGTGGCCACGAGCTCGTCCTTGAGTGCGTATCCCGCATGGTCCGCGCCGACCGCGAGCCGGCGGATCGACCTTTTGGCGGGCGCCGGCGCAGCAAGAGGGTCGACTGCGACGGGAAGCTCGGCAAGGACGCTCTCAACCATGGAGCCGGGGGCAGGTGGCGTCACCACATGCGGCAAATCAGTCCCCTCCTCGGATGCGATCAACAGGGCAAGCTTCGCGGTCGCCCGGTCCAAACCCTCGGCGCAGCGCCTGTATATGGCCATGTCGCCGCCGATAGGGTCCGGGATGTCGCCGCCGCCCTTGCCGCCGCGAAGGCCTGCGTACTCCGCCAATGTGAAGACGCGGTCCGCCGCAGCCGGATGGAGTTGCAGCACGCGGCCCTTCTGCGCGGCGGTCATCGTCAGGATCAGGTCGGCGCGGCCGACGGCGCACGCGTCAAGGGAGCGCGCGCGGTGGTCGGCAAGGGACAGCCCCCTCTCGGCCATCACCGCCGCGGCGTGGGCGGTCGCCCCCTCGCCTTCGCTTGCCACGGCGAGCCCTGCCGATGCGACTTCGAAATCCCCGGCCCCTAGGCCCAGCCCGGCCGTGAGGTGGCCACGGAGCAGAGCCGCCGCCATGGGGCTGCGACACGTGTTGCCCGTGCAGACCAGGAGGATCCGGCGCGCGGTCAACCGGCTACCACCTCGGCGGCCATCTTCTCCAGGCGGTTCATGATGGCCAGCCCCAACCCCTGCCGCGGCACAGGCGCCGCGACTACTACGTCGTAGCCGGAGGATTCGCACTCGCGCAGAGCCGGATAGAGGCGGGCGGCGGCGGCCCGGAGGTCCCCGGCCGGGCCGAGCAGACACACATCTACCACACCGGGTTCCGCCGTCCGGTCACCGGTGAGCAATCCATCTTGAACCAAGACGGCCGCGCGTTCGCCGCGCTGCGAGAATACGTGCGCCAGCGCTACCGCCCCGTTGGCCGCGCGGCTGCCGGGCTCTTCGTCCAACAACACCAAACGCATCCGAAGCCCCCGCCCCGCAGTCGCTTCACCAACCGCGCCCCGTCGCGCGGCGGCCGGACGCGAATGGGCGGAGCCCATTACCACATCGGCAAGGTAGGGCCGGAGTTGGTCAAGAGTGATGGCTCCAGGACGGAGCACCGCCGGGGGCGTGCGCGTCAGGTCGAGAACGGTCGATTCCATGCCCAGCCGCGCCGGCCCGCCGTCGAGGACCGCCTCGATGCCCTCGCCCAGTTCAGCCAAGACATCCTGCGCGGTCATCGGGCTCGGGCGGCCCCACTTGTTGGCGCTTGGGCCGACAATGGGCCGGCCGACGGCCCGCACCAGATCCCGGGCAACCTGATGGTCGGGGACCCGCATGCCCACGTTGCTGCGTCCGGCCGAGACGATATCCGGCACGACCGCCGCCTTGGCGAGAATGATGGTCAGTGGCCCGGGCCAGAAGGCATCCATCAGGCCCAGCGCGGGGTCCGGAACAGAGCGAGCGTAGCGCGGCGCCTCGGCTGCATCCGCGAGGTGGAGGATGAGGGCGCTGTCGAGCGGCCGCTGCTTGACCTCGAACACGCGGGCGACCGCCCTTCCGTCGAGCCCGTGGGCAGCGAGGCCGTAGACGGTTTCCGTTGGAAACCCAACGAGTCCGCCGTCGTGGATGATGGCTGCGGCCTCCCGGATTCCCTTTTGGTACCCGGGGCTACCGGCGAGGTGAGCCTCCACCCTGATCAACTGCGCCACTCTTCGACCCCCAAACGGTACGCGGCCTTCCGGCCAGATCCGTGGAAACCGTGACGCCCACCAGGCCGGCTTGGCCAAGCAACTCTGTCAACAGTGTACACTGCTCGGGGTCGCACTCCAAACCCAGGGCCCCTCCCCCCTTCAGGCGGCTTGCCGCCTGCGGAACCAACCGGCGGATGACGTCCAGGCCGTCTTTTCCGCCGTGAAGGGCGACCCTTGGTTCGAACACGGCGATCTCCGGCGCCAACGCCTCAAACGCCCGGGTCGGAACGTACGGCAGGTTTGCGACCACCAGGTCAAAACAGAGGTCGTCCGGCAGGCCGTGGGCGTCGAACAGGTCGCCGACGAGGACGTTGACCCGGGCGGAGAGCCCGTGACGCCGCGAGTTGCGGCGGGCGACGGCCGCCGCCGCCGGCGAGATGTCGATGGCCCAGACAGTCGCATCCGGGCAATAGTGGGCGATGGCAAGGCCGATCGCGCCAGACCCCGTGCCGATATCTGCAACCTGGAACCCCTGATCTTCGGGCGGCGCCTGGCCGGCCAGGAAGGCCAGGGCCTGTTCGACAAGTGTCTCCGTGTCCGGCCTCGGCACGAGCACATCCGGCGAAACCTCCAGCAGAAGCGACATGAACTCCTTTTGCCCGGTGATGTACGCGAGGGGTTCGTGTCCCGCCCTCCGGAGGACATCGCGCCTGTACTGCGCAGCCGCGGCGTACGACGGCTGCTCATCCGGATTGACGATGAGGTGGTGCCGCGACCGGCCTGTGGCGTTGGCCAGGAGCAATTCGGCTTCGAGACGCGGGAAGTCCAGGCCCATCGCCCGGAGCTCGGTCGCACCCCAACGGAGAAGGTCGGCGGTGTTTTCGCGATTGCTCACGCCGGCAAAACCCCCGCTCGCCAGGTCTAGGTCGCGATCTTGAGGTTGCGCAGTCGTTCGGCCTGGTCGTGCGCGGCGAGGGCGGACAGCAGCTCGTCGATGTCGCCATCGAGCACGGCCTCGAGGCGGTGTATGGTCAGGCCGATCCGGTGGTCGGTCACTCGGTTCTGCGGGAAGTTATACGTCCGGATCCGCTCGCTCCGGTCGCCGGATCCGACCTGCGAACGCCGCTCTTCGGCGAGCTCGGCCTGCTGCTGCTGCTCCGCTATGTCCAGGAGCTTGGCCCTGAGGACTCGCATCGCTTTGTCGCGGTTCTTGTGCTGCGACTTCTCGTCCTGGCATGAAACGACGATACCTGTCGGAAGGTGGGTCAGCCGGACTGCGGAGTACGTCGTGTTCACGCTCTGCCCGCCCGGGCCGCTGGAGCAAAACGTATCGACCCGGAGGTCGTCGGGGTTGATCTCGACGTCGACCTCCTCAGCCTCGGGCAACACCGCCACTGTCGCGGCGCTGGTATGAATCCGGCCCTGGGCCTCGGTCTGCGGCACCCGCTGCACTCGGTGGACCCCGCTTTCGTAGCGCAGTTTGCTGTAGGCCTTGTCCCCGGCGATCAAGAGCACGATTTCCTTGTATCCGCCGATGTCGGTCTCGGAGTCCGTCAGAATCTCGGTCCGCCACCCCTGGCGCTCGGCATAGCGGCTGTACTGCCGGAACAGGTCCGCGGCAAACAGCGCCGCCTCGTCGCCGCCGGTACCCGCCCGGATTTCAATGATCACGTTCTTGTCGTCACGCGGGTCGTGTGGCAGCAGCATCACCTTCAAATTGTGCAAAGCCTGTTCCACGCGTGTCTCAAGGCCCGCGGCCTCTTCGCGGGCGAGTTCGCGCAGTTCTTCATCGTCCCCCTGAAGGAGTTCCTGGGCCTGGTCGAGCTGGTCCTTGAGGTCCCGGTATTCGGTGTACTTGCTGACCATCGAACCAAGCCGCGCGTGCTCGCGGGCAAGGCGCGTATAGGCATCGCGGTCCGAGAGCACGGCCGGATCGCCGAGACTCTTGCCGATCTCTTCGTATTTGCGGCTGGCGGCGTCCATTTCCGCCAGAACGTACTGCATCTCCTGAATCACACCTGGCCCTCCTCGACCAAACGCTCGCCGCGCAGTCCCCGGAGCGCTGCGATAGCTACCTCGACCTGATCGTCATCCGGCAGGCGGGTGGTCAGCCGCTGCAGCCACATGCCCGGCACGCACAACGCCTTGACCAGCGGGGACTTGCTCGCGCATGCCGGCCAGGCGGACCCATTCATAGGAAATCCCTGCCACAATAGGGCAGCAGGCTCAGTCGGATCAGGATCCGCTGGATGATGCCCGGCCAGCCAAAGAAACTGAAAATCAGCACGCTCACCATGATCACGTAGAGCAGAAAACTGGTTCCGCAACGCGGAATGGATTACCGGATACCGGCGCTGCCTCCGCTGTCAGGTCCTCGCCCGCTTCCGCGGTATGGATGACGCGATGCTCCGCCCCGTGATACTGCAGAACCCGGGCAATGTCGGGCATCCGCGCGATCAGCGAGACGTACGACACCAGAATCCCCGCACGGACAATGCCTTCGACGATATTGAGGCCGACGGTCTGGACGTAGCTTGGACGTCGGCGCCATGTGCATCAGCGACCGCAAGGAGGACACGATCAGCGTCGGCAACAGCATAAACAGGCCGACGGAGATTGCCAGAGACAAAGCCATCGTCAACGCGACCTGCCACCCCGCCAATTGCTCTTCCGGCTCGCCCGAAACCTCGGCCGACCAGAGCAGTGCGTCAATGCCTAGTTTGACCGAGTCGTATAGCGCCAGCATGCCGCGCATAATGGGCAACCGGAGCAGCGGCAACCGCCTCGCGGCGCCGAGTTGTTTGCGCTCGGTGGTGATCCCGCCCTCGGGGGTCCGCACGGCGATACACATCGAATGGCGGTCGCGCATCATCACTCCTTCGATGACTGCCTGCCCACCATAGGTTTCATCAAGGCTTGGCGCCCTCTTGTCGCCGGACATCGCTGGACCCTCCTTCCGGCCTCCCTGCTGAAGCAAAGCGGTACCGTATGTCGATTGCCCCACCTAGACAAACGGCAGAGCGCTGTGGCTCTGCCGGGCTTGAACGAACTGGCCCGGGGGAGGTTGCCTCCCGAACCGGGCTGCGTAGCTACTTTGTGCCGTACTTTCTGCGGAACCGGTCGACGCGGCCGCCGGTATCGACGATCCTCTGCTGGCCGGTGAAAAACGGGTGACACTTGGAGCAGATCTCGACTTTGAGGTTCTCTCTGGTCGACCCCACGTGGTACACCGCGCCACAAGCGCAGGTAATCGTTGTCTTGTGGTACTCCGGGTGGATCTTGTCCTTCAACGTCTGCACCTCGCAAAATGACGCGCCGCCCCCGGGCGGCGCGAAAAAGCTCCGAAACAAAGTAAGTATATCACAAGATGTCCAGTCAGGGTGCAAATACGACAGTGCGGTGCGCTTCAGGGGGGTTGACCGGCGTGGCGGCGACTACCGCTTGGCCGAGCGAAAGACCACCGTCGTTGACCGGCGCGGCTTCTGGAAGGACAACCGTCATCCCATCGGCGTTGAGGGCGGCGGAGACGTGGGTCGAAAGGTATTCATTCTGCCAGCAGCCGCCGCCGAGGGCCACAGCTGTTATTCCCGTGAGGGCTCGAACCTTTCTGACCGCAGCCGCGACCATTGCCACGACCGTCGCGTGAAACCGTAGCGCAACAAGAGCCGCCGGTAATTCCCGGGCCACGTCGTCCAAGATGCCCTCGAAGAGCGCTGCCGCGCGGATCGCGTCTCCGGCGAAGGCGAACGCGTAAGGCGCGGGTTGTCGCCGTCCTCGATCCGCGTCCTGGTCGTTGACAAGCGCGCAGAGTTCGGAGGGCGCCCGGCCGTCATACGTGTTCTCCCGGCAGACTCCGGTGATGGCCGCCACCGCGTCAAACAGACGACCGCAACTCGAAACGGGTGGGACGCTCTTCCCGGAATCACGGATCGCGAGTATCCGCAACAGCATTTCCAGTTCGGGTAAATCGGCTTTGAACAGCTTGCGGGCTGCTTCTTCACCCCGCTCTCCGAGGAGGCTCGCCAGATAGGCGACCGCGCTGACAGCCGGGTTCCTGACCGCCCAATCGCCGCCCGGCAGAGGTACTGCCTCAAGGTGGAAGTGCCTGCGGACCGAACGCGGACTGCCGGAGACAATCTCAAACCCCCAGACCTCTCCCTTTTCGCCGTATCCCGTACCATCAAGGATCGCGCCGATGGCGGGGCCGGCATGGCCAGCGGCAGCCAGGCAAGAGGCGAAGTGGGCATGATGGTGCTGGATTGCGGCCGTCCTTGCTCCGTACTCTGCGGCAAGGGCCGCAGCAAGGGACCGGGAGCGGTAGCCGGGATGCATGTCGCAGGCGACGACGGACGGCGTGCGTCCCCCAAAGACAACCAGTGCTCGCGCCGCATCCATCAGGAACTGCTGGCTCTCGTCATTCTCCAAATCCCCGATGTGCTGTGACAGGACAGCGTTAGACCCCGACAGGAGGCATGATCCGAACAGAGCACTGCTATAACACAAGATCGGCACACGGATACCCCATCACTGCAGCGCTCGCCGAAGCGCGGAGCGGCAATCGTGGGATGCCGGAGGAGGCTGCGTTGATCGGCATGCAGCCCTATGTCGTCACAGAGGGGCTCGGGCTGTCGAGTTGCGCTGCGAAGGCGATGCCGGGACTGATCGCGGCTGTGCGCGCAGAGATCGCTAGAACAACAGGTACCGCAACGGATCGTACCGCCTGCCGTTGACGATGACTTCGAAGTGAACGTGCGGCCCCGTCGACCGCCCGGTGTTGCCAAGCAGGGCGATATGCTGGCCGGAGCTGACATATTGGCCCTTGCTGACCAACAGCTTCTCGCAGTGTGCGTACAGCGTGGACATGCCGTTCCCGTGGTCGAGGATCACCGTGTTGCCGTAGTTGCCCATCCACCCGGTGTCCTTGACCCGGCCGGCGGCGGCTGCCCGGATCGGGGTTCCACGATCCGCGGCGATGTCGAGGCCCTCGTGCATGACACCGTGGCGGGGCCCGAATGGCGAGGATATCGTCCCGTACACGGGCCAGGTAAGCGAACGCAAACTTCCGCCGCCCTCGGGAGCGGTCGCGTCGGGTATGGTCAACTCCTGGCCCGGCCGGATCACCGCCGATGAGCTGATCTGGTTGGCCCTGGCGATTTCGCCTACCGTGACTCCATACCGGCTGGCGATCGTCCATAGGTTCTCTCCCGAGCGGACCGTGTGGTTCACGGGCTGCACCAGGTCGCCGGCCCGGCCGTCCGTGTCGTCGCTCTCGCCGGCGTGCTCGCCGAATACGTCCTCGGGCCCGGCCGGAATCAACAACGTCTGCCCCGGCTGCAGGGAGTGGGGGTTGATCAGGCGATTGGCGATCCAAAGGTCGGAGACCGACACCCCGCGCGCTTCGGAAATGGTCGACAGGGAATCACCGGGTTGAACCACGTAGTATTCGGGTCCGCCCTCTCCCCCGGGTTCGGTCGGCGCCGCCCCGTCGTCGCTCGGGGCTCCTTGTGGGTCAGGCAGGACCGGGGACCCGCCGGGACCGGTTTCCAGCCTGCCGAGCATGATCGCGTAGCCACCCGGCCGCGGATCCTCGAATACGCTGAACGAACCCACGGCCGGCTGCGCGACCAACAAGGTCAACGTCAAGATCGCGACCGCGAGAAGCGAAACGCACGTCCGGCGTCGGGTCCTGCGTGCTTCGAGGCGCCGAATGAGCCGCAACTGCCTTCTTGTTCCGATCGACGCTCGCCGCCCCCGCCGTGCGGAACGACTGTGGCACGAGCTATTCAAAAACAACACTCCTAACGCATAGCTTGCCGCTCTGTGCGCGACAGGAGGTAGTCTGTTTCAGGGCTACAGGTTTATTCTGCCAGGTGAGGGAGGAAACAATGCGGCAATGAAAAGGCTGGCGGATCGCTCCGCCAGCCTGTCTGACTCGAGGCCGATCGCCGGCCGCCGCCCGATGCGGCTCAGCTTACCTTACGCGGCGTCGTCAATGCAGTTCTTTGAGGATGCGGCGCATGAACTCCTTATTGTTCTTGCTCTTTCTGAGCTGCTCGATCAAACGCTCGGTGGCGTCGGTGCTCTCCATGCCCGCCAGGAACCGCCGGAACGCCCATGTGCACTCCAGCTCGTCGGGCGTGAGCAGAAGCTCCTCCTTGCGCGTGCTCGAACGCTTGATGTCGATCGCGGGCCAGATCCGGCGCTCGGCGAGCTTGCGGTCGAGGTGGAGCTCCATGTTACCGGTGCCCTTGAACTCCTCGTAGATGACCTCGTCCATCTTGCTGCCGGTGTCGATGAGGGCGGTGGCGATGATGGTGAGGCTGCCGCCCTCCTCGATGTTGCGGGCTGCGCCGAAGAACCGCTTGGGTTTGTGCAGCGCGGTGCTGTCCATGCCGCCCGAAAGCGTGCGTCCGCTCGACGGGATAACCAGGTTATAGGCCCTGGCAAGACGCGTGATGCTGTCGAGCAGGATGACCACGTCCTTGCGGTGCTCGACAAGGCGCGCATCGACCGTTCGAGGACGATTTCCGCGACCTTGATGTGGTTTTCGGGCACTTCGTCCAAACGTCGCGTATGCGACCTCGCCCTTGACCGACCGCTGCATATCGGTTACCTCTTCGGGCCGCTCGTCGATCAGCAGGACGATGAGGTGAACGTCGGGATGGTTGGACGTTATGGCATTGGCAATGTGCTTGAGCAACACGGTCTTGCCCGCCTTGGGCGGCGAGACGATGAGCCCGCGCTGGCCCTTGCCGATCGGGACGATGAGGTCGATCATCCGTGTCGAGACGTTCTCCTGGACGGTTTCAAGGGTCAGCCGTTCGTCCGGGAACAGCGGCGTCAACGCCTCGAACGGCACGCGCGTGCGAGCCGAGTCGGGATTCTCGCCGTTGATCAACTCGACGCGCAAGAGCGCGAAGTAACGCTCGTTGTCCTTCGGCGCACGGGCTTGGCCGGTCACCGAATCGCCGGGGCGCAGATCAAAACGCCGGATCTGCGTGGGTGCGACGTAGATGTCTTCGCGGCTGGGCAGGTAGTTAATCGGACGCAGGAAACCGTACCCCTCCGGCATGATCTCCAGTATGCCCTGCACGAACAGAAGCCCGTCCTTCTCGACGCTGGCCTTCATGATCTCGTAGATCAGCTCGCGCTTGCGCATCTGGGAATACCCGTTGACGTTGTTGTCACGGGCCAGCTGGACTAGTTCGGGAAGGGTCTTCTGCTCCAGTTCAGCCATTGTAAACGGGGACATTCAAAACACCTGCCTGCCATTGATATTCAAACCTATCTCGGCCCCTGGTCGGGGCGCTGGGCGAGGGAAGCACCTACTTGGGAATCCTCCGGTAATCCGCCAGAAACCGCTCGATGCCCGCGCCGGTAAGCGGGTGATTGACCATGCCCTGCAGGACCTTGAACGGTACCGTGGCGATGTCCGCACCGGCATGGGCCGCTGCCAACACGTGAGCGGGATGGCGGATGCTTGCGGCAAGCACTTCGGTCATGAGACCGTACTCCTTGAATATATCCACAATCTCGGCCACTACTCCCATCCCGTCGTGCCCAATGTCATCGAGCCTGCCGACGAACGGGCTGACGAACGCCGCCCCGGCCAGGGCCGCGAGCAGGGCCTGGTTGGCCGAGAAAACCAGTGTCATGTTCACTCGTATGCCCTCTTGGGCTAGCACTTTCGTGGCTTTGAGCGATTCGGCGGCCATCGGCAACTTGACTACCACATTGTCCGCTAACCCGGCGAGCTCTCGGCCCTCAATTGCCATTCCCTCGGCGTCAGTGCTCACAGCCTCGGCGCTGATGGGGCCGTCAACGATCGCAGCGATCTCGCGGATTGTGGGGTGAAACTGCTTGCCTTCCTTGGCCACGAGGCTGGGGTTGGTCGTCACTCCGCTGATTACGCCCCAAGCAAGGGCCTCTCTGATTTCCTCGATGTTGGCGGTGTCCAAAAACAGCTTCATCGGGTCTTTTCCTCCAACCTCACCGGGGCAGCCTGAGCATTTCGCGCGCCTGTGCCGGAGTGGCAACCGGGCGGCCAAGCTCTTTGGCGAGGCGCGCGATCCTGGCTACCAACTGGGCGTTGCTCTCGGCGAGCACCCCACGTGAGTAGTAGATATTATCCTCAAACCCCACCCTGACGTGGCCGTCCATCACAATCGCCAGCGCCCCTAACGGCAACTCATGGCGTCCGATCCCGGCGACCGTCCACGTCGACCGGGGGGGCAGCGAATCCACGAGACACATCAGGTGGCGCGGCGTCGGCGGGACGCCGCCCGGCACGCCCATTACCAGGTCGAAGTGCAACGGCGCGTCGACGAGCCCGGCAGCCACCAGCCTGCCCGCCGTGGCGACGGCTCCCGTATCGAAGACCTCGATCTCGGGCCTCACGCCGTATTGGCGCATCGCCTCCGCAAAGCGCACGATGACCGGATAGGGGTTATAGAAGACCTCATCGCCGAAGTTGACCGTCCCACAGGTCAGTGTCGCCATCTCCGGCCTGAGCGTGACCGGCCCCAGCCGTTCGTCGGGCGACATCGTCACCGACCCGCCCGTGGAAACCTGAACCACGGCGTCGCACCGCTCGCGGATCAGCTCGATGGCCTGCCGGAAGACCTCCCGGTCCTGCGTCGGCCTGCCGTCCGCATCGCGTACGTGAAGGTGAAGAACACTGGCGCCTGCCAGATAGGCCTCGTATCCTGCCGCGGCGATTTCCGCGGGCGTGAGCGGCAAATTGGGGTTCTGCTCGCGGGTGGTCTCCGCTCCGACCAGGGCAGCCGTGATGACGAGCGGTTGCAGCGCTTATCTCTCCTAACCAAAAAAGTGGGGTGTCAGATCGGCCTAGATAGTGAGTACGCGGGTGAGGCGTCCTCTACCGGGGAAACGGCTCGCCGCCTGGACCGGCGGCAGGCATGGGGCCAACTCCTTTCGGACTCCGATGATTCCATGTAGCCGCGTGGAAATCCTGCTTTGGGACTTCGAAGTGTTTGCTTCGGTTGCTATTGTTAGCATAATTTGCCTCATGGATTCAAGTAAGCCCTACGCATGCCACCGTGAAACGCCGTCCACAATATGAGCGGCAGTCACGGTCACTCAACACCGCATCGGCGGTGGCGTACCCTTCCGGCCCAATTCGGGTTTTGGACCGGGTGCGTTGCCCGGAGACCGTGGCTGCCTCTCCGCGTCAAGACACCCGGCAAAGCCAAATCAGGGTGCATAGGCAATCTGGAGCGGTGTCAAAATACTCTCGGCAGCCGGCAAGAGCATCGATTCTCCGGAACCTGCTCCCCTCAACGGGACAGTACGCCCCGGAACTCACGCTCACCGGCTGCCTCTGCTCTTGGCCCGCAGGGCCTCGCGCAACGCCGCCTGCTCCTCGCGCCAGGTAAACGGACAACTCCCAGCGGCATCGGAGGACGTCACCTCCAGCGCCGGCGCGTATGGTATCTCAAGTTGCCCACGCCACGCTCCAAAACCCGGGGCCTCGATGGTTAGCTCGACTGCCTCGCCGGCAACCGGCTTCCTTCCAAGCATATTCTCGCCAAACCGGCAAAGGCCGCCTTCAGTGTGGGTAACCCGTCTTCCCAATACGATCTCAGCATCCGTGGGGACGAGGCTTTCCCGCCCGTAAACCTTGAGCAGCGGAAGCCCCTTTGGCCCGCCGGGGCGGTATCCATGCCCGGTGAGGCTGGGCGCAACCACGGCCATGACCTCGGCCGACTCGACTTCCAGGTAAAAGGGCATCATCGCCAGGGGCAGCATCGTCGCGGCATCCCTGATGATAATCTCGGCCCTGTGCACGCCGTGCGCCCCGGCGGGTACGGGCAGGTCGAGAGTAACGCTACGCGTTCTCGCCTGCGACAACGGCGCGGCGGCCTGGGCGAGGATCATTGTGCCCGCGGGCCAGCGCGTCACCGCCAGGGCGACACCATAGCGCTCGCCCCTGACCTGGCCCTCGGCAACCAGCGCGTACTGCCCGGCCTCGGGCTGCCACAGCAGCAGCCGCTCCGAGGTGTAACCGCTGCGTCTGGAGGTACCGGCGTCCAGCCAATTGCCCTCCGCCCCGCCCTGCAGGTAGTAGAGGAAGAGGTCGGCGTCGCCCGGGGCCAGCCCGCGCAGGCTGACCTCCATGATCCCCGTGCCACGCGCAACCGCCGGCGGCATCCAAATCCGGCTTGACGTGCCGGTTACGTCGTCGACGTACCAGTCTGTCAAGGGTTCCGCCCCCGGCGCGAGCCAACCGTAGGCCTCGATGAACAGGTCGACGGTATTGGGCGGAAGGTCTATCTCCACGGTCACACTCTGCGCCGACGGAGAAGCCCCGTAGAGGACGCGCGCACGCTGTGGGCTGACTTTTGGGCCGAGGCCCGTGGCCGTGAGCGTAATCTGATACGACGAAACCCCGCCTACATCCGGCGCACCCCAGATGATGATTTCCCAGACTCCGGGCGGGGGGTTGGCCACGGTGAAGGTTTCCGCCGAACGGCGCGGTCCGGCGCCGAGCACCCCGGACTCCGCCACGAGGTGTCCGGTCGGCGAGTAGAGGTAGGCCTCGACGGCGCCTGATTCGGGATTGGCGAGGGCAACGGTCAGGTTGATCTGGCCGCACCCGTCGGGCACCTCGATGTACTGCCGTGACATCTGGCCGGTCTGGACGTTCCCGTAAAGCCCCAAAGAGGCCGACGACGCCCTGTCCAGCCGTTCCTCGCGGGGGAGGTGGGCGACCATCGCGCCGAGCAGTTCGCCGGTATCGAGATCCCGCGCGACGATCAGATCGTAGAGGGCGTCACGCCCGGCAACGAGGCTGGTGCCCGGCTGGAGCCGCAACTCGCGGTCCAGTCCGGCCGGAAGGACCACGGATTCGAGGCCCGGCACAAGACTCCCTGAGGTCGAATCGATGCTGACCCGCAGCAACTCGCCCCCGGTGTTGACGAGCGACAGGAACCAGTCTGCGGCATCCCGCTCCGAATAGCGGCGGTCCCAGAGTTGCGGTGAACGGGTTGCCACCAGGCTGACCCTCCCGGGGCGCCCCCGAGGCAGCAATTGCTCAGCCGCGCCGGCGGCGTCAAGAACGCCGAATCCCTGCTCGGCGTATGACACCCCGGCCAGCGGGCGCGCCCCGGCGGCTAACGCCCGGACCACGTCGGGCGGCTTGACCTCCTTGCCCGAGCGGCACCCGTAGTCGATGAGCAGCGCGGCGGCACCGGCGGCGTGCGGAGCCGCCATGCTGGTCCCCTCGTACATCTCGTACCCGTCCGCGCTGACGACCTGCGGTACGCTCGAAACCGCGGCCGCCGGCGCCAGCAGAAGCGGCGCGACGCCGCCTGACGCCGCCGGACCGCAGCTGTTGTAGAGCCACACGGTGTCGCGGTCGACGTCGTAACCCAGAAGGCGCGGCCACATTTCCCGGGAAACATACCCCCCGATCGGGACAAGGACGTCTTCGTTGGGTGATGACGCCGCCGTCGAGAGGCCCGGCCCGGAATTGCCGCCCGCGATGAAGACCAACATGCCGTAGGACTCGGCAACCGCCGCGATGGACTCGTATTCTTCCTGGACGGCCGACCCCGGAGCCTCGATCGCGAGGACGCACACATCGGCGCCGTTCCTTGCCGCGTATTCGACACCCGCACGGATGTCGTCCCACGTACCGCTGCCATCTGCCCCCAGAGCCTTAACGGCTATCAACTGCGCCCCGGGCGCCATCCCCGGCGCTCCGCCGGAACCAAGGGTCCCTGCGGAGTCGTGGCCGACGGCTACCCCGGCAACGTGCGTGCCGTGGCCGTTGGCGTCAAAGGCGAGGGTGGCATGCGTCCCGAGGCGGTCGACCGCCGCGAGTGCAACCCCTAGGCCTGTCTCGCCTGCTTCCGTGCGAAAGGCCGTCCAGCCGCCGTCGTCGCGAAAGGCGTAGAGCGGTGTTTCGTCGCGCAGATCCCGGTCGCCGTCGGTGTCGAGCAGAGCGACATTGTACACCCCAGGGACGTTGACATCCACCAGCACCAGGGCGAACTGGTCATTGGCTGAACCGTTGCCGTTGAGGTCGATCCCCGGCCTGTGCTCGCCATGAAGCAGGGCTTCATCGACAACGCCGCTGCGGTAGACCCCGCTTCGCGAACCATAGGCGCCAAGACGGACCGGGCCCAAGCGTGTGGCAACGGACCCTCCAAACGACGTAGCGGTGAACAGCGTGTCCACCCGGCCCTCGCCGGTGATGTCGACCCAGTCGACGATCTTGCGTCGCCCGTCACCGGTCGTCTGAAGGATTTCGTGACTGGGATCCACGCCTGTGTCGACGACGGCTACCGTGACCCCGCCGCCGTCGGCGCCAAAGGCCGTCCAAAGCAGCGGCGCGCCTGTCGCGGCGACGGACAGCCCGACATCCCCGGTGTCATCGCCCGACACGGCCAGGGCAATCGACGGAATGCCGCCGGAACCCGCCGGGTCGAATTCCGCCGGCGGGGTGGTACGAAGGGGCGCAGCAGGCCACGCCCTGACGGCTTCCGCCGCCCACCCCTCCTCTGGGCCGCCGGCCTCGCCGCCGGGGGGCGGAGTAGCCGCCTGCCCGGATCGAGGCCAGGCCTCGGCATACCCGAAGGTGTCCGGGGCGTCGAGGGGGGCGGCCAGGACAACCTCCATCCCGGCGAGGATCGCCTCCGGTGACTCAGCGGCCCCGTTCACAAAGGTCCTTGCCGCCGCGTTGAGAAAGACGCGCTTTGGCTCAGGGGTGAGCACATCTAGGGCAAACCGCCCGTCGCCGGCGCCGCCGGCCCCGCTGACCACGCCTGAAACAGCCACCCGCACGGCATCGATATACAGGGCTTCACCGGAAAGCGGGTCCAACTGGACGTAGGCCCGGTCTCCCAGCCTCAGGCCGCCGAGCGAGGAAGGTGCTCCGTGCCGCACGATCACCGCACCCCTACCGGCCTTGACGGTCAGGGGACCGTCGGCGGTTTCCAGGGCAATGGCGCCGTCTCCGGCGAAGACCCCGGTAACGTTGCCCAGGAGGTCCCAGGACAGGGCCAAGACGCAAAGGGCCGGAGCCGTGACTCCGTCAAGGCGGGACACCTGGCCGAGGACGATCAGGATCCTGTCGCCCGCGACCAGGTCGGACGGACTGGCAAGCGCGCCGTTGCGCAGCCACCGTGTGGCCGGGACTGTCTTGACGGTCAGCTTGGAGTCGGACCCGGAAGGCCACCCCCAGACCCGGTCGAGCAGGACGTCGCCGTTCTGGGTGACCCCGGCGAATCGTCCGCCGATGTCGTACAACACTGCGAGCCGGTCCAGCGTCCGCGCGATCAGCACTGCTGCTTCGGCTCTGGTGACCGCAGCCTGGGGGCGGAGTGTGGCATCTTGGTAGCCGTGCAGCAGGCCGCGTTGTACGGCGAGGGCGAGGTACGCCATGCCCCACTCGGGCACATCCGCGTCGTCCGCATATCCCGCCAGGATCTCCGCGGCAGCGGCAGCGGAAAAGCCCTGGACTTCCCCCTCCCAGCCAAGGGCCCTGACCAGCACCGTCGCGACCTGCGCGCGGTTCATCCCCTCATCGGGAGCGAAGAGCCCGCCTCCGTATCCCCGCACCAGTCCCTGCTCCAATGCGGAGGCGACCCATCCGCGGGCCCAGTGGCCGGGGAGGTCGGTAAAAACGCCGGGGAACGGCTGGAGCATCTCGGCGATCGCGCTGCCCCCCAGGCCTGCAACAGCGAGCTTAGCGAACTGCGCGCGGGTCAAGGTGTCGCCCGGACGAAAGAGACCTCCCGGAAACCCCGCGACTACTCCCTTTGCTGCCAGCAGCGTGATTGAGGGTTCGGCCCAGTGGCCCGAGGTATCCGCAAACGCAAGTGCGGGAGTGGCGGCCTCGGCGCTACGCGCTCGAACGCCCGGCCATGGGGCTAAACTAAGGCCCAGCACCGACGCTGCAAGTACGACACAAGTCAGACGGCGCGCTATCGCCCGGATCGGGCGGGGTATCGACGAGAGGTTCACGACTATGCCTCCGAAGTGAATTGGGTGACCCTGATGGACGTCCCGGTTCCCATGCCTTTTCGACAGCAATGGTGACATTCCTACGGGATACTGGAAGAACCTTGGTGCTGCCAGCAGTTACCGGACGTACAGGGGACGCAGGTCGAAGAATTGCACTTTGTTGGTCGAGGGGGCGTCGTAGTCAAGCGGCATCGTGTTCACGACAACGCAGGTCCCGCCGTCCGCGGAAACCAGAATGTCGGCGTTGGGACCGAACCCGCATCGCGCCTGGTAGGTACCCGACCCGTCAAACCACAACAGGTTGTGCTCTTCGATGTGGCCCGAATCGGGGTCTCTGGCCGCGGCGTAGTCAACCAAGAGCCCGCCGTCGTCCGGCAGGAAGCGGACCCAAGTGATGAACTGGCTCGTGACGTTCTCGACCGGCTCGAAGAAGGTCTGCCGGATCACGCGGCCGGTGCTGCCCTCCAGCAGGACAAACCCGTTCTCCAGGCCGACGTTGTAGGCCGCGACATACCGCCCGTCGGGGCTCACGGTCAAGCTGTTGGACCCACCGACCGGGATCTTGGTCTGCCAGACCAATTCGCCATCGGTACCAAAGCGGTACACGCTGCTGTCGGCGCCGAGCGTCGCTCCATAGACGGCATCGCCGGCCGGCGCGAGCTTGATCGTCGTAAACTCGGGGATCATCTTGACCTGCCCAACCGCTTTGCCGGCCGGGGAAATGAGCCTGATGTTCTGGGGATCGACCACAAGGGCGTGCCCGGAAGGGGACGCCTGCAGGGACGCCTCCTGGCTCACGGACACGAGGCCGATTTCGCGTCCCGTTTGGGTTTCCACTAAGAACAGCTGCCTCCGTCCCCGGTCGATGCCGAAAACGCGCGAGCCGTCGGCGTTTGGTTTTAGGCAAACCGAACACGACGCCGTCCGGGTCCACAGGCCCTCGCCCACGACCGAGTAGACATAGAGGTTGCCACTGTTGCTATACGTAAAGGCCGAGACCGCGAAAACCGGCGCCGGCCCCACCGTCCACCTCGATTGTGCGGTACTGCGAGCGGTCGTACGACTTGGTCCACATCTCCTTGCCGTCAGCGGTGTACGCGATCGCCGACCACTTCGTGCTGGTCTTGACGCTGCCGTAAGAACGGCCGACCGGCGGGTATCGCCCGTCGCTTGACAGGGCCGCAACCACTGGCGGTCGTACTCGTGGGTCCACTCGGGTTGAAGGCCTGCCGGCATCCTGTCGCCCAGGGAAACCTTGACCACCGGGGCGGGGGCGCCCGGCGTTCCGCCGGCCTGCCTGCCTCCACGGTTACGCGCTTCGCCAGTCCCCGGCATTATGCACCCGGCCTGGGATACCGCCAGCATCGCGGCGAGCACCGCAATGCAAACCCGCACCACCTTCGAGGTGATGGAGCGATCCAAAGACCTCCGACGGCGGGAACAAATCACGCGGGCAGGCATACCCCCTGGCTGTCGCATTACGGAAAGGATTGTCGGACTTCCCCCTCCCAAGATGAATCTCCTGCTACCTTAGTCGAAGAAGGCGCACGATTGTCTTAGGCGCAAAGAAAAGCCGGGCCGCGGGGGACCGCCCCCGCCGGCTCGGCCAATTGCGGATCAAGGGGTGCACACGGCAGGCTCGGGCCTGCTATCTATATGTTACTCGGCTAGTATCTCGATCCTGACGACAACGCCGTCGACGACCGTTATCTCGCAGCGCTCGTCCTCCAACGCGTCTGCCACATCGTCGTCCCAGTCGACGGCGTGACCCTCCGCGTCCTCAATTTCCACATCGTCCGCCACGCCGTAGGTCGTCGTCTCATCGTCGGGATCCTCGCCGTCGGCCTCGTCGGGGTCGAAGGTGATCTCCGAGCCGGTCATGTTCACATCCGTGATGACGCCGTCAAGGACGAGAACCTGCTCTTTGATCGAATCCGCACGACCACGTCGTTGACGATCCTGATCTCGACGGTCCTGCCCTCAAGTACGGCCTCGACGTCCTCGTCCCATTCGATGGTGTGCCCGCCCTTATCCCTGACCACGACATCGTCCGCCACCTCATAGTCGGTGGTTTCGTCGTCGGGTTCGTCTTCTTCATCCTCGGCGGGGTCGAAGGTGATCTCCATCTCATCAACCCAGACTGCGGTGATGACTCCTTGCAGTACGGCGATCTCGTCCTCGTCATCTTCCTCGGTCTCGGCCTGAATGCAGACCACGCCTGAGTCGTTCACATAGAGCTTGACCTTCATGCCGAGAGCAAGGTCCTCAAACTCGGCGAGCTGCCCGTCTATCTTGACCACGCAGCCGTCTGCAACATCAAACGTCTCGTCGTCCTCCGAGCCCTGCTCTTCATCCTCGGCGATGGTGATCGTCTCGTCACCCAGCCCAACGATCACGCCGACGTACCTTGAAGTCCACTTGGGACCGATCCAGTCCTCGGCGCCGTCCAGAAGCTTACACGCCTCCGCCCTGGTGACCGGCTTGTTGGGCTGGAAAGTCTGGTTCGTGTAACCGGAAACCCAGCCTTCATCGAGCGCAATCTTCAGGTAGCCGAGAGCCCAGTCTCCGATGGCCCTGTGGTCCCGGAACATCGCGGCGATCTCTGCGCGCAGCGCCGCCAGTTCAGCCGGTGTATCGACCAGCGCTTGCGCCTCGTCCTCTTGCCCTGCCCCGCGAACCAGCAATACCACAAACTCGATCCTGGTGACGGGTTTGTTCGGGTTGAAGGCCTGGCCTTTGCCGGTCATCTCACCAAGCATCAGGCGGATGTTGCTGCACACGCGGATATGGTTCCTCGCCCAGAGAGGCAGGTCGTCCTCGTCGCAGAACTTGGCCTGCCACGGTGGTCCGTCGCCCTCCGCCTGGTCCTCAAGGCCCAGTGCCCGGCAGAACATCATGGCCGCCTGAGCACGGTTCATCTGGCCGTCGGGGTCAAACGTCCCGTCGCCGAATCCCGTCATGATCCTCGCGCCGACCATCTTCATGATATGCCACTGGGCCCAGCAACCCTCCAGATCCTTGAAGGGGTTGCCCTTGGCCTTGCCGTTGCTGTTGCCCTTGCCCTTGCCCGCAGCCAGAGCCGGGGTAGCGAGTGCCGCCACCAAGACTATGGCCAACAGGATCAGGCCGATCCGTCTCCTTCTCATTGCTCAGTTCTCCTCCTCCGGTGCCCGTCCTTGGGACGGAATTGCCCCTTGCCCCCCGTCATGGATAGGTTTCGCCGCGGTCGCCGCCTTTTGGTCGGTACCGGTGCGGATGGCAAGAAAGAGGACAGCCCCCAAGTGTTGCCAACCGGGGGCTGTCCTGATTTGCCACGTGAGCATGCCGCAAGGCGGCAACCTTGGGCGCTTCGGCCTAGGGCGTCGCTCCCAGGATCTCCAGCGCCTTATCCAGCTGGCGGTCATGGCCTGTGTTCATAAGCTCCTGCGCGGCCTGGTTGAGTAGTGACGCCGTGTTGGCGTCCACAACGCCGGTTGAAGCGATGCCCTTGCCGGCCTGGAAACCCTTGACCGCGTTGACCGACGGCAGACCGTACACGCCGTCCGCTTCGGTTGTAAGGCCGAGGAACATCAGGACCTTCTCAACCTCCATGACGTCAAGCCCGACGCGCATGTGCCTGATCTCCCGGTACCATTCAACGTACGGCGCGCTGCCGCCGGTGATCTCTTCTTCAACGATGTGTTGCGGCATGATCCCATTGCCGTCGAGGGCCGTCCCGTGTGGGGTGTAATAGTGGGCGGTCGTCAGCCGCAGTCCGCCGCCGTTTGAGAACTTCCAGACGTTCTGGATCGCGCCCTTGCCGTAGGTCTTGGTGCCGACGATCTGGCCCGTGGCGTTGTCTTTGATGGCGCCCGCGACGATCTCCGAAGCGCTGGCGGTACCGCTGTTGACGAGCACGACCAGCGGCAGGCCGACGAAGCTCTTACCGTCGGCGGTGTAGACCTGGGGGTCTCCGGACTTGCTGGCGATCGAGAGGATCGTCTGATTGCCCCTCACGAAGCGCGAGGCGACGCTGAGGGCCTGGTTGAGCAGCCCGCCCCCGTTGTTGCGAAGGTCAAGAATTAGAGACTTGGCCCCGGCCGCGCGCAACGCGGCGATAGCGTCATCAAGCTCCTCGGTGGCGTTATCGTTGAATGTGGTTAGTTGGACGTAACCGACATTCCCGGCAAGAAGCTCGAATTCAACAGGGTTGACCTCAATCAACGCCCGCTCAAGCACGAACTCCATGATTCCGGGCACACCCGCGCGGATAATACCCAGCTTGACCGTTGTGCCAGGGTCACCACGCAACCGGTTGGAGGCCGTGTTGCTGTCGATGCCCCGGAAATCCTCGCCGTCGACTGTCGCAATCTTGTCGCCGGCCTTGAGCCCGGCCCTGTCCGCCGGCGTACCCTTGATGGGGGCAATGATGACTATGTACCCGTCCTCAGCGCTGTCGATGTAGATGCCAAGCCCGCCGAAGCTGCCGCCCAGGCTCGACATCAGCGCCTGGTACTCATCGGCGTTGAGGTATTCGGAGTAGGGGTCGCCGAGACCGTCGACGATGCCCTTCGCCGCTCCCGTCGAGCAAGGTCTTTGTGGTGTATGTACCGGGGTAATACCGCTCAATGAAGTTGAGGCACAGGTCGAGCAGGCTGAAATCGCGGGTGGATGCGCCTGACGCAGCCGATGGAGTCAGGAGCGTGCCGAGGACTGCCACCACCGTCAAAATGCAAATCAGGCCGCCAAGAGCCTTACTGCGTTTGGGTGTAATCAATGGAGCACCTCCAAGTGTTTGCAGCGGTGGAGCCAAGACCTGCTCTAGCAGTTAGAAAGTGCTGAGGCAGGGGTGGGCTTCCACGACAGGGTCATCGTCTCCTTCTGTTATCGGCAGCCGGTGTCCAGATAATGAACAGCAAGATAGTCCGGTGAAGTGGTCTGCCGCCGGCTCGTGGCCGGCGGCAGACGACACTCCCCGTGCTGTTGACCACCTACGGGCTGCGGATCTCAAGCGTCCCGCCATCGAGTGTGACCGTCATCGAGTTTGCTCCGTCTCCGATCCGCCCGGCGGCCTGGTAATGCAGCCGGGTGTCGCCGTTGGTTTCATGGCTAGGCTTCGGTGGGTGGTGCACCAGTGAATTGGTGCACTGGTGCTGTAACTCACAGCGGGAAAAACGTTGGCAAGCTCAGGCCTGATTACTCGCTCTGTTGGGCGACAGCGGGTGACTCGGACGGCGAGCTGATTAGCGCGACCTCCTTGATGTGGCCGGTATGGTCTTCCTTGACATACCCGCGCGTCAGCCGCACAAAGGACGCTACACCGGCAAGGGCAAGGACGCCGGCAACCCGGAATGCCGCCCACGGGCCGGCCACGTCCATGATCGCCCCGCTGAGCGAAGAACCGGCGGCGGTCCCGGCGCTCTGGGCAACCTGCTCCAGGCCCATCAGCGAGCCCATGCCCCAGCGGCGCCCTTTGTCCACGTTGATGGCTGTGGATGCCGGGACGCAGGCCCCGGTACCGAAGCCGAACATCGCCGTGATCAAGATCAGAGTAAGGTACGAATTCGCGTGTGGCACGAGGAACAGCGAAACCGGGAGGATTCCGGCGGTCACGGCGATCTGCAGTCGCCGGTCGATCCGGTCGGCGATGCGGCCCATCAACGGCTGCATTAGTGATTCCACGCCGCCGCGCAATGCCACGAGTACACCGATCTGCGCCGAGGTCAGGGCGAAGGACTGCTCGCCGACGAGCGGCAGGAGGACGAAGAAGACGCCGTGCCCGATCGAAAGCGCCGTGCGGAGCAGGACATTTCCAGTGATGTGCGGATCAGTCAAAGGACGCAGGTCGACGCCCGAACGCCTTTGAGCGACCGCGGGGCGGCGGCTCGGCACGTACAGCTTGACCAGCACCCAGGCCAGGGCGGTTAATCCGGCCATGCCAAGGAAGGGAGCTGAGCGGCCGAGGTAATCCCACAGCAGCCCGCCCACCACCGGTCCCATCGCGAACCCGCCGACGAAGGCCAGATTGAACATCCCCATCGTGCTGCCTTCCTTGCCGGGCGGGACCAGTTCCCCGGCATACGCGCGGGATATCGGCATGACCGCAGCCCCGAACATGCCCTGCATCACGCGTGCCATAAACAGGTGGATCGGCTGTCGCGAAAGCATCAGGGCAAAGGACACGCCGAAGTATCCCAGGAGACCGATCAGCATCAGCTTGCGCTTATCCATTCTGTCGCTCAAACTGCCAAGGAACAACGTGAACACCGCTGACACCAGCGGATTGATGCCGAAAATCAGGCCGATCCACATACCGCTGGCGCCGAGTTCTTCGGCATAGACCGGCAGGAACGGCACAATCAGCCCGACGCCGAGCGCCATCGTCAGCATGCTTACTGTTAAGGCAAAGAACGTCTTCCGGTCCATAACCGGTGTCTTTCGTTTCGGGAACCGAATTGTCCTGCTGCTCCACGGTCGAAAGGCCAGCTGCCCTGCAGTCCCCTGCAGCGTGGGATGTAGATGTGCCGGGCGCAGTAGTATGCGCCACGTACTTTGCACGTCCATCGGAAACCGGCAGCCCGATTGAGACATTCCGGGCGAACCTGCAAAGCAGGTTGACACCAACCCGTGCGCCCTGGAAACAGTCACTCCCCCCGCAACGCACGGCCGACGATCTCCATCGCGCACAGATCGCCGCACATCGAACAGGTCTTGATCCCATCGGGGTTGAGGGTGCAACGAAGGGTTTCCGCGCGCTCGCGGTCCAGCGCGGCCCGCATCTGCCCGGGCCAATCCAGAGCCTTTCGCGCATCGCTCATCGCGCGGTCCAGAGCCCATGCGCGCTCGTCGCCACGGGCTAAGCCGGCTGCGTGCGCGGCGATACGTGAGGCGATGATCCCTTCGCGGACGTGTTCCGGCGCCGGAAGTCCCAGGTGTTCGGCAGGTGTGACGTAGCAGAGGAAATCCGCCCCTGCCCAGCCCGCCAGGGCTCCGCCGATGGCCCCCGCAATATGGTCGTAGCCGGCGGCGATGTCAGTCACCAGCGGGCCTAACACGTAGAAGGGCGCGCCGTGGCACAACGCCTTCGCGATCTGCACGTTTGCCTGGACCTGGTGCAGCGGCACGTGTCCGGGCCCCTCGACCATGACCTGGACCCCTGCGGCGCGCGCGCGTAGGACCAGTTGGCCGAGGGTGACCAGCTCAGTAAGTTGCGCGGCATCAGTCGCGTCGACGACGCTTCCCGGGCGGAAACCGTCACCCAAGCTCAGGGTGACGTCATACTCGTGGGCAATGGCGAGTAGGCGGTCGAACTCCTCGTAGAGCGGGTTCTCACGGCCGTGCCGGAGAATCCAGGCCGTCAAGAACGCCCCGCCCCTGCTCACGACATCGGCCACGCGGCCCGACGCACGCAGGGCGTCAATCGCCGCCCGCGTGACGCCGCAGTGCACAGTAATGAAGTCGGCCCCGTCGCGGGCGTGCGCCTCGATGGCTTGGAACATGTCGTCGGGCGTCATTTCCACTACGGCCCCGCGCTGCTCCGTCGCCTTGACCGCCGCCTGGTAGATCGGCACGGTGCCGACGGCCACCGGGGAGCCGGCGATGACGCGGCGCCGAGCGGCATCGATTTGGGCGGAGGTGCCGGTCGACAGGTCCATTACGGCGTCCGCCCCGGCTTCGAGGGCAACGGCGAGCTTGCTTGCTTCCTGCTCGGGGTGCGCCGCGGCACCTGATAGCCCGATGTTGGCGTTGACTTTGATGCGCAGTCCTCGTCCGATGCCCGCGGGACGCGCGTTCGCGTGGTTCGTGTTGGCTGGGATGACGACCTCTCCAGCCGCGATCGACCGGCGGAGGGCCTCCCTGTCGATGCCTTCGGCATCCGCAGCCGCCGCCATCTGCGGACTGACGATACCCTTCCGTGCCAGATCGAGTTGTGTCACTGGCGCTGCACCTCTCCTCCCCTATGAAAAGCCAAAGACCGCCGGGAAAACCCAGCGGCCAGAAGCTCCTGCCTCCCCACGCTGGCATTACCCAGATCGGGTGGTTGGGGTCTGCGCGTACCGCACTCTCAGCCCTAAGGGGCTCCCCCGGCACATATACGGTTGTTGTGTCGTGCCTGGCTTACTTCCTTACGCCACTATCCTATCACCTATGGACGCAGAGCATAGCACAACGAGGAAACCGCGGCCACGATTACGGTTCGGGCCACTCCTCGCTGGCCTCGATGTGCGACCCGTCCCCCAAGTCGAAATCGAGCACAGTCGCGGTGATAACGCCCCCTGCCCCTCCGGTCCAGGTCACGGTGAGCTTGCCGTCTGCGTTGGTGGTGCCGGACTTCCCGCTTAGGGTGCCTTCGGTCGCGTCAAGGTAGAGGCGGACGGACCGCATGGCGACACCTTCGGCGTCCCTAACCAGAAAGGTGATCTTGGCGGTGTCCGGGCTGCCATCGACAATCTCCGCGCTGCTGACCTTCAGTTTGTAGATCACGTAGGCGTCCTTGGTGTCCCTGATCCCAAAGCTGACGCCGGTCTGCTTCTCGGGCTGTACGTAGTAGATGGTCTTCTGGGTGCTGCCGCGGGCGAGGGTGATGTACTCCCCTTCGTCAACCGCGGTTTTCGTCGGGTGAAGCCTGAACTCGCCGGCAGTCGAACTGCAATAGAGGCCGTCCTCATGGCTCACCAGGACATTCATGGTCACCGGCACCTGGACCGCGTTGCCGCCGTAGTCACTCGCCACGAGGCGTAGTTCGTAGGGCGTATCGGCCTGCAAGGTCAGGTTCTTCGGCGCCTTGCCGTCCGCTGTGTAGAGCCGCAGCCCCGTCATTACGTTGCCAGGGTCGGTGCGGAACGTGCGCTCTGCAATTGCACTCGGGACCGCACCGCTCGGCTTGACCGTGATGGTGTACGACCCCGCCACGGACCCTTCGAAGCTTACGCCGACCTTGCCATGGTTGGCCGCGCCGGGCGCGGATACCGTGCGAACGACGAGCTTGCCGTCGTCATAGGACTGGATCCGCATCCCCATTGTGATCGAGACGTCGCGGACGTTAAGTCCCTCGTTTGAGAACTGAATCGCGACGTCCCAACCGGGAAGGGGGTGGTCATAGCCGTCTTTGACCAAAACCTCGAGGAACGCCGTCTGGCCGTCGTCCGCGCGGACACGGCTGATCGAAGACCCGCTGGCGTTGACGATCTTGGCCGAGGTCGAGCCGGCGGCGATGTTGACCACGGTCAGCGTAGCGGTGTTCACCGCCATGCTGCCGCTCCGGAATTCGAGCCGGTAGTCGTCGCCCATATAGGGCTCGGCCTTGAACGTAAACGTCGCTTTCCCAGACGAATCGGTCTTGGCCGTGACGGCTCTGGAGTTCCGTGCGTCGGTCGGCGGGTTATAGACGCCGTTGATCGTCGGCTTGCCGTGGTTGCTCGTTCCGGGGTCCTGCCACCCGGCCCTGACTTCGAGGCCCGACTGGCCGATCGGGTTGCCGACGATGTCGACGACCTGAACCGTCACCGGGATGGTCAGGGCGCCTAGCGAGAGTTTGGCGTTCTCGGTCAAATCCGTCTTCAGAAACCTCGCCCCACTCGGCTCGACCGTGACCGATAGCCTTGCCGGCGACAGATCGTCGTGGTCCGGCACAACTTCCAACCGGTAGGTGCCAACTTGGCCCGATCTCGTCCCGGCCGCAAGGATGAAGATATCGCCGGTGCTGGTGTGGCCCGCGTCGATCTTCAGATCGCCGCTCGCCTTGAGGCCGATCGACGACAACGGCGAGCCGTCATCCAAGAGGACCGTCAGGCGAACGTCCACATCGCTGGCTGCGAGCCGGCCCCTGGTATCGACCATCTCAACTTGGAACTTGGCGACATTGCCGCTGGGCGAGGTCTCGCCGGCGAGGACCGTATTGTCCGCCACTCGCGCGCGCAGGTCTTCGGGATCGCCCGCGGTATGCGTGCCGATCTGGAGCCGGGCAATGGGCAGCCCGGTGAGGGACGCGGTAACCGTGATCTTGCCCGTGGTCCCCGCGATGGAGTAGATGTCAATGGTGGCTACGCCGTTGGAAACGCTGCGCGTCTTAGCCGCCACCGCTTTGTTGGCAAACGTCCCGGCGCCGGAGATGGTGAAGACGACACTGCCGCTGCTGCTCGCCATCTTGACGCCTGACTGGTCGAGTATCGTTGCCGTAACGGTCCCCACTGCGCTTACGTTGTTTTGTAGCGAGGAGGGCACGGCCGTCAACTCGATGCTGCTGGCGACCTGGGCGACCGTGCTGATCTTGACCTTGTCGGCATCCAGTCCGTCTGCACGGAAGACCAGTGTGTCAGTGCGACCGCTTCGCGTTTTGGCGGTCACTTCGAACGTGACCTTGCCGTCGTCAGTGGTCTTCTTGGTTTCACCGATACTCACGGCGCCGTTGTTGCCGCCGCTGGCATAGCCGATGCTGACCTCGACATCCGGTCCTTCGGAAACCAGATTGCCCCAGGAGTCGACCACCTCTACAGTGATCCGCGCCTTGCTCTGGCCCGTCGCCGTTACCGTCTGCGCCTCCGGGGTCGCCCGCAACGCTGTCGGCGCCCCGCTCACCGTGATTGTGGAGGTCGCGCTGAGCCCGGAGCACCTCGCAACAACGCGGTACTCGCCGGGCGCGCTCGCTATGAACTTGCCCGTCTGGCTGACGGTCGCCTTGGCAGGATTTGTCACCGACCATCCGATGGGCAATCCGGCAACGAGGTTGCCGGCAGCATTGCGGACTACGGCCTTTAGCGTGACGGTCGTGCCAACCCAGCACTCGTGTTCCTCCGGCGTGAGCGTCAGCGTCGCCGCCCTGCCGAACACGCGCTGCGCAAGCGTCAGCCCTGTCGACCTGCCAGGAACGTGCCGCGCCGCGAACGCCGCGAGGATCGCACAGTCGCCGCGGCTCGCGGGGTCGTTGGCCGCCAGCCCTGGCACGCCGGCCAGCATCCCGCGCGCCTGTGCTGCGGTCAGGTAGTTGTCCGGCCAGGCCAGGCCCTCCATCGGGCCGTTGTCCGAAGCCTCAACCAGCATCTTGACCATCTGAGCGTAGGTGACCTTTGCCTCGGGGCGGAACATCCCGTCCGGAAAGCCGTTGATGATCCCCAGGTCGCGGGCGGCCCGGATGTAACCGTTGGCCCAATGTCCCGCAGTGTCAGGGAACGCTGCGACCGCCGAAGCGGCATCAACCACGTCGTCCGCACCCACCAAAGCCACGATGATCTTCGCAACCTCGGCTCGCGTAATACCGGTCTGCGGCCGGAAGGACCCGTCCGGGTCACCGACCACCACGCCGAGTTGCTGTAGATACCCAGCCGCGTCTTCAAACCGGGTGCCGGCGGTGTCCGGGAAAGATGCCCACACCTCAGCGACCGGCGACAGCAGCAGGGTAAGGACTGTCAGCAAGCAAACCAAGCGATACGACTTGCGCATAGGAAATCGCCCCCCCAGAGCCGACTTAAAACCAGGGCCCCGCCCACACAACGAGGCAAGAGGCCCTTCTATAGATAGGACTCTCTGAAGAGCCATCTGGTTCGGGCAAAACCATCGACGATTATCGCAGATAGACCATGGCTCGTCTATCCTCGCCTGGAACCTTGTTCCTCGAAAGCGCGTCTATACAGTGTTAGTGTTTCGCGCCACCTTTCTTCTGTCAGGGGGTAAGCACATGACCGCTGTCACACCAAGACCTCGCACCCGCACCAGACTGATCGCAATCATCCTCATTGTTGCGGTGGCTCTGACGGGCGCCTACTATGCGCTGGCCAACCGCGACGATCGGCCCGGAATCGGCGATGAGCCGGAATACACGACTGCCGAGGCCACGATGGGCGATATCAATATTACCGTCACCGGTATGGCTCCTCTTCAGGCGGGCGATACCGAAGACATCAAAGGCGCCCTCGGCGGCATTATCCGGCGGGTCTTCGTGCAAGAAGGAGACCAGGTGTCGGCCGGGCAGGTGCTCGCCGAGTTGGAGAACGAGAACGTCCTGCTGGACCTCGAGCAGGCCCAGCTGGCTTACCAGGCCGAGCTCGACCGGCTTGAGGACCTCCTGAGCACCAGTGTTGCAGGCAGCAGTGCAGTCCGTATGGCTGAGCTGGCCGTGGAAACCGCCCGTGCCACCGTTCACCGCCTTGAGAACCAGGTCATCGGGCTCGTTGTCACAGCTCCTGCGTCCGGGTTGTTGACTGATCTGGCGGTGGCGGCCGGCGACGAGGTTTCCGCGGGCGCGACCCTGGCTACCCTTCTGGAAAAGCGTGCCGGGCGGGTGACTCTGGACATCCCGCAAGACAGAATGGCCGACATCCGCATCGGCAGCCAGGCCAGTGTCATCACGGGCCCGCTTCCGACCGTGCACGCCGTCAAGCTCGGCATCAGCGACTCCTCGATCTATGCCTTGCGCGTCGGCGACCTGGTCAAGGCCAGCATCGACGGCCACTGGATTGGTAGCGGCAGCAACCCGACTGTGCACGGCGAAGTCGTGGAGATCGTCAAGGGAGAGGCCTTCTTTGACGTAACCTGCCGCCTCCCGGGGGTGCCCGAGGCAATCCCCGCCGGAGCAAGAGCGCCTTACATCGAGATTTTCCCTTCCGGCGAGAAGGCCGACAGGCTGGCCATCGTGGCCAGTGGTACTCTGTCGGTCGCCACTGACGTATGGGGCCTCGCCGCGGACCACCTTGCCGGAGAAGGTCTCCCGGCCAAGGTCGTAGCCATATCTACCGAGGGGAAGACCGATGGGAAGGGCAACGTAGCGTACACCGCAACCGTCGAGTTGATAAGCCCGGTCGACGGCGCCCGGACCGGGATGACGGCTCACGCTTCGATCCCGGTCGGCGGTGGCGAGGCGGTCGATGGCGTGACCGCGTATCAAGCGCCAAGCCAGAAGTTGACCACCCAATCCGGCGGCAAGGTCGTCAGCGTGACGGCCGTTGCCGGCAATCAGGTCGAAGCCGGCGATGTGCTGTTGACGATGACCAATCCATCCCTGATGCAACAGCTTGAGCAGGCCCGTATCGACCTGGTGGCCAAGGAGCGCGAGCTTCTCGCCGCGACCAGCTCGGACAGGACCGACCGCGAGTTGAGGGCGCAGGAGATCCGCGTCCGCCAGGCCGAGTTGGCCCTGATCAACCGCGAGGAGGAGGCTGCGGGACTGTCCCTCGTCGCCGGGATTTCCGGCAGGGTCGTCGGCTGGAACGCAAATGCTCAGGTCGGAATGGAGATCGGGGCGGGCTTCCAGTTCTGCAAGATCATCAATTACGACAACATGACCATGTCGATCTCTGTCGATGAGATGCAGGTTGTCAACCTTCGCCCCGGCATGGAAGCCGAAGTGATGGTAGATGCGTTGCCCGGCAAGCCATTTCGTGCGGTGGTCAAGGATGTCGCCAACGAGGGCAAGTTCGAGCAGGGGATGTCCACATTCCAGGTCGTTCTGGAGGTTGAAGGCGCCCCCGAACTCCGCGCCCAGATGACGGCCAACGCCACGATCAAGGTCGCACAGAAGAACGGGGTGCTGATCGTCCCCGCTGAGGCAGTCACCATCTTCGGTAACGGCCGCGGCGAGGTCAGCGTGCTTGGCGCCAACGGCGTGCCGGATCCGCGGCAGGTTTCGCTGGGCCTCATCGGCCGCAGCCAGATCGAGATTCTCGACGGCCTTTCCGCGGGCGAGAGCGTAGTGCTCGGGCGCGCTCGCGGCGGTCCTGAAGGCCCTGGGGGCAGGCCCGGCAGGGTCATCACAATGTAGGGGGCGGCGGCGTGATAACGCTCGACAGAGTGACCAAAGTCTATAACTCGGGACGCGGGGTCACCGCGCTGCGTGACGCAAGCCTTCAGGTCGACGCGGGTGAATATGTCGCGGTCATGGGCCCTTCGGGTTCGGGCAAGTCGACGCTGATGAACATCCTCGGCTGTCTTGACCGGCCCACCTCGGGTACCTATACGCTCGACGGGACCAACGTCGGCGCCATATCGGACGACGCCTTGGCGCGGATCCGCAATGAGACGATCGGCTTTGTGTTTCAGACGTTCAACCTCTTGCCGCGCTGCACTGCCCTTCGTAACGTCGAGCTGCCGCTGGTCTATCGCGGCATTTCGTCGGTGGAGCGCAGACAGCGAGGCCACGATATGCTCGCGCAGGTCGGCCTCGGCGACCGCGCCGGGCATCGCCCCAATCAGTTGTCTGGGGGCCAGCAGCAGCGGGTCGCCATTGCCCGCGCGCTGGTCGGCAAACCGGCGTTTCTTCTGGCCGACGAGCCGACGGGCAATCTGGACAGCCGGTCGGGGCAGGAGATCATGTCGATCTTCGGCCGCCTCAACAGCCAGGGGATGACCATCGTGCTCGTCACGCACGACGAGCGCATCGCCAAACACACCCGGCGCGTCGTCAGGTTGTTGGACGGCCGGATCGTTGCTGACGAGCCTAACCCGCGCCCGCTCGACGCTGACGCCGAACTCAGGCGCCTGGAGGCCTTGGCCCTGACCGCCGCTGGAGGTGGTACCGCGTGAATGCCGGAGAGGCGGTGCGCAGCGCGCTTGACGGTATCGTCGCAAACAAGGTTCGTTCGTTCCTTACCGCGCTCGGGATCATCATCGGGGTGGCGGCGGTGATCGCCTTGGTTTCCGTGGCCGAGGGCTCCGTTCATGAGGTCCTGCAGCGCATCGAGGAGATGGGGTCCAACCTCATCACCATCAACGCTTGGGGACCGGCGGGCGGACTTAGCGTCAGCGACGTGCGGGAGATCGATGAAGCCTTTCCGGAGCTGACCTCGGTTGCCCCGGAGATGATGTCGGGCTACCCGGTGCGATGGGGGTTGACCGTGTACGACGCCACGGTGAGCGGAGTCATGGCTTCTCAACTTGAAGTGCGTAACCGTGAGTTGGCCTGGGGCCGCTTCATCACCGACGGCGACGTTGACTTTCGTCGCCCGGTGGCGGTTGTCGGCGAGACCACCGTCAGAGAGCTGTTCCGGGGCAGGGACCCCGTTGGCGAGACAATCTCGCTGGAGGGCCGGGAATTCACCGTCATCGGCGTTGTCAAGGACCGCGGCAACATGTACGGGATGTGGGAGAACGACATCATCATGATCCCGATCACCCTGGCCCAGCGGATGATGCGCATGACCTGGATCAACACCATCTACGGCCAGCTCGTGGACCGCAGCATGGCGAAGGAGACGGTCGAGCGCATCCAGACCTACTTCACCAATCGCTACGGCACACGTCTGACGTGCCAGGTGTACAGCCAGGAAGAGATGCTTAAGCAGATCGAGGAGGCGAGCCGCTCCGGCCGCCTAATGCTGGGAGCCATCGCGGGCATTGCGCTGCTGGTCGGCGGCATCGGCATCATGAACATCATGCTCGTCTCGGTCACCGAACGCACGCGTGAGATCGGCCTGCGCAAGGCCCTTGGGGCAAGGCGCCGGAGCATCCTCGGGCAATTCCTGATCGAGGCCCTGACAATCTCGATGCTCGGAGCGGTCGTGGGAGTCGGGGCGGGAGTCGGCGTATCGCGGCTGATTGGGCGATTCACCGAGCTCAAGCCGTATGTCACAATGTCATCGGTCCTCGTGTCGGTAGCGTTCGCCGGAGCGGTCGGCATCATCTTCGGCATCTGGCCGGCGATCAAAGCCGCGCGCATGCAGCCGATCGCGGCGTTGCGCTACGAATAGGCGATCCAGTCCAACCGCAAGCCGTCGTCAAAAAGGGGCCGCAGGCGCGGCCCCTTTTTATTGAACGCAATGGAATTCCAAAGCGCGACTCCCTACGGAAGCGGCCAGGGCTCCAGGGTCTCGGCCCGGTTGATACCGCCGCCGAGGAGGGCGTTGATTACGGTTGCGGTGATCTGGCCGCCACCGCCGCCTGTCCAGGTTACGGAAACCAGACCGGATGCGTTGGTGGTGCCGCTGGTGGCGCTTAACCCGCCCACGCTCTGTTCGAGCTCCACTGCCACGTTAGGCACCGGGTTGCCGCTTGCGTCCTTGACCTCAAAGGTCAGGACGTAGCCGGCCGGGGTTGCGGGCTCGGAGGCAGCGAGTTCGATCACATATCCGACATAGGCGTCGTCGTTGTCGTCAACGCCGATGGCCACACCGGACTCCGTATCGGGCTGGACGTAGTGGATGGTCTTGCCGTCGGTGCCCCTGACGATCAGCACATCCTCGCCATCGGGAATTGCGGTGCCGTCTGCCTGGAGGCGGAATTCGCCATCACCGTTGGTCGAGTAAAGACCCGCCACATGGTCCACCAACACGGCCACGTCCACAGGGCTGGTGATCTGGTTCCCGCCGTGATCGGTCGGAACCAGCTTGAGGGCGACAGGAGTGTTGGCGGTCATGTTAAGCGAATTCGCCGCGCCACCGGAGGGAGTGGTGACCTTGACTCCGGCAACGACGCCGCCCTTGTTGATCCTGAAGGACCTGCTGGCGGTCTCCGGGCTCGCAAGACCCAGGGCCTCGGCTGTTGTCACGAATGTGCCGGACTTGGCGCCCTGGAACAGCAAGCTGATCTGGCCGTGCGAAGGATCAGCAGGGTTGTTGTGCGTCCGAAGGACGATCGTGCCGCCGGCGTAAGGCTGGATGACCGTACCGAGCTCGGCGGAGATGTTGCTCACGTTCTCTCCGCCGTTGGGGAAGCTGATTTCCACATCCCAGCCGCCGATGGCGTTGCCGGAACCGTCCTTGACGGTTGCCATGAGCACGCCGACTTCGGACCAATCCGCCTTAAGCTGCGATATGGTTTCCCCGCCGAGAGTGGTGAATTTAAGTGTTATGTCCTCGGCCACCTGGTTGACGATGGTGAAAACTCCGCTGTCCGCGGCCAGATCCTCGGTTTCAAAGCTGAGCCGGTAGTCGTCGCCGACATATCCGTGCGGGGCAAAGGTGAACCGGGCAAGCCCGCCGCTGTCCGTCGCGGACTTGACGGCATATGTGCTCGCGGGGTCCTGCGGCGGATTAAGCGTTCCATTGATGATCGGCAAGCCCTGGTTTGCGGCGCCGACATCCTCCCAGCCGACGCTGACGTCGATACCGGGAGTCGCGACGTTGTTGCCCGCGGCGTCAACCAACTGCACCGTCACGACAGCCGTTGTGTTGGCGACCGGCAGCTTGACTGCATCGCCGGGGAGGATCTTCATGTCCTCCGGCAGGCCGGGGACGACCCTGACCTCAAAGTAGTCCTCGGCAAGCGCGCCGCCGACAACGTCGACCTCGATCTCGTGGACGCCGGCCTTGCCCGACCCTCCGTCGGCAGCCGCGATGACCAGGGTCTCGGTATAGCTCTCGCCCGCGGCAATCGTCGTGTCCCCGATGAGCACAAGACCGACTGAGGCGAGGCTATCCCCGTCAACGAGGGCCAATTCAAGCTCAGTATCCGTCAGGCGGGTCGAAGGTCGGCCGCTTACGTCAACCAGGCTGACTCTGACTTTGGCGACGTCGGCCTCGGGGCCGGTCTCTGCTGCTGTAACCGTGCCGTCCAGGATTTCGACGTTCAGGCCGACTGCCGTTCCGGCCGTGTAGGACACGATTGACACCTGACCAGGGGTTAAGCCTTCCGCGGAAACCGTGACCACGATGGTGCCCGCTTCCCCTTGAATGGAGAACACATCCTGAGTCGACGAGCCCGACCCGGTGAACGCGGAGAACGGTTCGACACTCCCGCCGGCGAATCTGCCGGGACCGGAAATGGCAAAGGTGAGTGTTACACTGCCGCCGGTCATTGGGGCGCCGGACTGGTCAAGGATGGTTGCGGTCACCTGCGTTTTGGTCGCGGCGTTGTTGCTGACCATCGCCGGGTCTGCCGTCACGACAATACTCGTCGGGACCTGGTCGACGGTGGATATTGTCGTGCTGGCCTTGGTCAGAAGCGGGCTTGTGAACTCAAGCGTGTCGGCGCGGTCGCCGTTGGTGGTTGAGGTAACCTCAAACACCGCGGCTCCGGCAGCCACCGTCTTTGTGGTATCGCCGAGCACGACGGCTCCATTGCTGCCATCCGGCGCATAGGCCATCGTGACCACGGCGGAGTTGTTGTTGGTGACCCGGTTGCCGATCGCATCGACAACCTCAACTGTGATGGTGACCACTGACGCGCCGGTGGCGCCCACCTGGCTGGCCGAGGGAGTGGCCCTGAGCCTGGTCGACGCGCCGAACACCGAAACGGTGACGCTCTGGCTGATGCCGGCCGTCGATGCAGTCACGGTGTAGGTCCCGGGGAGCGCGGAGTTGAACAGCCCGGTCTGCGTCACAGTCGCGTTAGCGGGATTGCTGACCGTGAACGCGACGGGCAGGCCGTTGACCGGATCCCCTGCAGCGTCCTTGGGGACCGCATGGAACTGCACGGCGGCGCCTGCAGGCGTGCTCGGCGTCTGGGGCGATAGATCAAGACTCGCCACAGCCCCGAACACGCTCTGCGCAAGTGTCTTACCGGTGAGGGGATTGGCGACGTTGCGCACAAGGTGCGCAGTCATCATCCCGCAGTCGCCACGAATTGCCGGGATGCTTGCCAGGTACGAAGGGATGCCTGTGAACAAGCCCCTGGCCTCGGCTGCCGATATGGCGTTCTGCGGCCAGGTCAGCGCCGGATCCAGGGTAAGGCCGGCGGCGACAACCAGCATTTTGGCCATCTCG
>JAXGPL010000018.1:0-53398 GCA_040766985.1 Bacillota bacterium
ACGCGACCGCCAACTACAGGCATATCACCAAGTGGGCCGCACGCGTGTCGCACACGGACATGATCCCGGAGATGATGCGCCGCGGATACACCTACCTGCGCACGGGGCGGCCCGGGCCGGTCCTGCTGGAACTGCCGCAGGATGTGCTCGGCGCCGAACTGCAAAATGACATAACCTATATTCCAGTCAACGGGGCTCGGTCCATGGCCGACCCAAAGCAGGTCGCGGCTGCAGCCCAGGCCCTGGTCAAGGCCAAGAAGCCGATGGTCCACGCCGGCATGGGCATTCTCTACGCTGCTGCAACGGCCGAACTGGTCGAGCTGGCGGAGTTGCTGGACTGCGGTGTTATGACAACTCTGGTCGGCAAGAGCGGGTTTCCGGAAACCCATCCCCTCTCCCTCGGCTGCGGCGGCCGGACCGGCACCCTCATGGCCGCGCGCTGGCTGGCCGAGTGCGACCTGATCTTCGCGGCGGGGGCGAGCATGTCGATCTCGGGCTTCGCGGCGCCGATTCCCAAGGGCAAGGTCGCGATCCAACTAACCGTCGACGAGCGCGACCTCAACAAGGAGTATGAGATCGCCTACCCCCTGATGGGAGACGCCAAGCTGGTTTTGGGGCAACTGGTCGAGGAGGTCAAGAGCCTGCTCGGCCCCGACGGCCGGAAGGGCGACGGCAGGACCGCGGCAGCGATCAAGGCTGTGCGCGAAGAGTGGCTGGGTGAATGGATGCCCAAGCTGACTTCAGACGAGACGCCCATCAACCCCTACCGCGTGATATGGGAGTTGCAGCAGGCCCTGGACGTGAGCTAGACAATCGCGACGCACGACGCAGGAAGTCCGCGTGACCAGATGGCGCCGTTCTGGACTGCGCCGGTGCCGCATTCGTACATCGGCTGGGGCAAGTCCACGCACCTCGGCTACGGGCTCGCCCTCGCGATGGGCGCCAAGCTTGCACGGCCCGACCTGCACGTGGTCAACGTCATGGGGGACGCCGCATTCGGCATGATCGGCATGGACGTTGAGACCTGCGCCCGCAACGGCATCGGCACATTAACGGTAATCATGAACAACTCCTGCCTGGGCGGCTACGACCGCTACCTACACCACGCCACGGAGGTCTTCGGCACGCGCTGGCTGACAGGCAATTACGCCAAGGTGGCCGAGGGTCTGGGCGCGTACGCGGAGCGCGTGGACAAACCCGCTGACATCGTACCGGCCGTCCGGCGCGCCGGCGCTGCAAACGCCAAGGGCCAGCCCGCGGTGCTTGAGATCATCACGGTCGAGGACAATAAGGCGTCCAGCTACTGGGTAAGATAGCCCGCAGGCGAGGGAGAGCGACCACGCGCGGCCTACCACACCGGCGGCCGACATGCACAAGGGGCCGCAGATAGCGGCCCCTTGCGGTTGGTGAGGAGCCTTAGGACGAGGCGGTCGACGATGCTGCCCTGCCTAGCTACACCGTTAACACCCGGTATCCGTCCTTGAGGGCCTCGGTCAACACCGGCCCCATTCCTTTGACCTCGAAACCCATCTCGGCCAGCCGGCCGGTCGCCCCGTAGGCTTCGGCACAGGTGTTGCAGGCGAGCAGTTCGACGCCGAGGTGCCGGAGTTCGGCGATCTTGTTCTGGAGTTCAGGATCGCCCACGAGCGTCTTGATGCTTGGGCCCCAGAGGACCAGGCACACTTCCTTCCACCAGCCGTGCGCCTTGGAGTTGAACGGGTACTGCAGCGCCATGCGTATGGCGACGTCGCGATCCGGGCTCGTCCAGACCACGTAAACTCGATCATGCGTCGGCTCTTCCATAGCCCTCTGTAGCCTCCTCCTGATTCCGCCCTTTACGCCAGCTTGACCAAGTAGAGCAGCGGCAACACAACCGCCAACAGCCCGGTCGTGAGCATCCACGCCGAATTGGCAAGGTCAGTGTCAAGTCCGTAGAGCGACGGCGGAACCAGCGAGTTGAACGCGACCGGCATCGCCGACAGGGTGATCAGAACCTTGAACGGCAGCCCTCCGTCCAGCCGGTGATACCCCAGGGCCAGCCCAATCGCTGCCAGGCTGGCCGGGAGGAGAATATACTTGATGCCGGCGACGGCGGACGCTTCACGGAGGTACTCCCTGATCGCCGCCGGACGCATGTTCAGGCCTACCGACGTCAGCATCATCGCGGTCGAGGCAAGGATAAGCGGCGAGATCAGATTGCCGAGAACCTCCGGCCGCTCGATCGGCGACCACTTGAGGAGCGTTCCGACTACAATCGAAACCAGCGGCGCCAGAATCAGCACATCGTGCGTGAGCGCACGGAGGTCGAGGCTGAAGCGGGCTCCGTCAGGGGTTTCCTCGGAATAGAGCTTTGCCATCGGAAACCCGATGCTGTAGTAGAGCAACGGCTCGAGCAGGCGAAACAGCGCCGCCAGCGCGTACCCTGCCTCGCCGTAGAAAACGTAGGCCGCAAGCCCTCCAAACGAGCCCAGGTTGGTGAAGGCGCCGCTCGTGAACATCGCTCCCGCCTTGCGTTTCTCGAGGCCCATCCGGGACGCCAGGAAGATGGCGGCGCCCCCGCCGATCACGTGCGATGCCGCGCCGATGAACGGGAACAGCGCCAACGATCCGCCGCTGACGGAAAGGCCCCAGAAGGTGTTGATGAGAACAAGCGGGGTGATTGTGGTGACTACAATCCGCTGCAGCCGAGAGGCCAGCACGCGGAGCGTTGGCGCGCGCTGGGGCCGGCGTGTGGTCACATACAAACGGTAGCCGTACCCAAGAACGAGCGATCCGAAAATGACCCCTAGTGTGGTGGTTAGCTGCGTCAGTTTGAACGTCTCCTCGATCGTAATGCGGATTCGTTGGCTTTCGAGATTGACGCGCCGATACCCTGCAACGCTTGGCGACCGCAAAGGAAGCCCCGGGACCTCCCGGTCCCGAGGCTTCGCTGTTTTCTGGCCTTGCGTCTTGGGGTTACTTCAGCTTATCGTACGTCCGCACCGACATCAGGATGGCTGCCTCACGGGTCGCCATGCCGTACCCGATTGCCTCGTCGGCGGGCGTCACCGCCTTGGGCATGAAGTTGCCGTTTAGGTCGCCCTTGACAATACCCAGCCTCGACATGTACTTCGTGGCCTGGACGGCATAGGCGTCGATGTGCTGCTGGTCGGGAAAGTCGGGCACGCCGGCGATTGAGTATCTTGCGTCAGTCTTGGGGACGCCGTCATGTATTCCATAAGCCTGGATTGTCCTGAAAAGCATGGCGGCGCATTCCTGGCGGATGATCAGCCTCTTGGGGGTGAAGGTGGTCGCAGAAGTGCCCGTTGTGATTTCCAGGGCGAAGGCGTGAGGATCTGCGGATTGCTCGTGTCAGTGAACGGGTTGGGAGAGACCGGCGCAGGAGTGATGCCCGTCAGCTTCTCATACAGAAGAACAAGCCTATCCTGTGGCCCCGGAAAACGCCGTGCCAATGCACCGGACCACGTTCCGGGTAATAATCCGTTAACGCCGGGGTGATATCGTTCATGTTGCGAGGGCCGTCGGCATCCGCAAGCCTACGCCGACGGCAAGCGAGCAAACGGCCCATTCGCGCCGGTGCCTGCGGCGGGGTGCTGGTGCCTATTGGGGCGGGCCTGTCCGGTTCTCACCGGCCAGGCCGTTTTGTTTCTCCTCGCTTCACCGTCCACCTGCGGCCCCGCACGCTATAGCCCGAGTAGCCGGCAGAGGCGTGTGCCGGTTTCCGCAAAGTAGGGAGCAGGCCGAAGAGCAGCGCGGGAACGGTCGTGATGACGGTGGCCCATGGGGCCGAGCGGCGGTTCATCGCGAGGCAACGGAACAGGGCGTCTCGATCCTGCGAGATCGCGTTGGCGAGCACGGCCGCGAACGGCAGCAAGCCGCGGGTGTACAGCGAGATGAACAGGATCTGCGGCCCACAGCCCGGGATCAGGCCAAGCAGTGCGCCGACGAGGACGGTCGCAAGGCCCGTCCGCCCAGGCCACCCGGCAATGATGGCTTCGCCGGCAATGTCCCCCGCCCAGCCACAGGACGCCGAGATTGTAGACGACGTACGAAACGAACACCCAACTCGTGACGAATGCGGTGTCCATCCCGCCGTGGATGAGGGTCGCGGAGGGAGAACAGCTTGTGCTCCTCGTCCTCGTGGCTGGTGTTGACCCCGAAGCGGTGCGCCGCCGCCGAGACCACGATGCCGTAGTGCCGGCAGCCCCGACCACAGCCGCTACCCACGGGACGCCGATCATCTCGCCGAGATCGCGGTTTGCCGGGTTGGCCAGCCCAAACAGGAGCCCAAGCCCCACGACGAACCAGTACGCCATGAATCCGCGGTGGGTCAGCCCGGTATCCCAGGCTCGCTTCACCCACCCGGCTCCCATCGTGCGTCGCATGATGCAGGGCAAGGTCGACGGGGTCGCCCTCGACGTGCCCGAAGTGGCGGAGCTCTGCTGAGTCATGAACGATCCCCCGGCGGTCTTGGCCGGCAGGCTGACAACCGGCGTGCCTCTCCTGAAGGTGGCCGCCGCCGCTGTCCCCACCGCAAATCCTGCGCCAAGGCGCAACCGCTCGGCCATCCGAAGCCAATCGACCAGATACCCTACAACGATGGCGATGGCCAGAGAGGCCAGGCTGACCCACAAAGCTCAAAGGGGCCGCGGCGAGCATCACGAACGCGGCGTCACCCATCGTCGCCGTCAGGGTTGCGATGACGGTACCGAAGGTTACGCTGCCGCGGAGGTAGAGCGTCATCCCGAAAATGGCCCCGCCGCAGCCGGGAGTCAACCCCAGCAACGCACCAACCAGGGGCTGAAAGCGCCGCGCCCGCTCAATGCGCGTTACAGGCCCACCCTGCTGCCGATAATTCAGATATTGGAACAGCAGCAGCACGGCCCCAACAAAAACACCCACCTGCACAAAGGCGTCTGCCGCGCTGCTGAAGATCGCTTCCCAGATGCCCCTCGCCGCCACCGCATTCCCCTTTCTCTAGCTGGCGCCGCGCCTACTCGACTGCGCCCTGAATGCTGCCTACGGTTTGTCCTCCAACATCTTGCGCAACTCCAATAGGATCTCTTCGCGGGCTTCCCCCACGGCCGGTCCGGAGTCGCCCCGCAGCTTCAGCAACCTCGTCGCAAGGGGCATGATTTCCTTCTCCTCCGTCAGCCCGGCCCCGAGGGCGGTTTCCATGACAAACAGCAGGTCTCCCGTGGCCCTTCGGCCGTCTGCGCCGGGTCCGGCCCTGAGGACCTCACGCATCTCAGCGACCGCTTCGCGGTTTGCTGCCTGCTCGGTCTCGGCCCCCAGGTGCTTCAGGCAATCCAGCATCGCCGCGGGCAGCTTGACCGTCGCCGCGGCCACGTTCTCGCGGAGGTGGGACGGACTCGACGGGCCGGTGAGCACAGCGGCTATCCCGGGCTGCGCGAGGACCCAGGAGATTGCCAACTGGGCAGGAGTCAGGCCGAGCTCACCCCCCATCGCGGCCAGGCGATCCTTGAGCGCCAACGCAGCACGGCGCCGGCCGACCCGGAACAGTGGGTCGATTGAGCGGATATCGCCCTCCTGGAAGGCAGTTTCCGCTCGGATGGCCCCAGTCAGCAGGCCGCGGCCGGTGGGGCTGAAGGCAACGCCCGCCGCACCTGCCGCAAGCGCATGCGGCAGCAACTCCCTCTGCCCGGCCGGCGCGACGAGACTCAGCTCAAGTAGCAGACTGGCAGGCCGGATCGCCTCCGGGCGCAGCGCGAAGTACTCCGCTACGCGCCCGGCCGGAAGATGACCGATACCGTATTCGCGGATTTTGCCCTCCCGGCGGAGATCGGCGAGCGCACATGCGGTTTCCGCGACCGGAGTCGAGGGATCGTCAAAGTGCACCTGGTAGAGGTCAATCCAGTCCGTGCCAAGACGCTTCAGGCTCGCCTCGCATGCACTCCGCACCTGCTCGGCTCCTGCCGCCCGGCCGCCGTCCGCCGTAACGCCGAACTTGGTGGCGATAGCGACGCGTGAACGCACCGGCCGCAGCCACCGCCCGAGCCACGACTCAGCGTCTCCGTACAGGTCCGCGGTGTCAAAGAGGTTGATGCCTAAATCCAGGGCAAGCCGCACCTGGCTCTCCCAGGCCCGGGGTTCCGGGCCGCCATACGATCCGCCCATTCCGTAGCAGCCAAATCCGACTCTGGAAACCTTCAGGCTCCCGATCTGGGCATGGTTCATCGCGAAATCAGTCACAATCGCTCTCCCTTACGGCTAGATGACCAGCAACTCCTTGGTAGTGGTGTTGAGGCTCTCCCCGCCCTCCGGCGTCACCAGGACGACGTCCTCGACCCGTACCGCGATACCCTTACTGAGCACGCCCGGTTCGACGGTGAATGTCATCCCGGCTTCGAGGGTCCTGGTTTCCGAGGCGGTCAGGAATAGCGGTTCGTGCACATCGATGCCGATGCCGTGGCCGAGCCGGTGCCAGAAGAAATCTCCGTACCCCGCCTCCGCAATCAGCGAGCGGGCGGCCTTGTCCACGTCCTGACCCTTGGCCTGCCCGGCCTTCATCGCGGCCATCCCCGCTGCCTGGTCCGTCATGATCAGGTCGTGGATCCTGCGGAGCTCGGGGTCAGGATCGCCGCAAAACACCGTGCGCCCGAAGTCCGAGCAATAACCCTGGTACACGGCACCAAAGTCGAACGCGATGTGCATCCCGGGCGCAAGGACCTGATGTCCCGGCGGTCCCACCTCGCGGGCGGAATCCTCGTCGCGTGGGTCCGTCTTGCCGGAGAAGACGATCCCCGTCGGGAAACTCGTCCACTCCGCCCCGAGGGCCTGCAACTGGTAATCCACTTCGGTGGCGACGTCGAGGTCCGTGATGCCGGGCTTAAGCCTGGCCAACACCGCCGCGAACGCCTGGTCCGCGATGGCGGTGGCCTTGCGCATCAGGTCCAGTTCGGCATCCTCCTTGACGTGCCGCAGTTCGGAACCAGGTCCCCTGCCGGGACGATCCGCAGGTTCGGGAATGCGCGGTTAAGGTGGAAGACGGTTTCCGCCCAGATGCGGTTGCCGACCGCAAGGGTAATGTTCCAAGGTCGCCTAGCCCAAAGCGCCGCGGCAGGGAGGTCATGAACGCGATCGGGTCGCCGTGTTCCGGCACGTAGATGACGTCGTTGACGACCGGGTTGGGCGCACCATGGGCCCTGGCGTAGCTGGAAACCATATAGGGGGCGACGAGGTACACCCCAGCGTACGGCGTCAGAATCGCCCCGTAGGCCCAATCGGCCGGCTGGACGATGTCCGTATTGGCTGCCTTGCGCCGCCGGAATCCGGTGAGGTACTCGAGGTCACCGGACGGGGGAAGATAGAGGGCATGGATGCCGCGCCGGCCCATGCGCTGGTAGAGACGCTGAAGACGGCGCCGGTATGTTGCCGCGGGGAATGGAGCCATTCGCTTACACCTCCTGGGTCAATTCAGATGGAAGCCTTGCAGGTGCACTAGCCGCCTTCGACCTCCAGCAGGGCCGACCAGTCCGCGGAGCGCGACAGGACACGCGGCCCGGCTTCGGTGACCAGCACCAGATCCTCAACGTGGAATTTCTCCACGCCGGGCACTGTCAGGTTGGGTTCGATGCAGAGGCACATGCCGGGCTGGAGCAGTTCAGTCGTGCTTGGGGCGATAACCGGGTGTTCATGCAGCCCCAGCCCGACGCCGTGGCCGATGTGCGGCCGCGTAAACGCGTCGCTGGAGTCGGCATACATGTCCTGGCAGAGGCGATAGAGGTCCGCGACGGGACGACCGGGGACGGCCGCGGCGATCAACTGCTCGTGCACGGACCACAGCCAGTCGTAGGTGCGCTTCTGCCGGTCCGAAGCCCGGCCGACGACGACGGTGCGGGCGACGTCTGAGTAGTAGCCCCTGAAGATGCCGCCGAAGTCCGTCCGCATCAGGTCACCGGACGCAATAACCCTTCCGGCGGGGACGGGATGCGTGATCAACGAGTTGGCGCCGCTGCACAGAACCGAGAAGGCAGTGCCCCGGCGCCCTCACGCAGGAGTTCACCTTGCAGGCGATCAGAAACCTGCTTCTCCGTTTGCCCGGGTGCGGTCTGAATGAACGCGCGCCGGATGGCCCGGTCGGTCGCAAGAAACGCGTCTTCCAGGAGTTGCTGTTCGGCTGCAGTTTTGATCATCCGGACGCGGTCGAAGAACCGGTCCGCCGGGACGAGCCTCGCCGCCGGGAGGGCCCGCTTGAGTTGGTCGTAGTAGTGCGCGGTGAGAAATGCGGCCTCGTACCCAATGCGGCCGCGCTCCTTCCCTATCTCGCGCAGCGCCGCTGCAGCCAGCTCAACCGGCGACTCGGCGAACTCCACATAGGGACGGATATCCTGGATCCGCGAGTCCTCCCTGGCCTGTGCCTCTTCCAGGCCGCACACGACGTATACCGGCTCGCCGCCCTTCTGGGCCAAACCACCAGGGCAAGGCGCTCGGGCAGAGCCTTCTGCGTCATGATGCTGCACTCGCTGAGATACCAGGTGTTGGCTGGCGACGCGGCGACTACCGCGTCAAATTGGGATTGGTCGAGGCTTTCGCGGAAACGGACATAACGTTCGGCATCCAAGGCAATTACCCCCATCCTCGGGCCTGTTACCGGACGGGGGCCGCTTGTTCCGGCCACCCGCACCCGCCCGGGGCCCCGTCGATGGGGTTGTTAAGCACCAAGGCGCATCAGCCCTGCCACCAAGCGCGGAGTCTTCTACGCCTGGAAACCGAAACTGCCTAGGCCGTGCGCAGGACCCGCGCCTCCTGGGTCTTCTCGTTGGCTTTCATGTCCACAGTGCCGTTGAGCGTCGCGCCTTCGGCGACCACGAGTTCACCGGCTTTGATGTCGCCGCGCATGCGGGCGGTCGCCAACAATTCGACCCTGCCGCTGCAATCGACGTCGCCCGTGAGGGTGCCCGCGATGTGCACCCGGTTGGCCCGGATTTTAGCTGTGACAACGCCGTGTTCGCCGATGATGAGGTCGCCCTCGTGGGCGATTTCGCCTTCGATCTTGCCTTCAATACGTAGGATTCCGGAGGAAATAAGGTTTCCTTTGAACTGGGTCTCGCCACCGAGAACCGTCTCTGTCTTGTTGCCCGTCGCTGCCAAGACAGGTGCCCCCTCTCGCTTGATACCGGTCATAACGCGCGTGCCTCCCCTGCAATCAGGCTCATGTCAAATGTGTCGGAATATTGGACACTTTTGTTTAACCCAATTGTGCAGCGTAATCCAGTCAAGTGGGCGCGTGGCCCCGAAACCGGATCCGACCGGGCGGACACCGCGGAAGGCAAAGGGGAAGGCTCAGGGCCAGCGAATGATAGGTCCCGGGGAAACCGACGGGGGGATCGCCATGCAGACAGCTTTGCCGGGCCTAATCAGAAGGATCCGGCGCCTCATCACTCGCCAGCGCGTCATTCTGGTCAGCCTCTGCATCATCATCATTATCATCACGGGAGCGATGCTGATCCTGCTGGTCGAGGGACCGACAAATCCTGAGCTCTCGACTTACGGCGCCTGCCTGTTGTGGGCGACCTCCTTCGTGACCATGGCCGGGAGCAGTATCGCGCTCCAAAGCCAGGCGGGGTCAATCATCAGGATAGTCCTTAAGCTTGCGGGGACGGGGTTCATCGGCATATTCACCGCCGGGCTTGCGACCGTCCTGATCGACAATATGCTGCGCGAGGGAAAGGGGCTGAAGCCGGTGAGCTTTGACAGGCACCTCATGATCCTTGGATATAACGACAAGCTGCGCCTGATCATCGACGAGATCCGCAAGGAAAGCGAGGAGCCGGTTACTCTCGTCGCCGACCTACCCGAGCGTCCCCTCGACGCGAGGGAATTCTACTTTGTGCGCGGCAAGCCGTACGAGGCCGGCTCGCTGCACAAGGCCGACATCGATCATGCCTCAGCTGCGATCATCCTGGCCGATACCGCGGAGGGGCCGGCAAGCGATGCCCGGACGGTGCTCGCCGCATTGGCTGTGGAGTCGATCCGGCCGGAGGTTTACACGTGCGTCGAGGCGATAAGTTCGGCGGCGGTGGAGCATTTTGCGCGCGCAGGGGTCGACGAGATCCTGCCGACAAACTCGCTCGTCAGCTCGCTACTTGCGCGCGGCAGCCGGCACCGGGGGGTCATCTCGGCCGTGGCCGATCTGGCTGCTGCAGGCGCCGGAGCGGAGATGTACGTGCGCAGGGCGCCGCGCCCGCTCATCGGCATGACTTTCAAGGAAGCGCTCGTGACGCTGGCCGACAAGATCAATGCCATACCTATCGGCATCAGGCGCGGCGTTCGGACCATACTTGCGCCGGGATCGGCGGAGAAGATCGAGGCAGGGGATGAACTGGTGTTCGTATCCGAAGAGGAGCCTGACCTGGCCGGAATCTGACGACCCGCAAAGGGGAGATCAATCCCCGGAAACCTATGCCCCAGAGGGCATAGGTTTCCGCAATGTATGCCTTAGCCCCGGCTGCTCCCGGACTTCGGCCAGCTGGCCACAGGCCGGGCACCGGAGCCGTTACGGCCGCCACCGCGTGTCGCGGTCGACGAAACCACCCGCGTATCCGCGCCCCCTGGGTCGTCGCCCTCGCCTGCTCCGGCACCGCCCCGTCCGACGTAGTCGGTTATGGTAAACCGCGGTATCCGTTGGCCGAGGGCCTTTTCGATGCGGGACAGGCTGGATCTGTCGTCAGGGGTGACGAAGCTGTACGCGCGGCCGGTCGCCCCCGCCCTGGCTGTGCGCCCGATGCGGTGGACGTACACCTCCGCGACTTCGGGCAGATCGAAATTGACGACGTGCGTGATCCCTTCGACGTCGAGTCCGCGGGCGGCGACATCGGTCGCGACAAGGATGCTGAACTTGCCCTTGCGGAAGCCCGCCAAGGCCGTCTCGCGCTGCGCCTGCGAGCGGTCGCCGTGGATGGCCGTGGCGTCCAGCCCAGCCCGCCGGAGGTCGTTGGTCAACCGCTCGGCGCGCCGCTTGGTCCGGCAGAACACGAGGACCGTATCCAGTTCCTCACTGATCTTCCCGCGGAGTAAGGCAAGGAGCAGGTCTGTCTTACGGGCAACGTCGACCGGGAAAACGGTCTGATCGATCGCCTCGGGCGGCATGGCAACCTGGCCGACCTCGATACGTAGCGGGTCCTGCATGATGGTCTTGACCAGCGAGAGGATTTCCGGCGGCATCGTTGCCGAGAACAGCATCGTCTGGCGCCGGCCAGGCAGATACCGCAGCACCTTGCGCAGGTCCGGCAGAAACCCCATATCCATCAGCCGGTCGGCTTCGTCAATTACCAGAAACGACACGTGGCCGAGGTCCGCGTTGCCCTTCTGGAGATGGTCGAGCAGCCTGCCCGGGGTGGCGATGATGATCTCGGTGCCATCGGACAGTGCTTTCTCCTGCGGGACGTACCCGACGCCGCCGTAGACAGGTGCTGCCCGCACGCCGGTGCCGCGCCCGAGCGCCTGCGCGAAACCGGTCGTCTGCAGCGCTATTTCGCGGGTTGGGCACAGGACCAGGCCGTTGATGCCCTTCGGGCGCAAAGGCAAGTCGATGAGTCTCTGGATCATGGGGACCAGAAAAGCCGCGGTCTTGCCGCTGCCGGTCTCGGCGGTGACCACGAGGTTGCGGCCGCCCAGGAAAGCAGGGATTGCTTGCGACTGGACGTGCGTTGGCTCGGCGTAGCCGAGTTCTTCAATGTTGTCGAGGATCGTTTGCGATAGGCCGAACTCTTGAAACATCGTTTCTCCTAAGAGGTGTAGTGCAAATGCTGACATAGGCATTAGCCTTGCGCATTATACCACGTACCGCACACATGTTCACATGCGTTGCTGTGTGCGTTGCCGCGTGCGCTGCATTGCCACGTGCGTGTTGCCGTGCGCGAAGGCAGGAACGAGGGGTGAGCGCCGCAAATCAGGGTAAGGGGTGGAGGCGCGCAGGCGCACTATATGCGCGCAGCCGCTCATAGAGTGATTTGAGACGGACAACAGGTTCTGGAGTTTGGGTCTTCGGGGCAAGGTGCGGGGCGAGAGCCCCAATTCCTGACCGGTGGTGATGCCCGCCCAGGGGGCGGGACGAGCCCAACAGCCTCAACAGCCGAGCCGGTGCGAATCCGGGGCCGCCAGTAAAGTCTGCTTGGGCGAAGACAGGTGCGCGAAGCAGGGTGATGAGCCTTGCTGCCCGCGCCGCGTCGCCCCGAAGGATCGGGGCGTTTTTGTTTGCGGCGCTAGATGCCGCCCGGACGACAAAGACGCCCCGCGAAGACGGGGGGCAGATGGAGGATGAGAAACGACGTCATGCGTCAGCTAACGCTGACAGCGCTGCTGATGGCCATGGTGACGGTGGCTACGATGCTGATCCAGGTGCCGGTGCCGGCGACAAAGGGATTCATCAACGTCGGCGATACGGTGATCTTCGTCGCCGCCCTGATGTTCGGTCCACGGACGGGCGTGATTGCGGGTGGTGTGGGGTCGGCCCTGGCAGACCTTCTTAGCGGCTACGCCCATTGGGCGCCCTGGACGCTGTCATCAAAAGTCTTGAGGGCCTTATCGCGGGGGCGGTCGCCTGGCGCGCATACCGGAAGGGCGGAGCGTTTCATCCACAGGCAATCGCGGGTATCGCGCTCGCCGCCGCGTGGATGGTCGGCGGGTACTACCTGGCAGGTGGCGCGATGATGGGCTTTGGGGCTGCCACGGCTGGGGTCCCCGGAAATCTGATTCAGGGCTTTGGCAGCGTCGCGCTTGCTGCGCCGCTGCTCGCAGCCCTGAGGAGATTTGACCCCGGGCGATAGGAGCAGCGAAGCCGACGGCCCCCGGTCTACGCGTTACCGCGCACGTAAGTGTAAAGCTCGACAAGGTCGCGCCTGCCGGCGGAGAAGTCGCGCTCCAGCCGCGCCATGCCCGTCACAAACGAGAAATCCGAGACGAGGCGCAGCGCTGAGAAGATGCGGTTACGGTAGCGGTCCATATCTGCGGCCGTCATTTCATCTTCGTAGCAGGTATGGTCGGCGGCGACGTCCGTGAATCCCGCCTCGCGCATGGCTGCCTCGATGCGCCCGATGGGGTGGTACCTGCGGAGTTCGTGGTCAATGGTTTCCGGGAAATAGCGGGTCATAGTGCGCCCGGCGATGTCCTGTTCGGAGTCGGTCACGGTAACCACCGTGCCGCCCGGGCGGAGCACGCGGCGCGCCTCCGCAAAGAAGTGGGACAGCTTGCCAGAGGGGACATAATGGATCACGTTAACGTTGAAGGCCAGGTCGAACTCCCGGTCGTCGTACGGCCAGCGCCCGCAGGCGTCGCCCTCCGATAGGGCCAACTCCGGCGCCGTGCTTCAACGCGGCGCTCGCAAGCATGGCGGGCGAGGAGTCAAATCCGACGCACTTGCCGCCGCCCGCGGCCAGCGCTTCGCCCAGCGCCGCGCAGAAGTCGCCGGTCCCGCAGCCCACGTCCAGCAGGGCCAGCCGCTCGTATTGGGCGGCAACCTCGGCCAGGTAGCCGAGGATTCGAGCTGAACTTCACGGTATCTCGCGTAGATGGGAGCCAGGGCTTCGTAGTTGATGTGGTTCATCGAAACCTCCCCTTCACATGCCATCGCCGGACCATCGTACAACACCCGGGCCGCCGGTGGTAAGGCGGCCCGGGTGTTCTGATTTGTCCTCAAGGAGAACCTATTCGCCCTGGAACAGATCTTCCCACATCTTGAGGTAGGTTTCCTTGGTGTAGACCGGCTTGTAGGCCTGGACAATCCGGCGCGCCTCGGCCGCATCGTCCCAGAACAGGTCGATGATTGTCATAAGCATGGCCTTGGCAGGCATGATGTAGGTGAGCTGCCTGTCCACGATACGGTAGTTCTCGGAATGCCCCTCGCCCGTCGCGCCGCCCGTGTAGGGGTGGATGCCGGGCATCAGGTGCATGACGTCGCCCATGTCGCTCGAGCCCGTGGTGTGGCCCGGGGCGACGATGCTCTCCGGCGGGACGATGGTCCCGGCGTTGGCGGTGAACAGCCCGTTCATGCGCTCCTCGTTCATGCGCGGAGATAGCCGGGCAGCTCGGTGATCTCGACCTCGGCCCCGACAGCCATCGCACCGGCCCGCAGGGCACGGTTGACCTTCTTGGAGGCGTCGAGGATGCCTTCCATACGCTTGCCGCGGACGTAGGTTTCGATGCGGACGTCTGCCGGGATGATGTTGACCAGATCCCCGCCCTTGGTGATGATCGGGTGGATACGGATGGTGTCGTCGTCCTGCAACGTCTCACGCTGGGCGTGGATGCCCATCAAACCGAGCATTGCCGCGTTGAGGGCGTTGACCCCGGCGTGCGGGGAGCCCCCGGCGTGCGCCTCCTTGCCGAAATAGCGTATGAATTTGCCGATGAACCCGTTGCTCGTCCCACCCATTACGATCGTCTTGCCGGCTGGGGCCGCGGTGGTGTGGCACATCATCGCCAGGTCGACGTCGTCGAACTCGCCGAGGCGGATGAACTCCTGTTTGCCGCCGAGAAACCGGATCTTGCCTTCCTTGCGGAGGCGGTTGCGGTATTCGAGCTCGACGTACTCCTCCGCCGGCACGGCCATCAGAGTGACGGCCGCCGAGCTGTTCGCCCACACCGCTCTCAAGCAGCCCCCAGCCGACGCCCAGCATCATCATCAACTGCGCGTTGTGCCCGCACGAATGGGCGGCGCCCGTCACCGGGTCCGCGTTGGGATGGCCGTGGGCACGGCACGGAGTCGAGCTCGCCCATCACGGACATCAGGGGGCCGTTCTTGCCGGCGGCCCCGGCGAGCAGGTCGGCGCGCAGTCCGGTCAACGCGATGCCGCTGCGATAGGGCGCGCCCATCTTCTTCATCTCAGCTTCGATCTTGGCGGCGGTATTGGTTTCCTTGAAACCAAGCTCCGGGTGCGCGAAGATGTCCTCCCCCAGCGCGATCAACCGGTCCGCATGGGCGTCAATCGCCGCGCAAGCCCTTGCCTTGGCCTGTTCCTTGTTCACTGTTTCGTCCTCCTCTCAGTTGCTGCTTCGTTGGCACGGGAGGCCGCCTGGGCAGCCCCAGCGTACCTGGGCGCCACGCGCGTGAAGAACACGTACGCAGGCACGACCATTATGGCCGCGGACAGCGCGTACATACCCGCATATCCAAAAGCGTTTGCGGCGTACCCCAGCAGGTATGCCCCCAGGCCGACACCGATGTCGAACGAGCCGAGCAGCGTCGCGTAGGCGGCACCGCGACGCGAGCCTGGGACCATGTTGACTGCCATCGCCTGGAAGGACGGCACCACAATGCCGAAGCCTAGGCCGAGGACCACCGGAGCTGCGTAGAAACCAGGCCGCCCCGCCCAGAGCAGCACGTAGGAGATCACCAGCAGCACCAAACCGGCGCCCACCACCGGCCCCGGCCCACGCCTGTCGAACTGCCGGCCGGCGGTCAGGCGGGCCGCCACGAGGCCCACCGCGAGCAGGGTGAAGAACAGGCCGGGGTTGGAGACTCCGAGTTGGTCGGCATAGACCACAATGAAGGTTGTCACTCCTGCATAGCCGGCGGACACGAACGCCTGGCACGTTGAGAGCCAGGCGACGCGCCCTTCGAGTAGCGATTTGGCGTCGAGGCGTGCGGCAGGGTTGCCAACTCTAGGGTGTCTGACCCGCAGGGCGAGGACGATCGCCGCCGCCGCCAGGACGGCCGCGACGACAAACAGGCGCGTGAACTGCCCGTCGCCCAAAATCATGATCGCCGCGGCGGGAGCAACGGCCATCGCGAGCGTTTGCCCCATGCCGAACATGCCGAGCCCTTCCCCGCGGCGCGAAGGCGGGACCATATCGGAGGCAACCGTGTTGGCCGCGGTGTTGGCGGCGCCCCACGGCAAACCGTGCAGCATCCGCACTACGATCAGGACGGCCAGTACCTTGACGGCAGTGTACGAAGCGACGACGAGCGCGAATACCCCCAGCGCCAGCAAGTGCAGGCCGCGCCGTCCGTAGCGATCCATCAGGTATCCGCCCAACGGGCGAAACGTCACGGCGGTGATCGTGAACACCCCCGAAACCAGGCCGATCACCCGCTCGTCGCCGCCGAGGCGCTCCGCCGCGAACACCGGCAGCACCGGCATCAGAAAGTAGAAGCTCGAGAACAGCGCAAACGTCGACAGCATCAGCAGGATGAAGTCCAGGGTCCAGAGCGGGGCGAGGGCGCTCTGCCGGGTGGTCTGTTCTGTCACCAGTTGCTTGGGCAATCGGGTTTCCTCCGAATCGCGGCTTTTCTAAGCCTAACGAAACATCTTTCTTGCCGATGGACCTCGTTCCTTCGCAGGTAGGCCGAAGGTAGCGTGAAATGATTGGGATAGGAGCCCGCGCGGCGGCCCGCGTGGGCCCGGTTTCCGTTCCTGAGGAGGAGTGGCCAAGATGTCCATCACGCCTGAAGAACGCCGCCTCGTCGAAAGCCTCGACCTCGCCGAGATGTGGCGCCACCTGGAGTACCTCTGCCAGATCGACCGCACGTCGGGGAGCGAGGGCGAGCGCACGGCCGTCGACTACATCGCCGCCCGCCTGCGCGAGTACGGCTGCGAGGTCCGGGTCCACGAATTCGATGCGTACCTGAGCTATCCCAAGTCGGCCCGGCTGCTGGCGCCGGGCGTCGGCGGCGGCGAGATGCCGGCCAAAACGCGTGCCTTTTCGGCTGCCACCGGCCCGGAAGGCGTCCGTGGCCGGGTCGTGTACGTGCCGGGAACGAGCGACATGTTCACGGACACGGCGACCGTGGAGCGTCTCCGGCAACTTGATTTGCGGGGCAAAGTGGTGTTGAGCGAGGGCGGTGGGCGCCAGAACATGATCACGGCGCGGCGGCTGGGGGCCGTCGCATACATCCACCTTTGGCCAAGCGACGAGGACGTCATCCACGAGGGTATCGTAACGCCGATCTGGGGCACGCCGACGCCCGCAACGATCGACACCCTGCCGAACATCCCCGTCATCTCAGTCAAACGCGCTGACGGGTTGGCCCTGCGGCGGGCTGCGGAGGCCGGGGCGGTCGAGGTCACCGTCATCACGGAAACCGACACCCGCTGGCACCGCCTACGTCTGCCCGAGGCGACCATCCACGGCGCCACTCCCGAGTACGTTCTGATCGCCGGGCACATCGACTCCTGGCACCTGGGCGCGACGGACAATGCCACGGGCAATGTCAGTTGCCTTGAACTGGCCAGGGTGTTCCAGGCCAATCGGCAGGCGCTGCGGAGGGGCGTCCGTGTGGCGTGGTGGCCGGGGCACTCGACGGGGCGGTACGCCGGGTCCACATGGTATTGCGACGACCAGTGGCAATCGCTGCACGACCACTGCGTGACGTATATCAACATCGATTCGCCGGGTTGCCTGGGAGCCTACGATTACGGGGCGGTCACGGGGGTCGCGGAGAACGCAGCCTTCGCCCGGGAGGTCGTCAGGGACATCACGGGGCAGACGCCGGAGATCGAGCGGCCGGTACGCGCCGGTGACCAGTCGTTCTGGGGCCCCGGCGTGAGCTCGTTGTTCATGCTGCTGTCCAACCGGCCGGAGGGACAGCGCGCCGCGGTTGGCGGCTCCGGGATGGGCTGGTGGTGGCACACCGAAGAAGACACCATCGACAAGGTCGAGGGCCCGGTGCTGCTCAAGGACACTCAGATCTACGCCCTGGCAGCGTGGCGGCTGTGCACGGCGGGGATGCTGCCTTTTGACATGGCGCCGCTGGCCGAGGAGACGGCGACGCGAATCAAACAACTGGCGGAGGCTGTGGGTCTGGCGCAGAGCGCCGGTGCCGGGTCGGGCCAAGAGGTGAGAGTCGCGCCGGGCAGCAGATTGGACTTCGCTGCCCTGTCCAAGGCAGCGGAGCGGCTCTGCGCGGACGCCTGCGAGTTTGACCGGATCGCCCGCGGACTGCGCGAGGATGGCCCTGCTGGACTCCGGAGCGGCGAGGACCGGTTAGCGGCAGAGCTTATCGACGTTCTCAATGCCGCGGCGCTGGACGCCATCCGGGCCCTCACGCCGGCGAGCTACTGTCGGGTCGCGCCCCACGAACCCGGCCCGGGGGTGCCGCCCCGGGTGTTGCCGATGCTTGAGCCGGTGCTGGCGCTCGCCAAGCTGGATGCGGCGAGCGACGAGGCCGGTTTCCTGAGAACGGAGGTCAGGCGCAGGCAGAACGCGGTGCTGAGAGCGTTGAACGACGCGCAGCGGGCGCTGGCCGGGGCGCTGTAGCGGAGACAGCCATGGCCGCCTGATCACTTCACCGTCACCTCACCGATCAGGAGTTCGCGCGGAGGGACCCGGGCGCGCCGCCGGGTCCCTTCGATCCTCCGGCGCAGTCCGTTTCGAGCATGCATACCGCGGCAATACTACTGGCGTGCTTGTCGGAGGAGGCCCCGCCCCATTGACGACCAACTCGGCAAGACCCCTACTAAGACCGGATGAACTCCGCTAGGACTACGCCGTTGCCGTATCCAGTGGATCGCGAGCACGGGCCCCAGGCCGGAGCCGCTGCGCAGTTGATGTCCGGTGGGCCTGACCTATCGGAGCACATGGACCGCGTCGAGACCCGCCTCGCCGACATCGCCCGTTCGGATGGGCAGGCGACCGCCGCGATCGTCTCCTACACGGGGTCGACGCGCGGCAAGCGGTTGCGGGCGCGGCTGGTGTTCCTGTGCGCGGAGGTGTTCGGCAGGTTGGGCGATAGCGGGAACCGTGCCGGACGCGCCGGTACCGGATCGCTCGTCGACCTGGCGGCGGCCGTCGAGCTCGTCCACCTGGCTTCGCTGCTGCACGACGATCTGGTGGATGGGTCCGACACGCGGCGCGGCATCCCGACGGTCGCGCGCGTGTGGGGCGCCCCGGCGGCGGTGCTGGCCGGTGACTACCTGTTTGCGGCTGCGTTTCGGATGCTGGTGGAGGGCGGCCAGTACCATGCCCTCGGGTCTCTCTCCGGGGCACTCCGGGCGATGAGCGAGGCAGAGATTGAGCAACTGGGGGCACTGTGGGATGTGACGGTTTCCGAGGAAACCTACTGGCGCTGCGTCCGCGGCAAGACCGGAAGCCTCTTCGCCGCCGCGTGTGAGGCCGGAGCGGCGGCGGGGGGCGCCAGCCCCGGTGAGATTGAACTGGCGAAGGAATTCGGCATGGCGCTGGGTTGCGCGTTCCAGGCAGTCGACGACCTGCTGGACCTGACGGGGGATCCGGACCGGATGGGCAAGCCCGTCGGCCAGGATCTCGCCCGCGGGCTGCTGACCCTGCCGGTGATCCGCGCTCTTGCGGACAGTCGGGAGGGGGCAAGCCTACTTCGATCTGCATTGACGGCTCAAAGGACCGGACCGGATGTCGCCGCGCTGGCTAAGGGCCTGCTGGACTCGACTGGGGCCGCCGGATACGCGCGGAGCCAGATCGCCGCTCTGGTCCGCCGTGCCGATAGCTGCCTGGAAAGCCTACCCCCCCACCGCCAACCACTCGCCACGGGACTGCTTCGTCCGCTGACCGAGGTTGTCGCAACGCGCGCTCGCTAGCCGTCGGCCCCAGGGGCCGGGCCTTTCGCTGCCGGCGCGGGAGGCCGCCTAGACCGCCCGGAGCCGCCGCAGCGCCGAGCAGACGACTCGCATCCGCCGTGCGCCCGGACCTGCGGCCGCCAGCAACTCCTCGACCAGGCACCCGGCCGAGTCGCGCCCAGCCTTGGGGTCGGACAGGTAAACCGCAAGCAGGCCCTCCACCACTGACCGGTGAAAGCCGCCCCCGGGAAGCCCGCCGGCCGCGGTAACGGCCCCCGCGCGCTCGACGAACCAGATCAGGCGCCGCCGCATCGCGTCGGCACCGGCGTAGTAAGACGTGAAGTTCAGGTCTCCCGCCGCCTCGTCCTCACGGCGGTCAATCAGATAATCAAGCAGGATGTGCAGGCCGCAGACCCACGGGAAGTAGGCGTCCAGGAGCCGTCCACACCCCTCCGTATCCGCGGTGGCCCCCGCGGCCGTCCCCGCTGCCCCGTAGCTGTACAGCGCGAATACTGCCAGGGTCGAGCCGCACGCCGCGCTGAACTCGTTCCAGAGCAGGCTTCGTGCAGCCGGGAGGCCGGCCATCTCAGCGAGCGCCCAGCTCTTCAGTCCGTCAAGCCTGCCGGCCGGTGGGCCGTGTTTGATTGCCTGCATCTCGCCATACAGCGAAACCAGCCTTACGCCGGCGTCAGTAACCGCCCGTGGCACACGCCACCGTTGCACGAGCCGCGCGCACTCCCCGACCAGCCCTGCCAGGTAGCCCCCATCGGCGGCGTGGGGATACAACAGGTAATAGGAGCCCTGCCTGTATCCACCGCTTACGGCATCGATCATCGCGCGGTGGAGCAGGCGCAACGTCGCGACCTCGTGCTGGCCCGCCCTGTCGCACAGGTTATCCAGGTAGTCGCTGATGGTCTGCAGCGCGACGATGAAACTCACCGCCTCCCGCCAGCGCGGGCCGGCCAGCAGCGCCAATACCGCACCACCCTGGCAGTGAAACCGCTTAAGCTCGATGCTCCCCAGGGCCTGGGTGCGCAGAACCGGATCCGGGCAGCGGGCCGCGGCGGCAGACCAGCGTGCAAGGTCTTGCCGCACGGCGGGCAGCACCTGCCGGACCATCGTCGCCGCAAGGCCGAGGCCGCACGGCAGACGCAGTTTGCGGACCTGGAGCGTGTTTTGCCTGGCGACCGTTTGTGCGGGCATCGGGCGATCTTGGGCCTCCCCGGGAGCTTTGCGCAGCCATATGATGCCCGGATTCGCCGGCCATCCTAAGGGCTATTGACAGCCGCTCCGGCACGGCGTAATATGTGACTGCAGAGTCATATGACTACATGGTCACATGACCAACTGGTCACACAACGCATGCGCGCGCATTCGAGTATGGGTATGAAATGACTATGAGCTGGAGGACTAGAGCTTGCCGAAGAGCACCTTTTTCAACCTGCCGGAAGAGAAGAGGCAACGGATCATCAACGTCGCCCTCGACGAGTTCGGCGACCGTAAGTTCAACGAGGCGTCGCTCACAAGGATTGTCGAGCGCGCCGGCATCGCAAAGGGCTCGATGTACCAGTATTTCGAGGACAAGTTCGACCTCTATCTGTACCTGATGGGGCTCGGTGCAGAGACCAAGATCAAACGCATCACTGAGGCGCTGGACTCGCTCGGCCCGGAGGCCGACATCTTCGACAAGCTCCGGGCTGCGGCGCGTGCTGGATTCAAGATGGCCAGGGATCACCCCAGGCTTGCAGGACTGGCAAACAACCTGCTACAGGAGCGTCCGGAGTTCATGGCGCGCGTGATTGCGCACTTCGGCCCGCTGGGCGACGATTTCTACGGCCAGTGGTTTCAGCAGGCCAAAGAGCTGGGCCAGGTGGACGAGCGGATCAACCCGTCGACTGTGAGGTCCATGTTCGAGAGCCTGTTCCAGGCCCAAGCCAGTTCCATGGTCGGCAGGCTCACCGATGAGTCGGTCATAGCGCTCGTCGACGAGTGGATGTGGATCATGGAACACGGGGTCCGGCCCCAGAACCGTAAAGGGGAGAAGGAGGTTGAGGGCAGATGATCGAGGTCAAGGACCTCTATCATTCCTACACGCACGACAACAGGTACGCGGTCGGCGGCATCAGTTTCGCGGTCGGCAAGGGTGAGATCTTCGGGTTTCTGGGCCCCAACGGGGCAGGCAAGTCTACGACTCAGAAGATCCTCACGGGGCTTCTGCCGGTTCAGAAGGGCACGGCGATTGTGGCGGGCCAGGATGTGCGCAGGCAGAGCAGGGAGTTGTTCAACAGGATCGGGGTATCGTTTGAGCACCCCAACCTCTACCGCAAGCTGACGGGGCTTGAGAACCTCGAGTTTTTCGCCAGCCTATACGACGTGCCTACCGCCGACCCGATGGAACTGCTGCGCAAGGTCGGGCTGGAGAACGCTGCGCGGCGGCGCGCCGGGGCGTATTCGCGGGGCATGCAGGGACGGCTGGTGTTCGTGCGCGCACTGCTCAACCGGCCGGAGTTGCTGTTCCTGGACGAGCCGACCGCCGGCCTGGACCCGAACATGACACAGCAGGTCAAGGAACTCATCCACCAGGAGCGCGACCGCGGCGCGACCATCGTCCTGACGACGCACAACATGCAGGTCGCCGAGGAGTTGTCGGACCGTGTGGCCTTCATCAACGAGGGCAAGATCGCGGCGGTCGATACGCCACGCAACCTCAAGCTCAAATACGGCGAGAAGCTGGTCGCGGTGGAATACCGCAAAAACGGGCAGGTGGCGAGAGAGCGGCTCTCAATGACCATTGAGGCGGACCGCGCGCGCCTGGCGGAGCTGGTTTCCGATGGCGCAATCGAGACCATGCACTCGCAGGAAGCAACACTCGAGGAAGTGTTCATCAAAATCACAGGCCGCGGGCTGGCGGGGTGACGGCCATGCTGCGGCGGATCTGGGCTTTGACCAAAAAAGACTGGCGGATGCTCGTCCGCAACTACTATGTGGCGGCGATCCTCCTAGTAGCGGTGCTGTACATCGTGGCGACGAGGTTTCTGATCCCTGCCGAGTTGAGTACCGACGCGCTGGTGGTGCTGTGGGACCAGACGGAGAGCCAGGTCGCCAGGCAGTTCTTTGAGACCCACACCGCCGACGAACCCTCACAGTTGGTGGTGGTCGATTCCGCGGATCAATTCGCTGCTGCAGTCGAGGGGTACAACCGGATCGGCCTGCGGGTGACGGGCGGCGAGGTCCCCGAAGTATTCGAGGTCACCTACCAGGGGTATGAAAACCAGCGCACCCGCAACCTGCTAGCGGCGACCCTACAGGCTCAGGCGGCGGCTCTGCGCGGCGAAGGTGCGTCCTACCCGCGCTTTGAAACCCATGTGCTCAACCCCGGTACCGCGGCCGAAAAACCGCCGTTCAACAAGTCGCTCGTGCCGATCTGGGTGTACACCGAAGCTGGCCTCGTGGGACTGCTGCTCGGATCGACGTTGCTGTTCGCCGAGAAAGACGAACGCGCACTACGGGCGATCCGCGTGTCGCCGGCGACGGTGGTTGAGTACCTCGTGGCGCGGACGATTTCGATGTTCCTGCTGGGCCTGCTGTTCACGGTGCTGGTTACCGCCTTTACGCTCGGGGTGAACGTCAATTGGCCGGCGATTGTGCCGATGGTCCTGTTCGGCTCGGCCGTCATCACGCTGGTGATGATGGTCGTCGCCAACATGTTCGATTCGCTGGGGCAGTTCATCTTCCCCGGGATGATGCTGATGGTCCTGCTCGGCTTCCCGACGGTGATCTACTTCATGCCCAGCTTTTCACCGCCGTTGATGCGCCTTCTCCCGACCTACCCGCTGATCTTCGGGCTGCGGGAGGCCTTCTTCCCGACGGGCGCGCCCGGAGTTCTTAGCCAGGCGCTGATCCAGTTGGGCATCTCGGCCGCGGTGGTCTTCCCGGTTGCGGTATTGACCTTCCGCCGCCAACTGATTGCGAGGGATGTCTAGGATGATGCGCCGCATCTTCTCATTGATGCGCAGGGACCTACGCTCGCAGACACGGGACTTCATGCTGCTGTACATGATCCTGGCGCCGTTTCTGCTGGCCCTCGTCCTGCGTGCTTTCCTGCCGTCGGTCGGCGCGGCTTCGATCAACCTCGTTGTCACGGAGGACATCGGGCAAAGCATCATCGGCCGGCTCGGGGAATACGGCTCAGTCGAGGTCGTGGCTGACCGGGCGGCGGTCGAGCGCCGTGTCGGCCAGCTCGACGACGTCGCGGGCATCGTCCGCGACGGAGATTCGTACCTGGTTGTACTAGAAGGCAACGAGGCCGAGGCCACCGCCGAATTGCCTGCCCTCGTGCTGGCCGACATCGAGCGGGGCGGGGTCTTGACGATCGACGAACGGCAACTGGGGCGGATTGAGAGCCCGATTAAGCCCTTTGCGGTGTCGTTCGTCCCGCTGATGGGCGTACTGGTGGGCGGGCTGCTGATCGGTTTCAGCGTGATTGAGGAAAAGGAGGACAACGTCATCTCAGCGATCAGCGTGTCGCCGATGAGCCGCTTTGAATACATCTTCGGCCGCAGCTTGATCGGCGTCATCGGCGGCATTGCCCTGGCGATCCCGCCGATCTACGTCCTGGGAACGGGTGGCTTCAACGTGCTGCAAGTGGTAGTCGTGACGCTGGGTGCAACCCTGATCGGGGTCATCCTGGGCCTCTACATCGGGGCGGTGGCGACAAACCAGATCGAGGGCATCGGTGTGCTCAAGCTCGCCGCGATCCCGTTCAGTATCGCCCCGATGCTGGTCTTCTTCCTGCCTCTCAAGTGGCACTGGACGCTGATGTGGATTCCGACGTACTGGACCGTACGCGGCTACAAAGCCATCTTCATGGACGGGCTGGGATGGAGCGATGTCTTGCCGCTCGCGGCGACCGGGTTGGCCGTGAGCTTCGTCTTTCTGGTGTTCTCGTGGGGTTTCCTCAAACGGAGACTGACGGCGCGTGGATAGGCGGACTTAGGACACGGGGGTGAGGTATAGTGGCAGCCTTCGATTGGAGCAGCATTCCGTGGTGGGCGTGGGTGTTGTTGGTGGTGGCGGCGGTCATCGTCGCGCCGATTAAGATGCGGATCCTCAAGAAGATGGTGTCGGCGGACAAGGAGAAGCCGGTCGAGGACGAGTAGCAGCAAGCGGCCCGGATCGGGCTGACCAAGGCGCGGCGGAGCAGGCACGGAGACGCTCCGCCGGCCGTCTCCGTTGGGGGAAGGCAGTTGGGCCGATCCCAGCCCGGAGGTTACCCCTCATACCTAGTGGAAACACTGCGGGCAATGAGCAAGACTGAAGACGCAGCGAGCTACATCGTCCGCCCGTATCGCGCGGAGGGCGGCCGCGACCGGCTGGGCATCAGGGAAGTCTTCCGCCTCACCGGGCTATTCGGCGACCCGGTCGAGCGGTACTTCCCTGCCCCGGACTTCATCGCCGACGCCATGGTCGAGTACTACCTGCGTTTTGAGCCGGACTGGGCATTTGTGGCGGAAGACGTGCTAACCAGGCAGGTCATCGGGTACATCACCGGCTGTCCGGATAGCGGGCGGCGGCGAGAGGGGCAGACCCGCAGGCAGCCGATGGGGCTGGGGCATGTCATCGGTGCGGCCCTGGGCCAGGTTGACTCCGGGTTATGAACATCTAGGTTTCTGGGAAACCTTGTGTCTGCGAAACCTGTACTCCGCGGGACCCGGTCCCTGAAAATCAGGATCTTTGGAGTCCACGTAGCCCGTTCGTTGTCGCTAGGATACCGGGTTTCCAGAAACCAGGTTCTCCAAAGACCACATTAGCGCGGGTTCTGGTCTCCAACCGACCAGATGATCAGCTCCCACATCGCAGCGATTGCATCCATCATCGAAACCTCCTCGTCACATACCTGATCCGTGGCCAGCGCCGGATATCCGGCGCTGGCCAAGTGGTTTTTAGTAGTACTCCTTGTGCAGAACCGGCCGGGCCGGGAACAGGCTGCGCGCAAAATCCAGCCCCGGTCCCGGGGAGGCAGCCTGCGCCAGGCCGAAACGCATCATCTCGTCGAGAGACCGCGCGCCCACCGCCAACCGGGAGAACACGTCGATCGGCGCCACAACGTCGGCTGCCCCCGGATCAACCAGCAGTTTTTCGGCCTTGACGGAGTCACCGTCAAAGGAAACCGCGAACCAACCGTCGTTCCATTCGCACAGCTCGTCCATGACCTGGATCGTGCAGCTACCCCGCTCGATATCCTCCGTGCCCCTCGCCTGCAGCAGCCCCGCCGCGTCGACGGCGCGGGCCATCGGCCCGTGCTCCAGCTTGGCGTCGATTCGCGGATTACTTAGCAGCTCAAGGATTTGATCGTCCGGGTGGAGCATCAGCCGGATGTTCTTGATGTGCGAGTCATGGCAGCTGAGGTACCAGAACAGGCCGCGCCATGCGTCCGGCGTGGAGCCGATCATCTCCCTGACCCGAAGGTCATTGGGGTATTCATCGCCACGCGTCATCACCATGACGTAGCCCTCGATCCGGCCTGCATCCGACCGCCAACCGTACACATAGCGGCGTCCTTCGTCAATCCGAAGCATGCGGTGCCAATCGCGTGGCTCGCGCCGGGCGATGAGGTTGTGGCCTCGGGCTTGCGTCATGTAGATATCGTTCATGGCCGCGACCACTTCGTCCCGGGTGTACTCCGACTCGGGGTGGAATCCGTCCTTGTCGCATACCCCCAAGCGGCACATCCTGCCCACATCTCGACCGTACCCGGCAAACTCCCTGACCGGGATGGTCGCCTGGAGCATCCGTGAGGCAAAACCCCAGCCCATACGGTTGTAGAAGCGAAACTCGAACGGGTAAAGCAGCGAAAGGACGACCCCGGCACGCCTTAGTTCGGCCAGGTGCCAGCCCAACATGTCGCGGACGAGGCCGTGCCTTCGGGTTTCCGGGGACGACGCGACCATCCCGATGCCGTTGGCGCGGACGAACGCACCGTTGACGTTGACCTCAAACCGCCTGTCGAGCATCGCCGCCGCGAGCCGGCCGTCGGCGAAGGCGCCAACCGGCAGCCCGCCGCTCTGCTCCGCCGGTTCCAGCAGCTTGGTGATGTCCTTGGGCGTCAGGTTGTAAGAATACGCTGCGACTTCGGCATATGCCGGATAGTCGGCTGGAGTAAGGTATCTGACCTCTCGATTCAAGCTGTTCCCTCCTCTGGAAACCTCGTCGTGATTCCGCGCCATGCCCTGAGTGACCTTCCCACGCGCACGAAGGACCACGCCACCAGCGGGAGAAGATGAAGCTATCCGTAAGCAACGAACTACCGCATCGGCGGAGGTGCGCCTCATTGACGATGACAATCCCCGGTCCTGGCCCCGGCCCCGGTCCACTGCGCCGAGTCCTTACCGTAGCCGGCTCCGACAGTGGCGGCGGCGCGGGCATTCAGGCCGATCTCAAGACTTTCACGGTGATGGACTGCTACGGCATGGCCGCCATGACCGCCCTGACCGCCCAGAACACCCTCGGCGTGCACGGCATCCACCCGGTCCCGCCAGACTTCGTCCGCCGCCAGATCGACGTCATCGCCTCCGACCTTGGCGTCGACGCGCTCAAGACGGGCATGCTCGCCACCGCCGAGATGGCGCGCGCAGTCGCCGCGGCCATCTCGGATTGGGGCTGGACGCGCTTGGTGGTCGATCCCGTCATGGTTTCCAAGAGCGGCCACCACCTGCTCGAAGCCGGGGCGCGCGAAGCCGTGCGCACCAGCCTGCTACCGCTCGCCCTCATTGTGACCCCCAACGTGCACGAGGCGGAGGTCCTCGCCGGAATGCGGGTCGGCGACACGCGTTCCGCACTGGCCGCGGCGCGGACCATTCACTCGATGGGACCGCGTTACGTCGTCCTCAAGGGCGGCCATCTGGAGGGCGACCAGAGCTCTGACCTGGTACTCAGCGATGATGGGTGCTCCGTCCTGGCTGTCCCCCGCATTGAAACCCGCAACACCCACGGCACCGGCTGTACCTTCTCGGCAGCAATCGCCGCAGCTCTCGCCCATGGACTCGCGCCGCTCGAGGCCATCGCCGCGGCCAAAGGGTTCATCAGCAAGGCGATAGCCCTTGCGGCCAATCGCCGCCTTGGCGGGGGCCACGGGCCTGTCGACCACTGCGGCGCTGCCGGGCTAAGCTGGCGTCCCGAGCCCGTGCCGTATCGGCCCTGCCAAGTTGACTGACTGAGTCTTGAGACTTGTCGGCAGGACCGGCGGCCCGGACGGCCCGGACGGCCGGACTAAATGGCACCTTGCTCGCCGAAGCCGCGGCGTCGAACTCGTCCGCCGACCTCGACTCAAATCGCCGGTCCTGACCGCGTCGTTGCATTGCCGCAGCCCAACGCACGGCAATCCGAACTCGCGTGCCACGATCGCGCATGCCAGACCGTTCCCCGCATCAAGGCCGGTGACGATCCGGCGCCACGATACCGAGACGTGGTACCATCTGGCTGGGACAGGCCGCCAAGCGCCGGAGCGGACCGATTCGATGCCGCCGTCGCCGCCGGCGGGCCTCCCGGATCGGAATAGCCCTCGGAACACACGCGCACGCGTCGTGCCCGGGGACACCCCGCCATTGCACACGAAGTCGCCGGTCCCGGGGGCGCAAGTGGGAGCTTGTTCCGCGCCGAGAATCGCTGCTCGGGTGTTTCACCGGGAGGGTCAGCCTGCCGCCGAAACCTGCTCCGCAGGCGGACCAGAGCCGTTACCAGTCCCACGGCATCTTTGGATCCGCCACCACGGCTTCGGAGGCGATGGACACCCCCGGGTAGCGCGCGTCCGTCGATGTGCGTCGTATCAGGCGTACCACCGCCGCCTGCATCAAGCAGCGGCTTAGTTGCGTTTTCCAGCATGTACCGTTGCGCAGGACGTTCATGCGCATCACCTTCCTCGGCCGCGGCGCACGGCGCCAGAGTTGCCGGGGGTACTGTGCTGGCGAAGAGGCGTTCGCGGATATCGGCGGCCGCGGCAACAACTTCCCCGGCATCAACGCCGTCGCCGACGCCGATCCCCGGTTGACCTGGATCTGAGTGCGGGGCCGGTATCCAGCGCCGGGCGGCCTCGATACGCCAGAAGCAGCCCACCGTGCCCTGCGCCTCGGCAACGTGGATAGTACCCGTCCATAGAGCAGCGCCATGTGCCATCGGCTTGCCGCCATTCCCGAAGTCGCCGGCTGGTAGCGACTGTTCCGCGCCGAGAACCGTATCGCTGCTCGCTGGTGAGGGTTTCTCGGGAGGTCAATCTCAGCCGCTCGAGACCCCTGATTGGCCCGCGCGGCCAGAGCCGTTAGCCAGCCCGCGCGGGGTCCGCCACCACAGCCCGGAGACGATGGACACACAGTACGCGAGCGACCGTTTCCGTCGTATGCCAAGGCGTGCCATCGCCGTCCCTTATCACCGATGGGTCGCCTTTTCCGGCACGTTGCGGTCGCACCAGCTCATCTTCGTTGAACGCCGCGGCGCACGGCGTCTTCGGATAGCTTCGGCTCGGGGACTGCGCCGAAGAGCTCATTCCCCCTCGGGGATATCCGGTCTGTTGCACTAAATCAACCCCACGCCCGCCGTGCCCGGCTAGCGATTCGAGGATGCTATCCAGTTGCGGTCCACATGCGACAGCATCGCGCAGCACCGGCCGCAAAGGCCGAGACGCGAGGATAGTACCCGGCGGGGACCTTCAGAGCAAGCCAAATCCCGGTCTTGCAGTACCCCAGCGCGGCGGACAGTCGCGCCACCGTGCTTGCCGCTGGTACCTCGGGATCGCAGGCGACAGCCAGCCGCCGGCGGCCACCCCACACGCCATGATCATCCGGGGCATGGACCACAGATACAGGCGACTACTTTTCCCGGGTCGGCCAATGATCATCTCGTATGTATGCTGGAGTGCAAATGGACCTGGATCGTTGTCCACCAGGTACTGCCACAGGTCAAGCTCTATCTTTGAACGCACGGCGGATGACGCGCTGCTATTGAGCGGGTCGCCCCGCGGGCTTGTCGGTCGCCAGTCTTTCAATGCCGATACCTCCCGGTGCCGACCGGTTTCGCCGAACTGCTGGTCGCCGGGGCGATCGTCGACCGGACACGATCCGTTGCTGTGCTTCAGGCGACAGCCTCGGCACGAGCGGCAAGTGGCGGCCGAGACGGCGAGCGCTGCTGCTGGTGGTCCGCATCGTCACACAATCACGCCACCGGGATGGAACCGTTCTGCACCAAGGCGGAGCAGCAGGACCGCCATGTCCTGGTCGGCTCGATGCGACGATTCACGCCCACCCGCTGGGTAGCAGTCGGTGACCCAATGCCGGATGCTCGGTGGGTGTGCATATTCGTCCTGGCATGGCGGTGATCGAGTGGCAAGACGCCTATCTTGAAACTGGGCTCTGTCACGGATGTACGGCGCGACTTTTACGCTTACTATCCCATGGCGCGCGGGGCAGCCTTGAAGCCATCCCGCGGTGCCGCTTGTCCGGTTTCCTGCGCGAACTGCTGGATATTCGCGGGCGGCCGAAGCTACGGCCATCGGCCTGGTCATGGCTCCGCAGCCAGGGGACAGAGGAGCCGGATCCGCGACGGCGCTGGCCGAGAGGTACGTGCGCCGAGGCGCTTCGCGGCGAGCGGCAAGGCCGCGACGTCTTGCACCGCCCCATCGCATCGGTGCCGCTCATCGACCAGAGCACCGATGTCGAACCCGAGGCAATCGCTCTACCTGTTGGGGAACGCCGCAGGCTGATCGCGTTCCTGGGGTATTCCGGCTCATGCTCTCGCGGCGAGCGCCGGCGGCGGCGAGCTCGGCCCGGTACCCGTCATCGGTGGACGATCGGGGAGCAACTGGCCACACCGTCTGCCGAGCGCTGGTACATTGCCAAGATCGTCAAGGGGTTGCCGCACCCGCCGGCACGATTGCCTGGAGCGCTGACCGCCGTTCGGGTCCTGGTTTGGTTGGGCTGCTAAGGCGGTTGAGCGATACCGAACTGGCCCTTCGACCAGGGACACTGCATTCGGGAGTGGTGCTGATCGCGCTTAGGCATAGGTCGTCCGGCGGCTATGTACCACGAGCCAAATTCCATCGGGACACGATCCGGCGGCTCCGAGAGAACTTCTGCCGATCGGCACCGGCGGCAAAGAAGGGCGCGGGGCAGAGTTGGAGGCGCTGCTTGCTGGTAGGTTCATCGCATCGTCGGATCCACGCCACCGGATGTCCACTCCGGCGTCATCCCAGCGGGCATCATGACCGCTACCTCGCCCTTGTGGCTTCCCGGTCGCTCGGCGCTTATCCTCCCGCCCTGGCGGCGCATGGGTAGCAGTTCCGACCCGCCGGATGCTCGGCGAGGGACATCGATTCGACTCTCTCCATGTAGATCGGGACCGTCGGTCCATGCCGCCTAGCCGGCTCTGTCACGGATTCCGGCCCCGACTTTTCGCTTACCTATCCCATGTGCAGCCAAAGCAGGTCATTGACGCTTCGTCGCAGGTCTTCCTGCGCGAGCCTCGAAGGCGGCTGGCAGCGCATCGGCCTGGTCATCTGCGGAATCTGACTCCTCCAGCTCAGGAAGGACGAAGTGCGGACGAGCTGGCGCTGGCCGACTCGTCCAGGCCCTTCGCGGCGCGGCGGCCGGCTTTCGCCGAAGCACATCGCATCGTACTCGCTCATCGACAAGACACGGCGTCGCCTATTCCCAATGGCTTCTGCTACCATCGTGTCGGATACCCAGCCAGATCGCGTTTTGCGACATGGGGTATTGGTGCTGTTCGCTCATGCCCGAGCCGCGGCGCTGGTCGCGCTTAGACGGCCCGGATACCTGTCATCGCAAGGGGTTGCCTGATCATGCAGTCAACCTTCGGCCTACATCATGTGCTTCCGCCCCTCGGCCCTTGGTTTCGCATACGTCCGCGGCACGCGAGATGTCTACGATCGATCGGAAAAGGTCCGTTTTGACGCCGTCGATAACGGCGAACTACTCGACAGCCTACGTGTACTCGTCGGGGCGGCTGCCTTGTCGCGGGCGTGGTGCTGATACCGGGAAGCTTAAGGCGACTAGCTGCCTCGGCAGGGCCTTGACGACACGGCCAACCGGTACATCGCCGAGCACCTCGGCGCCTGCGAGAAGATCACATCGACTATCGTCAGGTCGCGGCAGGAGAAGGCGGAGAGTTGGAGGGAGTGTTACGCGTAATTGAGGTACATCGCGCTGTCGGATGACGCTGCTATCTGGGCTTTTCATCACGGAGGACGGACGCCTTCAAGGCGTCATCTGCGTTCATCTACTCGACCCCGATTGGACATTTGCCCAGCTTCGGTCAATTACATCGACGTGGACCATGCAACACTGCCTCCTGCTCGGCGAGGGCACCTATCGATTCGAGGGGCTCGAGGATCTCCTTGGTGGTCATGGAGCCGCTGCGACAGCCTCGCGACCCCGGGGTCATCGTGCAGCCCAACATAGTTCGGCGCACCCTAGCGGCGTGCACGATCTTCTGTGCGGCCTCGAAGACGGCTCGCGCGCCCCGGCGAGTGGGCGCTGCGGCTCTGGAACGCCTGAGGGTCGCTGGTTCACGGGCAATGCCAAGATTGGAGGACGTAGTTGAGAACATCGCTGCTGCGAAAGCGCTTTCCGGTGTCTCGATGGCCGCGGCGGACCGAGTTCGTTCGCCGAAGACTTGTTCGCTCCGCGGCAAGATGTGCCATCCATTGTACACGCGTGCGGCCTGCCCCAACGGCATCAACATCCCGGAATACTTCGGCTACTACAACTCGGCATGCACCCGCCTGCCGAGCCGCGAGGATGGAGCGGCTGGCAACGGCGTTCGGGCGGTGGCCCGAGGAGGCCGCGGACCAATGCACTGCGTGCGGGACTTGCTCGGAGCGCTGCCCACGGGATCGACATCCCGGCCCAGATGGACCGGTGGATGCGCGACATCGGCGTGCGCAAATGGCTGATTCGGTGGCCAGGGCGCCGAACAAGCTTATTCGTCCGCGTCAAGCGGCGACTCGCCGGCGAGAAACGACCGGTACTGGCCCGCCACCAGGGCATCCGGCGCGCGATCCACTCGTGCGACGCTGGGTTGCTGATGTGAAAGCCTGCAGCGCCCAGCACTGAGAGGACGAAGCAGGCATCACAAAAACGCAGTTCAGCCGCCGTCAGGGGGCCTGCTTCCTGCTGATACCCGTCAAGGTACAGGCGACGCAGTTCGGGCCGGAGCCCGGGCACCGTCCCGCCAACGTCGAACAGGTAGGGACCGTAACCGCAGAAACACCAGTCGATGGGCACGGGCTGCCGGACGGCCGTGCCGTCACGTCCATCCGCCCCCGGCGCCAGAACCCAGTTGCCGGGCCCCAGATCCGCGTGAATGATGCCCCAGGTCTGACGTGTGCGCGGCATCGATGCGAAGAGCGCCTCGATCTGCTGCATGGTTTCCAGGACGGTGTCGTAGTGCTCAGCCGTAAACAACTCCTGCGTGACCCCGACTGCCATCTGGTCGACCAAAAAGCGGTACTTGGCTGCGTCGTATACCGGCCGCGGGAGCGGCCCATCCGGTTGCCACGAGCGGGAGAACCGGTGCATGCGCGCGACGGTATGCCCCATCCGGGGCACGATCTCGGGCAGGCGGGGTCCTTGCCGTCGAGCGCGTCGCCGTCAACCCAGGTCAGGAGCGTGCAGGGCGCTAGGGTGCCGCCTTGAGGGTCGGCCGCGCCGGTCACGAAGAGGCCGGCATGGTTGGCGACGGGCTGCTGCAGCGGGAGGCCGGTGCCCACCCGAAACGCCCGCAGGATCCGCATCTCCGCGCAAAGTCCCTCGAACGTGTGTTGGATACCAAGCAGGTTGGCCGATGACGGCCGATGTACGCGGAGCAGGTAGCGCCGCCCGGAGGACTCGTCATGGACCTCGAAGGCGGCGTTTTCGTTGTGCCGGATTGTGCGAATGGTGGCCTTGGCGAAGCCGTAACGCTCAAGGGCGTTGGTGGCGAGACCGAGGAGCGGGTTCGGTTCCGAAGCCAAAGGACATTCCCCCTGCAGGTTTGCACATCCGGCGGGCGACACCCTGCGGGCCCGGGCCGGAGCATCATCCATCCCGCAGGCACATGCAAGGACAGTGCCAATCCTACTCGCTGGCCCGCGTGGCGGAGGGGCTCGCGTCCGCGAGGCTGATCAAGGCTGCGTCAACAAAGCTGATCAGCGCAACGTCAACCGGCGCGAGCAACCGGACATCCCGGAAACCTCGATCCCCACCGCCGACCGGTCACCCAGCGCACCCCCCAGCCCGCGCCGGCCTAGCTTGACTCCCAGTAGCCCTCCGGCGGCAGCATCGCAGCCAAATCGCGCGACTCGCTGGGCGAGACGGATAGGCTACCCTGCCACTCGACCGACCAGAAAAGGCCCCGCTCTCACCCGGCTGCGCAAACAGGCAGCCCAACGTCCCCCGCCGGAATGCGCGAGGCATCACGCTCCTTGTGGCATCCGTATATGGTGTACCGGATGCGCTTCTCCCCACCGAACATATCGGAAGTGGCTGCACATGTAAGATATTGGAGCTATTCGAGGCCGGAGGGCCAGCCTCCTTGTCGTCCCGCAGAGGTTCGCCGGTTTCGGCGCCCACCCTGCAGAGGTGTCGGAGCAGGACCGACGCAGATTACATCCGGGCAAGTGCATCCGAGGTGGAAGATTTGGGCGGTACAGCTCCGAGGCATGAACCCAGGCTGACGAAACATTTCCGGCCGTTTAGAGAAGGTACGGTCGGGCATGGGCAGAAGTTCAGAGGACCCCACGGCGAGGTGGAGTTGCTTTACGCGGACTGGACGGCAACCGGGCGTCTATACCGGACGATCGAGGACCGGATGCAGTACCAGTTCGGCCCGTTTGTCGGCAACACGCACTCGGAATCCAGCGAAACCGGCCAGATAATGACGCAAGCCTACCGCCGGGCGCACGACGTCATCAAACGCCACGTCAACGCCGGACCGGACGACGCAATCATCACCTACGGCGCGGGCATGACGGCAGTAGTGTGCAAGCTGCAGCGCATCCTGGGGCTGCGTGCACCGGAGCGGTATCCAGTGCGGGCACGTCTTGCCGAACGCGACCGTCCTGTCGTGTTCGTGACCCACATGGAACACCACAGCAATCACATCTCCTGGCGCGAAACCATTGCCGACGTCGTGATCATCGAACCCGGCACCGCCGGACTGCCCGACCTGAACCATCTGGAAGACCAGCTCAAGCTGTTCTGTGACCGCCCACTGAAGATCGGCGCCTTCTGTGCATGCAGCAATGTCACAGGAGTCCTGACCCCATACCACGAACTCGCCCGCGTAACGCATAGCCACGGGGGGCTTTGTTTCGTGGACCTGACCGCAGGCGCGCCCTACATTCCGATCGACATGCACCCCGCCGGGGACCCTCTCGCCAAACTTGACGCCATCTACTTCGCACCGCACAAGTTCCTGGGCGGCCCGGGCAGCGCCGGCGTGCTGGTCTTCGACAGAGCCTTGTACACCAACCGGGTCCCGGACAACCCGGGCGGCGGGACCGTGGACTGGACGAGTCCCTGGGACCATAGGTACACGGCGGAGCTCGAACTGCGCGAGGACGGCGGTACGCCGGGGTTTCTGCAGGCAATACGCTCTGCGCTGAGCGTTGCGCTCAAAGAAGCGATGGTCCCCGAACTCATGCTCCAGCGTGAGCACGAGCTTGTTCCGCGCCTCCTCCGCGGCCTGGATGCGATTCCGGGGCTGACCATCTTGGCCCCGGCGAACCGGGACCGGCTGGGCATCGTCTCGTTCGTTACCGACGACGTACCATATAACCTGCTGGTCAAGCTGCTCAACGACAGATACGGCATCCAGGTGCGGGGCGGCTGTTCGTGCGCCGGCACCTACGGGCACTACCTCTTCGGGATCGACTACGATACATCTCGCCGGATAATGGACGAGGTCGATAGGGGTGACCTCTCGGCCAAGCCGGGCTGGGTCCGCATCTCCATTCACCCCACCATGGATGAGACCGACGTGGATTTCATCGTCGGCGCGGTCGCCGAGTGCTGCCGGCACGGCAAAGCCTGGGGCGAGGCATATGACTATAACCCCAGGGCCAACGAGTTCCGGCACCGCGGCGCGGCGGAATACGACATCAGCCGCTGGTTTGTGCTGTGAAACCCCCCTCCCTCGCCGCCACATCTCCTACACCTCACCACGGGACTGCCAACGCCTCCGGGCTCCCACCGCAGCTACTCCTGCTATTCGCGGCAACGGCTTGGGGCGCTTCGTTCGTCGCAGCACGGGCGGTCCTCGCCGCCCCCGAGGGCCTGACCAGCTTGAGCCCATTGCTGCTTGCCACCGTCCGCTTCGCCATTGCGAGCGGCGTCTTTGCGCCGGTGCTGGTGCGCCAGCGCCTGCGCCAGCGCCTGCGCCGGCAGAGCAGCCGCGTCGCCCGTTCTGACCTACCGGTCTTCGCGCTGCTCGGGCAACTGGGCATCTCGCTCTACTTCTTCCTGCAGTACACCGGGGTCCGGCTGACCAACGCCGGGGTTGCCTCCGTCCTGGTCGTGGGCGGCATCCCTCTGGCGACGCTGGCGGTTTCGGCGGCCGTGCTGCACGAGCCGCTGGATTGGCGCAAGTCGCTGGGCCTGGCAGGCGGTGCGATCGGGGTGTTCGTGGTTGCGGCGCAGCGCGGCCTGACGTTCGCGGCGGGGCGCGGTTTCCTTATCGGGGCGGCATGCCTTGTACTCGACGCGCTGTGCTTTGCCGTCTACTCGACGCTGGTCCGGCGCATGCGTGCCAGGTATGACCCAGTCACCATCACGGCGATGACGACCCTCTGGGGTACGGCAGGCCTGGCCGCCGTCGCGGCGGTGACAGAGGACTGGAGCACCCTCGGAAACCTAACCCCCGGCCAGTGGGGCGCAGTACTCTACCTTTCGATAGCCTGCTCCGTGCTTGCCTACCTGGCTTACAACAGCGCCCTTGCCCGTGTCGCGGCTGCACGGGCGGCGACGTGGATCTACCTGGAAACCCCCGTCGCCATCGTCCTCGGCGCCCTCCTGCTCGATGAAACCGTAACCCTCCAAACGCTCGCCGGCGCCGCAATGATCCTGCTGAGCCTGTACCTGGTCGAGCGGCACGGGCGGGGCGGGTTGAGTCGAGGAGCGTAGGTTGCGGGACGGGTTGAGTCGAGGAGCGCAGGTGGCGGGGCGGGTTGAGTCGAGGAGCGCAAAGTACTGAGGCGACCGGGGTCGTGGAGCGCAGGTGTGGTTCTTGATCTGTGCTCCTGGGCACAGGAGCATTTTCGTTGCGCCCAGGAGCACAGGTTGCTACGCTGGCCTGAGCCGAGGAGCTCAAATGCCGGCGCGGGTTGAGCCCAGGAGCACAGGTCTTGCTGGTTGAGCTCAGGAGCGCAGGTCTTGTCGCGGGTTGAGCCAAGGAAAGCTCAGGTCTTGTCGCGGGTTGAGCCGAGGAGCTCAGGTCTTGTCGCGAGTTGTGCCGAGGAGCTCACAACCCCGCAACGCCAACCCGAGCCGGTGAGCCCTAAGCCGCCACCGTCGGCGGGCTGTTCGCCTGGCCCCCTAAGGCAGCTTCCAATGCAGCAACTCGCTCTCTTCGAGCAGCTCGAAGCCAAGCTTCTCCGCCAGCTTGACCGACGGGACGTTGCGGACGGCGCAGTCCCAATGAAGCGTTACCCGCCGCCGCAGGCCTTCGGCGACGCAGTGAGCGGCCGTGAGGGCGGCGATGCCCTTCCTGCGCATCTCCGGGGCGGTCCAGATGCCGATGCCGCACCGGTCCTTGCTCATGTACTCCGTCGTGCACCAGCACACTACTGTGTCATTCTGTACGGCGGCGCAACCGAAACCCCGCTCCTCAAACGCGGCCAGGCTCGGCCACATCTGCGTGATCTCCTCCACCACGCCGTCTGTTCCAGCGGGCCGCGCGACATGCAGCAGTTGGCGGTCGATTGGCACCACGCAGACCTCTTCATGGCTCGGCACTTGCGAATACCGGGCCAGGTCAACAGCCGGCGCGATGTAAGCGCTCAGCCGCCATCGTCCCCTCACCGGCCCGTAGGGCCCCAATACCTGCTCCATGGTGCCGGTGGCCTGGTTGTCCATGCCCCGCCCCCGCAGATATGGCCTTCCCTCATGCTGCGCCGAAGGGTGCACCTCGTTGCGCAGCAAGTCCGCCAGTTCGCCCGCGTCGGGCCGTCCGCCCACGTATAACACATTGTTGCACCGGTCCCAGAGCAATGCCCAGCCGCCGTCCTCGGCGACCCAGCACTGCGCGGCGGAGTTGCCGGCGAGTACAGAGCGACAAAGCAGCTCAAGCTCGGGGCCGCAGTAGAGCGGCAGGACTTGGTTGACATTGGTTGGTTTCAGGCGATCGCCTCCCGGGTGATGCGCATCAGGTAGACCGGCCCTGGTTCGCCCGGGATCACCTGTGTGCGCCAGTGGTGGAATCCGATCTTCTCGTAGGCGCGGATAGCGTGACGGTTGGTTTCGATAGGCGTGATTATGCAACGCACGACCTCCGGCCTGGCGTAGTCGGGGTGGTCGCGCGACAGGTAGGCCTGGACGCGTCCGTCGTCAGCCAACACAGCAGCAAAGGCAAGTCGCCTTCGGTCAGCCACCGACAGCCGACCAGCCCGGGCTCCGGGCGCGGCCGCCCCTCCACCGCGCAACTCAGGCCCGCCTTGCGACGACGATATCGCGAGGCTCCCAGTCGGCAGGGACGCAGTCCGGCTCGTCGATGCAGCGCTGGGGCAGGTGCTCGATCCCCGCGAAACCCGCGTCCCTAAACAACCGCTCGATCTCTGGCACGGTGTAGCAGCGGATGACCTCGTTGGCGTGGTAGCCGGGCTCTGCCGCGGGCACGATGACCTCGCCGTTGGCCATAATGTGGCGGACGGTGGAGCGGTAGGTGCCGGTTTCGGTATGGTACCAGTGTTCGCTCAGTTGCAGGCCGCCGTCGATCGGTTTCCAGGTCCGCGTGCGTTTGCGCGCTGCGTAGCGTGATGCCGAAAGGTACATGATGAAGGCTTTGCCGCCCGGCCGCAGCGCACGGTGGATGCGGCGGAGTTGCGCTTCGTTTTCGCGGTCGGAGAAGAACCCGAACGTCCCGCTCAGGAGCAGGCACAGGTCAAAGCACGCCTGGTAATCGATGTCGCGCATGTCCCCGCAGGTGAACTCGCCCCGCAGGCCCTCCGCCGCGAACGCTTCCCGGGCGTAATCGACCAGCGCCGGCACCATGTCGATGCCGGTCACCTCATATCCGCGCCCGGCAAACACCCTCGCCTGGTCGCCGCCTCCGCAGCCCAGATCGAGAACCTTCGCACCCGCGGGCACGGCGGTCGTGCGCAAGATCAGGTCGACAAGCCGCTTGTCCCACTCCAAGAGTCCCGGGATCCGGCGCCGGCTGGTGACGCGCCAGTAGTAGCCCCAGTATTCCGCGAATGATTTGTAGATGACCTCGGGCAATCAGTACTCGCCCCCCCTCGCCCACCTCGCACCCCAGACGGCACGCAGCCCAGTGCCCTGGCAGCGGTGTGCTATGGCGACGGGGGTCGCTTTCGACGACGGGCAACTTCGACCCTGCCGGACCGCGCCGGACCACCGGCGGCGCCGCCTGCAGCAGCCTCAAAGTGTGAGGACGGAAACCGCCTCGCCCGCCGGCCTATGGCTCGGATAGGCCAGGATTGGTATGCAGCGGGGGTTCGACCAGCCAACCCTTCTCCGCGGTAAGCCTGAGCAGCTTGCCTCCCCAGGTAACGAGCTGGGCGTGGTGCTTCGCGAACATCATGGCGATGTCCGGACGAGTGGCCTGGGCGACGATCTGCATGGTCTCCATCATCGCCGTGGCAATGTCGTGGCTGACGCACATGGCGATCTCATTGTCGGCAAAGCGGGCTCCCGGCGGGATCAGGTCGCCGTCGACGGCCGGCCGCTCTGGCGCAGCGGGAGGTAACTGGACGCCTTCGTCCTTGAGCAGATCGCTGATCGCCTTGACCTCCGGCCTGATAACCTCGCCGACCATGCTCATCAGAAAAGCGCGGAGGTCGGAGTCATGGGCGTGACTGGCCAGGAGTTGGTACTTGGCCCCGCACCCCATCGCTTTCATCAGGTGCATCCAGGCCCCGAACGCCTCACCGTAGTGAAGATGCTGTTTGCGCGGTCGCGCCATGCGATCTCCTCCAAGCCCGGTCTCGGTTTCCGGCGTTAGGGTTTCCGAGGGGGCAAGGGCGGATACGCAGCATGCCGCCTTACCGTCGCCCGATGCTTCTTACTCGCCTAACATCTCCCGTAGCCTCACCAGTTGCCGCATCAAAGTCTCGCGATCCGACCGCCCGGCCAATTGCGGCCCGACCCCGCCGTATTCGAGGGTGATCGTGCGGCAACCTGAAGCGAAGCGAGGGAGCACCTCAGCCAGCAACAGATAGCCCTCAGACGTGGTTTCGCCGTGCCGGTCGCGCAACTCGCCAGAACCAGGAGCCTCACTGGAGCGTCTGCGGCAGGTCCACCAGCATCGCCACCCAGGCAATCAACGATATGGCTGTCTGTACCGTGACCGGCCAAAGCCTAAAGATGGCACCGAGCGGCCGCCACAGGCCGGGAGGCCTTGGGGTCTGGCGCAACGGTTCGAATATGACCCGGTTAATCAGTTTTCTCTCGCGGATGCCGACGATTACTGAAAGACCGACGAGCACGGCCAGTAGCGCAAGCAGCAGAGGCCCGTGGACTTCGTGAGGCAGCTTTTCCATGGCCATCACCCCGACTCCGGCAACCAGGTTGAAGCCAGCGTGAATCACAAACCCGGGCCAAATCGAATCATACTCAAGCGCCAACCACCCCAGGATCCACCCCACAATCGCGGTACTGACGAACATTGCGGGCCCATGCCCGAGACCAAAGACGAGGGCGCCCGCCAGAATCGCGGGCCCGCGTCCCCAAGGGCGCAAGGCGTTGAGGAGCACCCCGCGGTACAGGATCTCCTCCATCAGCGGCACGGCCAGTATCGTCGCCACGGCAAGCCGCAGCCCGAGCCCGGGGTAGGTTGGTGTCATGAAGTCAGGGAAGATTGCCTGGAACGGGTACCCAATCAGGCGCGGCCACATCAACGCGGGAAGCAGCAGTATCGTTGCGGCACGCATCCCGCCGCCCGCGGGCGGCGCAATCCCGAGCAGACCTGCCGATTCGGCCCTGTTACCGCCAATCCGCCAGGCAACCAGCGCGATGAGAACGATGGCGCCCACCGCCGGCGCGACAAGCCAGCGGCCAAGAACCAGGCTGGGGAGAATCTGCGCCCAAAGGAACCAGGGAAGCATCCGGCGCTCGGGAGACATGACATCGCCGCCTGACCGGCTGGCGAGTCCGCCGCCCGCAGGTTCGCGAATCAAGGGTTCATCCGTCAAAGGTTCTTCCGTTGAGGGTTCGTCGGTCAACGTTTCGTCCGTCGGGAGTTCTTCCGTCGAGGGCTCCTTGGAAACCATCGCCTCACCTCGCTGCCGGAATAGCGGCTTCGGGCCCGTCACCTCTGGCACTCGGGGCAGAAGTAACACGCACCTCCAAGGTACTGGATCTTCTCGACCGTCGTGCCGCACCGGGGGCACGGATTACCGGCCATCTCGCTGTCCATGACCCTTACATAGCCGCCTCGCCTGCCATACAGGTCGAACTCGTCGTCGCGTCCGCCCTTGGCGATGGCTTCCCGGGTGACGGCGACGACTGCCTCGTAGAGGCCCTGGCGCTCCGCCTCGTCGAGCTTGGCGATGCTCCGTTTGGGGTGGATCCCCGCCCGGAACAGGATGTCCTGGCAGTAGGAGTTGCCGAGGCCGGCAATGAGGCCCTCCTGGGTGAGCAGTCCTTTGGCGCTACGCCTGCCACCATCCGCGGCCTCGCCAATCAGCCGGACGAAGTAATCGTAAGTGAACTCAGCATCGGTAGGCCCGGTACGGATGTTGCCCGCGTATTTGTGGGCTGCGATTTCCTCGGGGGTCATCACACCGTAAAAGCCCCACATCTGGGTCGTCGCCGTCAGCGTACGCCCATCGGCGAACTGCAAGAGCAGATGATACTTGGCGGGCAGTTTGGCCCCGGCAGGGTGTAGCAGGAGACGCCCCCCGCATTCTCCGAACGCCTGGACCAACCCCGGCACAAGCGGGAGGAATATCCACTTGCCGCGCGCCGTCGCCTCCCCGGCGACCTTGCCCTCGACCATAGCCTCATACTCGGCCGCATCGCGCCCATACCACACGAATTTGTGCGGCGAGTTGCCCCGTACGCAACGAACGACCTTGTTGCCAGCGACTTCCGCCGCCAACTGCCTCGCGAGGACAGCCATCTCCGGTAACTCGAACACCATTACCACCAGCTTTCACCATCGGACGGCTTCCAGGTACCGGAATACGCTCAAACATCCACCCCTTCCTGCCAAGAAGGCGGGTACCGGCCGAGAATCGTGGGTCCGGCTTGACGCCGCTCACCGCCAGCAGCGCCCAGGCGTCCCGCAAACCGATCATCCGGTGCGGGCGCTCGGTGTTCTCCCGGTGCGGTTGGGTCTTCCTTCCGTTGCCCTGGCGATCAGCTCTACCCTCTGCTGCGCCAGACCCCGCTCTGCGGCGAATCGGGGCCGCCAAACCCCAACAGCTGGCTTACCGTCACGAAGCGGAAGCCGCGGGCGATCAGTTCGTCGAGAACGAGGTTGAGGGCCTCGTAACTCGTCGCGTGCGTGTCGTGCTGGAGGATGATATCGCCGTCGCGGGCGTGCTCGATGATGTGCGCGGCAACCGTGGCCGCGTCGACCCCCTGCCAGTCCTTGGGGTCTACCGACCAGCATACGACCGGAAGTCTCGCCGCCGCGATCACCGTGTTGTTGTACGAACCGCCCGGCGGCCGCAGGAAGGTGGGCCGCCTACCCGTGAGGGCCTCGACACGCTGCTGCAGTTGCTCGACGTCGGCAGCGATGAGATCCGGCGTAAGGCGGGTCAGGATCTGGTGACTCCACGTGTGATTGCCGATCTCGCTGCCCTGAAGGACGATCTCCCGGAGGACCTCGGGGCACCGCCGCACATGAATGCCGATCGGACAGAACGTGGCCACCACACGGCGCTTGCTCAACTCCTCGAGAACCCGCCTCGTGTACTCCGTATGCGGGCCGTCGTCAAACGTCAGGGCGATCGTGGGCCGTCCATCGTCGACCACACCGCCCGGCACCGCCCCAGGCACCCTGATGTAGGCACACTCAAGCCCGCCGGTTAGCGGCGACGTGACGTACCCCACGCTGATGTCGAGGGCCTCGACGATTTCAAGGTAGGGGATCCTGACGGCAAAGGTCTCCGCCGCCCAGACCCCAAGGTTTTCGGGCGGGAAGTAGAAGACGATCGCGTCGCCGTCCAGGGCGAACAGCTGAAAGTTGCCCAGGTGCGGCTCGGTAGCCTGGCCGATGGCCGCGAGCTCCTCCGGCCCGGCCGCCCCCGCGGCCGCGATCAGACGCATCCGGGCGAGCCGCGACACCTGCTGCAAAGCTGTGGGTGTATCTCTGAGAACGTCGGAGATATCCACGCAGCGTTCGGATTCCATGTCCCAGACAAGCGCATCGAACTGCTGGCTTACGCCGGACCCGTCGGCAGCGGCTCCCGTCGCCGTTAGCCGGTAGCTGATGATACCGGGGCACGGCTGAAAGCTCGTCACATCCACGACAACGGCGCTGGACCGCGCCGGCGGGTCAGTTGCGGGATTGAGGTCGTACGGCAATGGGGCTTGGGGCAAAGGCGTGACGTAACGGGTCTTAAGATCCTCAATGCGCGAGAAGGCCACCGCCCGCATAGCAAAGTCACCGTCCGGCTCTCCAGGCATCTGGACCGGCACCCCGTCGAGGTATCCGTCGACAGCGGCCTTGACCGGCGCCGGAAAGCATACCGCGAGGCAGACGATGACGTACAGCCCCACAACGCAGGCGGATAGGAGTGTGGAAAGCTTGGGCATGCGGTAGCGCCTCCAAGGCTGCCCCCGATGCGGGGCAACCCACGGAAACGCTATGCGGGCTCGTGCTACGTTAGTGCTCATCGGCTCAGACCAGCCTTGGAATTGGAGGAGAGGGCGTCCGCCCTCTCCTCCTCTGATGTGTATTCTTTGCAGCTAGCCGGCCGCAGTGGCAGCTATGCGGTCCAGCCCTAGTATATGACGCCTCAGGCTGGAGTTTTGTTTCCTCAGAAACTGGCCACTACTTCGTCAATAAGTGACCCGACATAGGCGACGGCCTTGCGGAGCGGTTCCGGCTTGGTCATGTCGACGCCGGCCATCATCGCCAGCTCGATGGGTTTCTTGCTGCCGCCGGCCTTAAGCACCTCAAGCCACTTGTCGACGATCGGCTTGCCCTGTTCGCGGATCGCCTGGGCGACAGCCGTCCCAACGGTAAGACCGGCCGAGTACGTGTAAGGATAGAGCCCCATGTAGTAGTGGGGCTGCCGCATCCAGGTCAACCGCGCCCCGTCGTCGACCTCCACCACGCCGCCCCAGTACTGTTCCAGGATCTCACCCTGGACCTTGCTCAGCACCGACTCCGTGATTGGCCGTCCGGCTTCCGCCAGGACGTAGATGCGCCGCTGCAGCTCGCCCTCGATCAGATGGCGGACGAAGTTGTGGTAGTAGGTGGCCAGGAACTGCATGATCACCCAGCGGCGCATCCGCGAATCCTTCGCCCGGTCGAGGATGTCCTGCCCCACCAGAAGCTCGTTGATGGTCGAGGGCGCCTCGGTGAAGAACCGCGACCCCCTGGTGTTGCTTAGTCGCTGGTTGCGCATCGTCATCACGCCGTGGCCGGCGTGGCCCAACTCGTGGGCAAGAACCAGGGCGTCACGCATCTCACCGGTCCAGGTAATCAGAATGTACGGGTGTAGGCCGTAGACGCCGCTGGTAAACGCCCCGGTCGACTTGCCGATGTTGTCGGCAAGGTCAATCCACCGGTTGCGGAGCCCGTCGGCCATGACCGCGGCATAGTCCTCGCCGAGCACGGAGAGACCGCGAAGGATGGTTTCCGAAGCCTCGGCATAGGAGACGACAGGGGTATACTCCGGGTCGAGCGGGGCCTCGATGTCGCAGTACAGGATCTTGTCAAGGCCGAGGACCTTCTTGCGCAACTCGACATAGCGGCGCATGTGCGGGGCCAGCTCCCAGAGGATCACGTCGTGCACGTTGGCGTAGACCTCTTCGGTGACTTCCTGCTCCGCGGAGAGAATCATGTCTGTCGCCGACCTGTAGCCACGAAGCTTAGCGAGCACGACGTTCTTCTTGACCTCGGTGGCCCAGGTGGCAGCGTAAGTGTTCCTGTACTTCTTTAGCCCTTTAGCGAAGGACTCCCACGCGTTGCGCCGGAGGACTGTGTCCGCGGACTTCTCGTAACGGCCCTCGTACACAGCAAAGGACATCGGGTGCTGGACGCCGTCCTTGTCGGTGACCGGTTCGAACGCCATGTCCGAGCTCTTGGAGCGGTTGTAGATCATTGACGGCGAACTAAGGACCTCTCCGAGAGCGGCGATGGCGACCTCCGTCTGGGGATGCAGCATGTGGGGCTTCTGATCGATCCATCGACCGATCATCCGGCTGAAGCCGGACAGGCCCGGCTCCTCCTTGAGGTAACGTTCGAGCGTGCCGTCGGGAAGCGCCAGAGCCTCCGACTGGATGAACGAGGTCTCGGCCTGAAGCCTGGCCATCATCCCCGCCACCCGGGCCATCATGCCCTGATAGACGGGTGACGTGCCGTCCGCGGACTGGTTGAGCGACGCGTAGACCATCACCGGCATGGCTTTCTTGGTCAGTTCCTCACCGGCCTCAAGGCAGGCGAGGAGCGTTGCGGCTCCCTCGCCGAGCCGGCCCCTGTATCGGGTCACGCTGGGAATCAGGCCGTCGACGGCCGCGAACGCAGTCTCCCAGTCCTCCATGGTGGGGAAGATATCCTCCAGCTTCCAGGTCATTTCGACAGGTACTTCCGCACGGGTCAGTCGCTTTGCCAACAGGCTCCCTCCTTAACTTGTGGGCCGCGGCGCCAATGCGGCTGCGGCAGATGCCTGCGCCGGCACCCCAATACTCTGGTAATGGCTATTCCTGAGCGAACCGGTTAACCCCTCCGTGTATTCAGGGGCTGGGCTGCCAAGCCCTGCCCTTCCGGATCCAGGGCTATAAGGCAGTTCCCTCGATCCACGAGGTTGTCTGTCTGCAGGAATCCTTGCACCAGGTACTGAAACCGCCTTGGTCCCGCACATGATGGTTGTGGCCGGAAGGACTCCTTTGGCCTTGGGCAACGCTGGATTCTCTGGGGGCGCCGCAGATGACAGGTCATCCGCTGCATTGTGGTCACGCCGCGGCGAGGTAGCGAGTTGACCCAGATCCGGCCGGTCGCCGACCGGCGCGACCTACGGGCATTCGTCGAGCTGCCGTGGAGACTCTACGCCGCTGACCCCAACTGGGTTGCCCCGCTTCTGGTCGAGGCATGGGCGATGGTCAATCCAGCCCGCAACAGCATGCTGCGTCACGGGCCGTACCGGCTGTGGGTCGCATGGTCGGTCCCGCAAACGTCCGCCGGGCGCGGCGAGATGCCGCGGGCGGTAGGCCGCATCCTGGCCGGCGTCGACTCCCACTACAACGAATTTGCCAAAAGCAACACCGGTTACGTCGCGCTGTTCGAATGCGAGGACGCCCCCGAAGTCGCGGCGGGGCTGTTCGACGCGGCCGCGGCCTATCTGAGCGAACTGGGCTGCGAAACGATGCGTGGGCCGGTATCCCCGACCGACGGTGACTCCTACCGGGGCCTGCTGGTGACCGGCTTCGACCACCCGCCCGTACTGCGCGCGTCATACAATCCGCCATACTACCGGGCGATGTTCGAGGCCTTCGGCCTGGCGAAGGAAACTGACTTCCTCTCGCGCCGCGTCTCCCTGGACACGGTGCCGGAGCGTGCCCATGCCGTCGCGCGGGCGATGGCGCGCTACGGCTTTCGAACAGACCCGGTGGACCTGCGCGAGCTTGACCGTGAGGCGGAGGACATCCATTCGGTCATCGTCCGCGGCACGCCGCCCGGATGGAGCGACCTCGCACCGCCCACGCTCGGCGAGGTGCAGGCGATGTGCCGCGAACTCAAGCCCATCGCTCGGCCGGAGTTGGTACGAGTCGCCCGGGCGGGAGATGCGGCCATCGGGGTCTCCGTAACCCTGCCGGACGTCAACCAGATCACGAAACCGCTGCGCGGCCGGCTCTTTCCGCTCGGCTGGCTGCGCCTTTTGCTCAACATGCGCAAGATCGACACCCTGCGGGCGATGGCCTTGTTCGTGGTGCCGGAATACCGGCGGCGCGGCGTCGCGGCGGCGATGTACCTGGATACGCTGCGGGAGGCGCGGCGCCTGGGCTTCAGGTGGGGCGTGGGGTCAAGCTACAACGAGGCAAACGAAGCCATCTGCCGGGAAGTCGAAGCTTTCGGCGGCGAAATCGATGCGGTCTTCCGGATGTACCGGCGGCCGTTACCATTGTAAGACCAGCTAAAGATCAATTGCGGGCAAATGGGCCCCTGATTGCGCGGGCACGCTAAGTGCAGTTGCGAAAGGGGGCTTAGTTTTCGTGGAGCGACCGGATCTCGAAAGCTACGACGTTCAGCCGGCCGACCTGCGTCAGACGGCGGACGACATGCACGATGACGTCTCGTGGGAGGAGCTTGAGGAACTGGAATACCAAACCGAAAACCGCCCGCGCTTCGACTTCAAGTACAACACGCTTGCCACCTACAATGACACACAGGCGCAATACGAGATGGCCGGCGAGATCCCGCCCTACCCGATCAGGTGGAGACGATGGAAAAGGCGCGGGAGGGGCAGGCGCGCAGGAAGTAGTCTTGCACCGTAGGGGACGCTAATATAAGGCCTTCTGCCACATACGAGACGTCCCCTATGGCGCAAGCAGGCGAGGCTAGCTGCCGCCTCGCCTCTGTCCGCTCTTCAGTTCAGCCACGTACTCCTCAACCTCGTCCAGCAGAGCCCGCGCGTCGAATACGGTCCCGCCGCGGATCGTCCATCGCACGCCGCCCGCCTTGATCTTCGTAACCTGGTCGTCAAGGTACTTGTCGATCCCGGAACCGTACATCACCTTGAAGTTGGCAAGCGGGTTTCCGTCGACAATAGCCAGGTCGGCCGTGGAGCCGCGCCTAACCCCGCCCACCAGGCCGTCGAGCCCGAGGACCCGGGCCGCGTTGGTCGAAGCGATCTTGACGATGTCGACCGGGTGAAGGCCGGCTTCCTGCAGGAGTTCGAGTTCACGGATGACCGAGAAACCAAACAGCGTGTACAGCGACCCCGCGTCGGCTCCCGTCGTGATGACGCCCCCGCGCTGGAAGAACTCCCGGAGGTATTTCATCCAGATCTGGTACTTCTGCTTCCAGGCCACCTCGTCTGAGGTACGCCAATCGAAGTGGAACGACGCGTGCACTCCCGGCTTGGGACTCCAGTAGTCGAGCAGCGCCGGAGTCGTGTACTTCTCGTTCCATTCGCATGTCTTTGCCCTGACCAGGTCCCTGTTGGCCTCGTAAACAACCAGGGTCGGGTCCCAGGCGGTGCCGTTTTCGATCATCAGGTCGAGCACATCCAGCACCCGCTCGGGATAGCGGTCGGCCTCGATCCAGTTGTAGCCGGACTGCCTGAACCGCAGCAACTCGTCCATCTCGTTGTACTCCGGCGGGAAGGCCTGCACACCCGGAATCGCTGCCTCGGGGATACCGTACGTGTGCTCGATCGTCGTCACCCCCGCGTCTGAGGCCATCACCGCGTCGACCTCGCTCGAAAGCGACAGGTGGATTGCCGTGCCGCCCTTCATACCGAGTTTACGGACCTCGTCGCACACCGGGGCAACCTGCTCGGCGACCGGGTCGATCAGCTTGACGCCGTCTGCGCCGCCATCCCGGAAGCGCCTAACCATGTCGCGGGCTTCAGCGTCTGCAAACAGCCCGTCCCGCGGCCAGCCGTAGAGTACGACAAGGCGAGGAATCGGCGGCCCGCCGGGTTGGGAAGCGATCCGGCGGTGTTCGTAGAGGGTTTCCTCGCCGCCGAAGCCGCACGTCCGCGCCGTCGTTACCCCATGCGCCAGCAGCAGCTTGTAGACGTATTCCCAGCCGCGCGGCCCAACCCGGTGGTCGTCAAGCGGTACATGCAGGTGCATATCGACGAGCCCGGGCAACACATACATCCCTGTGGCGTCGATGATCTTGTCGCCCTCCGGGCGCTGCCAGCCCGCCGGGTGGCGCGCCAGCGCGATGGGGTCGACTTTGAGGATGTCGACGATCCTGTCACGTTCGATGATGATGTCGACCGGCCCTTCAGCAGGGGTGCCGCGGCCGTTGACGACCGTGGCGTTGCGAATCACCAGCCTGCCGTATTGTTTGCCTTCTGTAGCGCTATGCGCCCTGGCGGCGCTTGCCTCTGCCATCTCTCATCCCTCCGCTGATGTGCTCTCCGGGACCCAAGTGGGCCTGACCCGGCTGCGCCGCGTCTCTCCGCCCACCGCTATCGCCACGGAAGACACCAAGGGCCGCCCCGACGCGCGTCGCCGCCGCCGCCGGGCCGGCCCGATTTCTGATCTCGATCAGATTGTCCCGCCAAAGATCCGCGCGGAAGCGCATTGGGATCTTGGTACCGCACTCCGGGCAGAACTTGGCGCCCTTGGCCTCGGCACCGCAGCTTGGACATTTGGTCGGTGCGGCTTCGACCTTGGTGCCGCACTCCGGGCAGAACTTGCCTGTCACAACCGTGCCGCACTTCGGGCACGTGGTTCCTCCAGTCGCCGCCCCGGGAGCAGGGGTCACAGCCTGCTGCGCCTTGGCCTGCTGCGCCGCATTCTGAATCGCCTGCGGAATACCGAAGGCCGACGCGATGCCCTTGATCATGCTCGCTGCTTGAGCGCCCTCGGCCTCGGCCATCTCTTCCTTGCGCGGTGTGCAGTCCTTGCAGTATCCAGTCTGCGTGTCCCAGTCCACATGACAAACAACCAGTTTGCAGAGCGGGCACTCGTGGAAGTTGTCCTGCACCTGCTCCCAGGCCTTCTCCAGCTGCTCCGGCCGCATGTCGCGGACGTAACGGTAGTCCTCGCTGGTAACCCGGTCTGCTGCGGCGCGGCCGACCAGCGGGACGTTGCGAAGCAGCCCACCGAGGGCCTGCCTGCCCACGGACTGGGTGACAGTCGCACCGACGCTCGGCGACGAACGGTACTCGCGGCTGCACTTTTCGCAGTAGAAAACGGCATAGGGACCAATCCCATCGTTCCGGATGTCATGGCTCGGCATACGCATCTCTGTCACGGCCTCCTTTGGCCTGGTACGTTCCTCGGCGCCCAGTTTTCGCTTGGGCAGCCGCGCCTTCCTGCCGCAGAGGAGAACCTTTCTGCCTAGAGCGCGTTGACGGCCTTTTCCATCCTGTCAAGGGCCTCCCGCACGATACTCCGCGGACACGCGAGATTGAACCTCTGGAAACCCTCACCGCCCGGGCCAAACGCGTAACCGTCATCGAGGGCCAGGCGGGCGCGGTTTCTGACGAAATCCGAAAGCTCGTCCACGCTCATACCGAGGCCGCGCATGTCGACCCAGGCCAGATACGTCCCCTCGGGGTGCGTGACTTTGAGCCGCGGAATCCGCGTCTTGATGTACTCGCAGAACAACTCAAGATTGCCGCGCAGGTAATCGCGCAGTTGCGTGAGATACTCGTCGCCCTCGCGCAACGCGGCTTCGAGCGCTGCGTACCCGAAGACGTTGCCGCTGTTGGCCCCGGCCCTAGCCTCGATAAACCTCCGCCGCTTGTCCGCGTCCGGGATGATCACGTATGACGTCGCGAGCCCGGCAACGTTGAAAGTCTTGCTTGCCGAGTTGAGGGTGATGGTGTTCCGCTCAATCTCAGGCGAAAGCGTCGCCGTTGTCGTGTGCTCAACGCCTTTGACCAGCAGGTCGCAATGGATTTCGTCGGAGATGAGGATGCAGTTGTTCTCGATGCAGATCTCAGCCAGCGTTCGAAGCTCATCCGCCGTCCACACCCGCCCGACGGGATTGTGCGGGCTGCAGAGGACCAACAGCTTGATCTTGGGATGGCGTGCGGGGAAAGATGTCCGTCCCCGGAACAACTCGCGCAGCCCGTCAAAGTCCATCTCGTACTGTGCGTCGCGCCCGCCGCGGCCTTCGACAAGTCGGAGATGGTTATACACGACCTGGCAGCCGGTGTTCTTAACCGCCGCCGAGAACGGGTAGTAAACGGGAGGCTGGATGACGACCTCATCGCCCGGGTGCGTGAACGCCCTGATCGCAGAATACAGCCCGTTGACCACGCCCGCCGTGAATACGATCCACTCGCGCTTGATCTGCCAGCCGTAGCGCCTGCGGTTCCACTCGATGATCGCCTCGTACAGCCCATTGTGCGGCGTGGTGTAGCCGTAGATGGGGTGTTTGGCCCGTTCCCCGATCGCCCTGACGACAGGCTCGGGACACCTGAAGTCCATGTCCGCGACCCACATATCGAGGACATCCTCGCGTCCGAACAGGGCCAGGTTGTTGTCCCACTTCGACGAATTGGTTCCCCGTCTCTCAATTATCTGGTCAAAATCATAGCGCAACTGGCATCTCGCCTCCGCAAATGTGATAGGCAGCCCTCTACCCGTTCCCGGGGTCAATCCCTGTCGCTGCAGGTGCGTACCAGCGTGTCTTCGGCACCCAGGCGGGGGTTCCCTCCGGCCGCAAGCAGGGCAGAAGCATCGACCGCACGAAATCCGGTACGCTACTTGCATGCCGCAGCGGCTTGACCGCGCTCCGGGGAGGCTGATGGATGCACACAACGTCGCCGACTGGCCGCAATGGCCCCGTCCTTCGTTACGACGACCATGTTCACGCGGGAGCGTACAGCGGGCATGCCGCGCCGTTCCCCCTCGGCGAACTGACCACGGCCGCCGAAGCAGCCAGGCTTACCGTTTGCCTGCGCGAACACGCGCCACTGCCACCCCGCTTCATACGCACGTTCCCCGGGGCCGTCCGGATCACCCCCGACACCCCCGGGGCAGGCCGGGCAGTGGGGCTGTTCATCGAAGGCAACGGCCTGGAACAGGACAACCTGGACGACTTCTTCAGCGATGTTGCGGCGGCAGGGTTGTTGCTGGGCTTTGAAATCGACGCCCTTGACGCCGAGTGGCTGCCCGACTCGATTGCCGTGATGCAGGCCCTCGAGGAACGTGCGGCCAGACACGGGCTGGCGATAGAGTGCTTCAACCTGTCGCACCACTACCCGTGGGACGCTAGTTACGGCGGGCTACAGGCGGCTCTGGCAGTTGTGGGCGGAGCGGAGCGGTTTCTCAAGGGGTACTTCGCCACGCTCCGCAATTACGTCCGGACCGGGCTCTTCGGCGCCGTGAGTCACCTTGAGTCCCTGCGCAAATTCGACCGGACGGCCGCGGACGGCCCGCCGTTCGCCGGCCTGATGCCCCTATACCACAAAGAGATCGGCCTGACCCTGGAAACCATGCGCCGATACGGCACCGCCCTTGAGTACAACACCAACGGCTTGACGACCTGGGGACGCGCTTACCTCTCCCCGGAAACTCTCACCGCCGCGGTCGCACTCGGCATCCCCATCGTCGTCGGCTCGGACGCCCACGTGCCGGCAGCCGTGGGACGCGGCTTTGCGGGCGCTGCGGCCGAACTGGCCGCGGCCGGCGTGCAGGAGGTCGTGACGTTCAGGGCCCGGCGGGCGGAGCGGGTGCCGCTGGCCGGTGCAACAGCGGCACCGTGAACTACGACGCTCGGGTCGCCCCAAAGCCTGGTCTGTGGGAGGAAGCCCCGCCCACTACCCGTCGCGGCCGGCGCCGATGATGTGATCGTTGACGTGCCTGATCACCGAGTAGCACACCGGCCTAAGGTGCCTGAGCCAAAACCGGCTGCCGTAGATGTTGGCCGCCTCGAAGTCCAGCGAGAGCCGCGCATAGCCGTTGGCGCGCCCCCACTCGACCATGGCCGCCAGCAATGCCGCCCCGACTCCGCCCCGCCTTGCGCGCGGCAGGACATACGCCCCGGTGCACGCGACGGTTCCCTGGTCGCGGACGACCGTCGTTGCGTCATCGCCCTCGATTGTCTGCCGTGCCATCCCGAGGACGTCTCCGCTGCCCTTCTCGACCGCGATCCAGACCACCGACTTGGGATCGGCCACCCATTCCATCGCCTCGTCCTCAGTGAGCATCGGCTTGGGCAGCCATATCGGCGAGCGGGTGTAGTACATCTCGTGCTCGGCGAGCACTGGGTACATCCTGGACATGTCCTCATCAGGGACTGCCGCGCGGACCGTGAACCCCTGTTCGCCGCCATCATCGCGCGCCCCGTCAACAGGGCTCAGGTCCCTGACCGCGTCAACGACCAGTAACCCAAACGTGCTCCAGAACCAAGCGTCCAGAGCTGTCTTATCGTACGCGAGGATAGTCACCGCCTGATTAAGGCGACGGTCGGCGACCCATTGCTCGCCGATCGCCTCGTACATCTTGCGGTAGATCCAGTATCGCTGCGCCGCGGGCAGCCCTTCGGCGACCGCATGCCCCCACTCCGGGCAGTAGACGCCCTTATCCTTGCCCTTAAGTTCGGGGACAGACATGCCTCCCAGAAACCCCACCAACTCGCCCCCGGCGACCGCGCCCACCATGGGATACCGGCCGTGTAGTGAATTGATCAACGGCGCGATCTCAGCGGTCGCCTCCCACCGTGCCGGCATCACCTTGCCGGTCGACTCGCGCAGGCCCTTGTACGCAGCGCAGAACAGCTCCGCCGCCCTGTCTAGATGCCCTTGGCCCAACGGGCCGATCGTTAGTTGACTCAGAACCTCATCCTCCTCAAATCGCTGCATCCCTCAACCCGGCTTA
>JAXGPL010000019.1:0-43197 GCA_040766985.1 Bacillota bacterium
CCCTGATGTTCTCGTCGAACATCGCCTGCCGGCGTTTGCGCCAGAGCTCGACAATCACCAGCGCTGCCGCGGAATACAGCGGGAGGAACATGCCCGCCACAGCAAGGACCAGGTAGGGAAGATTGAGGCCGGGGAACAACCACAGGTTGATCAGAACTGATACGACCACCGCCCCGAGGGCGAGCCAGTAGAGCAGCGCCCGCGCTTTGCGCGTGTATTCGTATCGGGTGCTTAGCCGCCAACCGGCGTAGAGCACGATGGCGACGAGAAACGCGATAAACGGCATGCTTTGATCCCTCAGCTAGCCTGCCCTGATAGTCCTGCGCTAAGACTCCGCCCAAGAGAACTTGCTGCAGTGGTTACGCTCGGTCCCGGACACCCGGGCATTGACCTTTGTTGTTATCAAGGTTTACGTCTTCCCCGGCGGAGAAGTTTCCAAACCATCCTGTGCCTCGGTTTTCGGGTTGTGCCTTGACTGCAGCTCTGATACCACTTCGCCAAGGGCAATGTCGCAGGAGCGCAACGCAACGAGGAAATGGAAAAGCAGGTCCGCGGCCTCGGCCACGACCCTTTGGCGCTCGGCGGAAGCTGCGGCAGCGATCACGAATTCAGCAGCCTCCTCGCCCACCTTCTGCAACGGGCGGAGTCCGTCCGGGTCGGACAGCAGCGAAGCGACGTATGAGCCTCGCGGCCGCTCACGGTCGCGCCGGGCGATGACCGCGGCCAGGTCCGCGATGAAGCCGGTCTGCGCATCGCCGTAGACCATCTTGTCAAGCTCCCCCGGTCGCAGCGGGGTGTGAAAGCAGGTTGCGTTGCCGGTGTGGCACGCAGGGCCGGTTTGCTCGACCTGCAGCAGAACTGCGTCCCGGTCGCAGTCGGCCCAGGCACCGACCACGCGCTGGGTGTTGCCCGATGTCGCACCCTTGCGCCATAGCTCGCTCCTGCTCCGGCTCCAGTACCAGGCGTCCCGGGTGGCGAGGGTCCGCGCGAGGGCCCCGCGGTCTGCCCAGGCCAGCATGAGCACGGTCCCCGTCGCTGCGTCCTGCGCGATGACGGGAACAAGCGGCGGTTGCGGCGGTTGCGGCGCCCGCTCGGAAGGAGCGGAGCATTTACCTGCAGTCTGACTGCGTGCCATCACAAGCTCACCTCACCAGGGCCCTGCCGCCCCCTGCCCGTTACTGCGGCGCGGGCCGCGCTTTGGGCGTCCTCAACGGTCATCCTGCCCTTCAACAACGCGCTCCCGATGACGATGCCCGCAAGGCCCCGGCCACCCCAGCGCCCGGCCAAGAGGCGGACGTCGTCCACGCCGGAAACGCCGCCGGCGGCGATGATGCTGAAACCCGAGTCCATGAACGGCGCGAACACGGCCGGCCGGATACCGCCCATCGTCCCGTCGGCTCCGGCATCCGTGACCATCAGGGTCGTTATCCCCGCCAGCCTGGCATCCTCAAGCACACTTACCACATCCCTTGCCGCATGTGCCTGCCAGCCCTTCACCAGCAGTCTTCCGTCGCGGACGTCCAATGCGAGAATCACCTGCGTGAGGCTCCCCATCGCGGAAGCCGCTTGGCGGAGGAAGCCCGGATCCGCGAGAGCAGATGTACCGGTGATGACCCAACTGGCTCCCGCACCCAGCGCTTCGAGCATCTCCTCGACCGACCGCAAGCCGCCGCCGTACTGAACCGGCAGGCCGGTCTGCTCAACGATGGCGCGGAGGACGGGCAAAGGAGGCGATTGGGCCGCGATTGCCCCGTCCAGGCCGACAACGTGCAGGCGCGTTGCTCCGGCCCGGGCAAACCGGCGGGCTACCGCGACAGGGTCAAGATCGTAGACGGTCGCCCTGCCGCGTTCGCCCTTCTCCAGGCGGACACACCGGCCCTCCAAGATGTCGACGGCCGGGATTATCTCGACCACATGGAAACCTCCAGGTGAACTCGCCCCTTGGTGCTCGTGCCGGCGCCGGGGTCCGCTGCAGGGCGACAGGCTTCGCCCAGCGCCCTGCCGATTGCCTTTGCGGCCGCCTCCAGGACGTGGTGGGGATCCTCCCCGCGCACAACCTCCAGGTGCAGGGTAAGCAGGCCAGCCGCGCTCAGGGCGCGGCAGAACTCCGCCCAGTCGGCCCCGGCCAGGCCGGCCCCGCACGGGCCTCGGGCGGACGCCAATCCGCCGAGGTACGCGCCCGGCCGGCCGGAAAGGTCGATTGTGGCTTTAACCAGGGCGTCGTCCATGGGCACCACCGCATGGCCGAATCTGCCCACCCCTGGCGCGCACTCGCCGGCGGGGACGCGCTCCGTCCCGTACAGGCTGAAGCGCAGTGCCTCGCCGAAGGCGAGTCCGACATCCTCCGCGAGATGGTGTGGCCCCGTGCCTGCCTGGTCGCCGCAGGCTTCGACGGCTAGGGCAAAACCGGCATGCTTCGCAAGGGCCGCAAGGAGGTGGTCGAGAAAGGCATGGCCGGTGCAGACTCCGGCTCCCGCGTCTGCTGCCGCAGCGCTGCGCGGGTGCGGGCTGGTCCCGCCGCTAAGGTGGAGCTTGAGCGTAATTGAGGTTTCACGGGTGCGACGCACGACCGTGGCAGAGCGCGGAACAGGCAATGGATCGCTCAATCCCCGGCCCCCTGTGCGTTCTTCGACGGATCCACGGCAGCCCGCGGCGATCGGGCCATCTCCTCCAGGATCGCCGCGAGGGCGGCTGCCACCCGCCGGTTATCTTCAGCGGCACCGACGCTGATCCTAAGCGAACGCTCCAGCCCCGGCTCGCCGGGGTAGTCCCTGATCAGAATGCCTCGCTGGCTCATCTTGCGGGCGACCTCGGAGGCGTCCTGCGGAATGTCTATGAGCAAGAAGTTGGTTACGCTGGGATAGACGGCGACGCCGGGCACCGCGGCGAGCTGTGCGGCCAAAGCCTCACGAAGCTTCGCGATCTCCGCGGCGGTCTGTCGTGCCATCTCGGGACGCGAGAGCACGCCCAGAGCGCCTACCATCGACGCCGCGCTCAGGTTGTACAGGAGGCGGGCCTTCTCCATCGGCTCCACGAGCGGCTTGGCGGCCAAGGCGTAACCGATGCGCAGTCCCGCCAGGCGGAACGCCTTAGAGAGGGTGCGCAGAACCACCACTCCGCTGCATGCCGGGTCAAGAACCAGATCGGCCATCGTATCGCCGCAGAATTCGTAGTAGGCTTCGTCGAGGACCACCCGGACGCCGCGCGCCGTCAGGGACGCGACCAGAGGCTCCACTTCCCCGCGCGGGAAGAGATCGCCGGTTGGGTTGTTCGGCCGGCAGATGAACACCAGGTCACCCTCCCGGGCGGCAGCGGAAATGCCGTCTGCATCAAGGCGGAAACCCGGCTTGACCAGCGGCACATCGACGACCTCGCGCCGCAGGGCGGCGGCCGTCATCGGGTAGACGATGAACGTCGGACTGGTGATCAGGATCCGGCCTGTGGACGAAGGCAAGGCCATCATGCACACCTGGATCAGTTCGTCCGCCCCGTTGCCGAGGACGATCTGGGCGGCCGGTGCGCCCGTGTAATTGGATAGCGCAGCCGTCAGCTGCGGCCGCAGCGCAAAATCGTACCGGCTGAACGGAAGATCAGCCATCGCCCCAAGGATCTCTTCCTTGAGGTCCGCGGGCAAATCCCATGGGCTCTCGTTGGCGTGCTGGCGAATCTTGCCGCCGCCAAGCCCTTCTTGCCAGGCCTGCAGGGCCTCGTCACTCCACCTTCGCATCGTTGATTCCCCCATCCCCTTCGCCGGCTGCCGGCAGCGACATGGCGTGGGCGGCAAAGCCCTCGGCCGCCGCCACGGCCGCAGCCACCCCGCTGATCCTCTTTGCCTCCGAGCGCTCAAGCGCGATAAGGCTCACCCTGCGCATGAAGTCAGCCGGCCCGAGCGGTGATGCCCAGCGGGCAGACCCTGCGGTGGGCAGCACATGGCTCGGTCCGGCGACGTAGTCTCCCATCGCCACCGGCGAATCGGTGCCCAAGAATACGGCCCCGCTCCGCGGCGCGGCGGCACGGACGATGTCGGCCGCGCAAAGGCGGTCCGGCACGTCGATCCAGAGGTGTTCAGGCGCCACGGCGCGGGCGACGCCGATCGCCTCCTCGGTTGACGGGGCGGCGATGAGCGCTCCACGCGCTGCCAGAGCATCCGCGGACACACGGCGGTTTTCGGCTGGGAGGCCCTTCAGCCCTGCCTCCAGTGCCGATAGCACTGCAGCGGGCGCTGGACCACCGGGCAGAATGACGCCGAGGGCCAGGGCGTCGGGGTCGTGCTCTGCCTGGGCCAGAAGCTGGCGCGCCAAAGCGCGTTCGCCACGCGGCCGCGCGGAAATCGCGACGACCTCGCTGGGCCCCGCAAGGCCGTCGAGGCCGGTTTCGCCGTATAGCTGGCGCTTGGCCTCGGTGACATATGCATTGCCCGGGCCTGCTACTTTGTCGACGCGTGCCACTTCCCCGGACCCGATTGCCATTGCCGCGATGGCCTGCGCGCCGCCGACACGGAAGACCCTGTCGACACCGGCAATAATCGCGGCCGCGGCTACCGGCGGCGCAAGGCTGCCGTCAGGCCGGGGCGGCGTACAGAGGACTACCTCCCCTACCCCGGCCTCGCGCGCCGGGATCGCGGTCATCAGAACCGATGAGGGGTAGATGGCCCGCCCGCCGGGCACGTACAGCCCGACACGGGCGAGCGCGCACCACGCCTCGTGGACGCCGGTGAGGGAGTCAAGGTGTAGGTTCTCCAGGCGCGGCTTCAGGGTTGCGGCTGCGCGGGTGGAAAAATCCCTGATGCGGCCCGCGGCGCACTCCAGGCTGAGGCGAACGTCTGCCGGACAGCCGCCTGCCCAGCCCGCCAACTCCTCCTGTGTCGCCTCGAGCGCTTGCAGGTCGGCTTGGTCAAGGCGGCGGGTCAGGTCCAGCAGCGCCGCCTGGCCCTCCGACCGGACCCTCGCAATTATGCCGGTCACGACGGCGCTCAGGGCGGCGTGGGAGGCCTGGGTTTCGGCGGGCCGTTGCGTCCACGTTCCGCTCTCCCAGGCCGGCAGGAAGACCGCCGCGGTGACTATGCGCACAGGCATCGAAGGACCTCCATCCAATCGCGGAACGCGCTCGTCCGCAAACGATAGGCTACGGGGTTGACGATCAGGCGGGCCGTCGAGGCCAGGATCGTGTCCACGGCGATGAGCCCGTTGGCCTCGAGCGTCGAGCCCGTCTGAACTAGATCGACGATTGCGTCGGCAAGGCCGAGGCCGGGCGCGGATTCGACGGCGCCGTGCATTACCAGGATCTGTGCGTCGATCCCCCTGGCCGACAGGTACTCGCCGGTCAGCCGGGGGTATTTGGTCGCTACGCGGCGCACGGCTCGTAGGTCAATGGGCCCGACACCGGCCCGGGCGGCGATGACCAGCCGGCAGAGGCCAATGCCGAGGTCCAGAACCTCGACAACGGGCCGCGGGTCTTCGAGCAGCGTATCCTTGCCCGCCACGCCGACGGCCGCCACACCGTGTTCGACGAATAGCGAGACGTCGCGGGACCTCGTGAACAAGAGCCGCCAGTCCCCGCGGTCCAGGGCCAGTTCGCGCGCAATGCCGTCGGCATCCTCAATGGGGACCCCCGAATCCCGCAAAAGGCGTGCGACTGGCGCAAACATGCGTCCCCGCGGGACGGCGAGCGACAGGGGCGCAGTCAATGGATACCACCCCAACCGGTCGCCATAAGTGGCGGCCTTCCGCCGGAGGAAGCGCCGGAGGAGGCGCCGACCCGGACTTCACGGCAGCCGCCGCCGGCAACGAGGATGAGCCGGGAGCATCCGCGGGCAGCGGCGCGGCCAAGCAGACGGCGAACGTCCCCCGCGCCGGGAAGTGTTTCGGCGACGGCTCCCCCGGAGCGCAAGGAGCGGGCCAGGGACAGGGCGGTGATCCTGTCCTGCGACGTCGACCACGCGACGGCGACCCGCTCGGGGCGGCCGCTGGCGCGGGGTGCGGAGGACGCGGCGAGGCTGAGATTGACTGCGAAGCCCGTCGCGGGCAGGTCCGAGCCGAAGCGGGCAAGGAGGCTATCGTAGCGGCCCCCACCGGCGATGGCCTCGGGCTTGCCGGGGCAGACCAGCTCAAACACAGCTCCCGTGTAGTAGTCCAGGTCGCGCAGGAGGGCTAGGTCCAGCCAGGCGTCATCCACGCCGTAACCGGGCAGGAGCGCCAGCAGCGCTTCGAGTTCCGCCGCCCCGTCCGCAAGCTGACCGGGTCCGGATCGTTCGCGGAGCCGGGCCAGCACCGCCACCGCCTCACCCAGCGCGTACGGGCCGCCAAGGAACAGCTCCGCAAGCCCCGGCTCAAGGATCCCTTCCAAGGAAACCATGTCCTTCGCAGCGACGGCCTTGCGAAACGCTCCGGCCACATCGCTCCGGCCTTGCGGAGGCGACCCGGCGACCGCGGCCCCCCACGCCAGCCCCGCGTGCCCGAGCACAAGCCGGGCGTCGGCAAGGCCGGCCTTGCGGACGGCCTCGCACGCGAGGCCGATGACTTCGGCATCCGCCTCAAGACCAGGGGCTCCGATCAACTCGACGCCGGCCTGGCATAGGGTGTGACTCCTGCCGCTTCCCTGCAGCTCGTTGCGAAAGACGACGCCCTCATACCGCAGGCGTAGGGGAAGCGGAGATTCCGTGGCTGCGGCTTTGAACACCACGGATTCGCGGGCGACCATACGGGCGATACCTGTCGTCATGTCCGGGCGCAGGGCGAGCAGTTGCCCGTCGCGGTCCAGGAACCGGTAGGCGCGCTCTTCGCTAAACCCTGGGCTGCCGGTGCTGAAGGTTGCATAGTACTCGAACGCCGGCGGCTCAACGCGACGGTAGCCCCACGCGGCGAAGAGACGCCCAAGGCCGGCGCCAACTGACTCGATACGTTCGCGTTCCTCCGGCAGGAGGTCGCCGATCCCCGCCGGAAGCCTGCCTAGCGATTCCATGACCTTACCCCCACCGCAGCCCGGTGCATCCGGGATTCTTTACTTAGGTGATTAGATGATTAGATACTTAGATAGCATCGCAGAACATACGAAGTGTACCATCAGGAGGGAAAGCAGTCAACCGCGATGAGTGCGAGGGGATACGGGCCTCGATCCCCCGAAGGGCTAGCCTAGGGAGTCGAGTCTGACCCCGGCTGGTCTTGAGCGGCCTCGCCGCCCTGATGAGCTGCGCGTTCCTGCTCGGCCTTTTGTGCTTGGTGGCGCTGATAGGCCAGGTGGTACCCGCCGGAACCGTACTCAACGAAGCGCTTGACCCGGCTGATGGTCGCGCTCGAAGCGCCGGTCTTCCGCTCGATCTCCTCGTACTTGCTGCCCTGGACGATCATGCCTGCCACCTGATAACGCTGGCCCATTGCCTTGAGTTCGGCCACCGTACAGAGGTCATCGAAGAAGCGGAAACACTCATCGACGTCCTTAAGGGTCAGGATCGCCGCGAACAAGTCCTCAAGCCCGCTGATTTCCTTAAGCCGACCGGTATACACCGTACATTCTCCTCACTTGGGCCAGTAGTAGGATCCGAAAGTGCTGACCGGCAAGAACCCCCGGCTCCGGTAAAGGCCGACCGCCCCTACATTGGTGGCCGTCACGCCGAGGTAGGCCCGACCAACCCTGCCGGCGCGCATCTGCCTGAGGGACCGATCCAACAGGGCCGAGCCCAGACCCCTGCCCTGCCACTCACTGCGTACAGCAAGTTCAGCGATGAACCCGGTGCGTCCAGGACTCCGGCAACACATGGAAACCCCAACGATCTCGCCGGAACCCACCGCGACAGCCGTGGCGGACGCGGCGGCATCGAACGGACCACAACTGCCACGCACGATGCCGGAGACCGCCGCCCGGACCTGGCGGTCGTTGAGCAATTCGGGATAGATCAGGCCGTCAACGGTTTCCGTGTTGGCCTGGCAAAGCACTTCGGCGCACGCTGGTGCATCTTCCTTGTCCCAGGACCGGATCTCGCACAGCCTGCCGTCGCGGAGCGCCACGGTCTGCAACTTCGGCTGGCGTTCTGCGGGGCCGGACAACTGAACCCCCATAATCATCCGTCCAACAACGGCAAACCCGAGGTCCGCGAAGATCCTGTCGGGGTCGGCATGGCTGACGGCCATGGCCTCGCAGACGATCCGGCCAACGGTGCGCGGCCCCGCGCGGAGCGAATCGACGCAGGCTGACGCCAACTCCTCCTCGACGCCCATTCCCCTCGCCCCGGCTGCGGCATGCAAGAAGGTCACCCGGGCGAGGCTGCCGGAGCGCGCGTAGCACACCAGCCCCACGGTGCGGCGGCCGTCGCGTGCGACAAACCCCTCCACCGTCCCGGCGGCAAGGGCAGGCCACAGTGGACGGGTGAGGCCGGAAATGAACGGGCCAAACCGCGCACACGCCTCGCTCCGGTACTCGCGAAGCAGGTGAGCCGCACGTGGCTCCGTATAAGCCAACGAGGTGACCGTCCGGTTGGGTGTGCCCGGCACACCTATCCCTACCTTATGGGGTCTTTTGAAGCTTGGCGAACTGCCATTCGTCGCCAGCCCCGGGCATACCTCCCCGGTTAGCCGCGCGGCAGGAACGCGGCGCCGCAGGGCCAATGTCCCGGGAGTAGGAAGTTCGGGACGGAGCACAGACATGGAGGTGGATTAGCCCATGAACGGTCCAAGGGTCTTTATCTCCTGCGACCTGGAGGGAATCACCGGGGTCGTCGCCCGCGACCAGTCGGGCCCGACCGGAGCCAACTACGAGCGCACGCGAAGGATGATGACGGCGGACGTCAACGCTGCCATCCAGGGCGCTCTGGATGCCGGGGCAAGCCAGGTGGTCGTAAGCGACGGCCACGGCTCGATGAGCAACCTGATTTTGGAGGACCTCAACCCCGCGGCCGAAGTGGTCTTGGGCTCGCCCAAACCGCTCACCCAGATGGAGGGCATCGGCCCCGACTATGCGGTCGCGCTGTTCGTTGGGTACCACGCGCGGATGGGCTCGCACGGCGTGCTCTCGCACACGATTTCCGGCGGGACGGTTGCCAACGTCTGGGTCAACGGCATCCTGGTCGGCGAAACCGGCATCAACGCCGCCATCGCCGGTCGCTTCGGGGTACCGGTCGGCCTGGTCACGGGCGACCAGTGGGTCTGCGCGGAAGCAAGAGCGCTGCTCGGTAACATCCACACCGCCGAAGTCAAACAGGCCGTCACCCGTTACTCCGCCCGGTGCCTTCATCCCGAGCGCTCGCACCCTCTGATCAGGGCCGGGGCGAAGGCGGCCGTCGAGGGCGCCGCGGAGCTCAAGCCGTTCTGCCCGGGCTCGCCGACCACATTCCGGATCGAGTTCAAGGACAGCGGAATGGCCGACAGCGCGGTGCGCGTGCCGGGGTCAGTGAGAGTCGACCCGCTCACCCTTGAGGTCACGGGCGAGGACGCGGCGAAGGCGTTTGTCGCGCTGAGAGCTATGATCGGCCTGGCTCAGGCTTAGGGCGAGGGTGCCGCCTGTTGGGCGGAATGCGGCCTGTTGGGCGGGGTGCCGCCTGTTGGGCAGAATGCGGCCTGTTGGGCGGGGTGCCGCCTGTTGGGCGGAATGCGGCAGTGCCGGTGAGCAGGTCTTATCGCCGGGTTGCGCCGGGGAGCAGGTCTTATCGCCGGGTTGCGCCGGTGAGCACAGGTGTCACGATGGAGTTGAGCTCATAGTCTCACATTCCTTGGCTGGCTGAGTTGATGAACTCAAGTGTCTTGCTGGACATGAGTCGTATGGCTCACGTCTTTCGCAGCTGAGATGGTGGGCACAGATGCGATGCCGGACCTGTGCCCATGGGACCAACTGCTTCGCAGGAGTTGAGATCGTGGGCTCAACCCCTGCCGATAGGACTTGAACTTGCGCATAGGCATCGCGTACGAGAAGTAAAGTGCGGCGAAAAAGCAGTCTGACGTAAAGGAAACAGGCGCACCCTGGAGAACATATGTTTGTAGCAAATATATGTTCGGGGGTGCGCCTTGTGCATCGCTTTTCCATGTTGGATCTAGCCGCCGTCAACCCCGGCAATGCCTCTGCCGCGTCGACGGTCTTCAGGTCACCGGGCTCAGGCGGTGTCAAGTCAGTCGCGTATGTCAGTAAGACCCCAGCGGCGGGACCGGTTGCGGTCGGGATCGGGGCTCGGGCGGCTGGGCGCTGCCCTGATTGTGGAGCCCCGCTTGAGCGGACCGAGGGCTGCCTGCTGTGCCGCCGTTGCGGTTACTCGCCTTGCGCGTAGGGCCGAGTGCAGCAGGACTGCCGCCGCCGCGCTCGCACCGACGGGCACGACGCCCCTATCCTTTGGCCTTGCCCGTAACGTGCTCGAGCTGGAGCGCCAGGACGATCGTGTCGCGCGCCCGAGCGGCAAACGCGGTTGCGGCCGCCGTGCCGTCCTCCGGGGCGTCCACACCGCATGCGCGGCATAGCACCTTGAGACCGAGCAGCTTCTCCTGTTCGTCCTCGACCTCAAATACCTCACCAAAGGCGATCGCGCTTTGGTAGGCGATCGTCGCCGAGCATGCGCTGTCGCCTTGCTTGACATCGCCCGCCGCCATCACGGTTAAGACAGCTTTGGGGTTGGCTCGGAGCACATCGAGCTTGAGCCCCGCACGAGCACAATGCATGTAAATGGTATCGCCCGACCGACCGTAGTTCATCGGCACGGCGTACGGCCGTCCGTCCGGCCAGGCCATCGACAGTACGCCGACGCAGTTGCCGTCAACGAAGCCCAACGTATCTTCGCGGGAGAGCTCTCGATCGCTCCGCCGCAGTTTGCGGTACCATGGACCGCCCGTTTGCGCCACCATTCATCCTCCTTGGCCGGAGACCGGCGGTGCTTTCGACGCAAGGCCCGAGCCCTCGGAGAGCGCGGCTTTGCCCGGTCGCCTTCTCTGCTCCGTCCTTCTACCTAGAAAGGAAATCCAGCGCCGCCCGGACCATCACCGCGACGCCGTACTGCAGGGCATCTTCGTCGAAGTCATACTTGGGGTGATGGCCGGGGAAGACAGTTCCCTTGGCTTAGTTGCGACCGCCCAACCTGAAGAAACACCCCGGGGCCTGCTGCGCGAAGATGGAGAAGTCCTCGCCGCCCATACTCGCCCTGGGGATCCGTACGACGTTGGCCTCGCCGAGGACCGCGCGCCCCGCTTCCTCGACCAGCTCGGATACCGCATCATCGTTGATCACAGACGGATAGCCGTAACCGTAGGTGATCTCGCACTCCGCCCGCATAGCTGTGCAGATACCACCGACGACGCGGCGGATGCGCTCCTCGACGGTAGCCCGGAGATCGGGGTCGAGGGTCCGCACCGTACCGGTCATGGTTACGCTGGGGGCTATCACGTTACTGCGAAACCCGCCGTTAATCGTTCCCACTGTGATGACAATCGGGTTGACCGGATCGACCTCCCGGCTGGCGATAGTCTGCATGGCCGTGACCATCTGGGCTGCAACAGCGATGGCGTCGACCGATTTGTGCGGATGGGCGCCGTGGCCGCCCACTCCGTTGATTGTGATCTGAAAGCTGTCCGGGGCTGCGCTCATGATGCCGTAGCCCACGCCGATCTGGCCGGTCAGGAAATCGTTGTTGAGGTGAAGGCCAATGACCGAGTCAACGTGAGGGTCCTCCATCGCCCCGTCACGGACCATCGGCGCGGCGCCGCCGGGGCCTTCTTCGGCGGGCTGGAACAGCAGTTTGACCTGGCCGTCGAATTCGCCGGTCAGCCCGGATAGCACGTGGGCAACACCCAACAGGGTGGCGGTGTGGCCGTCGTGGCCGCACGCGTGCATCTTGCCGGGGACTTTGGAGGCATAGGGCTGGTCGGATTCTTCGCTGATGGGAAGGGCGTCCATATCGGCGCGGATTGCGATCGTCTTACCCGGACTGCGGCCCCGGATCAGGCCGACCACACCGGTGCCGCCAACCTTCTCGCGGACCTCAAGGCCGAGCGAGCGCAGGACCTCCGCGACCTTTGCCGATGTCCGGAACTCCTCCATTCCCAGTTCGGGATACTGGTGGAATTGGCGGCGGTAGCCGACGATCACCGGTTGGACCTGTTTGGCCTTTTGGAGCAGATCTTGATTGTTCATTAGCTGGCCTTGGCCTCCTTACAATTCGTCGGTCGAACTTTCGGCAACCGCCGCCTGCCCTCCTGTCCGTGCGTGCGTACGCCCTCCGGCCGGGCTTAGGACCTCCGAAAGCGGGCGAACCTGCTCGGCCACGATGCTGACTGCCCTGCCGCGCCTTTGCAGCCTACCCTCGACGGCCAGCGGCGGCACTACGTCACGGAAGATGTGCTTTCCGCAACGGTCGTAGACCGACTCGAAGACGGTCACGTCGGCGAGCCCGAACTCGTCCTCCAGCGACAAAAAGACGATGGTCTTGCCGCTGCGCGTCGGCGGCCGGTGGGGGCGAATCATCACTCCAGCCACGCGTACCCGTGCGCCGGAGTTGATCCGGCGCCGCGCGAGGCTGCCGCTGTCGAGATACCCGAGAGCTTTGAGCCGCCTGCGGTAAAACGACATGGGGTGCGGCCCGGTGGTAAATCCCAGCACGTTGTACTGGTGGATCAGCTTTTCCCACGGACTGAAGCCGGGAATGCCTCCCGAGTCGCCCTGGGCCCCGGCAGTCGCCGGGAGCTTGTCGCCGGTGGCCGGTTTGGATACCCCATCGCGGAACAAGGGCAGCTCCCCTGCCCGCGCGTCCTGCAGCAAACGGCCCGCCCGCCACAACAGCTGGCGGCGGTTGCCCCCGGGGGCGAACGAATCGCAGCCGCCCGCGAGGATCAGGTTCTCCGCCGTCGTGATATCCACTCCGCGTGGGACGGTGCGGTGCAGGAAATCAGCAAGATCGACGTAAGTGCCGGCCTCGCGGGCCGCGAGGATGCCGGCGAGGGCGGTTTCGGAAATACCTTTGACCCTGCGAAGGCCGACCCGGATGGCAAGGGGTTGGTCCCCCGCCCCATCCTTGCCCCCTACCGCCTCGACGGAGAAATCGGCCCCGCTACGGTTGACGTCAGGCGGCAAGACGCCTACTCCCCGGCGCCTGGCTTCGACGCAAAGGACGTGCGGGGGGTAGTAGCCCATCGGCTGGTGGCTGAGGATCGCGGCGAAAAAATGCGCTGGATGATGGCTGAGCAGGTACGCGGTCTTGTACGCAATGTCCGCGAAAGCCGCCGCGTGCGCCTCGCAAAACCCGTAACTGGCGTAACCGGCCATATAAGTAAAGAGCGTCTCGGCAACTTCGGCACTTACACCTTTGGCGACGGCCTTGGCAACGAAGAACCTACCGATATCGTCCATTTCTTCGCGCGAACGCCCGTGGGTCATTACCCGCCGCAGCCGGTCGGCCTCGCCGGGCGAAAAACCGGCGACAACCATGGCAATTTCGATGACCTGTTCCTGAAACAAGACGACGCCGTAGGTCTTCTCCAAAATCGGCCGCAGCGCAGGATGGATGTAGGTGACTTCCTCAACGCCCTTGCGCCGGGCGATAAAGGGCTCGACCATGTTGCCCTTGATCGGCCCGGGCCGGATCAGGGCGACGCTGGCTACGATGTCCTCAAAGGTATCCGCACCAAGGCGCGCCTGCAGCGCCCGCTGCGCGGGCGACTCCAGCTGGAATGCGCCGATGGTCTGGCCCCGCCCCAGCATGGCATAAGTCGCCGGATCGCCGTCAGGGATCCGGTCGTACCGCAACTCCTCCCCGTGCGTAGTGCGGCTGTTGATGCCGAGCAGGGCGTCATCGACGGCGCCAAGGGTGCGGAGGCTAAGCAAATCCAGCTTGACAAGGCCTAAATCCTCCACGCCGATCTTGTCGAACTGGGTGACGACGACGCCCTTGGCGGCCATTTGCAGCGGCGTCACCTGGGTCAACGGCTCGCGGCTGATCACGACCCCGCCGAGATGAGTGCTGAGATGCCGTGGGAAACCCGCGACCGCGGTACACGCCGCGCAGAGTTGCCGGAATTTTGCGACCGGCAGGCCGCTGTCCCGCAATTCGGGCACCTGCTCGAAGGCCGCTTCTACTTTTGTCGCCTCCATCATTGGGAGGCGCTTGGCGACGGCATCGATCTCCGCGGGGTCAAATCCCATCGCCTTGCCGAGATCCCGTACTGCGGAACGGGCGTGAAACGTGTTGTACGTCGCGACGGTCGCGACGTGGTCGCGGCCGTACCGGCGGTAGACGTAAGCGGTAACGTCATCGCGGTACCGGGCGTCGAAGTCAACGTCGATATCAGGCATCTCCGCCCGCTCAAGGCTCATGAAGCGCTCGAACAAGAGCCCCCGCCGGATGGAATCCACGTCAGTTATATGTAGGCAGTAAGCCACAGCCGAATCGGCGGCCGACCCCCGCCCGGCGCAACGAATCCGCTTGCTCCGGGCAAAAGCGACGACGTCCCAAACCAATAGGAAGTAGTCCGCGTAACCGAGCTTGCAGATGATATCGAGCTCGTGCTCGATACGCTCGCGGATCCGGTTGGTCACCCGGCTATACCGCTCCCGCGCACCCGCATATGTCAAACGGCGCAGTGCCTGTTCGGCGCTCTCCCCCGTGCCCGGGTCGAAGTTGGGGTAGCGACGCTTACCCAAGGTGATGGCCGGGGCGCACCTGGCCGCGATCTCCACGCTCGCCTGCAAAGCCTGCTCCGCGACCCGCATCGGCAAGCTCCACAGGGATTGGGCCATCTCCGCGCCGCTCTTTAGATAATTGTCTGCGTTAAGCCGGCGCTCGGGATGAACGTCGTCGAGCCTGGTCAGAGTCCGTACACAGGTCAGCAGATCGTGGGTCGGGAAATCGCCCGGGTCGAGATAGTGGACGTTGTTGGTGACAACATAGCCCACGCCAAGCTCACCAGCTAAATCGACCAACCGCTCATTGAGTTGACGGGAGCCGGGCATCCGGACCCCTTCCAGCTCAATAAACACCGAGTCGCTCCCGAAGCGGTCCACCAGCCGGCGCCCGAAGGTCAACGCGCCCCGGTAATCCTGGGCCAGTATGGCCTTGGGGATATATCCCCTGCGGCAGCCGGTAAGGGCGATGACCTCCCCCCTGGACTCCTGGGGGATGGCCGCCAGATCAAGGGCCGGCTTGAGGCGGACGTTATCGAGATGGGCGCAGCTCAGCGCACGGCAGATGGCGGCATAGCCCTGGGGACCGCGCGCGAGCAAAGTGAGGTGGCCCCCATCCTCGACCGTCGCCTCGACGCCCTGGATCGGTTTGAGCCCGAGCGCCATCGCCAGCTGGTTGAACTCCACGGCCGCGCAGACGTTATCGTGGTCGGTAAGGGCCATGGCGGGCATGCCCAACTCGGCTGCCCGGGATACCATCTGCTGGAGGTCGCTGGCCCCGTCCAAAAACGAAAAAGGTGAGTGAACGTGAAGGTGCACGAATTCATTGCGCATCAAGGCTCACCGGCGTCTTCTCAGTCGTAGATCCGGTAGATGTGCCACCGGCCCTGACCGTCCCGCAGAAGCTCGAAGACAGTCCCCTGATCGACGGTGACCCGGAAAAAGACGCTCTCCCTCTCCCCATCCCACCAGGCTCCCGCGTCAGGCCAAATATCCAGAAGCTCATGGATCGTGAACCATTGCCCCCGCCACATGAACCCGGTTGGCATACCTCCAGGCCGCTCAGCAGCACTCTTGCCCCAGGAAACCTCAATCGGTTGATCGATCAGCCGGCCCACCGGGGAAGGCACCTTCTCCACGCTGGCGTAACGGGTCGACAAGGCGGAGCATCATCTCGCGCCTGGGCACCGGGGGCGGACCCAACCGCACCGCACCGCCCGGGAATTTGCGCTCGAGCGAGGCCAGAGTCTGTAGCAAGGTATCCTGCTGCGACTGACCCACCGCCTTGGTCAGAAAGCTCATTTGCTGACGCAACCCAGCCTCAAGGCCCCGGGCGGCGACCTCGACACCGACCACGGGGGCATCGGGGATCGTCCGGTCCAAAAGACCCGTCACCGCAATGGCGATTGCCTCGGGCTCGCCCCGCGGCCGGCTGAACGAACGTTGGGCCCGGAAAGAATCGCCGTCTTCGAGGTGCAGCTTCAACTCGACCACGCGGCAGCCTAGCCCGTCATCCGAAACGGCATGCCCCAAATCCCGCCCGATCAGGCCGAGCGAACGCTTGAGGGTCAACTTACTGGCAACTGGGAAGTCGAAATCAAAGCGGCGGATAACCTCGTCGGGCGTATAGGAGGGGCTGACGGTCTGCTGGTCGATGCCCCGGGCGATGGCGGAGATCCGCTCGGCGTCCGGACCGAAGACACGGGCAAGCTCGCGGGTATCCAGGGCGGCGACATCGCCGCAGCTCTTAAGGCCTAGACGGTAGAGCCTCTCGCGCTTTTCCTCGGCGATGGGCCAGAGGTATCCAACGGGCAACCCCGCGATAAAGGCCCGCTCACCGTCGGGATCCGAAGCAAGCAGGTCATACAGATACAACGCCGCTGCAGGGTGCAGCCGCAGCTCGCTCGCCGGTTGTGGTTTGGGGAGCATCATCGGGTGTTTGGTGTAAGTGCTCTGGGCCATCGCAGCCATCGCCGCCGCGCGGGCGGTGAATTTGCTGCGCCCGAGGCCGGCGAATATTGCAAACCCCGCGGATGCGGAAACCAGAGCCTGCAGTACCTTTAGCGGCTGGCCGCTGCCGGCGAAATCGATGAACAGGCTGTGCGGAGCGTCAAACTCAAACCGGTGCGTCTCCCGCCGTAACGCAGCGGCGAAAGACTGCAGCCCTGCTGCATATACCGCCTCGACAAAAGGCCCGTTGACCAACCCGGGACAGACCTGCCGTGCCTGCCGCAGGGGACTGCCGATCAGTACTCCCGACGCAAACGCTGCCGCATTCAAGTCGAAAACCAGTCCGCCGCGAGTGATCACTTTGGGCTCTATCGCATTGGCCAGGGCCTTAGATGGCAAGATTGCATTGGGCTGGGAAAACGGTAGCCCTCTCAGGCAAAGGTAGCCGTAAGCAGCCATTGAGAATCATCACTCCGAACATTTGTTCGCTAAATTTAGGATACCCGCTGTGGGCCCGGAGTGTCAACGATTTTACGAACAAATGTTCGGGTGGTTTCTGGGGGAAATGCCATCTCCCGGCATCTCCAGCAGGAACTAGCCATGTGGGCGCAAAAGCACAACGCCTGTACGTAAGAAGGAGGGCGCCGAGGTCAAACCACCGCAGGTAACCCTGGGAGTGATCCAGTTCGGCGACGAGCGCAACCTTGCGCCGGTGGTATGCCTTGACTGCCCCGACATCGCTTCGGCCGAGGAACTGGCTAAATTCATGCTGTCCGTACAAACCGGGCAGCGCACTATGGAGTATCAGGACGAGGCGTACAGGGCGGGCGACATGGCCGTCAAGGTCGTGGTTGATCCCCATCCGCAACGGCCAAAAGATGCGGTCGTGGCTTCAGTAAGGGTTCGCCTTGACAGAAGACACCTGACCGAGGCATTCTACGCAGCAGCACAATCGAAGCCGAACCGACCAGACTGTTCCGTTTCATGCACAACGCCTTCCGCAACTTCGTCGTCACCGTGGCGGTAGAGGGACAGCCCTGCTGCGACCTGCTGTATCTCGTCAAGTACGATCTCGTTTGGCGCTCGCCGATCGATTCGGGGCCGCCCGGCACGATACCGCACCTAACTACCCGGCCCGAATAAGCGCAGGCGCGACCCGAGCCAGCCCCTGGCGATTCTGATGCGGTATTCAACATACCACTTTCCATCGGGCGACAGCGGCCTGCTGCGCGTATCCCGGTCCGAGGTCTTAATCGCGAACCACGATTCGTCATCATCCCCTGGAAACGCCTTTAGCGGCGCCTCGGCGCGCGTGGTCCCGCCGGCGCTGAAGGCGAGGACGGCGGCGCCCTGAGGTTCGGTTTCAATGGCGAGGAAGACCTCATCAGCCCCGGTTCGGATGGCCGTCCGCGGCGCCGGGGATCGATACCTACGCTCCCCCTGCCACAGCAGGTCGCCGGAGGAGGAAAACAGCAGGTACTGGTCGTACTTGCCCCGGATGGCGCGGAAAAGTACGTACCCCCCGTCCGCAGCCGCCGGGTAAAGGCGTCCGCCAGGGTAGTCGGCGATCCAGTACAGAGCGGGTGCGCCCTGCGCCGCTGCATCATCGCGGGACGGCAAGGTTATGGCGGGAGGGGAGCCGTCCTCGAACAGGGCGGCGTACTGCTGGTAGCCGCACCAGACCGTCACGCCGAGCATGATAACAACGGCCAGGGCCGTGACCAGGTTCATCCGGTCATAGGCCTTTCGGACCTGCATCCGCCGATCCCAGGAGAGGCCTGAGGAAGGTCCCGCGGCGAACATGGCGTTGAACCTGCGGCGATACCGCCGCTCGGCGTGCGTCCAATAGCCGATGACACAACATAGGGCCAGGAGGCAGAGCGTGAGCGCCGACGCGGTAACCTCCTTTGCACAAACCGGATGCCGGCCGGCCCGAGAGGGCTTTGGCCGCTGATTTACTCCGAGGAGGCTGGATCGACCTGTCAACCTTTCGAGTCGCCGTCGCCCGATGCCAGGACTATGACCCTGGCCGTGTCGGGGATGCGCTAAGCCAACTCCTCGCCGGGATTGGCTGGGAGCAGCCGCCGACGCCGGGCCTGCACGCTTTCATCAAGCCCAACCTATTGATGGCGCGTGTGCCCGAGCACTCCGTGACGACGCACCCGGCGGTCATTGCCGCCGTGGGCAGAGCTCTGGTCGGCCAGGGCTATCGCGTCCGGATCGGAGACAGCCCCGGAGGGCCGTTCACACCTGCCGTGCTTAAGCGCCTGTACGAAGTTACGGGCATGGCCGCGGCCGCGCGCGATTGCGGCGGCGAGCTATCGGTGGACACCTCCGACAGGCTCGTCGAAGCCTGTGATGTACCCGTCCAGCGCACCTTCAGCTTCGTCGCCAGCGTGCTCGACGCCGACCTGCTGGCAAGCGTATCCAAGCTGAAGACCCACGGCTTGACGGGGCTCACAGCGGCAGTCAAGAACCTGTTCGGCTGCGTGCCGGGTTTCGAGAAAACCAGATATCACATGAACCAGCCGTCGGTCGAGTCATTCAGCGAAGTGCTGGTCGACATCACTCGCACCCTTTCTCCGGCCATCAACATCTGCGACGCGGTCGTGGCGATGGAGGGCGCGGGCCCAAGCCACGGCCGCCCCAAGCACATGGGGCTGCTCTTCGCATCCCGCGACGCATTCGCGCTGGACTACGCCATTGCCCGGGTGATGGGGGTCGGGCCGGATGGCTTCACGACCCTGGCCGCCTCCCTTCGGCGCGGTTACGGGCCGCAGGATGACGACCACCTCGAGATCCGCTATTACAGCGGCCCGGAGAAGGACGCGGCCACGGAAACCGGCGCCTCGGCCATCCGGCTGCTGAAGACTCTCCGGCCGGCCGAGTTCGAGCTGCTGCGGCCGGAGAACCTCACCGGGCTGCAGGGCCGGGGAAGGACACGGCGGGTACTGCAGGCCATCCAGCCTTTCCTGCGTAGCCGCCCGGTCTTCAGCAGAGCCATCTGCAACCGGTGTGGAACATGCGTCCGCAGTTGCCCGGCCGAGGCCTTGAAGATCGTCGACGGGCTGCCGCAAGTGGACCTGCAGAAGTGCATAAGGTGCTATTGCTGCCAGGAGCTGTGCCCGCATGGAGCTGTGACCATCCGCCGCCCGCTGCTATACCAGTTACTGTATCGCCGGTAGGGGTTTCTGGCTCCTTTTTGGGAGGGATTGGCTGGCTTTCCGCCGAATCCCTCCGCGATTGTTGCGATAGAGGCAAGTCACTGCACTACAGTTGCTACATCTACTCCTCGCACGACCCGCGTAACAATCTAGTAGACCTGACTCACCCATCCTTGGTCCCGCTGAAAGGGGGTGCCGCCGAGCTGACACATCCAGGCTTCCTTCTCGAGGTGTCAACGATCACGTTGAGGAGGTGACTTAGGTATGTTCGTCAAGGGCACTGTCTCCCAGTTCTTCACGATGGTCCTGTTCTGCGCTTTCGTCTACGTCATGATCCAACGCGCCAAGGCCGGCCTGCGCGTCCCGGCGATCCGGAAGATCCCCGGCCTTGAGGCAGTCGATGAAGCCATCGGCCGCGCAACGGAGATGGGCCGGCCGGTCCGCTTCGCCCCTGGCATTGGGCATCACCAACGCGGCAACGTTCGCGGCAGAGCTTTCCTCGGCCACGTGGCGAAGCTATGCGCCCGGTATGATACCAGGCTGATCAACACTAACCGCGATTACCTCGTGCACGCGATCAACGAGAACTGATCCGCCAGTCCTACCTCGAAGCCGGTCGCCCGGACGCATACAACCCGACGACGTCCGGTACCTGACAGGCTCGCAGTTCGGTTACGCTGCGGGCGTACTCGGTATCATGCAGCGTGAGAAACCCGCGGCTAACATCTGGTTGGCTACTTCTTTGCTGAGTCAATGCTGTTCGCCGAGGGCGGCATAACCTCGGGCGATCCAGATCGCCAGCTTTGACGAACACCGTACAGATCCCGTTCTTCCTTGCGGCCTGCGACTACACACTGATTGGCGAGGAGATCTACGCCGCCGGCGCCTACCTGTCCAAGGAGCCCAACCTTGTTGGGACGGTTGTTGGGCAGGACTGGGGCCGTATCGCCACGTTCCTGGTGATGCTGGTTGGCACCATTTTGGCCAACCTTGCTGCAAACCAGGCGGCGTGGCTCAAAGATCTCTGCTCAAGAAGTGACGGGTGAGGAGGTGCGTTAGATGAGAAAGCAACTGCCGCTACTGCTCACCGGGCTGGCCGCATTGTGGTTCGTGTCCGCCAAATTCATCGCTCCGATCAACGCCGCAGGCATGACGGGACACACCGACAGGTGGTACCAGATCATCATCGCGACGATGACCTTCATCGGCGCGGTCAACCTGACCCGGATCCACGGCACCAACATCCAGCGCCAGCGCTCGGGGTACCACAACTCCGTCATCCTGTTGATCTGCCTTTGGGCCTATATCGCGGTCGGTCTGTCTCTGACCAACAAGCACGCCACCTACCGGTGGATCTATGACTGCACAGTGGTACCGATGGGGCGACCATGTTCTCGATCATCGCCTTCTTCATCTCGTCCGCGGCCTACCGGACGTTCCGCATCCGGACCACGGAGGCGGCGCTCCTGGGCCTGTCGGCGGCGATTTGTATGATCGGCAACGTACCGCTGGGCGCCGTGATCTCGGATAAGCTGCCCGTTCTGAGGCAGTGGCTGATGAACGTCCCCAACGGCGCAGGTTTCCGTGCCATCCGCGAGCATCTACATCGGCACCTTCGCTGCCGCCCTGCGTATCGCTCTCGGTCTTGAGCGCGCGCATCTCGGCGGCGGTGGGTCGTAAAGGGGGTGCCGGCAATGTGGGATAAGCTCCAGAACCTCGACCGCCGAGTGGTGTACCTGGTCTTCGTCGTCGCTCTGATGATCCCGTTGTTCAAACCGATGGGACTCCCGATTCCGATCAACGAGGAAGCCCAGACGTTCTTCGACCGGTTCGACACGCCGGCGGGCAGCGGTGGTAATACTGTCTCCCGACTATAGCCCCGGCGCCTCCTCCGAGCTGGACCCCCAGTTCGAGGCCGTGCTGCGGCACTGCTTCAAGAACGGATACCGGCCGGTCATCTTCGGCATGTGGGAACAGGGTTCGTTCCTGGCCAGGGCGATCGGCGAACGTGTGGGCAAGCAACTCGGCAAGCAGCACGGAGTCGATTGGATGTACATCGGATATCGTCCTGGCGGGAGCATCCTGCTTCGCTCCGCAAGCGACGACTTCTGGGATGCCGTCCTCAACATCGACGGGTACGATAAACCGCTCGCCGACTCACCGATGATGGCCGACGTCAAACGTCTCTGGCCACCTGACGTGGCTGCGGTTGTGTGCTTCAGTTCGGGCAGCCCGGGCGACGGCAACTACATGGAAGTCATCACCGACCCGTCAGGAATGCCCCTCTTCACCGGTCAGGTCGCGGTGCAGGTACCTTCGCGCGTACCGCTGATCCGGTCGGGACAGATCAAGGGCATGATTCCGGGAATGAGCGGCGCGGCCGAGTACGAGAACCTAATCAAAGAGCCGGGCAAGGCGGCCGGTTTGATGGATGCCCAGTCGTTGGCCCACGTGGTCATCCTGGCGTTCATCCTGATCGGCAATATCGCCTTCCTTGCGGCGCGCAAGTGAGGGGGTGCGTAGACCATGACTGCAGTCCAGGTCTGGATCGCGGCGCTCGGCACCCTGTTCCTGTTTTCCTTCCTCTATAAGGAAAACCCGCTATATCGGACGACCGAGCACATGTTCATCGGTCTATCGGCGGCGCATACGGTTGTCATGAACTTTGACAACTACATCCGGCCGATCTTCCGCGACGAAATCGCCGGCAAAGGCAACTACGTGTATATTCTCCCGTTCCTGATCGGCCTCTTGGTGTACACCAGGTACTCCAAGGGTATCAACTGGCTCGCGCGCATCCCGATTTCGCTGACAGTAGGGTACGGCATCGGCTATACGCTCGCGCTCTCGCCGTTGCCGTTCCTGGGCCAGGTCACGGACACGTTCATCAAGTTCGCAGGCGCGACGACGGGGGCGACGATCAACAACATCCTGTTCTTCGTCCTCGCGATGTCGGCGCTCGCGTACTTCTTCTTCACAGTCAACCTGGGCAACTCCGCCGCCACGCAATGGGTCAGCACGCTCGGCCGGATGACGTTGGTCGTAGCGTTCGGCGCATCGTACGGCAGCACCGTCCAGGGGCGTATCTCCCTGCTGCTCGGCCGGCTCCAGTTCCTGCTCAAGGACTGGTTGACCGACACGTTGCACATCCTCAATTTCTGAACCGAAGGATCCCGGTGCAGACCGGCGGGTTCCCGCCCGCCGGTTTCCCATTTCCTCGTATTGCCCCCCCGCGAGGGCTGCAACGAGCCCTTGCGGAGCGATCCCCTATCCCCGCCTCCGCGGCCGGAACGTCTCGCAACAGGTTTCCTCGGACTTGCGCGCCTCGCCGTGCCCTGCGCCCAGTTGGCCGAGCTCCATGTCACCTTTGCCGGGGCGTGTGCGATGCATGTTGTCGACCTCGATCTCGTCGGCCATGCACTTGTTGCCGTGGCCCCAGTACTCGCAGCTGTCAACGTAGCACTTGATTCGGCTCTCGTGCGCCATCCATCTGCCACCTCCGCTTGTTCCTGCGTCCAACCGATAGTGTGAGCGCCGGGGCGGAGCACTATCACGGGTGGAGGCCATACATGCGTCAACACGATGTGCTCTGGTGACACCGGCCTTCACGGGATGGTTTAGAGGTTCCCCACTCCATCTTCTTGGATGGTTTGGGTAAGCCTATGGGCGGAGCGGGATCTGGCAGTCCCTGTGGCGGGCCGCAGCAGCCCACGGCGGCTTACGGCGGCCCGCAGATGGGTGTCCGACTGCTGACGCACGGATCGATCTCACCCCACCGGGGCGCCACCGGCAGGTCTATGGCCCAGGCCTGCGGAAACGCTCTGTGTGTAGGGAAACCGGGAGGTAGAGACTGAGATGTTGCTTCAATGGTTAGGCGACAGGATGGCGTGGGCCGGGACGTGCGCGCCCAACCGGCGGCGCACGCGCCGGCTGTGGCTTGTGCCGGTCCTGTCGTCAGCCCTATTACTTGGGCTCGCCGGATGCAGCCCCGGTCCGCGCGTTATTGCAAGCGTCCCGTCCGGTGGCACTACAGGGTTGCTTGTCGACACCGCAATAAGCCTGACCTTCGATCGCCCGATGCAGGCGGAGTCGATCCAGCCTGCCCTGGCGTTCTCGCCTTCGCTGGAGAGGGGCTTTTCCGTCGAAGCATCTTCCGACGACAAGACCTTCCGTGTGATCCCTGCCCTGCCGCTCCGGCCCGATACCAGGTATACGGTGACCGTGGGCCGCACGGCGCTGGATAGCGGCGGTAAGGCGCTGCGTAAGGCCCATACCGTTGAGCTCTCCACGGCGAAGCCCCGAGCGGTGACGTGCATGGCGCCCAGATTCTCGCCTGACGGCTCAATGCTGGCCTGGACGGAGGGAGAAGGAACGGACGAGCCCTGGTCTGTGTACGTCGCGCCGGCTGATGGGTCGGGCGCGCCGCGTCGGCTGCAGCAAGACGTATGGCCGAACACTGAAGCGGTCTGGCACCCCCTCGGCCAGGCTTTGATCGTTGTGGGCGGCGACGGACAACACGGGTCTGCCAAAGAGCTGTACAGCGTCCCGCTTGAGACCGGCGGCGTGCAACTCGAGCTTCCCCTGAGCGGGCAGTTGACCGACCCCGGCCGGTTGACCGTCGCCTACTCGCCGTCCGGAAGCCTCCTCGCAGTACAGAATGACATGTACCTGGCGGATGCGCACTCGGATTACCTGCGCGAGTTAGGGGTCGCCCAAGCCGACGGGACGGGCATGACGAAGTTTGGCGACCTTCTCGTTGGATGGGGACCAGATGATACCTGGCTGGTCTACCTCGACATGCCAGGCATCGGCGAAGGCCACAACTTCAACTACGACTTCTACCGGTATGCAGTGGCATCCGGCAAGGCGACGAAGCTGACCGGCATTGGCAGGATCACCAATTTCGGGCGGGCGGCCCGGTCGGGCGACGGCGGGTGGTTTGCCTTTGACACCTGGTTTGCGGAAGAGGTGAGCACTCCGTCGGGTCTTGACATCCAGCGCCTGCCGCGGGATATCTGGGTGATGGACTCGGGAGCGACCAGGCTGACAAGGCTCACCCGGGACGACGGGCACAACACCGAGCCTGCCTTCACCGGCGACGGCGGGATCATCTTTGCCTCGGACCGTTCAGGAGACTGGGATATCTGGCAGATGCCTGACCTGAGCGCGCCAGCTGTAGTGGCCAATGTCACCGGCCGCCAGGGGTATGACGGCCAACCGCAGCAGTCTCCAGTCGGCGACCTGGTGGCGCTGGTCTCCGATGCGGGTGGGGGCCGCGAGGTCTTCACTCTGGGTCCGGCGGGCTGGCGGCAGATCAGTGGGCGCCCCGGGACTCCTTAGCCCGGTTCGAGGCCACTGACGGGGAGGGTATAGGGTGGATATCACGGGGATCATGCTTGCAGCTGTGTCCTTCATGTTCCTGCTGTCCGGCCCGAGCGGCCGGAACAAGTACTGGCCGCTGGTGTTCGGCATCATCCTGTGCAGCCTTGGCGTGTTCTACGGGGTGGTCAACAAGCAGACTCTGTTTTACCCGCTTGCGGTGGCCGTGCTGGTCAAGGGTTTCTGGATGTATAGGAAGTGGGAGAGCTAGAGCTCCTCTCCCACCTGTCGGCCCGGGCCGCTTCACCCGCTACTGCTGGAGATCCAGCGATCTGACGACTGAGGCGCGCGCTTCCGCGGCGTAGGCAAGGATGCGGTCCTTGACCTTATGCCAGAGTTCGTCGATCTGCCCAAAGTTCATGTTGGGGACATAGTAGGATTCGAGCACGTCATGAGCACGTTTGGCCTCCTTCAAGAACCGGTAGGCCCTCTGCAGCAACTGGTCGTACAGCGCCAGGTCCTCCCGAAGCAACTCCGCATACTTGCCTACGATCGCGGGGTTTGTGCATTCGTTCATGTCGATGACCCTGTCCTGCGGCCCCGCCTTGGTCGTGTGCGGCTCGATCGACTTGGTCAGGGCGAGCTCATCCCCGGCACGAACCACGTGCTCGGCTTTTTGGGGATTTAGTGCGCAGTGGTACATCTCGACGAAGTATCCTCGCTCCAGCGCCGCGTTCGCGATCTTGGACAGCAGAGTCGACTTGCCGGTGCCTGGATCGCCTTCGATGATGTACCGGTGCTTCATCGGGCCGATGATCGAGGGGAAGGTAGTCGACGGCGCCGTCGGGGTATTTGCGCTGGCAAAAAGGTGCCGCGATCTGCCCACGATCGGCGAGATGTGGATGCCCGTGAACAGCTCTTTGACCAGGTGGTCCGGCAATCTTGTTGGCTAGCCCGAAGTTCATGGCCTCGATGTTGGCCGACTCGATGTCATCGTAGATGGCCTTGGCCGCCCGGAGAAACCGGTACGCGCTCGAAGTGCTTGCTGATGTCCCTTGTGATCTGGGTGATCTTGGCCCTGTTGGTACGCATCCCCGGCTCGTTCCAGAACTCGCCGAGGTTGAGGATCTCGTCCACCGCCCCGGGATTCTTTGGGTCGACGATATGCGGCGCTGTACCGTCGATCAGGCTGACCCGAACTCCGGGAAGACCACCGCGTCCAGCGATCCGTTGTCCGAAGAGCAGTGGTGGTACTCGACGTCGTACCCGCGCTGCAGCATCTCCGCGCCCATCCGGCGCATGAACGTCGACTTGCCGACGCCCGGGCCGCCCTTGATGATGAAGATCCGCCTGGCGTCTGGCGCCGTGATGTAGGAGTAGAACGAGTAGAAGCCCTCGGCGGTGTTGTTGCCGGGAAAGACCTCTTTGACACAGCCCTGTTTTCCACCCTGGCTTACACCGTTTGCGTCAGCGTATTCGATCAAACCCTACCGCCCCTTTCCCGTCCGAGCCCTGGACCGGCCCCGGGGGATTCACGCCAGTGTATGCCGGCAGGCGATCGCGAGTTAAAGGGTCTAGAAAAGATCCTTGCCCCATGCGGCAGGGTTGACCAGGTGCTGTGGGCGCTGCCCGCGGGCCACAGTTAGCAGGTTGTCCGCGGCAAGCGTGGCCATCCGGTTGCGTGTCGCGACGCTGGCGCTGGCGATATGAGGGGTCAGCACAACGTTGTCCAGCGTCAGAAGCGGGTCGTCGAGCGGCAGCGGCTCGGTCTCGAAGACGTCAAGACCAGCCGCAAAGATCACCTTGTCCCGGAGGGCGTCGGAGAGGGCCCGTTGGTCCACGACCGGGCCGCGGGAGGTATTGACGAAAACGGCGGTGGGCTTCATCAGGGCGAACTGCTCCGCCCCGAACAGCCCTCTTGTCTGCGGCGTGAGCGGCACATGCACGGAGACGAAATCGGCGTCCCGCAACAGATCGGGCAGGTCACGGTAGTAAGCTCCGACTTCCCGCGCGACCTCGAGGCGGGGTACCGGGTCGTAGTAGAGCACCTTCATCCCAAAGCCGCGCGCCCGCTGCGCCATCGCCGCGCCGATGCGCCCCATGCCGATGATGCCGATGGTCGCCCCGGCAATGTCCTGTCCCAGCAGAGCCTCCGGTTCCCAGGTCCTCCACTGCCCCTCACGGAGGTACCGCGATGCAGCCGGCAGGCACCGCGCCGCGGCCATCAACAGAGTCCAGGCGAAGTCGGCCGTGGTTTCCGTGAGCACCCCGGGGGTGTTGGTCACGAGGATTCTCCGCTTGGTTGCCGCCTCGACGTCGATGTTGTCGTATCCGACCGCCATATTGGAAACCACGCGCAGTCCCGGGCAGGCATCCATAACCTCGGCATCGATGGGTTCGGTCAACGTACTGAGGATGCCCCAAAAGCCCGGCTCAACCGCATAGAGCAGCTGCTCCCGGGATGGCGGCCACCTGCCCGCCAACACCGTGTACTCCGCCCCGCCGTGAAGGGCCGTCAAACCCGGCTTCGGTATCTGTCTGGTCACGAGCACGCGCGGCAGCTCACTCGCACCCGTAATGCCATCATCTGTGGACACCTGCCGACTCACTCCTCACGCCTATAGCCGTGCAGAACCGTGCCCCGAGGGGAATCGGACTCCACACACTTGCTGAAGCCGGGAACGCGAGCTCCCGGCTTCAGTCACAGTCTGCCTAAGAGGGATCTGGGATTACTTGATGATGCCCAGCCTCTTTGAGACTTCGACAAACTTGGCTACGCCGAAGTCGAGATCCTCGCGCGTATGCACAGCGCTGATCATAACGCGGATGCGCGCCTTGCCCCTGGCCACCGTCGGGAAGCCGATCGATTGCGCGAACACTCCGGCCGAGAACAGTTCCTTGCTCAACTGGCTGGCCTTGGCGGCGTCACCAATCATCACCGGGGTGATGGGCGTCTCGCTCTTGCCGGTGTCAAAGCCCGCGTCCGTCATCCTGCCCTTGAAGTAGCGTGCGTTGTCCCAGAGCTTCTGAACCCTCTCGTCACTCGCCTCCAGCAGGTCGACCGCGGCGATGCACGCGGCGGCGTCCGCCGGAGTGATGCCCGTGCTGAACAGGAACGGGCGCCCGCGCTGCTTGAGGTATTCGACGAGAAGCTTGCTGCCGGAGACAAACCCGCCGACCACGCCGAACGCCTTGGAAAGAGTGCCAACCTCGACGTCGACCTCACCGACGAGCCCGAAGTGGTCTACGATACCCCGGCCGTGCTCGCCAAGGACGCCCTCGCCGTGGGCATCGTCGACGAAGATCATGCAGCCGTGTTTCTTAGCCACTTCGACGAGCCTGGGAAGCGGAGCGATATCGCCGTCCATGCTGAACACGCCGTCGGTGATGACGAGGCGGCGGCGGCACTCGCCCGCCGCTACGATCTGGCGGTCGAGATCGGCAGGATCGTTGTGGGCGTAACGAATGACCTTGGCCTTGGAAAGGCGGCAGCCGTCGATGATGCTGGCGTGGTTGAGTTCGTCACTGAAAATGAAGTCACCCTCGCCCGTGATCGCCGGGATCGTCGCGGTGTTCGCGGAAAACCCGGACTGCAGGAGAATGGTCGCCTCGGTGCCCTTGAAGGCAGCAAGCTTGCGCTCTAGCTCGAGGTGAATGGTCTGGGTCCCGCTGATGGTCCGCACGGCGCCGGGCCCAACGCCGATGTATCAATTGCGTCCTTGGCGGCCTGCTTCATCGAGGGCTCGTTGGCCAATCCAAGGTAGTTGTTGGAGCAGAGGTTGAGAACCTTCTTGCCGTCGACCGTGAACCAAGCTCCCTGTGGGCTCTCGATCGTCCGGATCGTGGTCAAGAGCCCCTGCTCACGAATCGCGTCCAGTTCCTCACGTAGAAAATCCATCGTCCCCATGTCAAGACCTCCTTGCGGTAAGCCGAAATCGGCTTCTTTGACCAGTATGGCTTCTCGTTGTCGAGGTATTATCCTGCCCAGGAGCCCAAAGCAGCAAAGAGCGCCGTGCGGCCGCCGTCGCGGCGGCACGGACGCTCTCTGCTTTGGTCACTGCCCCCTGCTATCTCACGCCGCCCCCGCAGCGCGGCCGGCGTGAGGCGGCGGTAGCGGCGGGGCCAGGGGGTTACGTTTGGCAGCCGATGGGCAGATTTCCCGGGTTCGGCTGCTAGTACCTCAAAACCATACTCACGTTAGCCCTGATCATGACTTCGCCGGGCATAACCGTCATGGCGGATTCGCCCGCCCCGAGGGCCTTGTCATAGGCCATGGGAACGCGGTACGAACCGAAATCGACGTACCCCTCGGAAATGGACTTGATCTCGGTGATCGAGACGCCGGCGGCCTTGGCGATCGCGTCGCCCTTTGACCGGGCCTGCTGCACTGCCCTGGTCAGAGCAAGCGTGCGGAGGTCGACGGTCTCCTCGATGCCGTAAGTGATCTCGTCGGCCGTGTTGGCGCCGGCGGCGATGGAATCATCGATTACCTTGGCAACCTTGGTCAGGTCGCGGACGGTGACCTGAACGCGGTGGTTGGCACGGTAGCCGATGGGGCGAAGCACCGGGGACGAATCCTTGCTGCCCGGGTCGTAGACGGGGAACAGGTTGAACGAAACAGTCTTGACGTCGACGTCCTTGATGCCGAGGGCGCGCAGCGCTGCGACCACACCGTTGAAGGCTTTGGAATTGAGCGATTGCGCCTCTTTGGCAGTGGTGCCCTGCGTCTCGACGCCGAGGACCAGGCGGCAGATGTTGGGCTCGGCGGTTACCTCGCCTACTCCGCTTACGCTGATGGTGCGATGGTTGGGATCCGGCGTCTCGGCGCTGGCAGGCTTGGGACCCTGAGCCCAGCCGCCGACAACGATGCCGCCCACGAGCATTGAAACCGCAAGCAGTGCGACAAGCCAAATCTTTGAGACTCTCATCTACTCCTACCTCCCAGACAGGATCTGAACGTACTGCAATCTTCCGGCTCCGGCTAGTACAGACGTATGCGGCCTGGCTGGGGTTCCAGGTTCTGGACCGGAGCAGCGGGAAATCCGCCGCAACTGGCTCTGAATGCCAGCCCCTGGCAAAGGATGCTCCGGCGCGCCGGTAGAATATGCTCCTTCGGCTTCGGCCGGCGGCATGAGCCGGTGGGATGGGAGGCAGGACCGATGATGGATCAGGATCCCGGCACCCCGGGCGCCCCGCTGGGCGAATTAGCGGGGCGGATCAGGGCGAAGGGCCCCGTCCTAAGTGACGGGCAGAGGGCGGTCGCGGACTACATCCTTCACGAGTACGAGCGGGCGGCGTTTCTGACGGCCGCCAAGCTCGGAGCAAAGGTAGGCGTTTCGGAGTCCACTGTCGTCCGGTTCGCAACGGCCCTCGGCTACAACGGCTACCCCGAGATGCAGCAGATCCTGCAAGACATTGTGCGAAGCAAGCTGACTACCGTCGACCGGCTGCTCGGGTCGGTCAACTGCCTTGGCGACGAGTCGGTCCTGAGCAAAGTGATGCAGCAGGACTGCGACAACATCCGCAACACCCTCCACGAGACCAATCCGGAATCGTTCGAGCAGGCGATCACGCTGCTTCTCGGTGCGCGACGCATCTACGTCAGCGGTCTGCGCTCCGCCTCGTCGCTCGCAATGTTCTTGTCCCTCTGCCTCAACTGGGCATTGGGCAACACGCAGGCCCTGGTGTCCGGGGTCGAGGACTGGATCGAGCAGTTGAGCAAGCTCGGGCCGGAGGATGTCGTCGTGGCGATCAGCTTTCCGCGTTATACCCGCAAGACCATCGACGTCGCGGATTTCGCGGCGCGCCGGGGAGCCAAGGTCCTGGCGATCACAGATAGCGTCATGTCGCCGTTGGCGCGCCATGCCGAGGTGGTTCTGACTGCGCGGAGCAGCATTGATTCGTTCGTGGATTCCTTTGCCGCGCCCCTCAGCCTGATCAACGCCATCCTGACCGCGGTGGGGCAGCGCGCCAAGGACCAAACCGTCGCCTCTCTGGCCCGCCTTGAGGGTGAGTGGAGCAGATACCGGGTCTTCTGGGACGAGTAGGCCGGTGAGGGGGCGCACGGCCGGGGCAGCTCAGCCCCCGGCGCCCGCCTGCGCCCCCGGCCCTGAAGCAGCCGCCCCCCGTGCGAGAGCCCGCCGCACGATCGCCACGCCGGCCAGGATCAGGAGGCCGCCGCCAACGCGCGTTGGGGGCCAGGTTTCGTCGAGCAGGAGCCATCCAAAGAGGCCCGTCCAGAGCGGCGTGATGTTGCCGTAAATCGCGGTCCTGGCCGTGCCGAGGCGCTGCAGCCCCCAGTTCCAAACCACATAACAGAAGACCAGTGCAAACGTCGCCGAGCCGGCCAGGCACAACCACGCAGTCATGTCCGGACGGGCCCAGTCTTGCCGCAGGATGTCGGGCAAAGACGCGGGCACCAGGGTCAGGACGCCTAGCCCCATCGTCCATGCTGTAAGCCGCAACGGCGTGAAGCGATCGACCAGCCGCTTGCTGAGGATTGTATAAAGACACCAGCCCAGCGTGCCGGCAAGCACGATCAGGTCTCCCCGCACAGCCTGACCGCCGAACTCAAAGCGCCCGCCCGTGCTGGCGACAATCAACACGGCGCCTGCCAGCGTCACGCCTAGGCCGAGCCATCCTCGCCAGGGCAGCCTCTCGATGCCCATCAGGTGAGCGATCAGAGCCGTCGTGGCAGGCATCGTCGAGAGCACAAAGGAGACGTTGCCGGCAGTGGAGAGGTCAAGCCCTTTGATGAATCCGATCTGGTAGACGGTGTTTCCAAGGAAACCGATGAAGAACAACATGGCAAGGTCGCCGCGTGGAACGGTGACCTTGCGCTCACGAACATACAGGACCACAAATATCAAAGCCGTCGCGAAGGAAAAACGGAGGGCGTTGAAGCTGAGCGGCAGGAATGAGTTGAGGGCCCGCTTGACGACGATGTTGTTGAAACCCCACACAAGCGTCACCGCGATCAGCGCAAGGTCCACGGGGCTGATCTGCGCTCGCTTCTGACGCGGACGACGATGCGGGCCTGCGGTCGTCAGGGATATGCTATTCATCGCTCGCGGGCACCTACCCCTCGCGGCGGAGCAACACGGCACGGCAGGGCGCCGCCTCAGCCCCGATCAATCTGAGGGGCAACAATGCGGCGGCGTATCTCCCCGCCGGAACGCTGCGGAGATCGAGCCCCTCGATCACCGGCAGACCGGCTGAAAGCAAGGTTTCGTGGGCCCGCGAACCGCCGTGCGGGTCTACGTTGAGCGCGTCCGTGCCGACCGCCTTGACGCCTGCGGCAACCATGGCCGCAGCCGTCTCCGGCGCCATGCCCTGGTGCTCCGGCACTAACCTGCCCGCCGCCACCTCACCGCTCAGCCCAAGCCGGATCAGGGCGATCGCTCCCGCGGCGACCGAAGGAGGAGCTCCGAGATCCCCTACCCCTGCCGGCCTGCCGGCCGCGGTCGCCCGCCGCGCATCGAATACGACTGCGGTGCCGAGTACCTGGCGAAGGTCAATCCGGTCGATGGCCTGACCTTTCTCAAACCAGTGGGCCGGCGCGTCGATGTGTGTTCCCGCGTGGGCCGACAGGCTCCATCGGCCGACAATCCAGCCGCGGTCGCTCCCCGCGGGACGTTCGCGCACCACCTCTACCGCCGGCGGCGGGTCGCCGGGATAGCTCGCAGCCCCGCCGGGCCCTACCGGGAGCGAGATATCATGCGGAAACCGCAACCCTCCTGAGGCGCGCACTCCTGCCCGCAGCCCGGACCAGGCCTCCGCGAGCACGGCCGTCGTGCGGGCGCGGTACTCCCCCCAATCGGCCCATCTGCCGGTGAGGGCCAAGAGACCGGCGACGCAGGATTGGATTTGGTCCGGGTCGGCGCCCTGCCAGGAATCGATCTCCCTGTCCTTCGCGGCCTCAACCGGCTGTTTCGACGCGTCACCCGCCTGCTCCAGCAAGAAGCAATACGAAGGAAACCGCACCCTCCCGGCCCCCGACGCAAACTCGAACTCCACCTTGCCCGCATATGCGACGACTTTGAAGGCCAACCCCAACTCCTCCGCGACTTCGCGGTAGAGCGCGTCGATCACGGTCTCGCCGTGAGCGATGCCGCCGCTCGGCACTCTGAATACGCCGGCCGGGTAGTCCGCCGCCCGCGTCACGACCATCCTGCCGTCCGGGCCTCCGCGGAGCAAACCAAAGACCACCTCGCCGCGCCGGTCGAGCATGCGGTCGCGCCAGAAGGCAAAGTCCGAGACGGGGTCGCTCAAGCGGTGGGTAATCGCGGGAGCTCCGCCGTACAGCCGGAGCAGGAGGTCATGCTCACGGTCTCGGGACCCGGTGGGCATTATCGCGGTTCTTCCTGGCCCGGGTTCTTGATCATCACGACGCGGTGCGGGAACGGGATCTCGATGCCCTCACGGTCGAATGCCTCCTTGACCACCCGGCGCATATCGCGTTCGAGCCCCCACTGCTTGCCGTTTGCCGCCTTGGCCCATACGCGGATCTTGACGCCGCTCTCGCCGAGGTCAACGATACCCAGAACCTTGGGGCCGTCGACGATGTAGTCGACCTGGAACCTAAACTCCTCCAGAGCCTGGGTGGCAACCGCAATCGCCCGGTTGTGGTCCTCGCCGTACCCGAAGCTGACGTCGACGATCGCGGACATCGGCGCCCGGCTGTGGTTGGTGACCACCGTGATCGTGCCGTTGGGGATGTAGATGACATCGCCGGAAAAGGCCTGGATTCTCGTGCTGCGCAGGCCGATCTCGGCGATGACGCCGCTCTTGCCGTCGACGGTGACGTACTCGCCGACTTCGTATTGGCCCTCAAGCAGGATGAAGAACCCGCTGATAACGTCCCGCACAAGGTTCTGCGCGCCGAAGCCCAGCGCGAGCCCGCCGATGCCGGCGGCGGCTAACACAGAGCCTGCTCTGATGCCGATCGCGTCGAGCACCCAAAGGAAACCGATCAGGTATAACCCATAGCGGATAACACTGCGGAGGAGGGCGCCGATGGTTTCGACGCGGGCCGGGTTCTGGCGGAAGATATGGTGCTTCTTATACCCGGCCATGAACTTCTCCACGGCGTAGCTGGCGAGGCTGATGCCGACACGGGTCACAACCAAGACAAACAACACCCTTAACAGGCCCTGGCCGATTGCCACGAGCCGTTCAGGGGTTATGATCTGATCCCAGTTATCAATGCCCAGTCCCATGGTCATGGTTCTTCCCTGTTGATGAAGTCGATTTCCTCCTGGTACTCGGGGTGGATGATCCACTTTCCGCGCTCGAGCACCTCGAAGTCCCACGGCTGGATGATCAACGCGTCGGTTTCGAGGGCGTAGAAGCTCGGCCGGTAGCTATCCGAGTGAACGTAGAGCGTGCAGGTGCGGACCTTGCGGGCCCCTCTACGGCTGGCCTCCTTGTGGGCCTCACGAAGGGTCTCGCCGGTCGCGCTGATCTCATCGACGATCAGGACCGACTTGCCGCTTACGTCGTCGGTCATCGGCACCACCCACGCCGGCTTGGTGAGGACCACGATGTCCCGCCTGCGGCGTGAAAGGCGCACCGGCAAAACGTCGCGTCGTAGCACCGAAGCCAGAATCGCCGCGGGGATCAGGCCGCCCTTGGCGATGCCGACGACGATGTCCGGATCGAAGTCGGCCTGAATCACCTCGGCCAGCGTGCGGCACATGCGCATCACGTCGTCCCAGGTCAGCCGTAGAATGCCGCTATGGGGATGCAGGTAGCTGTCGGTCGGACCCTCGCCATGCAAACGTGGCCACCCCTATGCTCTTCCGGGTCTCATACCTGATTTCGTTCTAACAGGAGTTCTCTTACTCGCTAGCTTGACCACTTCCTGCACCGCACCGTCTGCCTACCGACCCGCGGCGCCGTATGGAGGAAAAAAGTGCGCTTTACCGTATCTGGTCATGGTGAACAATCGACCGGTTCCTCTCGCAACCGACGCCACCCCCGTCTCTCAAGCCCGGGTGAGTCTCGCAGAGCACCGAACGCTGCGCCGCGAGATCATCTCGTTGGCTTGGCCGGCGATACTTGAGTTCAGCCTGCACACGGTCGTGTGGCTGACGGACGTCGCCTTCGTCGGACGGCTTGGCCCCGAGGCCCTCAGCGCCACGGGGCTCGGCGGCCAGGTCTATTCGCTGGTCCTGTTCCTGTTTGAGGCAGCGGCGGTTGCAGCCACGGCCATGGTGTCGAGGCGGGTCGGGGCCGGCGACCACCAGGGAGCCGGTCGCATCGCCGCACAGGCGGGAGGCGTCGGTCTCCTGCTCGGGTGCCTTACCGCTCTGGTCATCTGGAGCGCTGCGCCCACGGTCTATAGCCTAACGCGCCTTGGACCCCAGGTGGCGGCCTTGGGAGTTACCTACCAGCGGATCATCGCGTTCGGCGCGCCTGCGTTCCTGTTCCGGTCGGCCCTCGCGGGCTCGATCCGGGGTTTTGGCGATACACGCAGTTCAATGGCCGTATCGGTGGTCGCAGGCCTGTTCAATATTCTCGGGGACTGGGTCCTCGTCTTCGGTAAGCTCGGGTTTCCGGAATTGGGAGTGGCCGGCGCAGCTCTGGCCAGCGCCATGTCGCACCTCCTCGGTGCCGCCCTGCTGGTCGTGATTGTCATGATGCACCTTTCGCCGGCCCGCATTGACCTCCGCGGCATCTTCCGCTTCGACAGGGCGGCCATGCGCACGATGCTCAGGCTTGCACTGCCCGCAGCGGGCGAACACCTCTTCACCGACGTGGCCCGCACGGTGGGGGTCTTCGCTGTGGCGCACCTGGGAGCAATGGCGATGGCAGCGCATGAAGTGACGGCCGCAGCCGAAGCCCTGTCGTTCATGCCGGGATTCGGGTTTGCCATGGCCACGAGCGTGATCGTCGGGCAGAACCTCGGGCGGGGCCGACCGGACCTTTCCCGGGCAGCCGTAGGCGAAGGGTTGCGGATCGCGGTCCTGTTCGGTGCGACGATGGCTTGTGTGTTCCTGGCGTTTCCGGGCAGCCTGGTCGGCGTGTTTACCACCGACACGGGCGTAGCCGGCGTCGCGGCGCGGCTCCTGCGCATTGCGGCCATCGCCCAGCCGTTCATCGCCATGCAAGGGATCTTTGGCGGCGCACTGCGCGGCGCAGGGGATACACGGTCGCCGCTGGTTGCCAGCGGAGTCACCTCGTGGGCGGTTCGCGTCGCGTTGACGTATCTGACGGTGGTCTTCCTCGGCCTGCCGGTCGACTGGGTTTGGTGGGCTATGACCGTGGACTGGGCGGCGAAGTCGCTCTGGATGTGGATCCTCTACCGGCAAGGCCGGTGGCAGCGGGTTTCCGTATAGCGTCGGGGTCCCGGGAGCGCCCACAATCCTCGAATAGGCAGGACTGCGGCCGCCGCTCGGCCAATACCCCCCGCAACTGCGCCATCCTTGCCAGGAAGAAGGGGAAAGGAGCTTCTGATGCTTCCCCAGCAAGTTCTCACCCGGCGACCCTGCGCCGCGCGTCAGGCTGGAGGACGGATCAGGTCAGGTCCATGGCCTGCCGCGAACTGCGGGGCACCCGGGTCCTACTGTGCTCGTTTTCTTCCGCGGGCACTGGTGACCGCCTTGAAGAAAGCAATTGTCGCAGTTGCGGCAACGGATCGCGGAGTTCGCCTCCGTTGGAGCGGAGGTTATCGCAGTCAGCCCGGATGACCAGGCAAGCACTCTGGGCCTGGTCCAACGACTAAACCTGCCCTTTGTCGTGCCTCGGACCCCGAGTTGCAGGCGATCGACGATTTCGGGGCAAGACACCTCAACGAGCCGCACGGCAAACAGATCCCGCGGCCTGCGGTGTTCATCTTGGACAAGGATTGGCGTGTCCGGTTCGCGTACGTCGGCGACTCAGTTCCCGACCGGCCGTCTGAAGACGTCATGCTTGACGGCTCTTCGAGCGATTTGACGGGCCAATGAAGGATTTGCCTCCGGCGATTGCGGAGGACCGAGCGGTACCGGCGACTAAACTAGATGGTTATTATGTCACATTGGTTCACCTGCCTTGGGGCACGCTTGTGCGTTTGGCGACAGGTCAAGGCGCCAAGAACTGCGGCCACGATCGCCGCAGTGATGCTGGTATCGCCTATGTCGGCGATCCTCACCGGGCTCATTGACCACGGAGGCGCCGGCGGATCGTCGCCTGGCCGGGGCGGCTGGCCGGGGCGGCGTTGGTGAGTGATCTTGCGCAGGCACAACCGTCGACGGCCGAGGGCGATCCCGGTCGGCAAACCGCGGAGGAGCCCCCGGACAACCACGGTTCCACAGCGGCCGTTCCGTCCGGCGACAGCAACGGAGCCGGCGATGGCAGGCATGTTTCGACCGGTGTCGCGATCGACACTCCGCCGATCATCCACAGGCCCGCAGCGGTAATGGGTTTCTACACCGATGCCGAGCCCGGGCTGCCGGGGTCGCACGCCACGGCGGTACACCAGGCGGACCTCCTGACGTATGTGTGTCCCTTCTGGTACCGGGTCGGGTTCGCGGGCGATGGCAGCATTGACCCATACGGCCCCGGGTACGACGAGAACGCGGCGCGGACAGCGACACGCCAACTGCAGGCCAAGGGGGTCAAAGTCCTCGGCCTGGTCCACAACATGCGCCTTGGGGCAAAGGAAGACACGCGGGAGATCTTCCACGTCATCCTGACGGATGAAGCAAAGCGTGCGGCGTTGATCGAAAGCATTGTCTCGCTGGTCGAGGACATGGGTTTTGACGGGATCAACCTTGACACCGAGTTCCTATACCCTGGCGACCGCGAGGTGTTCACCGCGTTCGTGGCCGGGCTTGCCAGGGAGATGCGTCTGCGCGGGCTGCTGATCACCGCGGACGTGCCCGGCAAGACCCGTGATGATCCGAAGAACGGTTGGTCCGGCGGCTTCGACCTCGCCGCTCTGGCGCCACATCTTGACGTCGTGGCCGTCATGACCTACGACGAGCATGGCTACGTCACCGAGGCAGGGCCGATCGCCAGTATCGGCTGGGTACGCCGCGTGCTCGACTACACGGTGAGCGTCGTGCCACGGGAAAAGATCCTGCTCGGGCTGGCCGGCCACGTGTTCGACTGGGCGGAGGGCAGCAAGTACCCACGTTACATGTCGTATGCCCGGGCGGTTGCCACAGTCCGCGAAGCACGGGCTGAGATCAGGTGGGACAACAATGCCAAGTCGGCCTACTACACCTACCGCGATGCGAAGTCGGGCGTGAATCGCGAGGTATGGCTTGAGAACCGGTGGTCTTACGCCTATAAGCTGCACCTGGTCCAGGAATTCGGGATCGGCGGCGTATGCTTGTGGCGCCTCGGCTTGGAGGACCCGGACCTCTGGACGGAGGTCGCCCTGCGGTTTACGGTGACCAGATAGGCCTTCGGCAGCCGATTGGTTTGACCTGAGGCTTTCTTCTCTCCTCCAACGCCCCCCCGGGCCGGGATTCGCCAGGGTGGGCGTTCCATTCTTAGTGCGCCACCCTGCCGCGCATAGCCAACCGCTCACCCGCCCTGCTTGCTGTGCGTGGCGGACGGCTTACCCGCCCTGCGGCAGGGCTTCGCTCTTGAACCGGTGAAGAACCAAGCCATTCGCGTCGAACCGGCAGAAGAGGAGACGCGGCGGAAAGGATGATCGCGAAGTGACCTTCGACCTCTTGATCACAGACGTCCGGGTTATCGACGGTTGCGGCAACCCCTGGTATAGGGCCGACATAGGCATCAAGGACGCGAGGATTGCGGCAATTTGCGACCTGGCGGCAGTTGGAGCCGAGGCTGCGCGTACGATCGACGGCCGGAACCTGGTCGCTTCGCCAGGGTTCATCGACCCGCACACCCACTCGGACTTCACCCTGCTCGTGGACGGGCGGGCGGAGAGCAAGGTCCGCCAGGGGGTCACGCTTGAACTCACCAATCACTGCGGCGGATGGGCGGCGCCGTTGACGGGCCCGGTCGCGATGGAAACCGCTCGGCGGCAGGTGGCCGAATATGACCCAGACCTCACGATCGACTGGACCGACATGGCCGGCTACCTCGCCCGGCTGGAGAGGCAAGGCACGGCGCTGAATGTCGCCGCGCTCGTCGGCCACGGGACCGTCCGGACGAGCGTGTTCGGATACGAAGACCGGCCGCCGACCGATGCCGAACTCAAAGCCATGCTCCGCCTGATTGACGAGAGCATGCAGGCGGGGTGTTTTGGGATGTCCAGTGGCATCTACTACGCTCCGGGCAGCTACGCCTCGCTTGAGGAACTGGCCGAATGCTGCAACGTCGTCGCCAAGTACGGCGGCTACCACGCGACGCACATCCGCGACGAATCGACCTACACCATCGGGCTCCTTGCATCGATCGCGGAGGTCATCGATATCGCCCGCATGTCCGGCGTCAAGTCGGAAATCGACCATGTCAAATGCCTTGGGCCGGCGGTATGGGGCAAGGCGGACGAAGTCATCGCGATGGTCGAGCGGGCGCGTGCCGAAGGACTGGATATCACCGCAGACCAGTACCCCTACACAGCTTCGGGCAGCAGTATCACAGGCAGCCTGATCCCCCGCTGGGCACAGGCCGGGGGGCAGCTCTCGTCGCACGGCTGCGAGAACCCCAAACCCGCGCCCGCATGAAGAGCGAAATCGAAACCAACTACGTGCGGCGGGGCGGCCCGGAGCGCCTCGTCGTGGCGATGTACCCGCCAGACAAGCGCCTTGAGGGCAAGTCGATGGCTGAGGTTTCACGGATCCTCGGGGTCGATCCGGCCGATGCGGCCATGAACCTGCTTGCCGAGACCGACTGCCCGTTCGTCAGCCACGTGATCAACGAGGAAGACGCCAAGAAGTTCATGCGCTGGGGCCTGACGATGATCGGCTCAGACGGGTCGTCGCTGGCCGTGGAAGGGCCGCTCTCGATCGGGTTGGCCGCACCCGCGCAACTTCGGGACTTTCCCGCGCGTGTTGGCCTACTACGTGAGGGAACTCGGCGTCATCACCCTCAGGAAGCCGTCCGCAAGATGACTTCTTCCCTGCTCAACGGATGGGCATCAAGGACCGTGGTGTCCTGAGAGAAGGCTACTGGGCGGATATCGTCCTGTTCGACCGGACACGGTCAAGGACAACGCGACCTTTGAGAAACCGCTCCAGTACCCCTCCGGATCCCATACGTCATCGTCAACGGCCAGGTCGTGATCGATGACGGCGTGCACACGGGAAAGATGGCGGGAAAAGTACTCAGGCGGAGGTAGGCTGTGACCGCACAACGTCACACTTCACAACCCGGTGCCGCACAGGCGAGCACGCCGCAGCCTGGCGAGGACGCCCGGCTGTTCGCAGACGACCAGGTAGACATCAATCTGCTCCGTCGCCGCGCATATAACCTGCGTTGGGCCATGCAGCCACCCGGGGTGATTCCGCTTACCGCCGCCGACCCGGACTTCCGGGCGGCGCCAGAGATCAGACAGGCCCTGTGCGAGTACGTTCGGGACGGCATCCTCGGCTACGGCCCGCCGCAAGGCCTGCCGGAATTCCGCGAAGCCGTCGCCTCCTTCGTCGCCCTGCGCAAGGGCATCCCCTGCTCGCCTGCGACGATCCTGCCCACCGACAGCGCCGCGGCAGCGATGTTCCTGACGGCCCGCTACGCGCTTCAGCCCGGCGACGAGGCAATCATCTTCGACCCGGTCGACTTCCTGTTCGGGGCTGCGGTGGACGCGGCGGGCGGCAGGCGCGTCTACTCACCCGTGGACAAGCGGACCGGCGCCTTCGACGTCGCGGGGTTGGAGAGCCTGGTCACCCCGCGCACCAAGCTGGTCTGTCTCTGCAACCCGCATAATCCTCTCGGCAGGGTCATGACCCAAGACGAACTGACCGCCATCGGCAACCTGGCTGTCCGCCACGGCCTCTGGATCATGAGCGACGAGATCTGGTCTGACATCGTCTATCCACCGTACCAGCACCAGAGCATTGCCAGGCTCGGTCCCGAGGTCGCCGCACGCACCATCGCGATTTACGGCCTCTCCAAGAGCTTTGGGCTTGCCGGCCTTCGCATCGGCTACATCGTCGCACCCGACCAGGCTGTGTGCGACGACCTGGTCAAGCTGTCCCGCGTCGAAACCACCGCCGCCGGCGTGACAACGGTCTCGCAGATCGCGGCCATTGCGGCCTACCAGCACTGCGGCTACTGGCTGGAGGCGTTCCTGCGCCACCTTGAAACCATCCGCGACTACGCCGTCGCCCGCCTCAACGCATTGCCCGGCATATCCTGCCGCAAACCCGAAGGCACTTACGTGCTGTTTGTGGACATCTCCGGCCTCGGCATCGGCGGTAGCCAGGCCGCTGCGGACTATTTCCTGCGCGAAGCCCGGGTGGCAGTAGTGCCTGGCTTGCCTCGCTGGTTCGGGCCCGGCGCGGAGGGCAGCGTCCGGCTATGCTTCTCGACGTCGCACGCGATCATTCGGGAGGCGCTCGACCGGATCGAATCCGCCGTGCGGCGATAGGACGTGCCGCCACCCGTCGCCACGACCGGGGAAGGGCGGCGGCACAAGGGCCCGGCCGCCGTAGGCGACCGGGCCGCATCGGGGCAACCCAATCATGCACCGCCGCTTGCGTCCTAGCGCGGCTTTTCTTTTGTGCGAGGCTCAATGTCCTCGGATACCTCATACCGCTCGTTGGTGCTGTCAAACTCCATGTTCTCAAGGCGGTTCCAGTCCTCGTTGCCGGCGTTCTCCTCTTCGTCGTGCCGCTGGTATTCCTCTCCGACGCGGTTCGGGTCCCGGTAGGGCTGGGCACGGTATAGCAGCGGGACGATCGGATTGGCTTCCTTGTCGCGCTCTGGGCCGGTCATGGCCTCACCTCCTTCTGCCGCTAATCTGCCCATTGCTGCGGCCGTGCCTTCCCGGAACGGGGAGATTCGCGCCCGGCAGCGAAGAGATGGCGGCGACGCTCCCATCTTGCTGCCAAAGACCGATGGATGCATGCGAGGCAAGGAGGACGACCAAGAGGATGACACCGAAGAATGATCTGCCACCGACAGAAGATCTGCTTCGAACCACGCTGGAAGGCGCAATACCGCCGCACGCCGCCATCGATGTCGAGGCGCTCCTCATCGCCAAGAGCAAGCCCGAGCTGTGGGCTACCGGAGCAGACCTCTTCTGGGACGACCCCCACATCTCGCGGGAAATGCTCAAGGTGCATCTCGACCCGGCCATTGATTTGGCGAGCCGCCGACCCGAGACCATCGACCGCACCGTGGAGTGGCTCGTCCGCGCGTTAGGGGCGGCTCCCGGCACCCAGGTTCTCGACCTCGGCTGTGGCCCCGGCCTGTACTCCCAACGTCTAGCGGAGCGCGGGATCAGCGTCACCGGAGTTGACTACTCGCGCAACTCGCTCGCCTATGCGCGAGCCCAGGCAGCGGAAGCCGGGCTTGCGATAAAGTATGCCTACATGGACTACCGGTCGCTCGCCTACCAGGCTGAGTTTGACCTCGCCCTGCTGATCTACTATGACCTCGGCGCGATGTCGGACGCCGACCGGGATGAGGTCCTGCGCCGGGTCTGGACGGCCCTTCGCCCGGGCGGGCGATTCGCCTTTGACGTGATGACCCGACCGGGCCGCGCGCGAGCGCGAGCCGAGAGCGGCTGGCGGCCGAGCCGCGGCGGTTTTTGGCGGCCCGGGCCGCATCTGGTGCTCACCGATGTCTTCGAATACCCCGAGAACCACGCCGAGCTTGACCAATACCTCGTCATCGAGGAAGACGGCCGCTATAGCGTTTACCGCGTGTGGACGCGGTACTACGACCTAGAGGAGATCACGGGCGTCGTTGAGCGGGCCGGTTTCGAGGTCGAGGGCATCTGGGCCGACCTCACGGGACGACCGATCGGCACAACGGGCCCGGCCGGGGCCGGGACCGATGGCGCGCAGGATGAGGGGTTGGCGATCGTGGCCCGCAGGCCGGGCTAGAGAAGCCGCGGCCGCTGCAGCGCTTCGTATTCGTCGCGCAGCATGCCGAAGATGAGATCGCCGCTCGCGGTGCCGTCGGGCAGCCGGTGCGCGGGCCTGGTTTGCCTGAGGTGGCCTTCGAGCGTAAAACCGCACCGCTCCGCGACGCGGACGCTGCGAAGGTTGGTTTCGTTGCAGGAGAGGCGCACCCGCGCCGCCCCGAGGATATCGAAGGCAAGCTCCAGCGCCGC
>JAXGPL010000002.1:0-229272 GCA_040766985.1 Bacillota bacterium
CGGGGTTTTGGTCAAGCCCGGCTCGTCTTCGGGCTTTGTAACGGTCAACGGGCTGCAGTACCGAGGTGTTCTGGAGGTCGTTGTCAGCGGCGGGGGACTCCTCGTGATCAACGAAGTAGAGATGGAGGATTACCTGGCGGGTGTTGTGCCGCGGGAGATGTACACCTCCTGGCCCGTTGAGGCCCTCAAGGCCCAGGCGGTGGCGGCGCGCACCTATGCCTATTCCCAGGTCCAGGCAAGCCGCGCGGCAGGGTCCTTGTATGCGGTCACTGCAACGACCAGTTCTCAGGTATACGGCGGGGTCGCGGCCGAGCACCCTGCGACCAACGCCGCCGTCGCCGAGACTCGCGGGCTTATCCTCACCCACGGGGGGCAGCCGATATCGGCGGTCTACCATTCATCGTCAGGCGGCCACACGGAGGATAGCGAGAACGTCTGGGCGGGCGGGCGGCCCTACCTCCGCGGAGTACCGGACTACGATCAGATGTCGCCGAAGTATAACTGGACCAGTTCGATGACCCCGGATGAGGTCGCGTACCGCCTGGCGCAGGCCGGGCACAACATCGGCACAATCCTCGGTATCGAGCCGAGCGGTGGCAAAGGCGTGTCCGGCCGCTGGATTGCCGCGAGCTTCACCGGCACGAATGGCTCCGTTGTTCTGAAGGGCGAAGATGTGCGGCGGGTCTTGGGTCTGCACAGCACGCTGTTCGACGTCGAGTTCGTGGGCAGCGGCGTAGCTGATCTCGTTGCTCATGTGGCGACTGGGACGCAGGTGGCCGTCGCAGGAGCCGTGGGCGGCCAGCCGGTCGTTGCGATGCGCGCGGCCGGCACCAATTACTCCATCGGCCCGGAGGGCGTTCTATACCGCATGGACACCGTTACCGCAATCTACCGTGCCAATGCAGCCGGCCGGGTGGACTTCGTCGGCCACGGCTGGGGCCACGGGGTGGGGATGTCGCAATGGGGGGCCTACCAGATGGCCTCGGACGGAAAGACCTTTGACGAGATCCTCGGCCATTACTATCAGGGGGTTGTCCTCGAACAGCGTTAGCCTCTCGTGGTAAGCTAGGCTCGATGCGACTATCCGACTACGAGTTCGAGCTGCCCGAAGGCCTGATCGCGCAGGAGTCCCGGATCCCGCGCGATTCTTGCCGTCTGATGGTTCTCGACCGGGCTACGGAGAAGGTCCACCACTGCGTCTTCAGACAACTACCCGAGTTGCTCCGGCCCGGCGACTGCCTTGTTCTCAACGAGACACGGGTTTTGCCGGCGCGGCTGTACGGCCGCATTGCCGGTACGGAACGCGCGGCGGAGATCCTTCTGCTGCGGGCGGAGGCCACGCCCATGACGTGGAAAGCGCTGCTCAGACCGGGGCGCAGGCTGCCCGTGGGGGCAGTCATCGAGGCCGGCCCGGACGTGCGCATTACCGTGGTCCAGCGCGATCGGGACGGGAGGGCGTCGGTCAGGTTCGAAGGCATTCCCGAAGCAGGATTCCGCCCCTACCTCTGGAGCCACGGCGAGATGCCCACTCCCCCGTACATCAGGCGGACGCTCCTTGATCCTGAGGACTACCAGACCGTCTACTCCCGGATCGAGGGCTCCGTTGCTGCCCCAACCGCCGGCCTGCACTTCACCGGAGGGGTGTTCGCGGCTCTGGCGGCACGCCAGATCCAGGTCGTCAAGATCCTGCTGCACGTAGGGTATGGGACCTTTGCCCCGCTGCGGGCGGAGGAAGTGGAGAGCAATCGCCTCGAGGAGGAGTACTTCTCCGTCACCGCCGCCGCCGCACGGACAATCAACGAATGCCGCCGTGGCGGCGGCAGGATCATCCCTGTCGGCACCTCAGCTACGCGAACGCTTGAGACAATCAGCGACGGGGATGGGTATGTTGGCGAAGAAGAAGGATGGTCGGGCCTTTTCATCTACCCCGATACCGCTCTCCGGGCAGTCGACTGCCTTTGACCAACTTCCACCTCCCTGGCCCTGCCGCTGCTCCTTACGGCGGCCGTGGCCGGCCGGGATCGCCTCAAGCGCGCGTACTGGAAGCTATCGGCTGGGGCTACCGCTTCTCCACAGCCTTTGGTGATGGGATGCTGGTGCTATGAGGTTTGATTTGACCGGTGCAGGTCACGCGGGCGTCGCAGAAGCTCCTGCCGCCGGGCCGCGGACTGAGTGGTCCATACCGCGCACGGCAGCTTCCGAACCCCGGTCTTCATGCCGGTTGGGACCCAAGCGACAGTCAAGGACTGACCCCCAATACGCTTGCGGACATCGGCGCGGAGATCATTCTGTCCAACGCGTACCACCTCTACCTCAGGCCGGGACACGGTGGGTTGCCGAACTCGGCGGCCTTCACAAGTTCATGGGCTGGCCGGGGCCGATTTTGACGGACAGCGGCGGTTTCCAGGTCTTCTCGCTTGGCGGGCTCCAGCAAGTGACGGAGGAGGGTGTCATCTTCCGTTCGCATATCGATGGGTCTCTCCACTCCTACAGCCCGGAGAAGGCGATGGCGGTCCAGGCCGCCCTCGGTGCTGACATCATTATGCCGCTGGACGAGTGTTTGCCGTACCCCGTCGACTACGGGTACGCGAGCAAGTCGGTGGATCTGACGGCCCGGTGGGCGGAACGCTGCCGGAAGGCCCAATTGCGCCCCGAGGACCAAGCGCTGTTCGGGATCGTGCAGGGCGGCTTATTCGGCGACCTCAGGCGGCGCAGCGCCGGCCAACTGACCGCGATGGGCCTGTCCGGCTACGCAATCGGCGGGTTGAGCGTAGGCGAGCCAAAAGAACTGCTGTACGAAATGCTTGACGAAACCGTAGCGCTTCTGCCGGCGGACCGGCCGCGCTACCTGATGGGAGTCGGCACGCCGGACCTCCTCGTGGAGGGAGTCAGCAGGGGGGTGGACATGTTTGACTGCGTCCTCCCCACCCGCACCGCAAGGCTGGGCACCGCGCTGGTGCCGCAGGGCCGTCTGGTCCTGCGCAATGCGCCCTTCGCCCGGGATGAAAGGCCGATTCAGGAAGGATGCGACTGCTACGCATGCCGCCACTTCTCGCGAGGTTACATAAGGCACCTTCTGCGGGCTCGCGAAATGCTGGGCGGGCAGTTGCTGACGATCCACAACCTGCGTTATCTGGTCCGCCTGATGGCAGAGATACGCCAATCCATTGCCGCCGGCGCGTTCGAGAGGTTCAGGGCGGAATTCTGGCGGATGCGCGAAAGCGGAGTAGGGGGAATAAGACATGACCAGTGAGAGTTTCCAGGCGATGGCGCCCATGCTGATGTTTCTCGTTGTGGCTTACGGAGCGATGTACTTGTTCATCATCCGGCCGCAGCAACGTGAGCAGCGCAAGCGTGCGGAGATGATCAAAGAACTGAAGAAGGGCGACCGGATCGTAACCGCGGGAGGCCTTATAGGTTGGGTTTCCACGATCAAGGATGACACCATCAAGCTCAAACTCGCCGACAAGCTGGAGGTCGAACTGGAAAAGTCGGCCATCGTCAGGCTTGCCAACGAGTGAACGCGGGCTGCCGGAATCCCGCCTGCCCTGGATTAAAAGGGCGGGCCGTCCAAGATTCACCACATGGTGTGAAGGAAAACAGGCCATTAGGAGAGAAGGACCAATCCATTGGTCCATAGCTCATTAATGCATTTGAGGCGCGTGCGGCACCGGGGTCGCCTTGTGCTTGGCCGAGGCCTCTCGCCATGTGTCGTCGGCATGGCGCGCTCCTGATGGTGGTGAAGGCATGCAGGTGGAGATCGACCGTAAGAGCGGCATTCCCATCTATCTGCAGCTGAAGAAGCACATTGAGTACCTCATCAGCACAGGTTTCTGGGAACGTGGGCGGCAACTCCCTACCGAGCGCGCTTTGGCCGAGGAACTCGGCATCAGCCGCAATACCGTCAGTGTTGCTTACCGTGAGCTTGAGGCGGAGGGGCTCCTGGCGTCGTTCCAGGGCAAGGGGACGTTTGTGGCCGGCAAGGATACGGCGAAGCGCCAGAGGAGCCGGGAAGACCGGCTCTTGCGGGTCATTGACGCGGCCATTGGCGATGCGGTGGAGATTGGATTCTCGATCGACGATTTTGTGGCGATGGTCAATCGCCGGGCAAGCGAGAAGAAGGAATTGCTTGCCCATCTTGAGTTGACATTCGTCGAGTGTAACCGTGAGCAGGTGGACTACTTCGCAAAGGAATTGGAGCTTGGCTCGGGCGTCCATATCCGCCCCCTCCTGATCGACGACTTCGAACACGTCACCCGGGAACAGATCGACCTCCTCGCCCGCACTGACATGATCGTGACGACGTTTTTCCACATCAAGCAACTTAGAAGCCTGATTCCAGAACGCGCCCACGAGATCATCGGCATCGCTCTTGACCCCGACATCGCCACCATGGTTAGGGTCGCCCGGTTGCCCCGCAGGCCACTCGGCCTGGTATGCATTTCAGACCTGTTCGCCGAGCGTGTCCAGAAGTCGTTGGTCCTGGCGGGCCTTGATTTCCCGGTGATCAGGGTGGTGATTTCGCGGCGCAAGGACGATGTGGCCAGGATGCTTGATGAGGTAGACGCGGTTTTGGTGTCTCCCAGCAGGCGCCGAGAGGTGGAGAAGCTTCTGCCGCGGCCGATGGAGGTCATCGAGTTCATCTACCGCCCGGACGAGGGGTCGGTCAACATGCTCCGTTCCGCTTTGGTCGAAAAGAAGGAGGCACGCTTCTCGTGACGGCTCAAACCCCTGAACGGCCGGCGCCCGGTTCGATATCGGCCGGCGTGCCCGGCGAACCGCTGCCGGTGCAGTTCAAACACGAGTGGTGCAAGAAGTGCGGCATCTGTATAGCGTTCTGTCCCCGCAAGGCATTGGGCCTGGGCGCCAAGGGCCTGCCCCAACTGACCAACCCGTCCGCATGTACCCAGTGCCGTTTGTGTGAGCTGCTATGCCCGGATTTCGCTATCATGGTTACGCCCCGCAAGCGGCAGGGGACGCCCGCCCGGGAAGGTGACGCCCAATGACCCAGAGTCCTCGACTGATCCAGGGGAACGAGGCTTGCGCGGAAGGCGCCCTCGCGGCAGGCTGCAGATTCTTCGCAGGGTACCCGATCACGCCGTCCACCGAAGTTGCGGAGCTGATGGCTGCATGGCTACCCCGCCTCGGCGGCAAGTTCATTCAGATGGAAGACGAGATCGCCAGCATGGCGGCTATCATCGGCGCGTCCCTGGCGGGGCTGAAGGCGATGACGGCGACGAGTGGCCCGGGGTTTTCGCTCAAACAGGAGAACATCGGGTTCGCATCCGCGTGCGAAGTGCCTTGCGTGATCGTCAACGTCCAGCGGGCCGGCCCGAGCACCGGCGGTCCGACGACCCCCGGTCAGGGAGATATTATGCAGGCGCGGTGGGGCACGCACGGCGACCATCCCGTGGTCGCTTTCGTGCCGTATTCAGTGCGCGATGCCTTTGACCTGACGGTGGCGGCGTTCAATTGTGCCGAAGATCTGCGGGTGCCGGTCATCTTGCTGCTGGACGAGGTCATCGGGCACATGCGCGAGCGTGTGAAGCTACCCGAGCCCCCTGAGATAGATGTGGTCGACCGTCGCCGGCCGGACCCTGCCAAGGTCCGCCCTGAGGACTACCGCCCGTTCGGCAACAGCGAACCCGTGCCCCCGATGGCCGATTTCGGGTCGGGATACCGTTACCACGTGACGGGCCTCAGCCACGACGAACGCGGCCTACCGACGGGCAAACCGGCCGAGGTCGACCGGCAGCTCCGGCGGGTCAACGACAAGATGACATTGGCCGCCCGGAAGTGGATGCTCTATGACGAGGCGGAAACCGCCGACGCCGACGTGCTGATCGTCGCGACCGGTGGGCCGGTGCGCCCGGCTCGCAGCGCCGTCCGGATGGCCCGCGAACGCGGCGTCAAGGCCGGCATGCTCATCGTCCGCACCGTCTGGCCCTTCCCCGGGGCACGTCTCGCGCAACTGGCCCAAAGAGCCAGGCGGATCATCGTGCCGGAACTGAATCTGGGCCAACTGGTGCTCGAAGTCGAACGGCACACCTGTGGACCCGGCGGCAAGGTCCCGGTTCAGAGCCTGACGCGCGTCGACGGCGAGCTGTTCACGCCCGCGCAGATCTACGCAGCGATCGAGGAGGTGAGCTAGATGCCCGACATCCGTGAATACCTGCGCGGGGCCATGATGCCCCATATCTGGTGTCCCGGTTGCGGCCACGGCATCATCCTCGGCGGCGTGCTCCGCGCGATCGCGCGCCTCGACCCGCCCAAGGATGAGGTCGTCGTGGTTTCCGGCATCGGCTGCGCCGCCAGAGCCCCCGGCTATCTCGATTTCAACACCCTGCACACGACACACGGGCGGGCCCTTGCCTTCGCCACGGGGATCAAACTGGCTCGGCCCAACCTGCGGGTTATCGTGATCACCGGCGACGGGGACGCAGCCGCGATCGGCGGCAACCACCTCATTCACGCCGCTCGCCGGAACATCGGCATAACGACGATTTGCTTTAACAACAGCATCTATGGGATGACAGGCGGGCAGTACTCGCCTGTGACACCCGCCGGCGCTTTCGCGACGACGGCGCCCTACGGCCATCTCGAGCCCGCGTTCGACCTTTGCGAACTGGCCCGTGCGGCAGGGGCCTCGTTTGTCGCCCGCGGTACGGCCTACCACGCCGCGGCGCTCACCGAGCTTGTCTACCAGGGGTTGCTCAATGACGGGTTCTCATTCATCGAGGCCGTCAGCCAGTGCCCTGTCTCCTACGGCAGGCGTAACCGCCTCGGCGACGGCGCCAGGATGCTGACCTGGCAAAAGGAACATACGGTCAACGTCAAGGCGGCGGAGCGGCTAACCGAGGAAGAACGGCGGGGCAAGATCCTGACGGGCGTCCTCCATTCCGCCCCGCGGGCCGAGTATACGAAGGCCTACGACGGCCTCATCGTCCGGCTTGCCCAGGAGAAAGGAGGCGCCAGGTGATGCGCTATGAATACAGGTTGTCGGGGCAGGGCGGACAGGGCGTGATCCTTGCGGCGATTATCCTCGCCGAAGCCGCGATTGCGGACGGGTTCAATGTCGCGCAGACGCAGTCGTATGGGCCGGAGTCACGCGGCGGGGCCTCAAAGGCCGAAGTCGTGATCAGCGACCAGGAGATTGACTATCCCAAGGTCAGCGACCCTCAGGCTGTGCTGGCGCTGACTGACGAAGCCATGGCCAAGTACGGCAGGTCGCTCAAGCCCGGCACGGTGTTGGTGGCCGACAGCAACGCAGTCGAAGGACCCTTTCCGGAGGGCGTCAGGCTGTTCCACGTACCTGTCGTGCGCACCGCGGTCGAAGTGACCGGACGTGAACTGACGACCAACATCGTGGCCCTCGGAATCCTGGCCGAGGCAACCAAGGTCGTGAGCCGCGAGGCGGTCGCCAAGGCGGTGAGGTCGAGAGTCCCGAGGGGAACGGAGGACATCAACCTCAAAGCCCTCGAGGCGGGCTTCGCCCTGGTCAAGCAGGCTGGTTCAACCGGGTAACCGGGCAGGTGGTTCGCCGGCAGGTTTCCCGTAGGGGGCAGCAGGCACGCGCATTCAGGCGTGGCACCAACTACCCGGGGAGGAGTCAACCAAGCACATGAGCGAGCGAGAGACGAACCCCCTCCTGATCTGCCAGGAACAGATCAAGGAGGCCTGCGACCAGCTCGGGCTGGAGCCGGCCGCGTACGAAATCCTGAAGCAACCCAGGCGGATGCTTGAGGTATCGTTCCCGGTCAAGATGGACGACGGTTCGGTCCAGGTCTTTACCGGCTGGCGGTCCCAGCACAACGATGCCAACGGTCCCTACCGGGGCGGACTGCGGTTTCACCCCGGTGCCTGCGCAGACGAGGTCAAGGCCCTTTCGATGTGGATGACCCTCAAGTGCGCGGCCCTCGGCCTGCCATACGGCGGTGGCAAGGGCGCGGTCAAGTGCAATCCCAAAGAGCTTTCAAGAGGCGAACTCGAGCGGCTGAGCCGCGCGTTCATGGAGTGTATCGCACCGGTCATCGACGACGACATTGATATCCCGGCCCCGGATATCCACACCAACGCCCAGGTCATGGCCTGGATGACCGATGAGTTCTCCAAGCTCAAGGGGCGCAACAAGTTCGGCATCGCCACGGGTAAGCCGATCTCTCTGGGCGGCTCGCACGGCCGCGGCCAGGCAACGGCCCGCGGGTGCGTGACCACGGTTGCGCAGGCCTGCAAGAAGCTCGGCATCGATATGACCAGTGCGACCGTGTCCATTCAGGGGTTCGGCAACGCCGGCTCGTTCACCGCGATTTTGCTCGCCGGCATGGGAGCCAAGGTAGTGGCCGCCGAGGATTCGCGGGCTTGCATCTACAGCCCTGGCGGGTTCGACCCCGGGGAAGCCCATGACCATAAGGCCAGGACGGGTTCGGTGGCAGGTTTCGCGGGTACGGAGGCCATGCCGGCCGGCTCCAGCCTTACCGTCGCCTGCGACATCCTCATCCTGGCTGCGCAGGAGAACTCGATCACCGCCGCCAATGCCGCCGAAGTTAGGGCCAAGGTCATCGGCGAGGCGGCCGACGGCCCCACAACTCCGGAGGCCGGCGATATGCTGTATCAGAACGGCGTCTTCGTGATCCCGGACATCCTTGCCGGCGCGGGCGGCGTGGCCGTCTCCTACTTTGAGTGGGTCCAAAACCTGATGAGCCTTTACTGGAGCGAGGAAGAGGTCAACGAACGTCTTTCCAGGCTGATGGTCCAGGCATTTGAGGCCGTGTACGAGATGCATAGGAGCAGGAACGTCAAAATGCGCGTCGCCGCGCTCATGCACGCCGTCGACCGTGTCGCCTCGGCGATGCGTGTCCGCGGTTGGCTTGGGTAGACCGGCCTGGGGTTAGTGTATAGTCACGCTGGGGACAGGCCGCAAGGCGTTCCAAGCATGGGCCGCCAGGGCCTGTCCCCTTCGCAGCAGACAGCAGACCCGCTGGGTCCAGCATGACCCGGCCACATGTCGTCCCAAGGGGGGAACCGGCTTGGCGGAAGGCAACGAAAAGAAGAACCCCATCGCTGAAGCCAGAGCGCAATGGGAAGCGAGCTCCCTCAAGCGAGTCCTGGCCCGCTTCCCGGAGCGGCAGGCAGACTTCGACACCACATCCGGGATACCGACGGAGCGCCTTTATACGCCGGAAGATATTGCGGACCTGGAGTACCTTGACGATCTGGGCTTCCCCGGCCAGTACCCGTTCACGCGCGGGGTGCAGCCAACCATGTACCGCGGCCGGTTCTGGACGATGCGCCAGTACGCCGGGTTCGGTACGGCAGAGGAAACCAACGCCCGCTTCCGCTACCTCCTAGACCAGGGACAAACCGGTCTGTCCATCGCGTTCGACCTGCCCACGCAGATGGGGTACGACTCGGACCACCCCCTGGCCGAGGGCGAGGTCGGCAGGGTCGGCGTGGCTGTGAGCTCGGTTTCCGATATGGAAGTCCTGTTTGCGGGGATCCCGCTCGACAAGGTGACCACGTCCATGACCATCAACGCGCCGGCCTCCGTCCTCCTGGCGATGTACCTCGCCGTTGCGGAGAAGCAGGGCGCCTTGCCGGAAAAACTGGGCGGCACGGTGCAAAACGACGTCCTCAAGGAGTACGTTGCCCGCGGGACGTACATCTTCCCCCCCCGGCCGTCGATGCGCCTTGTCACCGACCTGTTCGCCTACTGCTCCGAGCACATGCCCAACTGGAACACGATCAGCATCAGCGGTTACCATATCCGGGAAGCAGGCTCGACGGCCGTACAGGAGGTCGCCTTCACGATCGCCAACGCCATCGCCTACGTGGAGGCTGCGATCGCGCGCGGTCTCGATGTCGATTCATTCGCACCCCGGCTGTCCTTCTTCTTTAACTCGCACATGAACTTCATTGAAGAGGTCGCCAAGTTCCGGGCCGCAAGGCGCCTTTGGGCAAGGATCATGCGGGAGCGTTTCGGGGCCAAGGACCCCCGATCGTGGATGCTGCGGTTCCACACGCAAACGGCGGGCTCGACCCTGACGGCGCAGCAGCCGGAGAACAACATCGTGCGCGTGACTATGCAGGCCCTGGCGGCGGTGCTCGGCGGCACCCAGTCGCTGCACACCAACTCCAAGGATGAGGCCCTCGCGCTGCCGTCCGAGGAGGCAGTCCGCACCGCTCTGCGCACGCAGCAGATTATCGCTTACGAGAGTGGGGCGGCGGACAGCGTGGACCCGCTCGCGGGCAGCTACCTGGTCGAAACCATGACCGACAAGATCGAGGGCGCCGCAAGGGAGTACATCGACCGGATCGACTCGATCGGCGGGGCGGTGGCTTCCATCGAGCAGGGGTATATGCAGCGCGAGATCCACGAGAGCGCCTACCGGTACCAGCGCGAGGTCGAGGCGAAGAAGCGCACGGTCGTGGGTGTCAACGCCTTCGCCACCGAGGAGGCCCCACCCAAGGGGCTGCTACGTGTGACTCCGGATGTTGAACACGCCCAGCGGAGGCGGGTGGCCGAGCTCAAGGCGAGCCGTGACGGTGGCGCTGTGAGCCGCGCCATCGGCGATCTCCGCGCCGCCGCCCAGGGGAGCGCTAATCTGATACCTCCCGATCATCGCCGCGGTCAAGGCTAACGCGACGCTGGGCGAGGTCTGCGGCGTGCTGAGGGAGGTTTTCGGCGAGTACCGCGCTTCCTCGCTCCTGTAGCCGGGGGCCGCGGTTGCCGGGTGTCAGAACGCATGGTTAGGGAGGGAGGAAGACGATGAGCAAGGCACTCGATCACATCGGCGTGGCGGTCAAGGACACCGAAGCAGCACTGAAGCTCTACCGGGACGTCCTCGGGCTGGCGGTGGAGGCGACCGAGACTGTTGCCGATCAGGGTGTCAAGGCCACCATGCTGGCCTTGGGCAATACCCACGTCGAGCTCCTGGAGCCGGCCGGACCGGAAACCCCGGTGGGCAAATTCCTGGAGTCGCGCGGCGAGGGCATTCACCACATTTCGATCGCTGTGCCGGACGTGGCCGCAGCGTTGGAGGCGGCCAGAGCGGCCGGGCTCCGCCTGATTGACCAGGCTCCTCGCAGGGGCGCGGGGGGGAAACTGATTGCATTCCTGCACCCCAAGTCCTGCGGCGGAGTGCTGATCGAATTGAGCCAGAAGGGGACCTAGGACACAATGAGCGTCAATGAAAAGATTGCAGCTCTAGAGGCGGCAAAGGCCAAAGTCCAGGCGGGGGGCGGCGAGAGGCGTATCACTCGCCAGCACGAAGCGAACAAGCTGACGGCTCGCGAACGGCTGGCAGCCCTGTTTGACGCCGGCACCTTTGTCGAGCTGGACATGTTCGTCAAGCACCGGTGCACGGATTTCGGGATGGCCGGGACCGAAGCGCCGGGCGAGGGAGTCGTGACTGGTTTCGGAAAGGTGCAGGGGCGGCTCGTCTATGCCTTCGCGCAGGACTTCACGGTCATCGGCGGCACCCTCGGCGAGGCCCACGCCAACAAGATCGTAAAGGTCATGGAAACCGCCGCCAAGGTGGGCGCTCCGCTAATCGGGATCAACGATTCGGGCGGCGCGCGGATCCAAGAGGGCGTCGACGCCCTCGACGGGTACGGCAAGATCTTCTACCGCAACACCCTTTGTTCAGGCGTCATCCCGCAGATTTCCGTGATAGCGGGGCCGTGCGCGGGCGGCGCGGTATATTCCCCAGCTCTGACCGATTTCGTCTTCATGGTCGCCAAGTCGAGCCAAATGTTCATCACCGGACCACAGGTGATCAAGGCGGTCACGGGCGAGGAAGTGAGCCTTGAGGACCTCGGCGGCGCCTCGACCCATAACCAGACCAGCGGCGTGGCGCACTTCTACGCGGCCAACGAGCAGGATTGCCTTGATCAGGTCAAGAAACTGCTGAGCTTCCTGCCGGCCAACAACATCGAGGACCCCCCGATGGGCGAAGGAGACGACGATATCGAGCGGCGCGAGGCCGCCCTGGACACGATCGTGCCGGTCGACTCGAACCGGCCGTATGACGTACGCGATGTGATCAAGCTGATCGTTGACGACGCCGACCTGTTCGAGGTGCACCAGTGGTATGCGACAAACATGGTCACCGGGTTTGCGCGTTTGGGCGGCCAGGTCATCGGAGTGATCGCCAACCAGCCCAAGGTCTTGGCCGGATGCATCGACATCAACGCGTCCGACAAAGCCTCCCGGTTTGTGCGGTTCTGCGACTCCTTCAATATCCCGCTGGTGACGTTCGTGGATACGCCGGGATACCTCCCAGGCACTGCGCAGGAGTACGGCGGGATCATCCGGCACGGGGCCAAGCTGCTGTATGCTTACTCCGAGGCCACGGTTCCAAAGCTGACGGTCGTCCTCCGAAAGGCCTACGGCGGAGCTTACCTCGCGATGTGCGCGCGTTCGCTCGGCGCCGACTTTACGGTTGCCTGGCCGACAGCGGAAATCGCAGTGATGGGGCCTGAGGGCGCAGCGAATATCATCTTCCGCAACGAGATCGAGAAGGCGGAGAACCCGGCCGAATTCCGCAAGCAGAAGGAAGCCGAGTATCGCGCCATGTTCGCGACGCCGTATCCCGCGGCCGCGCGCGGGTTCGTGGATGCCGTTGTGGCGCCGCGGGAGTCGCGGCCGGTGCTCGCTCAGGCGCTCGCCTCACTTGCGAGCACGCGGGAATCCCGGCCGGCCAAGAAGCACGGCAACCTGCCGGTTTAGGCCGGAGGGCGAAGTGAGCGTGCATACGGGCAACGAGCCCCAGATCGCAGCGGCGATCGCCGCCGCGCTGGTCGCCGGGTGCGCGGTTGGTGGCCGGAGCGGCCACTCCCATGAGGCCACGGCTGCCTTTGGGGGCCTTTCAGGCGACCGGAGCCGGGAAGGCGCCTCCGCCTGCGGAGAGGCCGGAGGCGGAGCCGGGGCATGGGCCGTCCTGTCGCGCCACATGGCATTGGCACGGACGCAACGGACAGCGAGGACATTTCCGAGGAGAAGGGGTCGACACGAGTGAGGACCTTCCGCGTTACCGTCAACGGTCAAGTGTATGAAGTCCAGGTCGAGGAAGTAGGACAGGCGCCAAGGGTCGCCTCGGTTGCGCCGGTCGGGCAACAGCCTGCGGCGCCGCCGGTTGCGGCAGCCCCTGGACCTGCGGCTGCGCCCACCGCGCCGCCGCCGGCGCCCAAGACGGTCAGTCCGGCTCCCCAGCCTGCCGCGCCGGCTCCCCAGCCGGCTGCGCCCACGCCTGCCGCGACTGCGCCCGCCAAGGCGGCTGCCGCGCCGGTCGAGGGCGGGTCGAAGGTGACCGCTCCGCTTCCCGGCACGGTGTTGGATGTGCGCGTCGGTGCGGGGCAGCAGGTCAGCGAGGGACAGGTGTTGTGCATCCTCGAGGCCATGAAGATGGAAAACGAAATCCTCAGCCCGCAGAGCGGGACTGTAGCTCAGGTCGCGACTGGTAAAGGCCAAGCGGTCAACGTGGGCGATCTGTTGTTCGTCATCAAGTAGCCATCAGCAATCCACCTGGATTGCTGGCCAGCTAACCAACGACGGCCGGGCCGCCATGCGGCGGCCCGGCTGCCGGCAAGCGGGGGCCGGTTTCACCGATGGACGTCGACCTACTTCGTCACCTGCGCGAGGCCAAAGCGGCGATGCGCGCAACCGCCCGCACGCGCCGCTCGGCGCTTCCGGCTGAGCTAGGCAGAATCTTGAGCGCGCTCGCCACCGCGCGCATCTTGCGGTGGCCGCCGTTCCATGACGCGAATGCGGTCATGGCCTTTGCCAGTTACTCAACCGAGATCGACACCACGCCCCTGCTTAGGCAGACCCCTCGGGTTGGGCAAGCAGCTTGTCCTGCCGGTGGTGGCGTCCGGGCAACGCCGGCTCGAGTTGCGCGCGGTCACGGATCTGTGCAACCTGCGGCCAGGTAAGTGGGGATTCCTGGAGCCGGGGCCCGAATGCCCTGCCGTCGCGATTGCCGACATCGGCCTGATCGTCGTTCCCGGGCTGGCCTTCGACGGGTACGGGCACCGCACGGGTTACGGCGGCGGGTTTTACGACCGCCTCCTTGCGCGAGCGCCAGCGGGCTGGCAGGTGGCGTCCGCCTGCCCCTGGCATGCGGTTTCGGATACGAAGTTCAGGTCGTAAAGCAGGTCCCGGCCGGGCCGGATGACGAACGCCTTGATGCTCTTTGTACCGATGCCGCTCTTGAGGGTGTTTGACAGGGGGCCGACCGGAGTTGGAACGGGATACCGCCTCACGTGATCGCCGCGCCAGGTTGATCATCTACGCAGCTTTGGCAGTCCTCATCGCCGTCGGGTTGCTCTTCCCGTCGATCCTCAAGAACGCGGTTTCCACGGAGGCCATGCAGGCCTACCAGCTCGTCGACACGGCGGGCAACGGGGGCTTCGTTTTCGTCGCCGTGGACGCGCCCTTCGGCGAAGCCCCGCGGCAACTGACGGCACTCGTGCGGCAAACACTGTCCTCGGGTGCAATGGTGATAACCGCGAGCACCACCGAATCCGGAGCCGGAGACCTTGAGCGTCTTCTGCGCGGTCAACTGAGCGCCAGCCGGCGGACATACGGCCAAGCCGCAATCAACCTGGGCTGTCGTCCCGGAGGGGTGGTTTACCTCGAGGGGCTCGCCAGGAGCCGCATCCGCTGCGCAGGGGCGCGACCACGCAGGCGAAGACCTGGAGTTGCTCCAGCTTGCCCATTCCTTTCGAAGGCTCGACGATGCCAGGCTGTTCGTTTTTGTCACCGGAGGGGGACACGGCCGCAGTGCGTTCGGCGCACAGCATCGCCTATGCTAACGCGGTGCAGGTATTGCTGGGGGTCTCCGGGGAAGAAGCCGTAAACACCGGCGACTCAAATGTGGCAGGAAGGGCGGGTCGGGCCCTGGCGGGCGCCAGGACAACCGCCGACTACGAATCCCTGGTCGCGGGCAGGGGGCGCCGTCCAGGCACCTGACCGCGCTGACCCTCGGCACGTTGTTCGTAATGTTCATCATCCTTTGGGCTTTTCTAAGCGGCCCGATCAGCAGGCGCCGCGCGCCTTCAGCGGGGACCAGAACGTGAATCCAGTTTTTCTCGACGGCAAGTACGGCACAACCGAGGATATAAAGGTCAGCGTACTCGATCGCGGCTCGTTCGGCGACGGAGTATACGAGGTCTACCGCCTTTACGGCAAGAACCCCTTCACCCGCGACCTTCACCTCGCCAGGCTGGAGCGCAGCCTGAAGGGGATCGAGCCGCTGCGCCCTATCCGGCGGAGCAGTTCAGGGCGATCCTGGGACGAAATCCAGGCCAAGAGCCCGCCCAACTCCTACATCTACATCCATGTCACGAGGGGCGTCGCCCCGCGCCGGCACGCGTTCCCGGCGGAACAAAAACCAAGCCTGATGGTCATGTCCGTGCCGATGGGCGCCATTCCTGCCGAGATGTTCACCGCTGGCATCGGTCTCCGCAGCCAGGCCGACGACCGGTGGCTGCACTGCACCGTCAAGTCCCTAAACCTCCTTGCCAACTGCAAGGCGATGACGATGGCCAATCGCGCGGGGTCGTTCGAAGCGTTGCTCGTGGGCAGCGACGGGCTGATCAACGAGAGCGCTGCGTCGAGCTTCTTCGCCGTCGTCGACGGGGTGGTCCGGACGGCGCCGCTCGACCGCAATATCCTGCCGGGCGTGACGCGGCACATCGTGCTTGGCCTGTGTTCTGCCAACGGGATCGCGGCGTCGGAGCGGGCGGTTTCGATGGCCGAGCTGGCCGGCGCCTGCGAAGCGTTCATCACCAACAGCGCGTACGAGATCCTGCCCGTCACTTCGGTCGACGGGAGTCCAGTCGGCGACGGGCGGCCGGGGCCGGTGACCAAACGGCTGATGGGGCTCTTCGTGGCAAAGGTCGCAGCCGAGACCGGCGGGCACGCGGAGTGCGCAGTCACGGTCGATGGCGAATAGCGTCGTCTGGGGACACCTAACGCGGAAGTCGACGGGGGACATTGTGACCAATGGATAACACAACGATCTATTCGTGGATCCCTGGGGCGGTTGCTTTCCTGCCGCTGGTCGCCCAGCTTGCCGTACTGGCATTGGGGCAACGTCGTGCGGCTGCTCGCGATGCTGTGCTCGTTGCCACGTCAGGCGCCGCCGCCATCCTGGCACTGACGATGTGGCCCCACATCGCGGCGGGGCGCGTGCTCGTCAGCAGAATCGTCAACCTTGTGCCGCCGCTCAGGCTGTCCTTCCGTGTCGATACGCTGGGCTTTTTTGTAACGTGCGTGGCAGCCTTCGTCTGGTTTCTGGTGGCCGTGTACGCTGTCGGCTATATGCGTGGGGAGCACAACCAGACGCGATTCTACGTTTTCTTCCTGCTCGGGCTGTCCGGCGCTTTAGGCACCTTTGTAGCCGGGGACCTTTTCACCATGTTCTTGTTCTTTGAGTTGGTCTCCATCACGGCCTACGTTCTTGTCGTTCACGAGGGCACGCCCAAAGCGATGCAGGCAGGGCTGAAGTACATCTTCATGACGCTGCTCAGCAGCCTCGGTTTCTTCTTCGCGCTTGTGGCGACCGAACGGCTCGGCGGTACGTTGGATCTCGGGCAGGTGGGTTTGATCAAGGAAGCGTCTCCGCTCGCGTTGGGTGCGTTTATCGGGTTTCTTGTGGCGTTCGGGCTCAAGGCGGGCTTGGTCCCACTACATGTTTGGCTTTCCGACGCCCATCCTGTCGCGCCGTCCCCTGCGAGCGCTCTGCTATCAGGGATCATGCTCAAGACAGGCGCGTACGGGCTGTTCCGCGTGGTGTTCAACGTCTTCGGCGGCGGGTTTTTCTCCGGTGTCGGTTGGTTGTACTGGGTCCAGGTCGCTGCGGCCGTGACCATCGTCCTCGGGAGCGCCGTTGCAGTGACTCAAACCGACCTCAAACGGCGGCTTGCCTATTCCAGCGTCGGCCAGATGGGGTACATTGCCCTTGGTATCACCCTGCTGACCGAGTGGGGAGTGACGGGCGCCGTGTTTCACGTGTTCACCCATGCCGTCGTCAAGAGCTTGTTGTTCCTCTCCGCCGGGTCGATCATTCGCCAGACGGGTCTGCGGGATGTCCGCGACCTCGGCGGCGTGAGTTCGCGCCTGCCGGTGACCATGGCGTGCTTCACCGTCGGGGCGCTGACCATTACCGGCATCCCGCCGATGAACGGCTTCCTTAGCGAGTGGTGCCTGATGCGGGGATCGCTTGCGGCAGGGCGCCCGGTATTTGCAGTGCTGCTGCTATTGAGCAGTCTCATGAATGCCGCTTACTACCTCCCGATCGTGATTTCCGCCTACTTTGGCAAACCGAAAACCCGGGTCCACATCGGCGAAGTGCATGAAGAACACGGCGTGGTCACGCACGTGACGACCGAGGCGCCGCCGCCGATCATCCCGCATCGCCGGCTAGAGTGGCTACGGGAAGCGCCCGCGACAATGTTGGTTCCGATGCTGGTGCTAGCCGTAGGATGTATTCTCTTCGCGTTCTTGCCCACCAATTGGCCACTTGCAGTCTCCGGGGCAGCCGCCAGAACACTTCTGGGGCTGTAGAGCGGACGTTGGACTGGCTTATGGCGGCATCCACCGCCCACGGAGCAGCCCAAGCTGTAGGCGGGCACGAGGGAGCGGCCGGGCCCGCGGCTTGGGCTTGGGTCTTGTTGCCGCTCATCCCGGTTGCGATGGCGCTCCTCGGCGCCCCCGTCCGGGCCTCGTTGGGGATCGGTGAAGAGCGGAGGGCTTCGTTCTGCAACTGGTGGGCCGTAGCCGCATGCTCCGCCACCTTGCGCTGCTGGTCTCGCTGTGGGCCGGTGGCGCCTTCCTGGGCGCAGCCGGAATCGCCGGAGTGGCGGGGGTGGGGACTACAATTCTCGATAACCCCCGCCAGCCTATTGTTCTCGCTCTTTTCCACTTGGCTCTGGCTCTTGGCCTCGTTGTTCTCACGCAGTTACCTTAGCCGTGGCCACGGCCACGCTCGTTACTACTTCTACTTCCTGTTGTGCCTGGGTGGGACGCTCGGGACATTTCTCGCGGCAAACCTGCTCACGCTATTCGTCTTCTTTGAGATTGTGTCTCTCGGGGGCATATCCGCTGGTAGTGCACGAGGAAACCGGCGAAGCCCACGCCTCGGGGGAGGCTTTACCTCTATATCAGCATCATCGGCGGCTTGTGTGTGTTTCTCGGCACGGTGCTGCTACACGAATACCAGCTCGTCGCGGGCGCCCTCTTGCTCGCCGGCTTCGGGGTCAAGGCCGGCATTGTGCCGGTGCACATCTGGCTTCCGCGGGCCCATCCGGTCGCTCCGTCTCCCGCCAGCGCGCTTCTGTCTGGGGTGATGATCAAGACCGGGGCGTGGGGCATCTACCAGGTACTCCGGACGGTCACGGGTGGTGGTGGCGGGGGCTGGCTGCCGCGAGCGGTGCTGGCCACTTGTTGCCGTCGCTGCTTCGAAGGCAATGCTTCTCGCGCAAGTTCTTGTCCCTATGGCGGTCACAACAATGATGCTGGGAGCGTTTCTGGCCTCTTTGAAACCAACGCTAAGCGAGTCCTGGCCTACAGCAGCGTCAGCCAGATCGGTTACGTCGCGCTCGGCGCCGCGATGGCGGGCCTCCTTGGTGACTCGAGGCGATGGGCGCGGCGGGTTTCGCGTACCATGCCTTGGCTCATGCCTTGTTCAAGGCGACGATGTTCTTCTCGTCGGCGTCGTGTACCTGAAGACCCACGATCTGGACATCCGCCGTATCGCCCGCTGGGGCGCGACTTCGTGACCGCGGCGGTATTCGCCTTGGCTGTACTCGGCATTGGTGGATTCGGGTTCAGCGGCTATCCGTCGAAGACTCTGCTCCACGACGCTATCCTGCTGCGCGAGCGTCCGGGCGGAGCGGCCTTCGCGACGGTGGAGATCGCCTTCACGATTACCAGCGCGCTCACAGTCGCATACACGAGCAAGCTATGGTATTTTCTGTTCCTGCGCAAGCCGGGTCGCCGTCCGGTGGCGGTCGCGGAGGGTCATCCAGCCGGTGAAGAGGGCTTTCGCAGCCAGAGCGCAGCAGAACACGCCGAACCGCACGAATCGCGGGGCGAGAAGATTCTCGCACTGGCATGTTCGATCCCCCTGTTGATCGCCGGGCTAGCCTCGGGGAGCGTCCTTTCCGGCTTGATACTGCCTTTTGCAGTCGCCACCGGCTATTCACACCAGGCCCTGCACCACGTCGAGCATCTGGCGCTATTCGCCAGCGAGCCGCTGGCGGCCGCAGCTATACCACTGGCGGGCGGCGTCATTGGCTTCACCGCCCTCGGGCTCCTGCGGTTTCCGGGCCCGCTTTTGGCCGGCCTGCCCTCGATCGAGGGGTGCGTGGTGCGCCCGCTGGTTGCGCTTGCCGGCCTGTTTGCACAGCTGTTCGCGGGACTCGACGCGGTGGTCAACGCCGCTTACAGAGGGCTGGTCCGCGTCGGCGCCAAGGCCGCGAACCTAGTCCAAACCGCGGACTCCCTTGTCAATCGTGCCTTCGTGGACGGACCGCGCGGGGCGTTCGCGCTGGCTCGCGCCGTGACCTCAGTGGATTGGGCAGTGGACTCCGCAGTGAACGGGTCGGCGCAAGTTGGCGCGGGGATCGCCCGGGCGTTCACCATTGTGGACGAGGGCATGGACCACTTGCTCGTGGGGTCAGCTGACGCGGGAATGCTGGCGGCCCGCGCCTGCACGGTCGTGGACAACACAATGGACTTCATCGTGGTCGGATCCGCGCCCGCGGCAGAACGTGCCGCCGTGGCTGTAACGAAGGGCAACACATTCCTCGAAGACGGGTTTGTTGCCGCTTCCGAGGGCGCCGCGCTGGCGGTCCTGCGGCTTGCCCCCGACCACCGCAGGCGAGGGGCGGGAAAGGAGTTGGGCGACAAGACGACCGCGCGTTACGATCGGGTGACGCGGCTCCGAGCAGGACCTTTGTCCCCCTCGTGGACGCTAGGCAATCTAGGTTTTGCTGTCGCGGTGATTGCTGCATTCGCAACGTTCATTATCATTGCGGTAGCCCTCTAGCCGGCCAGGCGGGCGGCGGACGCTGGCAGGCGCCGGCGGAAACCGACCGTGGCACGCTTACGTAGTCTCTTGCGACCACATCGCGCGGGCAGCCGCGAGGTCCCCCGGCGAGTTGATGTTGAAGAATAGTCGTCCGGTGTCGCCGAACCGGCGGTACCCGTCCTCCGGGAGGTACCTCACTCGTATGTGCGGGAAGATGTCGGCGACCCGCCGGTTCCCTGCGGCAAGCTGCCGGCGCATCGGCTCCCTACATGCGGCCGTGTATGCTGCCAGCAGCGGCTCGAGGTAGCCGTCGTGGGCCGGGACCACGGCGTCAGGGGACTCTGCCCGAAGGATCTCGAGCATATGGGCCGCCAACTCCGGGGAGAAGAATGGCAGGTCGCAGGCTACGGCGATGATCGTTCCGGTAGTGCTCGCGTCCAGTCCGGCAAGCAACCCGGCAAGCGGGCCCATCCCGCGGTATTCGGGGGGGTCGCCTGCGATGCGGGCTCCCCAGTGCAGGTACTGTTCCGGGTCGTTGGTCACAATTACCTGTTCGACCGTCACGCGAGCCAGGCGGTCCAGAAGATGTCGGCCGAGAGGGCGGCCGCCAAAATCGAGCAAAGCTTTGGGCTGTCCGAGCCTGGAACTGAGTCCGCCGGCAAGGAGCAGGCCGGTTGCGGCGATCCGTTTGCGCGCGTTGGTCATGGACTATGATAGGCCTAAGAGCAGTCTCTGTGTCAAACGGCTGATCAGGGGAGTGGGTTCATTGTACTGTCCAAGGTGCGGCACCCTTGGTGCCGAGGGGGCTCTGTTCTGTCACGTCTGTGGCACCCGGCTGCCCGAGGCCCCGTCGCCTGCCGCCGGCCGGCCGGGGGAACCGTTCGGGGCAGAATCTGAGGCCAAGCCCGGGCGAAAGAAGATCTACCCGCAAGCGCTTGACGCCGACCAATACGCCCATCCTCTCGACAAACAGAGCCTCGAAGGGGTCGCCCGCTTCGGACCCGTGGTGGCCGTGTCGCGGGCGATCATGAAGTACTGGGACGAACCCATGATCAAGGGGCAACTGCTTGGAGGCACGGTCAAGGTTGGTCCAGGCCAGTTCGACGAGATTCACTCGATCGTGACCGACTGCGCCGCGATCCTTAATATGGAAGTGCCGGACGTCTTCATCAAGCATGACCCCACATTCAACGCCATGACCCTCGGTGTCGAAAGGCCGCTGGTCATCCTCCACTCATCGGTCGTCGAAGCGTTTTCGCCGGACGAGTTGAGCTACATCATCGGCCACGAGATGGGCCACATCAAGTCCCAGCACGTCTTGTACCTGAGTGCGGCATACCTGCTCACGATGGGTGCGCGGGGCCTGATGGACAGGTTGTTCGGGATCGGCTCGCTGATCGTCATCCCGGCCATGCACGCATTACAGGCCTGGATGCGCAAGGCCGAACTGACGGCCGATAGGGCCGGCCTGATCTGCACCCAGGACCTCGACCTCTCGCGCAGATCCTTGATCAAGCTGGCGGTCGGCTCGGGTGCCCTTTTCGAGCGGCTGAACGTCGATGAATACCTTCGCCAGGCGGACCGGGCGAGCCGCGACGAATACGGAAAGGTCAGCGAGTTTTTCCAGACCCACCCGCACATCGCCAACCGGGTCAGAGAGCTGAAGTACTTTTGTGAGTCCACGGTCTATGCGGCGCTCCTCGGCACTGCGCCCCAGCAGTCGGCGCTGCAACTCGAACACCTTGCCCAGGAGGCTGTCGACAGGGGCAAGGAACTGGTCAACCGCATCGGCAGCACCGTGGGCGGTTTTCTGAGCGCGCGCAGTACGCTCGAACGGGCTCTCGCGGAGTTCGATCGCGTCGTTACGAGGTACCCGGAAACCGAGGCGGCCCGCCAGGCCCTTTACTATAAGGGCCTCGCCCACCTCAACCTTCGCCAGGGGCTTGAGGCGGCGAAGTCGTTTCAGACGTTCGTCCATCACCATCCGCTGCATGAACTCACCCCTGAGGCCCATTGGGGCCTGGCCCTGGCCTTCGAGAGGCTGCTTTCAGACAAGGATTCGGCGACGGCCGAGTACCGGCAGATCCTGAGCGAGTTCCCCGAGTCTGCCCGCGCAACGCAAGCCAGGGATGCTCTAAAGCGGCTCGGTGTGGTCATCCCCGACGCAGAAGCAGGCGTGTAGCACCGCGGAAACCGCGAGGCGCCGCCCTGCCGGTACCCCTCTCTCGGGGCGCCGCCCGCGCCAGAACCCACAGGAGCCTTTGGAGACCTCCGCCACCTCCTGGCGGGGGTCTGTCTTTGCCCTTCCGTTCTTTTCAGGCGTGTTGGCCGTTTCGTCCTTGCGCTGAGTGGAGGGCGAGTGTAGAATCTGGGTAAGAAGTGGGGCCAAGTGGTGACATGTGGGGGAGATCGTGATCGGAGACGCGGGGTTTCTCGGCGAATACGAGCATGCCCTTGACGACAAGGGTCGGCTGACCGTGCCGAGCAAATTCCGCGAAGGGCTCGGTGACCCCTTCATCGTGACCCGCGGCCTTGACGGTTGCCTCTTTGCGTACCCTGCCGCGACCTGGCAGCAGATTGCAGGCAAGCTCGATTCGCTTCCCTTCACCGCATCGGTGCCGCGGGCGTTTACGAGGCTGTTTTTCAGCGGAGCCGTCGAGGCGACGCTCGACCGGCAGGGAAGAGTCATCGTCCCGCCGGGCCTTCGCCGTCACGCGGGCCTGGAGAAGGACGCTGTGGTAATCGGGGTTTCAAGCCGGGTCGAGATCTGGAGCCGTGAACGCTGGAACGTTTTCCGCGAACGCGCGGAAGGCGAGTACCAGACTCTCTCTGAGGAGTTGTTCCAAACCCGAGGTGACTGACGCCGCCGGGAGCGCACCGCACCAGCCGGTGATGGTCGAGGAGGTGCTCGCCCACCTCCGGATGACGCCTTGCCGGTTCATTGTGGATGCGACCCTCGGGGCGGGCGGCCACTCCGCGGCGATCCTGGCCGCTTTCCCGGAGGCCGGCGTGCTGGGGATCGATCAGGACCCGGATGCGCTTGCAGAAGCCTCCGCAAGGCTTGACGCCTTTGCGGCGGGCCGGGTGCGGATCGTGCGGGGCAACTTCAGGGAGTTGCGCTCGATCCTTGACGAGGCCGGCATCGAGACCGTCGATGGGTTGTTGCTGGATCTCGGGGTATCGTCCATGCAGTTTGACCGGGCCGTCCGGGGCTTTTCCTACTCTGCGTCGGAAGCCCCGTTGGATATGAGGATGGATCCGGCTCAGGACCTGACAGCGGCGGGTTTGCTCAACCAGGCCAGGGAAAGGGAACTGAGCCGGATCATCCGAGAATACGGCGAGGAGCGTTGGGCCAGCAGGATTGCGTCGTTCATCGTTGCGGCTCGGCAGCGGCGGCCCTTGGCGACCACCGGTGATCTCGTGGACGTAATCCGCGCGGCGATTCCGGCGGCAGCGCGCCGCACCGGGGGGCATCCTGCGCGGCGTACGTTTCAGGCATTACGTATCGCAGTCAACGACGAGTTGGGATCGCTCGAGCGGGCCTTGCCGCAGGCGGCGGAGGCGTTGGCCCCCGGCGGCAGGCTGATCGTCATCAGCTTTCACTCGCTCGAGGACCGCATCGTCAAGGCCGGTTTCCGCGAACTTGCCGCGGGTGGCCGGTACGAGGTGCTTACCCGCAAACCGGTGTCGCCGGGCCGGGCTGAACAGGACGTCAACCCTCGCTCGCGGAGCGCGAAGCTCCGGGTCCTGGCGCGATCCAACGGATCGCAGGGGTCGGGGCCGGGCCCGGGTCCAGGTTCTTCGGTTTAGGGAAGGAGAATACACATGCTAGCAGCCAGGGAACTCATGGTCGCGGAGTCGCCCGCGGAATCGACCAGACGGCGAGCGGTAGGGAGGGCGCCGCGCCAGGAAAGCGCCAGGCTCAGCCGGACGGCGTGCCTTGGCCTGCTGGTATTGGCGGTAATGTGTGCGTTCTTAGTTGCTTACCGGCATACGGCTTTGACCCAGATGGGGTACCGTGCCGAACAGCTTGCCGCGCAGTTGGCCGTCTTGCAGAAGGAGAACGGGGAGCGCGAGGTGCGCGTTGCGCAGCTCGGTGCTCTGGGCAGGGTGGAGGAACTGGCTACGGTCCGGGTCGGGATGGTCCGGCCCAGCGGGTCGGTGACTATCGCCAGCCTGGGCCGCTCGGGCGGAACCGTGGTCGCGGACGGTTGGGGGGCCGAGTTGGGGGCCGGGACGGCCGCGGCTGAGGGTCCGGCGGCGGGCGGCATCTTCGGTAGGGTCTGGGATCTTCTCAGACGGTTGGCCCGCAACACAGTCGAAGCGGCACGGTCAGGCAGCTAGGCCCCGCGACCCGGGGGGAGACGATTGCAGCTTTCATATGGCATGCTCCAGCGCCGGCGCGCTGGTTACTTCTTCACAGTAGCCGTCCTGATCTTCATCGCTCTGGTCTTTCGGCTGGCCTGGCTTCAGTTCGTGCGGGGTCCCGAGCTCCGTGAGCGCGCGCTTGACGTACGACTCCGGGACGTCCCGGTCGAGGCCAAGCGCGGGACGATCTACGACCGGCAAGGCCGCGAACTCGCGGTCAGCATCGATGTCGATTCTGTGTTCGCCATTCCGGGCCAGGTGACCGACAAGCCCGGTACCGCAGCCGAACTCGCCCGGATCCTCGGCCTTGACAAGGCCTGGGTGCTCGACCGTCTGCAGCGCGAGGAGTCCTTCACCTGGATCAAGCGCAAGATCGACGCCGCGCAGGCGGCAGAGATCCGGGAAAGCCGTCTCCGCGGCATCAACCTGACCCAGGAGAGCAAGCGGGTCTATCCCAAGAACAAACTGGCCTGTCACATCATCGGGTTCGCCGGTATTGACAGCCAGGGGCTCGAAGGAATCGAATACCAGTACGACGCGAAGCTTCGCGGCGTGCCGGGGTGGATTTCCATCGAGTACGACGCACGGGGCCAGGAGATACCGCAGGCCGTCCACAGGTTCTTCGCGCCGACCGACGGGCTGTCATTGGTCCTGACCATCGACGAAACCATCCAGTACATTTGCGAGCGCGAACTCGAGCGGGTGGTGGTCGAGCACGGGGCCAAGGGCGGCTGCATCATCGCCATGGACCCGCGCAACGGCGAGGTTCTCGCCCTTGCGAATTACCCCTTCTACGACCCCAACAACTACCAGGATTACCCGGTCGATTTCCGCCGCAACGGAAGCGTTGTGGATACCTACTCCCCGGGGTCGACGTTTAAGCCGGTGACTTCGGCAGCGGCCCTGGAAGAGCAGGCGGTTTCGTGGAACGACACGTTTTTCTGCGGCGGCAGCCTGATCGTGTCCGGACGTCGGATCAGTTGCCACCAAAGCAGGGGACACGGCAGCCAGACCCTGCTTCAGGTTCTGGAGAACTCGTGCAACGTCGGGTTCATGAACATCGCCAGCCGCCTTGGGATCCCGAAGTTCTACCACTACGTGGAGGCCTTCGGGCTGACCAACAAGACCGGGATCGACCTGCCCGGCGAATCGGCAGGCTTGATCATCCCGGAGAGCAAGGCCACGCCGCTTGACCTGGCCGTGATGTCCTTCGGGCAGAGCCTGACCGTCACTCCCCTTCAACTCGTGACGGCAATCTCGGCGATCGCCAACGGCGGGACCCTCTACCAACCGCACATCGCCAAAGAACTGCGCACGGCCGACGGGCGTATCGTTGAAACCTTCACCTCCAAGGTCGAGACATCCGTCATTGCGTCGAAGACCGCGGCCGAGCTCAACCGGGCGCTGCAATCGGTCGTCGAAAACGGTACCGGCCGGACCGTCTACATGGCGGGCTATGAGTTGGCCGGCAAGACCGGCACCGCGCAGAAGATCGTGGACGGGAGGATTTCGCCCGATCTCTTTGTCTCGTCGTTCATCGGGTTTGGTCCGACCCGCGACCCGCAGCTGTGCCTGTTGGTGGTAGTCGACGAGCCGACCGGACAGCACTACGGGAGCCAGGTCGCAGGGCCGATTTTCAAGACAATCATGCATGATGTGTACCGGTACCTCGGCATCCCCGTTGTTGCCGGCGAGGACTAACCGCAGTTGGGGTCAGGAGCTAGGATATACTCGGTGGTGAGGTGATCGCATGCGGGTCTCCGACCTGTTGCTCGCAACCCCCGGCGCGCGGTTGGCAGCCGGCGACGCTACGGCGCCGGTTTCCGGGGTGACCTATGACTCGCGGCGCGTGCGCCGGGGTTACGCGTTCTACGCCCTGCCCGGGCTCAAGGTTGACGGGCACGACTTCGTCCCGGCGGCCATCGCCGGAGGGGCCGCCGCCGTATGCGTGAGCAGGGAAATCCCTGCTCCGGTGCCGCCTGGCGTCGCGGTCCTCGTCTGCCCCGACACCCGCAGAGCTTTGGCCGACGCGGCAGCGGCCTTCTACGGCCGGCCGTCCACGGGACTCCACCTCACCGGGGTGACCGGCACGAAGGGCAAGACCACAACGACCCACCTGATCCGGGCGGTCCTGGAGCGGGCGGGGCACCGGACGGGGCTGGTGGGCACGGTTCACAACATCGTTGGGGGCCGGACCGAGCCGGTCAAGCACACGACTCCCGAAGCGCCCGAATTGCAGGAGCTTTTCGCCCGGATGGTTGACGCGGGGGACACGCATGCCGTCATGGAGGTCTCCTCCCACGCTCTCGCCCTGCACCGCGTCGGTGCAACCGTCTTTGACGCCGCCTTGCTGACCAACATCGGCCACGACCATCTGGATTTCCACCGGACCGTGGACGAGTATGTGGACGCCAAGGTGCTGCTGTTTGCCAGCCTCGTGCGGGGGGCCGCGGCGATCGTCAACGCCGATGAACCATACGCCGGAAGGTTCCGTGGGGCCGTTCCCGGCGGGGTCGCGCTCTTGACCTACGGCCTTGGCTCGCGCGCAGAAGTGCGAGCGGAAGACGTCCAGTTGCTCGCGTCCGGGGCCAAGTACCTGCTTACCACCCCGGTTGGGGCGGCCCGGGTCAACCTCGCCCTGCCGGGGAGATTCAACGTCTACAACTCGCTCGCGGCTGTGGCAGCCGGACTTGCTGCCGGTGTGGCGCTGCCGGAGATCGTCTTGGCCCTCGAAGGGGTCAGCGGCGTCGCGGGCCGGTTCGAGCGGGTGGACGCAGGTCAGCCGTTCGCGGTAATCGTCGACTACGCCCACACCCCGGAGAGCCTGGAGAGCGTGATTGACACCGCCCGCGAACTGACCGGGGGCCGCCTTCTGGTCGTGTTTGGCTGCGGGGGCGACCGCGACCGCACGCGGCGGCCGACCATGGGCCGGATAGCAGCGGATAAGGCGGACCTGGTGTATATCACGTCGGATAACCCGCGAAGCGAGAACCCGGAACGGATCATCGACGACATCGTCGCCGGATTGCCGGCGGACCTATCCCCCTCCCGTTGGTCGCGAAACGCCGACCGAGCCGAAGCGATCAGTCTTGCGGTGCGGGCGGCGAGGGCAGGGGACGTTGTGCTCATCGCCGGCAAGGGGCACGAGACCTACCAAATCCTCGGTGATACCACTATTCACTTCGACGACCGCGAAGTCGCCCGGGAAGCCCTGCAGGGGCTTCCGGTAAGGGAGCGCGACCGGCCATGACTCCATGTCCATCCGGCTCAATCCGCAGAGCAGGGCGGGTGCCGCCGGCCTATGTCGCCGGGAAGGCCGCCGAGATCATGGGCGGCAGGGTGGTATGGGGCGACCCCGAGGCGAGCTTCGCCGGGGCGGCCTTCGACAGCCGTATGGCGGGCCCGGGCGAGCTGTTCATTGCCATCAAGGGCGAGCGGACCGACGGCCACCTCTACCTTGCTGACGCAGCCGCGGCGGGCGCGACGTGTTTTCTGGTCGGCCGCTGGGACGACAAAGTCGCAGGACCGCTGCTGCAGATGCCCGACGCGGCCCGGCGACGCGCGGCGATCCTTGCGCCAGACCCGGTCCTGGCCGCAGGCAAGCTCGCCAGTCACCATCGCCGCCGCTACGACCTCCCGGTGATTGCGATCAGCGGCAGCGTCGGCAAGACCACGGCCAAGGACATGGCCGCTCATATCCTGGAGTCGCGGTTTGACCTGCTGGCGAGCGAGGGCAACCTCAACAGCGACGTCAGCCTGCCCGTGGTGCTCCTGCGGATGGACGAGGCGCACGAGTGCGCCGTGCTTGAGATGGCCACGCGCGGCCACGGCCAGTTGGCGTACCTGGCCGACCTGGCATTACCGGCCGTCGGGGTCGTGACGATCGTAGCCCCGGTTCACGTTGAAACCCTCGGCTCAGTCGCCGGCGTCGCCCAGGCCAAGGCCGAGCTCCTGCGCGCCCTCCCGGCGGATGGGATCGGCGTCTACAACGCCGACTCCACCGCCCTCGTCGCCGACCTAGCCCGGGGTGGAGTCGATGCGCAGTTGGTGAGCTTCGGTTTCGGGAACGGCGCGGACGTGAGGGCGGGGGACGCCACGACCGTCTTCTCACGGGCGGGGGACAGGGTTACCGCCGGCCTCTCCTTCTCCGTGACCTCCCGGCCCGGCCGGGCGGCGGAGCGCCTCGGCCTCAAGCCCGGCCACAGCCTCCGGGTTACCGTGCCGTATCCCGGCAGGCACAATGTCACCAACGTGCTTGCATCGGCGATGTGCGCCGCGGCCGTCGGGATGCCGCTCGAAGAAGGCCTGGAGGCCCTGGCCGGATTCGAGCCCAAGAGCGCAATGCGCCTTGCGATCTCGGTCGTCGGCGGGCGGGTCCTCATTGACGACGCCTATAACGCCAACCTGCTATCGATGACCGGCGCTCTGGAGGTCCTCGGCGGGGTTGCGGGGAGCGGGCGGAAGGCGGCGGTGCTTGCCGATATGCTCGAGCTTGGCCCTTTGGAGGCTGAAACGCACCGCGAACTCGGCCGCATTGCCGCCCGCTCGGGATTGGAGCTTCTTGCCTGCGTGGGGCCTGCGTCCCGTGTCACGGCCGATTCCGCAGTCGCGGAGGGCATGGCCCCGGAGGGAGTCCTCTGGACGATGAACAGTAACGAAGCTGCGGAGTGGATCGCGGAGCGCGCCCTGTCCGGAGACGCCGTACTGGTCAAAGGCTCGCGCGGCATGGCGATGGAAGAGGTGGTCGCAGAACTGCGCCGGAGGTGGGGCGGTTGATCGATCCAGGGGTCGACTTCGCCCGGTACTTTGCGGCCGCGGGCGTGGCGCTCGCCGCGGTCGCGTTAGCCGGCCGGCCCGCGATCGGTCTGCTGCAGCGCCTGCGAATTGGCCAGCGGGTGCGTGACGACGGGCCGCAGACGCACCTCAAGAAAATGGGCGTCCCGACCATGGGGGGCCTGTTCTTCGCGGTGCCCGGCCTGCTCTTGGCCCTGCTCTGGGCGCCGCGTGACCGCGCGGTGCTCGTTGCCGTGGTGTTTGCGCTCCTGTTCTCGGCGGTCGGCTTCGCCGACGACTACACCAAGGTCGTCCGCAAGCGGCCGCTCGGGTTGCGTGCGAGGCACAAGCTCGCCATTCAGATCCCGGCTTCACTGGCTTTGGCCTACTGGGTCTGCACGACGCATGGAACGACGGTGGCGATACCCTTCGGCCTCGGTTCGTTCGACCTCGGGTTGTTCTACCTTCCGCTGGCCGTCGTCGGCACGATCTACGTAAGCAACGCCGTGAACATCACTGATGGTGTCGACGGCCTCCTGGCCGGGGCTTCGGTCCCTTCGTACCTGGCATACGGGCTGGTAGCGCTTACGGCCGGGCAGCCCGGCCTGGCCTTCTTGTGCGCCTCTCTAGTCGGCGCGTGCATCGGTTTTCTGCTACATAACCGCTATCCGGCCAAAGTGATCATGGGCGACACGGGTTCGCTTGCGCTTGGCGGTGCGCTGACCGCCCTCGCGCTGCTGACCAAGACCGAACTGCTCCTGGCCGTAATCGGCCTGCTTTACATTGTTGAGGCGTTGTCTGTTGTCTTGCAGGTTATTTCGTTCAAATCAACCGGCAAGCGGATCTTTCGTATGAGCCCGCTGCACCACCACTTTGAGCTGCTGGGATGGTCCGAGCCGCGCGTGGTCGCGCTGTTCTGGACAATATCGGCCGTCGCCGGCCTGTTGGGCCTGCTCGGTCTGACTGGGATGGGGGCGTAGGCGATGCGGCGGGACAGCGGCCGGCGGGCGACGGCCAAAGCCCGGTCCTCCGGGCCGCGCACCGGGCCGCGCACCGGGCCGCGCGGGGTTCGGCAGGTGTCTTCAGACCGCCAGCTCCGCAGGACCGGCGCCGGCCTGCCCGCCAAGGCAGGTCCGTCCCGCGCAGCACGGCCTCGTACCCAGACCAAGCATGGCACAGGCCCGGCCCGGGAGCGGTCTCCGGCCCGCCTGCGGCGGGCTGCCGCCCGTACCCGGCGGCCACCCGATTTCGGAGTCATCCTGGCAGTAACGGGCCTGCTCGGCATCGGCATGATCATGATCTACTCCGCGAGTTCCAACCGGACGTTCGTGAGCATGGGCGACCCCTACTATTACCTCAAGCGCCAGGGCCTCTGGGCGTTGGCGGGTTTCTGCGCGATGTTCTTGGCAATGAACTTCCCCTACTAGCGACTCAGGTCAATGGCCAGGTTCATCCTCGGCGCCTCGATCGTGTTGCTGCTGATCGTGCTGATCCCCGGCGTCGGACACGGCCCCTCCGGGACCCAGCGCTGGATCCCACTCGGGTTTGCCAGCATCCAGCCGTCGGAGGTCGAGAAGCTGGCGCTGTCGATCTTCCTCGCCTACCTGCTCAGCCAGCCGGGGCGAGCCAGGTCGATCCGCAGGGGTGTGATTCCTGTTGTGACGCTGGCAGCAGTGGTCTTCCTTCTGATTCTCGCGCAACCGGACCTCGGCACGGCCGTCGCCTGCGCCCTGACCATCGCCGCGATGATGTTCGTCGCAGGGGCCAATCTCTGGCATATGGCGGGCCTCGGCGCGCTGTCGGTGCCGGTGCTGTACCTGGCGATCTTTTCGGCGGAGTACCGTAAGCGGCGCTTCTTGGCCTTCCTCAATCCCTGGGCCGACCCGCTCGACACCGGATTTCACATCATCCAGTCCCTCTATGCCTTGGGTTCCGGCGGGCTCTTCGGGCTGGGGTTGGGCCAGGGCCGGCAGAAATTCTTCTACCTGCCGGAGAACCATACCGACTTCATCTTTGCGGTGCTGGGCGAGGAACTGGGCTTCGTCGGCACGGTATTCGTCATCGCCCTGTTCGCCCTGTTTGCGTGGCGCGGATACCGCATCGCCGTGCGAGCCCCGGACGCGTTCGCTTGCCTGCTTGCGGCAGGCATCACGAGCATGATTGTGCTGCAGGCGGCGGTCAACATCGGGGTGGTGACCGCCTCGATTCCGATTACCGGAATCCCTCTGCCGTTCGTAAGCTTTGGCGGTTCCTCGCTCGTCTTCAGCATGGCGGGAGTCGGGATACTACTCAACATATCGCGCCACCAGACCAACTGAGGCGGGGACGGGAGGATCAGGCGGATGAGTGAGAGTGCGGCTCGGATTGCACCACGCATCGTGCTCAGCGGCGGAGGCACCGCGGGCCATGTTGCCCCGGCGCTTGCCGTCGCCTCAGAACTCAAAGCCATCGCGCCAGAGACCGAACTGCTCTATATCGGCACCGCCGCCGGCCTTGAGGCCGACCTGGTCCGGCGGGCGGGGATACCTTTTGCTTCCGTCAAGGTGACTCCGATCTCGGGCAGGAGCTTTCTGCAGGCGGTCAAGTCGCTCGGCCGGGCGGCGACGGCGACCTCGCTTTCGGCCGACATTATTCGAGGCTTCCGGCCAGACGCCGCCCTCGGTACCGGCGGCTATGTCGCAGGACCTGTGCTTGCGGCGGCGCTTCTGCTAGGCGTGCCCGCGGCGATCCACGAGCAGAACCTCCGCCCTGGAATCACCAATCGCCTCCTGAGCCGCATGGTCAGGCAGATCTACGTCTCCTTCGAGCTGAGCCGGGCGTACTTCCCGGCGCCGGGCAAAATCGTGTTCACAGGCTATCCCGTGCGCCCTGAGATCCTGGCCTCGGCCAGGGCAGAAGGCGCAGCGGCCTTCGGGCTCAACCCCTCCCGGCCGACGCTCCTGGTTGTCGGAGGAAGCCGCGGCGCCCTGACGATCAACGAGGCGGTCAAGTCCGGGCTCCCGTTACTGCGCGCCCGGATGCCGCATCTGCAGGTCATCGTGTCGACCGGACAAGCCTACTACGATGACGTCCGAGAGAGCCTGAAGGGGCAGGGGATCGACGTTGGAGATGCTCTTCACCACCCGATCGTCGAGGCCCCCTTCCGTGTCGCCGGAACCGCGTGCGACTGCGGAATCCTTGTCCTGCCCTACATCCACGCGATGCATCACGCCTATGCCGCAGCGGATCTCGTTCTCTGCCGGGCGGGCGGCAGCACGCACGAACTCACGGCGCGGGGCCTGCCGGCGATCGTCGTGCCGTCGCCTAACGTAGCCTACGACCAGCAGACCGACAACGCCCGGATCCTCGGCGACGCCGGCGCCGCGAGGGTCGTCACCGACGCGGAACTCGACGGTCCCCGATTGGCCGAATTAGTCGTCGAGATGCTGACCAAGCCGGGACTCCTTCAGGCCATGGCGGGAAGGGCAAGGGCCATTGGCCGACCGCAGGCAGGCCGCGAAATCGCGCAACTTCTGCTTCAACTCGCAGGGTTTCCCACTCCCACCGGATAGTCCCGCGCAAGACATTTACTGCTCCGGCGACTGCCGAAAATTAGCCCCCCACGCTGGGCAGGCTTAGTTCTGCCGGCCCCAGACCGCAACCGACGCCACCGATGAGCAAGAACAGGTGTTTCACCTGTCCTTGATGCCACACATACGATGGCAGCCACTCGCGGTAATGGGCCGCGATTGGGAGGGATACCCGCGTTGGCCGATACGCCCCGCATCCCGAACGCAGTCCACATCACCGGCATCGGCGGGGTCATGATGTCCGCGATCGCCGAGCTGTTGCTCAGACGGGGCATTGGGGTATCGGGCTCCGACGCCAAGGACTGCCCGGCGCTGGACCGGCTCCGCAGCCTTGGCGCGACCGTAACCGCGGGGCACGCCGCCTGCAACCTGCCCCCTGGTTGCGGGCTTCTGCTGGCATCCTCCGCCGTGCCCGAGGATAACGCCGAGCTGGAAGAGGCCCGCCGCCGCGGCCTGCCTGTCTGGGGAAAGGGCAGAATGCTCCGCGAGCTGATGGCCGGCCGCATCCCGGTTTGCATCGCCGGTACTCACGGCAAGACGACCACCACCGCGATGGCCGCGCTGGTTCTGCGGGACTGGGGCAAGGACCCGACCGTCCTGGTGGGCGGAGTCGCGGACTTTCTGCCCGGTAACTGCGCCGCCGGCGCAGGACCCTATCTTGTCACGGAAACCGACGAAAGCGACGGCTCGTTCCTGGGCCTCGCCCCGGACGTGGCGATCGTGACCAACGTCGAAGCCGACCACCTCGACCACTACGGCGGTTTCGTGAGGCTTCTCGACGCGTTCGAGGCCTTCTTGCGGCTGGTCCCGCCGTCTGGGCTCGCGGTCGTGTGCGCAGACGATCCTTACCTTCCCCGCCTCGCCGAAAGAGCGGGCGTCCCGGTGCGTACCTACGGGCTGCGGAGCGAAGCCCAGTTCCGGGCCACCGATCTCCGGCTGCTTCCTAACGGATCGGAGTTTTCGGTGCTAGGCGAAAGCGGCCTGCTCGGGACGCTAACGCTCCGTGTGCCCGGGCGGCACAACGTCGCCAACGCGCTCGGAGTCGCCACCGCCGCCCTGCACTACGGGGTTCCCTGGGAGGTCATCAGGTCGGCTCTGGGGCGCTTTGAGGGCGTCAAGCGCCGCCTCGAGCATAAGGGCCGGCCGCGCGGCATCACCGTCCTCGACGACTACGGCCACCACCCGACCGAAGTCAAGGTGACCCTCGAGGCCGTTCGGCCCGCGGCCGAGGGCCGGCTGATCTGCGTCTTCCAGCCCCACCGCTATTCCCGTACAAAGAACACGTATTACGAATTCGGCGAGTCGTTCGACCTTGCCGATCAACTGATTTTGATGGACATCTATCCGGCGGGCGAGAAACCCCTGCCCGGTGTCGATAGCGGCCTGATCCTCGACGCGGTCCGCTCCCGCGGCCACGGGCCGCGCAGCGTTGAGCGGATCGGGGATCACCAGCAGGTGGTTGACCGCCTGCTCGGCCTGGTGCGGCCCGGGGACACTGTCGTGACGATCGGGGCCGGCGACGTCTACCGAGTGGGCGACCAATTGATCAGCAGTCTTCGTCCGGTGGCCCCGGAACAGGCGACAGTGGCGGAAGCGGACCCCGCCGGTTCGGGCCCGAGGGAGCGTCCGGGGCCTGTCCCGGACGGCCGGGACGGCCGCGGAAGGGCCCTCCGCCCGGCCCGGTAACGGCCTCCCTCATCAGAGCGTATTATGGCCAACGACAGAGGGATGTCTTTGGAGGTCGGCCTTTTGCAGGACCACATGTTGATTGAGGGCGGCCGGGCCCTGAGGGGTTCCGTCGCGGCCGGCACGGCAAAGAACGCGGTTCTGCCGATCATGGCCGCAGCGGTGCTCACCGAAGAAGCGTGTGTGCTCGAGAACGTTCCCAACCTGCGCGATGTCGCCGTGATGTCCGAGATCCTCCGCTCGTTGGGCGCGGACGTCCAGGCGGAAAGCATCCGGGGGGACGGCGCAGGGCTCCGGCTCACGATCTGCGCAGAGCACATCAACACCCACGCGGCCTCGGACGTCCTGATGGGCGAACTCAGGTCCTCGATCTTCGTCATGGGCGCCCTCCTCGGCCGGCTCGGCAGAGCGACTGTCGCCTATCCCGGCGGCTGCTCGATCGGTCCGCGGCCCATCGACCTCCACCTGATGGGGCTCCGCGCCCTGGGCGCGCGGATCGAAGAGCGCTTCGGCAGGATCGACGCTTACGCGCCGGCGCTTGTGGGCACAGAGATCCACCTTGACTTGCCGAGCGTCGGAGCCACCGAAAACATCATGATGGCCGCGGTCCACGCAAGGGGCGTCACGGTTATCCGCAACCCGGCGAAAGAACCCGAGATCGTCGACCTGCAAGGTTTCCTGAACACGATGGGCGCGCGGGTCCGTGGGGCCGGCATGGACGCGATCATCATCGAAGGCACCGCAAACCGGTTGCGCGGGACGGCGTACACCCCATCCCCGACCGGATCGAGGCCGGTACGCTGATGATCGCCGCCGCCATCACCGGCGGCGAAGTCGAGGTCACGCGGGTCATCCCAGAGCACGTCAGCGCCCTATCCGCCAAGCTGCGGGAGTCGGGCGCCCGCGTCTACGAGGGGAGCGACCACATCCTCGTGAGGGCCCAGGGCAGGCCACGTGGCTTTGACTGCAAGACGCTGCCGTACCCGGGGTTTCCGACGGATTTGCAGCCGCCCCTGATGAGCCTGGCGACGATTGCGGACGGGACCAGCGTCATCACAGAGACCATTTACGAGCGACGGTTCAACCACGCCGAGGAACTCCGGCGGATGGGGGCAAATATCAAGATTGAGAGCCGCTCCGCCATCATCAAGGGAGTCGAAAAGCTGTCCGGCGCGCGCGTCAAGGCCCACGATCTGCGGGCAGGGGCGGCGTTGGTTCTCGCCGGGCTGGCTGCCGAGGGGAGTACCGTCGTGTCCGACATCGCTCACATTGACAGGGGTTACGATTCGCTAGAGCTGAAGCTCCGCGGGCTGGGCGCTGCGATCAGGCGCGTGTCTCCTTGACCCGATCCGCCGCCCCGGCCCCGCACCCCGGCCGTAGGCCTGCGGCCGGGGTCCGTTCGCGCGCCCGGGGCACAGGCCGCCGCCTGCGCACCGCCGTGCTCGGTGCCGTGCTTTTGCTCGCCGTCACCCTCGCGATTGCACTCAAGTCGCCGCTGTTCGCAGTCACGGCTGTCGAGGTGCAGGGCGAACTCCGGTTGGACGCACAACAGGTGGTTTCCGTAGCTGCGATCGGGGAAGGGACAAGCCTTCTCCTGGTCGACTCCGCGGGGGTAGCTCACCGCCTACGCGCGTTACCCCGCGTAGCCTCCGTGGTCGTCCGCAAGTACTGGCCCCACCGCGTCGTTCTGGAAATCCAGGAACGCACCGGCCTGCTCATGGTGCCATGCGGTGAGGTCTGGTTCGAGGTCGCGACCGACGCAATGGTCCTGGCGATGCACCACTCGGCCGACGCTGCCGGGCTGCCGCTCCTGGAGGGACTGGATGTGGCATCGATAGCTGTCGGCTCATCGCTTCCCGGCGGCGAGGGCAGGGGTATCGTGGTTGCCCTCGCGCAACTGGCTGGCATCGGCGGGGGGCTCAGCCGGGCGGTTGTGACCCCGCGGGGCTGGAGGCCAGCCTTGGGGACGGAACATTGCTTTACCTGGGTACACCGTCGGCGGACCTGCCTGGACGGCTGGCCGTGGCGATGGAGATCCTCGCCGAAATGCAGTCGCGCGGCGAGGCCGTTCAGTACATAGATGTAAGGGTTCCCGGCCAACCTGTAGTCAAGCCCAAGTAGGGCCCCCGGGCTTCCGTTTGCCCGTGGGAGGGAGGTTGGCCGCTCGCCGTGCGTCCTAAGATCGAACAGATCGCCCTCACCGGCGCTGCCGTCGTGCTGGGTGTCATGCTTGCCTTCGGATTCCGGCTGCAGCGGGATTACGGCATTACGCTGCAGGACCGGCGGTGGGACCAGCTCGCGGTCTTGCTCGCCCAGGCCGAGAGCGAGCGGGACGCCCTTCGTGCTGAGGTCACGACGCTGCGCGCCCAGCTCGGTGAGACCGGCACGACACCAGACCAGGCCGCGCTGTTCCGGCAGATCCAGCTCGTGTCCGGGTTTGCCGCCGGCACGGGCCCCGGAATACAGGTTTCGCTGGACGACAGCCAGCGCGCGTCGCAGGGGGGCGAGAACCCGAACCTCTTCCTCCTTCATGACGATGACATCCTGAGGGTTGTCAACGAGCTCACAGCCGCCGGCGCGGAAGCGATCGCGATCAACGGCCAGCGCAACATAGCGACGACCGAAATCCGCTGCGCGGGGCCCGTTATCTCGGTGAACAACACCCGCGTTGCGCCACCCATCCAGATCGTCGCAATCGGCGACCCGGCGACCCTCGAGTCGGCCCTTCGCATGCGTGGCGGAGTCCTCGAGATCCTCACCGCGATCGGCATCCAGGTGCAGATCGAGCGGTCGGAGAACCTGCGCGTCCCGGCCTTCAGCGGCGGGATCCCCGCCCGGTATCTGAGAGAGGAACGGTGAGCCGCCGATGTGGCTTCTGATTGGACTGGCCCTCGGGCTTGCCGTCGGGTTCGTGCTACCTTTCGGCCTGCCGCTTTCGCTCGCCCGGTATCACTCGGTCGCGCTCTTGGCGGCCCTGGATTCGGTCTTTGGGGGCTACCTCGCCAGGCGCCGCGGCGACTTCAACGTGGCGGTGTTCATTACCGGTTTCGTGGGTAACTCGGTGCTGGCCGCCCTCCTGACGTACATCGGCGACCGAACGGGTGTGGAACTGTACCTTGCGGCCGTCTTCGCCCTGGGCACCCGGATCTTCCTAAACCTCGGGGCCATCCGTCGTTCGTGGCTCGGATTCGAAGCTCACAAACGGGCTCTTGAACCCGGCGACGGATGAGCTTTGCGGCAAGGGAATCCCCTTTCCAACCGCGAATGATGGGCTTGACCTGCTCCCCAACAGTTCGCGGCTGCGCTTGGAGCAGAAGGGGGATTCTCGATGCTGGAGCTCGATTTGGAGATAGAGCAGTTTGCCTCGCTCAAAGTTATCGGCGTGGGCGGTGGCGGCTCCAACGCTGTTAACCGGATGATCGCCGCGGGCCTCCGCGGTGTCGAATTCATTGCGATGAACACCGATGCCCAAGCCCTGGCCCAGAGCGATGCAACCAACAAGATTCAACTCGGCGAAAGGCTCACCAAAGGGCTCGGCGCCGGCGGCAACCCGGAGATCGGCCTTAAGGCCGCCGAGGAGAGCCGTGACGTGATTGCCGAAAAACTCAAAGGCGCCGACATGGTGTTCGTCACGGCGGGCATGGGCGGCGGCACGGGTACCGGTGCCGCTCCGGTCGTTGCCGAGTGCGCCAAGGAAGCGGGCGCGCTCACGGTCGGCGTGGTGACCAAGCCCTTTGGTTTCGAGGGACGCCGCAGGCAGACGCAGGCCGAGCGGGGCCTCGCTGAACTGCGCTCCAAGGTCGACACCCTGATCACAATCCCCAACGACCGCCTGCTTGCGGTTGTGGATAAGAAGACTCCCATCCTCGAAGCGTTCCGCGTTGCGGATGACGTGTTGCGCCAGGGCGTCCAGGGGATTTCGGACCTGATCGCGGTTCCCGGGTTGATCAACCTTGACTTTGCGGATGTCAAGGCCGTGATGCTCGACACGGGCACGGCGTTGATGGGCATCGGGGTGGGGACGGGCGAGACTCGCTGCGTCGAAGCCGCGAAGGCGGCAATCGCCAGTCCGCTCCTCGAAACCACGATTGAAGGCGCCAAAGGCGTCCTGCTCAATATCACCGGTGGCCCCGACTTGGGGTTGTTCGAGGTCACGGACGCGGCGGCGATCGTCGCCGAAGCGTGCGACGATGACGCCAACATCATTTTCGGCGCTGTGATCGAAGAAGCGATGAAAGACCAGGTCCGCGTCACCGTTATCGCGACGGGGTTCCGTTCCGGGACACCGCGGTCACCGCTCGACGACTTCGACATCCGACCTTTTGCGAGCGACGGGCTCGACATCCCCAAGTTCCTGCGCCGCAGCGATCGCGAGCGGGAGCAGGAGCGGGAGCGGGACAGGGATCGCGACCCGCGGAAGGGCTAAGCCTACATCCCAGATTTGGGCCGGTTGGGCCCTGAGTGGTATCGGCAGTGAGGATAGAGGTCGGATTCGAGCCTGGGCGCTGAATCCGACCTTCGTCATTGGCGGCGGCGATGAGCGATCTGAGAGTCGATTCACCCCCCAACCGTCGACGCGGGTCGCACTGTGTTCTCCTGAGGGCTGCTTTTTTCGACACGTGCTGCGGCCACGCCGGGCTACGATGGAGGAGCCGGCGGGTGGACAGGGGGTGCAGGGAAGCGTCCCGGGCGCCGCCGGGAAGCCGTCCATTCGCCCTGTCATAGGCCGGCCGGCTGCGGCATACTGTTCTGCCACGGGGATTGCCTTCTTCGATGACCGTTTACCTCGAGACCGTGATCGGAGTCAACTTTCTGGCGGATTTCGCCTTGCTGTGGCTGACCGGCCGCTGCCTGGGACTTGCGACCAGATACGGCCGTCTTGCCGCCGCAGCGCTGGCGGGCGCGGCCTATGCCTTGCTGTCTCTGGTCCGGCCTGCGGGACCCGCATTCACCCTGGTGGGCAAGATGCTCGCAGCGGCGGGCATGCTCTGGATCGCCTACCGGCTGCGGGGCGTGCGGCAGTGGGGTAGTGCGGTTTCGGTGTTCGTCGTCGCCTCCGCGGCGATGGCCGGCGTGACCATCGCCCTCAACCTCCCTGGTGGCGCAATGGCCGCCGGCGCGGCGATTGTCCTTCCCTCACGCGCGCCCAGCTCGCTCCCCGTCGCCTTTGCGGCAGCAGCAGCCGCCGCCTACGGCCTGGCCGCGGGCCTCAAGCGGGTTGTGCGCCTGGGTAGCATCCGTGTCGGCGTGACGGTTTCCGCCGGCGGGCGGTCGGCCAGTTTCGTCGCACTGGTCGACACCGGCAACGAGCTACGTGACCCGCTGACCGGCCGACCGGCGGTTGTGGTAGAGCTCGGCGCGGTCCGGGAGTTGCTTCCGCCCGCCTTCCAGGCATTGTGCTGCGCCGGGTTGGGCCCTGAGAGTCTTGCAGGCCCTGATGGCACCCTTTCCGGCGGCGACTGGCAGGCCAGGTTGAGGTTCGTGCCATATCGCTCCCTTGGCAGGTCGCGCGGGGGTGTTCTGGTCGGTTTCGCGCCCGACCTGGTCCTGGTGAGCCTGCCGGGCCGGGGCGCGGAGAAGGTCGATGTGATTGTGGCGGTTTCGCCGGAGCAACTTGCAGGGCACGGCGCATTCCAGGCCATCCTGCCTGCGTCGGCCGTCCAGCAGGGCGGTCAGTCTGCCGCATGAATCCAAGGAGGAGACGAGCTTGAACACGTGGCAACGATTGCGCCTGCACTGGCGCCTCCTGTTCTACCGGATCGCCGCCCGCCTGGGCATGTCGGTCGAAGAGGCCATTCTGTATGTCGGTACCGGGGAGGCGTTGCCGCCGCCCCTACCCACGACGAGGAGTCGTATCTCTTGGCTCGGCTGCAGTCGGGCGACAAGGCCGTCCGGGGGCTGCTGATCGAGCACAACCTGCGCCTGGTGGTGTACATCGCGCGCAAGTTCGAGAACACCGGCATCGCAATCGAGGACCTCGTCTCGATTGGGACGATCGGCCTGATCAAGGCCGTCAACACCTTCGATCCGCAAAAGCGCATCAAGCTCGCCACCTACGCTTCGAAGTGCATCGAGAACGAGATCCTGATGTATTTGCGGCGCAACCAGAAGACCAAGCTCGAGGTTTCCTTTGACGAGCCCCTCAACGTGGACTGGGACGGAAACGAACTGCTCCTCTCCGACGTCTTCGGCACCGACGGCAATGTGACTTTCCGCGCCCTTGAGGAAGAGGTCGACCGGCTGCTCCTGCATCGCGCGCTGACCCGGCTCAACAGCAAGGAGCGGCGCATCGTCGAGTTGCGGTACGGGCTTGCCGACGGGCAGCAGCGTACGCAGAAAGAAGTCGCGGATTCGATGGGCATTTCCCAGTCCTACATCTCACGCCTCGAAAAACGCATTTTCCAGCGCCTCAAGCAGGAGATTAGGCGCTATCAGTAGTCCGATGCGCCGAAGCGCGCATCACGCACGTCCCCCGCGCCGGCCGCGCCGCCTGCCCCCGTGGCCTGCGACAAGCCCTCTAGCAGCATAAGCTCCTCCGGCTGGACCAATAATAGCGTTTGATACCCAACACAATCGCTCTACACCGGAGGGAGCCTCGCGCCTTGATGAATAAGGTCGAAATATGCGGCGTCAACACATCCAAATTGCCCGTCCTGACGAACGCCAAAATGCGCGAGCTGTTCACCTCCATGAAAACCGGCGACCGCAAGGCGCGCAACCAACTGATCAATGGAAACCTTCGCCTTGTCCTCAGCGTGATCCAGCGCTTCAACAACCGCGGCGAGTTTGTTGACGACCTGTTTCAGGTCGGCTGCATCGGGCTGATCAAAGCGATCGACAACTTCGACCTCGCGCACAACGTCAAGTTCTCCACCTACGCCGTGCCGATGATCGTCGGCGAGATCCGGCGTTACCTGCGCGACAACAACCCGATCCGGGTCAGCCGCTCGCTGCGCGACGTGGCGTACAAGGCGCTTCAGGTCCGCGATACCCTGGTCAACAAGCATTCGCGCGAGCCAAGCGTCTCGGAGATCGCGACGGCCCTCAAGCTGCCGGTACCCGATGTTGTATATGCGCTTGACGCGATCCAGGAGCCGATTTCCCTCTTCGACCCGATCTACCACGAGGGTGGCGACCCCATCTTCGTGATGGACCAGGTCAAGGACGAGAAGGCCGAGGACGCCAACTGGCTTGAGGGTATCGCCATCCGCGAAGCCATGGCCAAGCTCTCGGCGCGCGAACAGGCAATCGTCCGGATGCGCTTCTTCCGCGGCAAGACCCAGATGGAAGTCGCCGACGAGATCGGCATAAGTCAGGCCCAAGTGTCAAGGCTTGAAAAGGCGGCCCTCAACCATATGCGAAAACACATGTAGGGCCGCTCGGAGGGAGTTCGTTGCGCAGAAACCGTCCCTTCCTCGCCGTCGCCCTGACGCTTGCCGTCGTGGCAGCAACTGCCGCGGCCGCTGCTGGGCAGACTCTGGCCGAGGTTAGCTTGACGGGTCCCACCCCGCCCGGCGCGGCAGGATTCATTCACCACACCGACGACGTCCTCGTTCTGCCCGACTACGTCCGGCTGCAGGTCGTCGCCAACTCGGACTCGGAATACGACCAGGACGTCAAGGAGCGCGTCCGCGACGCGGTACGGAGCACCCTTGCGGGCAGCGTCAACATACCCCAGACCCAGGCTGAAGCCCTGGCCATGCTCGCCGGCGAGCTTAGGACCGTTCGCGCCGCAGTGGACCTGCTTCTCCGCAGCCTTGACTGCCCTTACACCGCTGAGGTCAGCCTCGGCCGGATGGACTTCCCGGCCAAGAGCTACGGCGGCACGGTTGTCCCGCCGGGCAATTACGCCGCGCTGCGAGTCACCCTCGGCAGGGGAGGCGGCCGCAACTGGTGGTGCGTGGTCTTCCCGCCGCTGTGCTTTGTCGATACGGGCGGGGGCGGGCTTGCCACGGCCCCCGGCTCCGATGCCGCCCCGGCGCCCGTCGGGGACGGGGAGGGCGGGTTCCAGGTCGAAATCCGCAGCTGGCTAATGGAGCAGCTACGCAAGCCTGAGTGGCGCTCGGCGTGGAGTGGGATCCTGACCTACCTGCGGCACGTCTCCGCGCAGTAGCCCGGCGCTCGCGGAACCTACCCCGGACGCCCCGTCATATCATTAAGGGATGGTACCGACGGGGGGAAACATATTGGTGCGCACTTCCGAACTTCGGACGCGCGAGGTCGTCAACGTTGCCGACGGCAAGCGCCTCGGGGTGATCTGCGATGTGGAGATCGACCTCTCCTCGGGGCGTGTCGTAGCCCTGGTTGTGCCCGGCGAGGGCAAGTTCTTCGGCATCTTCGGCCGCGATGAGGATTACGTCATTCCATGGGACCGGATCCGCAAGATCGGAACGGATGTTATCCTGGTCGAGGTCGCACCGTTTACCGACCTGGCAGCCCCGCACGAGTAGCTCCAGATTATGGGTGGCAAGGGGTGACCCGTCCCCTTCACCCCTCCGCGCCCTTATTCCTGCTTGGATACACCACATCTAGGGGATATAATCTTGTCTGAACCCACATATGGGGGGAAGTGCCTTGCGTTGCCCTTACTGCGGACAAGCCGACACGCGGGTTTTGGAATCACGGCCTGCGGAGGACGACGATGTCGTGCGCCGGCGGCGTGAGTGCGCTTCCTGTCTGCGCCGGTTCACGACCTACGAGCGGGTTGAGGAGCAGCCGCTGGTTGTCGTCAAGAAGGACGGCCGGCGGGAGGCTTTCGACCGCAACAAGATCCTCCGCGGCCTGATCAAGTCCTGTGAGAAGCGCCCTGTCAGCACCGAGGCGATCGAGGCCCTCGTGCTCGACGTCGAACGGGCGTTTCGCGAACAAGGCGAGCGCGAGGTGCCGTCGGCAGCCATCGGTGAGATGGTCATGGACCGCTTGCGCGATCTGGACGAAGTGGCCTACGTCCGCTTCGCTTCGGTCTACAGGCAGTTCGCCGACGTCCTGCATTTCCAGCACGAGCTTGAGCGCCTGCTCGGCGAACGAGGCCGGGGCGACGGCTCGTCATCCAAACCGGGAGGGACTCCGCGTGGAGATATCCGATAACGCACGGACAGTTCTTGAGCGACGCTATCTGCGCCGCGACGGCGACCGGGTGGCCGAAACCCCGGAAGAGATGCTCCGGCGGGTCGCAGACAACATCGCGCAGGTCGAGAGCGACAGCTATGGGGCATCCCCGGAAGAGGTCCGGGCCTGGTCGGATAGGTACTACGCGATGATGGAAAGGCTCGAATTCCTGCCCAACTCGCCGACGCTGATGAACGCCGGCCGCGAGCTGCAGCAACTGGCGGCCTGTTTCGTACTTCCGATCGAGGATTCCATGGAAAGCATCTTCGACAGCTTAAAGCAGGCCGCCCTGATCCACAAGAGCGGTGGCGGCACCGGCTTTTCGTTCTCGCGCCTGCGTCCCAAGAACGACCAGGTCCGTTCGACCGGAGGTGTGGCCAGCGGGCCGGTTTCGTTCCTCAAGGTCTTTAACGCGGCGACCGAGGCCGTAAAGCAGGGCGGGACCCGGCGGGGGGCCAACATGGGTATCCTCCGGGTTGACCACCCCGACATCCTTGAGTTCATCTCCTGCAAATCGGATACCGCGGAGATCACCAACTTCAACATCAGCGTGGGCTTGACCGAGGCGTTCATGGACGCGGTCGCAGCGGACTAGCACTACCCGCTCCGCAATCCGCGTGACGGGAAGATCAGCGGCCAATTGCGGGCGAGGGAAGTGCTTGACCTGATCGTTGAGCACGCCTGGCGCAACGGCGAGCCGGGTGTCATCTTCCTCGACCGGCTCAACTGCGATAATCCGACTCCCTCGCTGGGGCGCATCGAGAGCACCAACCCGTGTGGTGAGCAGCCCCTGCTGCCTTACGAAGCATGCAACCTCGGCTCGATCAACCTGTCGCGGATGGTAGCGCGGACCGGGGGCGCCGCAGCAATCGATTGGGAAAGGCTGCGCCGCCTCGTCCAACTGGGGGTCCGGTTTCTTGACGACGTCATCGACGCCTGCGTCTACCCGCTCGATCTGATCACGGCGATGGTCAAGGCCAACCGCAAGATCGGGCTTGGGTGATGGGTTTCGCAGACCTGCTCATCCAGCTTGGTATTCCGTATAACAGCCAGGACGCAGTTGAGACCGCACGATCGGTGATGAAGTTCATGCAGGCCGAAGCACGCAAGGCGTCGGCGCGGCTTGCTTCGGAGCGCGGGGCGTTTCCGAATTTCGGCGTCAGCATCTTCGCGGGCGGGGCGCCTCTTCGCAACGCTACCGTGACGACGATTGCGCCGACGGGAACGATCAGCCTGATTGCCGGAGCATCCTCAGGGATCGAACCGTTGTTCGGGCTGTCTTTTGTCCGCAATGTACTGGACGGCGCACGGCTCTTGGAGGTCCACCCGCTGTTTGCCGAGGTGGCACAGGCAGAGGGCTTCGGGTCTTCCGAACTGATGGAGGCGGTGGCCCGGGGTGGCTCGCTGGCCGGTCTGGAGGGCATCCCGGACGGCGTTCGCAGGGTCTTCGTCACCGCCCACGATATCTCGCCGGAGTGGCACGTCCGCATCCAGGCCGCCTTCCAGGAGTACACCGACAACGCGGTCTCCAAGACGGTCAACTTCCCCCACACCGCGACCAAGGAAGACGTCGCCAAGGTGTACTCGCTCGCCTACGAACTCGGCTGTAAGGGTGTGACCATCTACCGCGATGGGAGCCGCGGAGATCAGGTCCTGCAACTGCAACGTGAGGGCGACGAGGCGGACGGCGGGGCTTCGTTCGCAGCAGGGGGCGCAACGGGAGGCGAAGGCGGGCAGGGGCGCTCTGCCGGGAGCGCCATGCCGCAGGCTGCGAAGACCCATGCCGGAGCCCAGGCGGCGGCCGAGGTGGCCGCCGGCCGCAGGGAGATGGCGGCGGCACGGGCAGCGGCGCGGCATCCGGCCTCCGGGCATGAGCCGGTCGGGCATTCCGCGGCGCCTCAGGAAGCCGGGATATGGCCCCGGCCCCGGCCTGAGGAGGGCGAGACCAGGGGCATCACCAAGAAGTTCCGGATCGGGGGCTGCGGCAAGCTATTCGTCACAGTCAACGCGGATGACCAGGGAATATGCGAGGTGTTCACGAACACGGGCGAGGAAGGGTGCCCATCGCTGTCCGCCGCGCTAAGCCGGGTGATCAGTATCGCCCTGCGGTCCGGGGTTGCCACGGACGCCATCATCGATCAGCTCAAGGGGATCCGGTGCATCGGCTGCATAATCGACCCGGACACGCGTGTCCTATCCTGTCCCGACGCGATCGGCAAGGCGATCGAGAAGTTTCAGAACGGGCACAACCGGTTCGACCTCAACGTCCTCGCCGGGCCGCGGACGGTGATGACCTGCCCCGAGCCGGGGTGCGGTGGGCTGATGGTCCCGGACAGCGGCTGCTATACCTGCACCCTTTGCGGTTTCAGCAAGTGCGGGTAGTCCGCCAATGACCGGTCCCGCGGCGAAAAGCGCACAGAGTGAGGTGGCACCATGACTTTACCGTTGGAAGACCGCATCGACGCAATCCGTGAGCAGTTCCCCGCGGTGTCGCGGACGGGGTATTACAACACCGGGACGATCGGACCGCTGCCAAAGAATGTCCTCCTGCGGCATCAGGAGCGGGAGCGCGAGTTCCACTTCGGCGGTCCGCTCGATCGCTCCATAAACGAAGCCCTCGCCGCGGAGTTCAAGGCGGTCCGGGGCAAGCTCGCGAGGACCGTGCACGCCGCTCCGGAATGCATCGCCTTCGTCGAGAACACGACCGCCGGGATCAATTCCGCGCTGCTTAGCCGGTCGTGGGAACCGGGTGAGGAGGTCATCACGACCGACGCGGAGCACCCCGCCGTACGCATGCCGCTGGCCTATCTCGCCCACCGGTACGGAGTCGTGGTGCGGCAGGTGCCCTCGGCCGACCCGGCGGCGATGCCGGCGGCCGTCGAGGAGATGGCCCGGGGACGCGCGCGCGCGGTTGTCATGAGCCACGTCAGTTTCTCGTCCGGCGGAGCGTTTCCCGTCGCAGCCATCTGCCGCGTGGCGCGCGAACAGGGCCTGCTGTCGGTAATCGACGGCGCGCAGTCGGTCGGGGCCATCGAGGTCGACGTGCCGGCGATTGATCCGGACTACTACGCCTTCCCGGGCTACAAGTGGGTTCTCGGGCCTCAGGGTACCGCAGCTCTATACGCGTCACCCCGCACGGCCCAGACGATGCCCTACCGGATCGCGTCGAGGGCGGTTGCCGAGCGGTTGGCGGACGGGGGATTCAGGCTTCACCCTGACGCCAGGCGGTTTGAGGGCACGGGGACGACTGCGCTTCACGACTTCGTGACCCTTGGCGATTCACTGGACTATCTTGCGGGCCTCGGGCACGACAACGTCCTCAGGCGGATCGGCGGCCTTCGCGGACGGTTTGTCGCCGGCCTGATCCAATCCAGTTGGGCCGAACTGATAACGCCGGCCGAAGCGGCTTACGCCGCCGGCCTCATCTCGTTCCGCGTCAGGGGCCGCGAGGCGGGAGCCGTGCGTGACGAACTGGGCCGGAGGGGTATGACGGTGCGCACCGTGCCGGGGGACGCCATTCGTGCGTCCTTCCACATCTACAACACCCCGGCGAAGTGGACGCGCTGCTGGCCGAGCTTCATCGTATCGCGGCGGTCTGATGGCCCCGCGGCGGCGTCAGACGGCCCGAGGAAGAGGCGGCACAGCCGCCCGGACCCGGGTGGGCTCGGCGCGGTCGTCATCCTCGCCCGGCGGACGGTCGCGGTCGCGCCCGCCGCGCGGCGCTCGGAACTTGCCTTCCGCGGCACGACGGCCCCGCCGAAGGAAACCGACGCTCCTCGGCCGGGTCCGCTCCTACCTCCTGACCATCCTCGCGATCGCCGTGCTCGGGGCTCTCGGGTTCGCTCTGGCCAGGGCAGCGGGGCTGTCGCCCGTCGGCCTGGACCTCTCGGTTCTTGCCACATGGGGAACAATTGAGAACAGGGTAGGCGGCAGGGCTTTCCTTCTCCGTCAGGAAAGCCTGGTGGAGGCTCCGGTGGCCGGTACCGTTAGGGCCCAGGTGGCCGAAGGCGAACGGGTCCGACCGGGGCAGACCATCGTTGAGGTCGTGGACCTCGCCGGCGCCAGGGACATCGAAGCGCAGCGGCTTGTTGACCTCGACCGGCGGATCACTGCGGCGCAGGAGGCCGTCCAGGGGACGGCCCCGCAGACCCGCGGGCTGCTGAGCGGGCACGGGAGGACTATCGCGAGGCATTGGCGGGTCTGGGGCGGGTCATCCTCGGCGGCCGGACTTCGGCTTTTTCCGCTGCGTGGGACCGCTTGGCCGGCGCAGCGCGTTCCCGGGCCGCCGCGGAGAAGCGTGTCGCAAGCCGCGAGCAGTCCCTGCAGGAGTTGCACGACCAGCGGGCTGGACTACTGGCGCAGTTGAGCTCAAGTGGGACGCAGGTGCTCAGTGAGGCGCAGGCTCTCGTGACCTTTGTAGTTGACGGGCTTGAGGGACGCGGTTTGGAGGACGTACTGCGGTCGGGGCAGGCCGAATTCCTCCGGTGGCGAGAGGAGCCGCGGTCACTCGCGGCCGGGAGCAGGGTCGACGCCGGTGACGATGTGTGCAAGCTCGTCAACCCCGACCGGGGGTGGCTGGCGATGATCGTGCCGGCGACGCGCCTTTCCGGCGTGGCCCAAGGCGACACCGTCGCCGCAAGGTTTCCAGGGCTGGGAGAGGCTATGATCCGGGGGGCGATCGAGCACCTCGGACCTGTTGAGAAGAATGGTACCAGGATGGTCGTCGTCGCCACCGAAGGTGTTCTTGCCGTCCTGGCTAAGGGGCGGTGGTTTGATACGGAATTGCTGCTGATGAGCCGTAGCGGTGTCACTATCCCGCGGTCGGTGATCGTCAACCGCGAAGGCCAGGACGGAGGTATGCGTTCTTTCGCGGACGAGCGCTTACTTCCGGCCGGTGACGGTACTGGCTTCGGCAGGATCCGACGTGCTGGTTCAGGGCGTTGACGCCGGGACGGCGGTTGCGCGGTTTCCGTGGCTCTGGGCCCTGCTGGGGCGCGTCCGCTGAGGCGATTCGAACAGCGGGACGTCGAGGAGAATTCCGGTTTGATGGTGAAAGAACAGGCCAAACCAGATATTGCTGCACGCTTGGCGGAAGTACGCGCCAAAGTCGCGGATGCGGCCGTCCAGTCCGGCCGGTCACCGGGCGATGTCACGATCGTCGGCGTGACCAAGGGGGTCCCCGTGGACCGTATCCAGGCGGCGTGCGAGCTTGGACTACGCGACCTGGGCGAGAACCGCGTCCAGGAGTGGCTGACAAAAGTCTCCCGGATGGGGCAGGGTCCGCGATGGCACTTCATCGGGACGCTCCAGACCAATAAGGTCCGCTACCTGGGGCGGGGGATCAAGGTCCTCCATTCGCTGGACCGGGAGGCTCTTCTGGCGGCGGTCGGCCGGGTTTGGGTTCGTTGGGCAGAGGCCGTGGCGCACGGTGCGGACGGCGATGGGCCTCGCTGCCTGGTTCAGGTCAACGTTTCGGGGAGGAGACCAAGGCCGGGCTCGCGCCGGACCGGGTGTATGACTTCGTCGCACCGGCCGTCGAAGCGGGCCTGGTCCGGATAGACGGCCTGGATGACGATCGCGCCGTACGCCACCGACCCCGGCGAGATCCGCTGGGTATTTGCGGCCCTCCGGGATCTACGTGACAGGCTGGAGCGCCGCCTTGGGGTGAAGCTGCCCCACCTGAGCATGGGGATGAGCGGCGATTACGAGGAAGCGGTGCGGGAGGGAGCCACCCTCGTCCGTATCGGCACTGCGATTTTCGGCCCAAGGGGTTAGGGGGGATTGGTTTGGCAAAGGGCTTTTTCGGCAAAGTGCTTTCCATAATCGGCCTTGAATCCGAAGAAGACGCGTTGCCTGAAGAAGAGATGGCTATGGAGGAAGACGCTGAGGAGGAAGTGGCAGCGACTGCGGAGGGCTCGCGCCGGCGCGGCAGTATCGTCGCGATCGCCCAGCCCAAGGCGATGCGGATGGTCGTCGTGGAGCCTGCGGCGTTCGACGAGGTGCAGGCGATTGCGCTTAACCTGCGCAACCGGCGTCCGGTCATCGTCAACCTCGAACGCACCGACCGGGAGGTCGCCCGGCGGATCGTCGACTTCCTGTCGGGCGCGACGTACGCCCTGGGTGGCGCGATGCAGCGCGTCGGTGGGGCCATTTTCCTGTTCGCGCCCCAGAATGTCGATGTCGCGGCGCAAAGCCGCGAGTTCGGTGGGGAGGATATATCGGGTTCCGTTTGGCCGCCAAAGTAGGAGGGATGCCATTTGCCGCTGACGCCGCTTGACATCCAGAACAAAGAGTTCCGCCGCGCCCTGCGGGGGTACAACGAGCAGGACGTCGACGAGTTCCTGGACGAGATCGTGCGCGATTTCGAAGGCCTGGTTCGTGAGAGCGCCTCGCTTCGAGAGCAGATCGGCCGGCTCGAAGAGCGCCTGTCGCAGTACACCGAGATCGAGGACGTCCTGAAGCGCACCCTGATCAGCGCTGAAGAAGCCGCGGGCGAGATGCGCACGGCCGCCCGCAAGGACGCGGACTTGACCGTACGCGAGGCCAAAGAGCAGGCACGTAAGGAGATCGAGGCCGCCCGCCACGAGTGCGCGGCCGCCCGTGAAGACCTGGCTCGCATCAGGCAGGAGTACCGCAATTTCCTCGCCCGGATTAAGGGAGAGCTCAAGGGCCAGTTGGAGGCCGTCGAATCGCTAACCCAAGAAGAGCTTGAGTCGTCCCGGGAGTCCGAGGCCCCTTGGGAGCCCGCGCCGCCGGAGCAGGCCGCGGTAGCCTTACCTGCGCCTGGACCGGTTCAGGAGGCAGTGCCGGAGGCAGAGCCGGGCGCTGAGTCGACGCAGCCGTGAGCGCCAAGACACCGTCCCAGTCGCAACTCCAGGTCCGCGAGAGGCCCGGCGGAGTGGTCTTCTCGGTGCGCGTCCAGCCCAAGTCTTCGCGCGACGAGTTGACCGCGATCCGCGACGGCGTCCTCTGGGTCAGGGTAACGGCCCCACCGGTGGGGGCAAGGCCAACGCGGCCGTCGTCGAGTTTCTGGCCGCCAAGCTTGATGTGCCCCGCGCGTCCGTAGCGCTGACCGGGGGAGCGCGTTCGCACACCAAGACGATTCAGGTCAGCGGCATTACGCCGGCGGACCTTGCCGCTGCCGTGGAAGCAGCCCTGACCGGCGGGAAGAAGGAGTCCGAATGAGGCGCAAGACGGTAGGAATCCTCGGCGGGATGGGCCCCGAGGCCACGGGTGACCTGTTCCTCAAGATCGTCCGCGCAACCCCGGCGGAACGCGATCAGGATCACCTGCGGATCATCGTGGACAGCATCCCGCAGATCCCGGACCGGACCGCGGCGATCCTCGGCGAAGCCCAGGACCCCGGGCCGGTGCTCGAAGCGGCGGCCCGCCGCCTTGAGAACTGGGGCGCGGAACTGATCGTCATCCCCTGTAACACGGCGCATTACTACCACGGGCGCGTTGCGGCGGCCGTCCGCATTCCCGTGCTAAACATCATGGAGGCTACCGCTCTCTCGATCAAGAGGCATCATCCGGCGGTCAGCGCCGTGGGCGTGCTCGCCTCAACGGGAACCCTCAACACGGGCCTTTACCGGGACGCTCTGGCGCGGCACGGCTTAGCCGAGGTTGTCCCGTCCCCCGCGGCCCAGGAACTGGTGATGCGCGGCATCTACGGCGTCAAGGCCGGCAGGCACGGCGAGCCCAAGCAACTGCTCAAGCAGGCGGCGGCGGACCTGATCGGGCGCGGAGCGCAGGCCATCGTCGCCGGCTGTACCGAAGTACCGATTGCGCTCGCCCCGGAAGACATCGCGGTACCGTATGTGGATGCTACCCTTGCCCTGGCTCAGAATGCCGTCGTGGTGGCCATGGGTGACGCCGAGGAGGCCGAATGACCTGTTGAGCATAGACCCCGGAGCAAGGCGCCTCTTTGTTTACGGTGGGCAGATCACCACCCTGGACCCCGTCGATCCGCACCCGGAGGCGATGGTCGTCGAGGATGGCCGTGTCGTCGCCCTCGGCGCGAGGGATAGTCTGGCCGCCCGGTGGGGCGGCGAGGGGGAGCGGCTTGACCTCCGGGGCAGGGCACTCGTGCCCGGATTCACCGATAGCCACCTCCACTTGCTCTCATACGGCCTAGTGCTGGAGCAGCTTCAGCTGTCGGGGGTGACCTGTCTCGCCGACCTGGTCACGCGCCTTGCAGAGCGGGCGCGGGACTGGCCCGAGGGCGAGTGGATCCTGGGGCGAGGTTGGGACCAGGACCTCTTCTCGGAGAAGCGGTACCCGACCCGGTACGACCTAGACCGGGCGGCGCCGGGGAGGCCGGTGTTGCTGGTCCGGTCGTGCGGCCACTGCAGCGTGGTCTCCAGCCCGGCTCTCGAACTGGCGCACATCACCGCGGCGACCCCCGACCCGCCTGGCGGGGCGATCGAGCGTGACCCCGCGACGGGCGAGCCGACCGGGGTGCTGCACGAACGCGCGGCGGGTCTCGTCCGCGACATCATTCCCGCGCCGAGCTACGAATCCAAACGGCGTGCCCTGGTTGCGGCGCTTCGCTTGGCCCTGTCGGCCGGCCTCACGGCATGTCACCCGGACGACGTACGCAACGCAGGCGATTTCACGACCGCCTGGCAACTCTACCGCGATGTGCTCGCCGAGACGGCGGGGCCACGCATCAGGGTTGAGGTTTCCGACTTTGCGCTGGACGAGATCCTGGCGACGGGTATGCGCACCGGCAGCGGCACGCCGCTGCTCTCGGTCGGGGCGATCAAGTCCTTCGTCGACGGTTCTCTCGGCGCCCGCTCCGCAGCATTGACTGAGCCGTATTGCGACGGGCCGGGCTCAGGCATTCTGGTGCGGGAGCGCGCGGAGTTCATGGAAACCATCCGCCGCGCCCACAGCGCCGGTATGCAGGTGGCCATCCACGCGATCGGCGACCTTGGGGTCGACTGGGCCCTCGACGCGATTGAGGGCGCCCAGGAGTACCGTCCCGGGCTTGCCCTCCGCCATCGCGTGGTTCACGCCCAGATCACCCGCCCCGATCAGTTGCCGCGTTTCGTGCGCCTTGGAGCCATGGCGGAGATCCAGCCCAAGTTCGTCACGACCGACAAGCTGTGGGTTGAGGCGCGGGTCGGCACCGAGCGTGCGCGGCACTCCTATTGCTGGTCGACCATGCTACGTTCGGGGGTCGCCTGCGCCGGCGGCTCCGACGGGCCTGTCGAGCCCCTGCACCCGCTGCTCGGCATCTACGCAGCCGTAACCCGCAGCGGCATGGACGGCGAGCCGGCTTGCGGCTGGCTTCCGGAAGAGCGCCTGACGGTGGACGATGCCCTGAGGCTCTTTGCCTTGGGCGGCGCCTACGCCGAGGGTGCGGAGTCATGGCGGGGTTCGCTATCGCCGGGCAAGGTGGCGGATTTTGTGGTCCTCGATCGGGCCCCGGACGCGGTCGAGCCGCACGCGATCAGGGACATCAGTGTCGAAATGACCTACATCGACGGCCGGAGGGTCTTCGGCACGGTCTAGCGGCCGTCTCGCAACTACGTCCCACAACGACGTCCCGCAACGCGTCAGTAAGCGACGCCTGCAACGACGCGGCCGCGACGCCGCCTGGAGCGGGCGCGTGGCGAGGGGGCATGCTATCCTGGGGCGCACGCCCGGCCCCGGAGGAGCAGGCCCGTGAGCAATCCAAGAGAGACGTCCCGAAGCGGGCCGGACGGCACGTTCGATCGCCGGCACGACCGGCCGCTCGACCGCCGCCTGGTCAACAAACTCGCCGATGTCCTGGAACGGACCAGGATCGCCGAGTACGTCCAGTTGATGCAGGATCCCTTGCGTTTGATCTACCTGAGTTTCATCTCCGGCCTGGCTCGCGGGCTGGGGCTGGCGATCGGGTTCACGGTCCTGGGGGCTATCGTCATCTACGTCCTGCAGCGGCTCGTCCTGAACGTGCCCGCCCTCGCCAGGATCATTGCGCAACTGATTGAGGCCGTCCGCAGCAACATGATCCGGTAGACGGCCGGGGGAGGACACTTGCTGCTCACTCTGCTGACCTACCTAGGCGTTGCGGCTCTTGACCGCGGCACCAAGCTGCTCGCCCTGGGCGCGCTTACGCCTGGCGTCAGCGCACCGGTGACCCGTTTCCTTGACCTCACACTGGTATTCAACAAGGGTGCTGCGTTCGGTATGTTCCCGACCTTCGGCCCGGCCCTCGCCGTCTTTCGGGGCGCGGTCGCAGTCGGCGTCCTGTTGCTTGCCGCGCGGCTCCAGCGTGAGGGAAGGATCGTGCTGGTCTCGCTCGGGCTGGTCGGCGGAGGCGCCCTTGGCAACCTCATCGACTACCTCGCCTACCGGCACGTTGTGGACTTTCTGGATTTCAAATTCTGGCCGGTGTTCAATGTGGCGGATGCGGCCGTAGTTGTCGGCGGGATCTACCTCGCCGCCCGCCTCATACTTGTCGAGAGAAACCGCCATGAAGCCGGCGCGCCCCGGTGAGCCGGTCCCCTCGGCCGACGCACCCCTTTACCGTGTGGTTGCCGACGATCGCGCATCCGGCGAACGCCTGGATGTCTTCCTTGCCAGGGTGTTGCCTATTGTGGCCGGGTCAGGCGCGGCCATCACCCGCTCGCAGGTCCAGCGCCTGCTGCATGAAGGGGCGGTTGCCGCCGTGCCTGCGGCAGCCGGTGGGGGTGGGCGCGGCGGCGGGGGGCACGCCGGCGTCCCTGCCGCGGAGGGCCGCAACCAGACTCTGCGCGCTTCGGACAGAGTCAGGGCAGGGCAGGAGTTTGAGATCCGGCTTCCGCCGCCCCCTGCCGCGACCGCCGAGCCGGAGCCGATCCCGCTCGACGTCGTCTACGAAGACCGGTACCTGATCGTCGTGAACAAGCCGCGCGGAATGGTCGTGCATCCGGCGGCGGGGCACAAGACGGGAACCCTCGTTAACGCATTGCTGGCGTGGTGCCCCGAGCTGCGGGGAGACGCGGACCCGTTGCGCCCGGGAATCGTCCACCGCCTCGACCGGGACACCACGGGCCTCATCGTGGCGGCCAAGGATGCCGCGACCCGGCTTGGCCTGCAGCGGCTGATCAAGCGGCGGGAGTTCGACAAAACATACCTGGCCCTGGTCCACGGCGAAATGCCTGCCGCGGAGGGCCGGATCGAAGCCAACATCGGCCGGAGCCCAAAGGACCGCAAGAAGATGGCCGTCCTGGCCGAGGGAGGCCGCACGGCCCTGACCTTTTGGCGGGCCGTGACTTCATTCGGCGCCGTCACGCTGCTCGAGGTCGGCCTCCACACCGGCCGGACGCACCAGATCCGCGTGCACCTCGCGCACCTTGGTCATCCCGTCGTCGGCGACACCGTCTACGGGCGGGGAAAGGGCGGTCGTGAGACGGCCGGCGTCTTGGGCGGCGGCATGGGCGGCGCCGGCGATTCCAGGGCGGTGACTGCCGCAATCGCGAAGCTCAATGGGCAGGCCCTTCATGCTTGGCGGTTGGGGTTTGTTCATCCCACCACGGGTCTCAGGTTGGACCTTGAGGCCCCTCTGCCGCCGGACTTCGCCGCAGCGCTCACGGATCTATACGCTGCGGCCAGCGACAGGCCGCCGGAGCAGCTTTGTGAGTTCCGCTGACGGCGTACGGCCGCGCGGGCGCAACGAGCTTCACGGGCGCGGCGAGCTTTACGATACGGCTTACGGGCAGTATACTGAGCAAGAACGAAGATCCCGGGCCTAACCTTTAAGGCTAGTTCGGTGAGGCTAGCAAGGAGCGTATCCGGTGAGCAATCCGCTGGCACGTGCATATTCAGATAGCGGACCCCCAAGCCATGGGGCTTGGGGGTCTTTCTTTTTGCGCGCCGGCCGGACAAGCCCGGGCGGCCCGAGGCGGGGGTGATGACCGTGGGGATTGAAATCAAAGCCAGCATCATGGACAGGGAAGCCATCCGCAGGGCGCTTTTCAGGATTGCACACGAGATTATCGAGCGCAATCAGGGTGTCGACGGGGTGGTTCTCGTCGGCATCAGGCGCCGAGGGCACCGCTGGCAGCCCGGCTGCGAGGATCATCAAGGAAATCGAGGGCAAGGATATCCAGCTCGGCATCCTGGATATCACGCTCTATCGCGACGACCTGACGTCGCGGCTGGACCAGCCGCTGGTCCGCAGCACCGAGGTGCCCTTCACCTTACGCGGCGTCAAGGTTGTCCTGGTCGACGATGTCCTCTACACCGGCCGAACGGTCCGGGCGGCGATGGACGCGCTGATGGACCTTGGCCGACCGCAATCCATCCAGCTCGCTGTACTGGTTGACCGCGGGCACCGCGAGTTGCCGATCCGGGCCGACTACGTCGGCAAGAACGTACCCACCTCACGCCGGGAAATCGTCAGCGTCCGCGTCGACGAACTCGACGGCGAGGATGCGGTCGTCATCGAGGAGCTCAACGGGTCGGAGGGGGCCAAATGATGGCACTCAGGCGCAAGGACATCCTCAGCCTGCAGGAGATGGACCTCGATGAGATGGAGCTGATCCTTGACACGGCTGATTCGCTCCGGGAGATCATCGACCGCCCCATAAAGAAGGTCCCGACCCTACGCGGCAAAGCCATCGTGACCTTCTTCTACGAATCGAGCACCCGGACTCGCACTTCGTTCGAGCTCGCCGCCAAGTATATGAGCGCCGACACAGTCAGCATCTCGACCACGACCTCGGCCTTGACCAAAGGTGAATCGCTCAAGGACACCGTCTGGACGCTCCAGGCAATGGGTTCCGACTGCATCATCATGCGCCATCCGGTTTCCGGCTCGAGCCATTACCTTGCACGCCTGGTCGATGCCAAGGTGATCAACGCGGGGGACGGCACCCACGAGCATCCCACGCAGGGCCTTCTGGATATGTTAACAATCCGCAGGCACAAGGGCACGCTGGCCGGACTTAAGGTCGTGCTGGTCGGCGACGTTCTGCATAGCCGTGTCGCGCGCTCCAACATCTGGGGCCTCACCAAAGCCGGCGCGGAGGTCTGCGTCGCGGGCCCTGCGACACTGCTTTTGGAGGGCCTCGAGTCAATCGGTGTGAAGTCGTTTGCGCGGGTGGAGGACGCACTCCCCGGCGCGGACGTGGTCATGGCGCTTCGACTTCAGCGCGAACGCCAGTCCACAGGTCTGCTGCCGTCGCTCCGCGAATACGCGCGGCTCTACTGCGTAAACGCGCGCCGCCTATCCCTAGCCAAGCCAGACGCCCTCTTGATGCATCCGGGCCCGATGAACCGCGGAATCGAGATCAGTTCCGAAGTTGCGGATGGCGCACAGTCGACCATCGTCGAACAGGTCAAAAACGGCGTGGCTATCCGCATGGCGATCCTCTATCTCCTGCTTGGGGGTGCTTCTGAATGACACTGCTGATCAAGGGCGGGCGGATCCTGGACCCCCTAACCGGCGCCCTGACCCCCGGGGATGTGCTGTGCCGGGACGGGGTAATCGCCGCCGCCGGACCGGGCGCCGCCGCCGGCGCCCCGCATGACGCCGAAGTGCTCGACGCCAGCGGCATGGTCGTGACCCCGGGCCTCATCGATATGCATGTTCACCTCCGCGAGCCCGGCCAGGAGTACAAGGAGGACATCGCGTCCGGTACGCGGGCGGCCGCAATCGGCGGCTTCACGACCGTCGCCTGCATGCCCAACACGTCACCGGTCATCGATCACGCGGCGATGGTCACCTTTGTCCGCGAACGGGCGGCGACCAGCGGCGTGGTCAACGTGCTCCCGATCGGCTCGGTTACCAAGGACCTGGCAGGGACCGAACTCGCGGAGATCGGCGACATGGCACAGGCGGGTGCGGTCGGTTTCAGCGATGACGGCAAGCCCGTCACGAGCAGCGAGTTGATGCGCACCGCGCTGCTCTACGCCGGCATGTACGGGAAGCCCGTTATCGCCCACAGCGAGGACCTCCACCTCGCTGCGGGCGGGCAGATGCACTACGGGACGTGGTCTGACGTGCTCGGCCTTCGCGGCATCCCGGCGGCGGCCGAAGCGGCGATGATCGCACGCGACTGTATGCTCGCCGAGCTCACGGGAGGCCGCCTCCACGTCGCCCACGTCAGCACCGAGCTCTCGCTGTCGGTAATCAACTGGGCCCGGAGCCGTGGCGTCAAGGTCACGTGCGAGGTGACGCCGCACCATCTGGTCCTCACCGACAAGCTTGTCGCCGACACCGGCTATCACACCGATACCAAGGTCAACCCGCCGTTGCGTTCCGACGCCGACGTCGCGGCGATGGTCGACGGCCTTCGTTCAGGCACGATTGAGGTTATCGGGAGCGATCATGCCCCTCACTCGCCGGACGACAAGGATGTCGAGTACAACTTCGCGCCGAACGGGATCATTGGCATCGAGACCACCCTTCCCGTGCTGCTAACGCACATCGTCAATCCGGGCAAGGCGGATCTGGCGACGGTCGTCCGGGCGATGACGGCGGGCCCGGCTTCGGTCCTTGGCCTTACCCGCAAGGGCCGGCTGGCGGAGGGTATGGACGCGGACGTCACCGTCCTCGACCTTGAAACCAAGTGGCGCATCGACCCTGCGTGCTTCGCCTCGAAGAGCCGCAACACCCCGTTTGCCGGTTGGGAGGTGCAGGGCCTTGCCGCGGCGACTGTGGTCGCCGGAAGGGTCGTCCAGCGTCAGGGCCGGGTCTGTGTGTGACGCCGGGGCCGCCGGCGGCATCGCGCCGGCCTGGGAAGCGTGCGAGATCCTCGGCAACGAGGCCCTCACCTGCGATATCGTGTACCTGACCGTCCGCGCGCCGGCGGTCGCCGCGGCAGCGCTGCCGGGGCAGTTCGTGCATGCCGGCCTGGCAGTGCCCGGCGCAGACGATCCATACCTCCGGCGGCCGATCAGCCTGGCGGCGATCGACCGCGCGGCCAGGACCGTCGGCCTGGTGATCAAGGCGGTCGGCCGCGGGACGAAGATGCTCAACCGTGTCCGGCCGGGCTCTGGGTTGGATCTCCTCGGCCCGCTCGGGCACGGTTTCCCAGAGCAGTACGGAGGCAAGGTCCTCCTTGTCGGAGGCGGTATCGGGGCCGCTCCACTGATGCCCCTGGCCGCGGCGATGACGGCGGGGTGCGACGCCCATACGGCGCAGACCCGTGTCATGTTATTGCTCGGCGCGCGGACGGCGGCCGAGTTGTGGGCGGTCAAACTGGCGGGAAGGCAGGGCAGCCCGTGCATCTACTCTACTGATGACGGATCGGCTGGCCACCCCGGTCCCGTGACCGACCTCCTGGGCGCCGAACTGGCGAGCGGCCAGATCGCAGTCGTCTGCGCCTGCGGCCCCTTGCCGATGCTCAGGGCGGTCGCTGCCCTGGGAAGGGACGCGCGCGTGGCGACCTACGTTTCGCTTGAACAGCGTATGGCCTGCGGTCTGGGCGCCTGCCTGGGCTGCGCGTGGCCGCGGTCGGAAGAAGCCGGGGGCGGCTATGCCCGCGTGTGCGCCGACGGCCCCGTCTTCGATGCCCGGGAGGTGGCCCTGTGATGGCGGTTTCACGTCATTCGCCGGATAGCCGGAAGTGGGCCTGGGCGGGCCGGGACCGCGCCCAAGCCCTGTTGGCCGGGATCGCGGCAGCTGCAAAACGTGTTTCTATGGCAACGAATATCGCCGGGCTGCGCCTTGAGAACCCGGTCCTGACCGCATCCGGGACGTATGGTTTCGGGCGCGAATACGCTCCGCTGGTACCGCCCTCGGCATTGGGGGCCGTTACCACCAAGTGCGTGACCCGTCAGCCCCGGCACGGCAACCGGGCGCCGCGTGTGACCGAGGCGCCTGCCGGCATGCTTAACTCGATCGGGCTGCAGAACCCCGGCGTAGACGAGTTTCTTCGCACAGAGTTGCCGTGGCTTCGCGAACACCAGGCCTGCGTCGTTGTAAACATCGCCGGCGCAACGGTCTCGGAATACGGCCGCCTGACGGCGCGGCTCGACGGAGCCCCGGGCATCTCGGCCATCGAAATCAATGTTTCGTGCCCAAACGTCGAACGCGAGGGGATGGCCTTCGGAGTCAGCGCTAAGGCGACAGCCGCCGTCGTCAAATGCGTCCGGCGCGAAACCTCGCTGCCGATCATCTGCAAGCTCACACCCAACGTCACGGACATCGCCGAAATCGCGGCGGCGGCCGAGGAAGCAGGCGCGGACGCCATCTCCCTGATCAACACCCTGCTCGGCATGACGATCGACCTGGAAACCAGACGTCCCGTCATTGCCAGTACCTTCGCTGGCCTCTCCGGCCCGGCCATCCGGCCGGTCGCGGTGCGGATGGTCTGGCAGGTCAGGCAGGCAGTTAAGGTCCCGGTGATCGGCATGGGCGGCATTGCGACGGCGGGCGACGCAATGGAGTTCATCCTCGCCGGGGCCAACGCTGTGGCGGTCGGCAGCGCCTGTTTCCGCAACCCCTTGGCGCCCCTGGAAGTGATCAGCGGCATCGCCGCCTACCTGGAGCGCCATGGACTGACCCTCGATGAGGCCACCGGCCTTGCCCAAAAAGATGAGGTCAAGGGGGCGTAAGAGATGACAGAACAACAAGTCCTGGACCTGTTCCGCCAAACCGGCGTGCTGCTTGAGGGGCATTTCAAGCTTACGTCGGGACGGCACAGCCCGATGTTCCTGCAATGCTCGCAGGTCATGCAGCACCCGCAGAAGGCCGGGCCGCTCGCCGAGGCCCTCGCGGCCAGGCTTGAGGCCTACGCCGCCGACGCCGTGATCGGTCCGGCCATGGGCGGTATCGTGCTCGCCTATGAAGTGGGGCGGGCCCTCGGCAAGCGCGCCATCTTCGCCGAACGCCAGGACGGCACGATGACCCTGCGGCGCGGATTTCACATCAACCCCGGCGAGAAGTTCGTCGTCGTGGAGGACGCGGTCAGCACCGGAGGCTCGGTTCGCGAGGTCATGGACGTGGTCAAGGAGCGGGGAGCGGAGGTCGTCGCCGTCGGCATGCTGGTTGACCGGAGCGGCGGCAAGGTGGACTTCGGCGTTCCGGCGGTAGCCATGGCGACCCTCGAGGTGCCGTCGTACGCATCCGACGAGTGTCCAATGTGCAGGCAGGGGGTACCCCTGACGCTTCCGAAGAGCGCGGGGGGCAGCGACTAGCAGGCGGGCCCGATACCCTTAACGCTAAGCGGCGACGAGGCCCAGGCTCTATCGAGCCTGGACCTTTGTCGCTTGAGAGCGGGACCGGTTCTGCCGGAGCAACGTGAAGGGTGGTCTCACCGCTGTAGGTGACGAATCCCGGAGCCGCGTGCCTCTCCTTGCGCAACTGCCGGGCGGGGCAGAAATCTACTGCCACGTTGCCTGAGCGACGGGCCTGGCTGTGCAGAGCGGCCACTCCGGCGGCGTAGTTAATATCCTCGGGCGCCGGCGCCGCTGCGGCGCCTCCGGCCCGAAGCAACACGTGCGCGCCAGGAACGCCCCTCGCGTGAAACCACAGGTCATCTCCGCGGCTCATCCGGACAATGGCGTCATTCTGGCGGTTGTTTCGGCCGACCAGCACCTCGAAACCCCCGGCGACTCGTATCGTCTCGGCCGACTTGCGCCGCTTCTGGCGCCCGGGGCATCCTGCCGCCTGCCCCGGGACCTGGCCGCCTCCGTATGGGGGTCGTGAGTGAGGTTTCCGGCGTCGCCGGCCCCGAGCGATCGGGCCTCTTCGGCAATCTCAGCGAACTCCTCGGGGTCATCTCTGCTTGGAGCTGGAAGGCCAGCGTCGCAAGCCTGTCCGCGCGCGTCTCGGCCTTCCGGAGGACCTTCGCAAGGGCCTCCTGCCGCCGGTTGGCCGCGGCGTATTCCGCAACAGGGCCTGAGCCCGCAGTACCGATCCTCTCCCCTCGCAGCGTCACGGCGACGCGTGGATATCCTTCCCCGGTGTCCGTGGCTTCCGGCGCCGGTGTGCTGCTGTAGCTGGGCAGTTCCACCTCGATATTGCCCGGTTCTCCGCCCGCGTCCTCCAGGGCAAGGCGCCGGGCCTCGGCCAGCGACGACATGATCGCCTCGGCCTTCACGCGCGTTGTGCCCGCCGGCGGGGCAGCCATTTCGCGCGCGTCGCCTCGGCCAGCTCGAGGGCGCGGGCAGTTGCCCGTTCGACCTGCGCGAGCAAAGCCCGCTGCTTTGTGTCTTGGCCACCTGGGGCGCGCCGACCGCCGCCCCGGCGGCCGCCGGCGCCGGCGGGGTCGACGCACCGGCAAGAACGGCCCAGAACGCCGCTTCAACGCCGACGGCACATTCCTCTTCGCCCGCGGCGGCCAGGGCCGCCGCCTGGTTCAGGGCTGCGGCAACAGGGTCCCAGGGGGCGACCCTTGGCGGGAATAAGCCGCCTTCTTCGTTGCCAGGTCGTTCACCCGATTGCCTGTAGGCGGTCTGAAGGATCTGCCGGGCCCGCTCAGGGCCCAGGCCGGCGACACCCCGCACCAGCGCCGTTACCGCGTGTCGCAGCGGCAGTGGACGCATGCCGCCGCCTGCCAGGGCCTCCGCAGCCGCCTCCGCCGCGGATGGCTCCGCGGCCAAGAGGCCTTCGACGTACTTTGCGTCCACCGAATCGGGGCCAAGCTTGTCGTCGCCGGCGGCGCCTGGTAGGTAAGCCCCGGCAGCACCTGCCGGACGCGGCTCCGCGAGCGCCCGATCCGTTTGGCGGCGTCGATAATGCGCCCGTCTTCCCGGACGCAGATCAGGTTGGAGTGTTTGCCCATGGTTTCGACGATGAGCGAGAGGCGCAGGGGGTCACCCAGCTCGTTACGGGTCCGGAAATCAAACGTTGCGATGCGGTCCCAACCCTTCTGCCGCGCCTGGACCAGGCGCGAGCCGGTCAGGTGGCGGCGCAGCAGGCTGACGTACGGCGATGGGTCTTGGGTTCGCGCGGGCTTGACGCTGGTGACGAAGATGCAGGCCGCCTCCGCCTCCGCGGAACATACTAGGTAGGCATACGAGCCCGCCCAGAGCTCGAGGGCGATCGCCAAAGGAGTGACCTGATAGACGCGCTGCAGCCGGGCGCCGGAGAGGAGTCGCCCGGCCCGCTCAAGGCAGGCGCGCATCGCAATCCCGTCGAACTGCATATCTTTCACCTCTAGTACGGTGCGGGACTAACCTAACACCGAGGTTGTCCCAGGTCAAGGAGGCGCTCAGTTGAGAATCCCGTTTGCCAAGATGCACGGCGCCCGTAACGACTACATCTACGTCGATTGCCTTGACGGCCTGCCGGTGGCCGCTGACCAGGTCCCCGTCCTCGCGGCCGCCGTCTCAGAGCGCCACAGCGGCGTCGGCAGTGATGGCCTGATCCTGATCCTTCCGCCCTATCTTCCGGGCACCGCGTTCGGCTTCCGGATGTTCAACAGCGACGGTTCCGAAGGCGAGATGTGCGGCAACGGCATGCGGTGCTTTGCCAGGTTCGTGGTCGAGAACGGGCTTACGCCGGACCACTCGTTCACGGTCTCGACCCTGGCCGGCCCGATAAGGTGCGACGTCACCCCGGGCGGCGAAGGAGAGGCCTGGCAAGTCACCTGTGACCTCGGCAGCCCGAAGTTCGCCGCCGCGGACATGCCGACGACCCTGGCCCCCGGCCCCGACGGGATGGTCCGAGAGCGTCCGTTCCAGGTGGGCGGGCGCAGGTTGGAGGTCACCGCGGTTTCCACCGGAGTGCCGCATGTGATTGCGTTTGTCGAAGACGACCCCGGGCAATTGCCGTGGCGGGCCCTGGGGCGTGCCATCGAAACCCACGAGAGCTTCCCCAAGCGCACCAACGTCGAGTTTGTCCGCGTGCTGGACAGGGGGCGCGCCCTTGCCAAGGTGTGGGAGCGCGGTTCAGGCGAAACCCTCGCCTGCGGGACCGGGGCATGCGCGGTCGTCGTCGCAGGCGTCGTGACCGGCCGGCTCGACCGGGAGGCTGTCGTCAGCCTGCCCGGCGGAGACCTCAAGGTCACCTGGCGTGAGACTGACGGCCACATGCTGCTCACCGGGCCGGCTGCCCTTGTCTGCCGAGGGGAATTCGTGTTCGCCTCCTGACAAAGCTGCACGGCGTAAAAGCCCTGCTTAGGCATACTTTGTTGGACGATTGACAGGATAATCCTAGAAAGGTCATGTTTAAGTGGCCTGTAATCAAAAGGAATCCTGCCTAGCAGGTAGAAGAGAAGCGCCATGGACCTACCTTGTGGGCGACGGCGAGGGTGTGAATAGGTGATTCGCAGCATGACCGGCTTCGGCCGCGGCGAGGCGGCTGATGGCCAGCGCAAAGTCACGGTTGAGATAAGATGCGTCAACCACCGCTATTCAGATTTCAACTTCCGCCTGCCCCGCGACCTCGGTGTGCTTGAGGAACCCTTACGCAAACTGTTAAAGGAAGAAATCAAACGAGGCAGGGCGGATGTTTTCCTTTCCTTGGAGGATTCGCCGGGCCTTGCCCGTAATGTTACGGTCGATGCCAACCTGGCCAGGCACTACTACGAGCTGCTGGGACAGTTGCGCGAGGAGCTGGGGATTCCGGACCCGATCCGCCTTGAGCACATCCTTCGCTTGCCGGATGTGGTCGCGGCGGAGCAAGCGGGACGGGATATCGACGCTCTGGTCAAGCTGGCAGAGGACGCGTGCCGGCAAGCGCTGACGGCGCTGGTCGGGATGCGCGTCCGTGAGGGGCAGTCCATCTGGGAGGATCTCAAGGCCCGCCTGGCGAGGATCGAGGAGCTTCGCGCTCAGATCGAGGCCAGATCGGGAAGCCTCGTTGGGCTGTGGCGTGAGCGCTTGATGAGTCGCTTGGCTGAGTTGTTGCCTTCAGCCGGCCTGGATTCCGGCAGGATTGAACAAGAAGTTGCGGTCTACGCTGATCGTTCCGATATAAGTGAGGAACTGGTCCGGTTGTCCAGCCACATCAAACAAATGGACGCAACCCTGGACAGCCGTGGCGGTGAATCAGTCGGCAGGAGGCTCGACTTCATCTGTCAGGAGATGCTCCGGGAGGTCAACACTGTCGGCAGCAAAGCGCTCGACAGTGAGGTAGCCAGCGGCATCATCGCCGCCAAGGAGGAGCTCGAGCGAATACGCGAGCAGCTCCAGAACATTGAGTAGGAGGTGGCAACGGTGAAGTTGCCCGTGCTCACGCTCAAAGAGAAGAAGCAGGCCCTGGAGAAAGCCCAGAAGATGCGCAGTGAGCGCAAAGAGGTTCGCGAAAAACTCAAGACCGGCGCCATGACCCTGGGCGAAGTCCTGGCCAAGGACAACGACGAGGTTATGGGCAAGATGCGGGTGGCGTATCTGCTGGCCTCGCTGCCGCGGGTCGGCAAGACCACCGCAAAGAAGGTCATGGAAGAGATCGGGATCGATGAATCCCGGCGGGTGCAGGGGCTCGGCAAGCGCCAGAAGGATGCGCTGCTCGCGAGATTCCCGCGCAGATAGGCAAGTAGCAGCAGGCAAGAGCCGTACTCATCATTCGATCTTAGTCTTGTCCTGAAGGGCCGGTCTAGGTGGTCCCTCTCCGGGGCTGCCCAGGCCGACCTGCTTTTGATTACCTAGTTCGCGGTACCCGGGGGTGAGCCGTATGCGACGAGGATTCGTCCTTGTCATTTCCGGCCCATCCGGCGCGGGCAAGACCTCGATCGCCCGCGCCCTCGTGGATTCCATCGCCGGCCTTGCCTTTTCGGTTTCGGCGACGACGCGCCCCCCGCGCCCCGGGGAGCGCGAGGGTGTCGACTACCTCTTCTGCGACCGTGCCCGGTTTCAAGAGATGATCGAGCATGGCGAACTGCTGGAGTGGGCCTCTTACTCCGGCAATCTTTACGGCACGCCCCGCGGCCCGCTTGAGGAGATCCTCAGCCAGGGCCGGGACATCATCTTGGATATTGAAACCCGCGGCGCCCTTAACGTCAGAAGGGCGCTCCCGGAGTCCGTCCTGGTGTTCGTCGTGCCGCCCGCTCTTGTCGACCTGGAGCAGAGGATCGCCGCGCGGTGCGCGGTTTCCACGGACGAGCTATCCTCCCGGATGGCCCAGGCCCGCATAGAGCTGGCAGCCATGCGTAACTATGACTATGTTGTGGTAAATCGATCGCTCGACGAGGCCATCGGGCAGATAGCGGCGATTATTACGGCTGAACGTTGCCGCCTGACGAGGCAACCAGCGTTGGTTAGTTCTTGGACTGAGGGAGGCGGAGCTGGTTGAACATCCTCGACCCGTCGCTGGACCAGCTGATGACCAAGGTGGACAGCAAGTACGCGCTCGTGGTGGCAGCGGCCAAGCGTGGCAGGCAGATCACGGAGGGCCGCGAGAAAGTCGTCGAGACGGCCGGGCCCAAGCCGGTGACCCAGGCTCTCAAGGAAATCGCCGATGGGGCGGTGCACGTCCTGGATACGCCGCCGGTCCGCGAGAACTATCTTCCCGAGGTCTAGCCCATGAGTGAGTCAGCCGCTCCGGCGCCGGTCCGGGGCAAGACGGTCGTCGTGGGCGTTACGGGCGGTATCGCCGCCTACAAGGCCTGCGAGGTCGTTTCGACCCTCACCAAACTCGGCGCCTCGGTGTACGTGATCATGACCAGGGCTGCCACCAAGCTCGTTGGGCCGCTGACCTTTCAGACGCTTTCCGGTCACCCCGTTTTCGTCGATATGTGGGAGCCGCCGAAGATCTGGAACGTCGAACACATCGCGCTTGCCGAACGCGCCGACCTCGTTCTGGTCGCCCCGGCGACTGCCAACATCGTGGCCAAGATCGCGGGCGGCATCTGCGACGACCTCCTCTCAACGGTGGTCTGCGCCACGAGGGCGCCCGTGCTTCTGTGCCCGGCGATGAACAACAACATGTACGCCAACCCCATCTACCAGAAGAATGAGCGCAAGCTCAGCTCCCTTGGATACCACGTGCTGCCCCCCGAATACGGCAGGCTCGCCTCGGGCGCGGTCGGCCGCGGCCGGCTGCCGGAGCCTTCGGCGATCGTCGAGGCAGCCGTTTCCCTCCTTTCCGGGGCGCGCGACTATGATGGCGTGCCCGTGCTGGTGACCGCCGGCCCGACCCGCGAGCACTTTGACCCGGTGCGTTTTCTGAGCAATCCGTCCAGCGGCAAGATGGGGTTCGCCGTCGCCGAGGAGGCGGCCCGCCGGGGCGCACAGGTCACACTCGTGACCGGCCCCGTGAGCCTTGCCGACCCGGGGGGCGTCAGCCTCGTCAGGGTGACGACGGCGGAAGAGATGCTTGCGGCCGTCCTCGCGCACTTCAGCGGCAAGGGCCTGTTCGTGGCCACGGCAGCGGTCAGCGACTACCGTCCGCGGGCGCGTCTTGAGCATAAGATTAAGAAAGGGCCGGAGGAGCTAAGCATTGAGCTGGAGCGCAACCCGGACATCCTGGCGACCGTCGGGGCGCGCAAGGGCATGGCGGTCCTCGTCGGCTTCGCGGCGGAGACCGACGAGTTGATCGCCAACGCAAAGAGCAAGCTCTCGGCCAAGCACCTCGACCTCGTCATCGCCAACGACATCACACGCTCGGGCGCAGGCTTTGCCGCGGAAACCAACCAGGGCGATACTCGTCTGGCCGGATGGGCGTGGAGCAGCGCGAAGTCGAACCGAGCGCGCTCTCGCGGCCCATATCCTTGATGCAGTCGCCAGTCAGGAGCGCAGTTCCGGTGGACCTCCGGGCGGCTCATGAACCTGCCGCGGGGCCCGGCTATGCCGCTGTTCGACGCGGGCGGCCCAGCCTCGGCGCCGCCCCTTCGACTACCTGATCCCCGAAGACCTGCGCGGCCAGGGTCGGCGTCGGCTCGCTTGTTGTCGTCCTCCTCGGCCGCCGGTACCTCCGCGGCGTGGTTACCGCGCTGATCGAGTCTCCTCGGTTGCCGAACCCAAACCGATCCGAATTGCACCGCCTGTGGGACTGGCTTTGACCACTTCGCCTTCGAACTCGCCGGTTAATGCAGCACGCTACGCATGCAGCCCGATTGAGGCATACCGGGCCATACTGCCGCCGGCGATCGCCGGCCGTACCGCACGTGCGTGGACCCCAGGCGAAGTCGAGCCGCCGGTCGCCGGTGAGTTCGCCGGCCTCGAAGAGGTGTACGGGTTGTCCGGGCCTACGGTGCCAACGCTGGCCCAGGTGCTGCAACGCTCAGTCTTTGACCGTGCGGCGGTCCTCGACCGGATCAGGCGGTTGCAGCGCCAGGGTCTGCTTGAGCCTGAGCCGAGAGCTCTGGGGCCGGCCGATACACCGGCCGAGACACCGCCGCAGGCGCCGCGACTCGAGCGGACGAGGTACTGAGGCGCGCGCTCCGCCAGGCGGTGGTGTTTCCGGCAGTTGGCTTCGGCGGAAGAACTGGATCCGGGTCGTGGACCTCGACGCCCGTGGCCGCCAACCAGGCTGCGGTCAAGGCCTTCTCGCCCGGGGCCTGATCGAGGAGGCGGGTGCCGTAGCCACGTTGGCGCCTCCGGCCCCGTCGTTGGCCTCGGCGGCCGGGACGGCCTGCTCGAAATGACGGAGGGTCAGGCCGCGGCGGTGGCCAGGATCACCGGCGTTAGCGGCGGGCGGCCCGGCGGAGTTCCTCTGCTCGAGTCACCGGCTCCGGCAAGACTGGAGGTCTATCTGAGGTGCATCGCCGAGGTCCTCGTCTCCGGTGGATGGTGGCTCTTGTGCTGGACGGAGATAGCATTGACACCGCAGACGGCGACCCGGTTCGAGAGCCGCTTTCCGGGTGGTGGCCGTAGCAACTGCTGCCGGCGAACGCACCACGCCTGGCGCCATTGGCCGCGGGCAAGGCGGCGATCGCGGTCGGCCCCGTTCCGCGGCCTTTGCACCGCTGCCCTCGCTCCGCCTGATCGTAGTCGACGAGGAGCACGAACCGTCCTACAAGCAGGAAGACATCCCGCGGTACGACGCCCGCGAGGTCGCGCGCAAGCGAGCGGAGCTATGCGGCGGCATCGTCGTCTTCGGCAGCGCCACGCCCTCGCTGGAGGCTTATCACCGGTCAGCGGCAGGAGGGGGCTCCGGCGGGGCCGCGGGGGCAGCGGGGAACTCGAGTTGCTGCAGCTTCCCGTCAGGGTCGATGGGAAACGGCTGCCGGAGGTAACCCTCGTTGACATGAGGCGCGAGCTCGAATCGGGCAACCGTTCGGTCCTCTCGCGCAGGCTACAGAGCGAGTTGGCGACCCGGCTTCCTGGCGGGGAGCAGTCCATACTTTTCCTCAACCGCCGCGGCCTCGCCACCTTCGTCCTTTGCCGCGAGTGCGGCTACGTCGCACGGTGCCCGCATTGCGACGTCTCACTGGTCTACCACGGCAGCGAGCGAAACTCTGCTGCCACCACTGCGGTTTCCAGCAGGAACCTCGGCGGTCTGCTGTCATGCGGCGGCACCAAAATCCGCTATTTTGGTTCCGGTACGAGCGTCGCCGCCCAGGTCAAGTAGAAATGTTCCCCGACGCGCGTCGATCGCCTCGATTCCGACGTCGCAGCGCGCAAAGGCGCTGTTGAACGGATACTTTGCGACTTCTCCTCGGAAACCTGGACATCCTCATCGGCACCCAGATGATCGGCAAGGCTCGACATCCCGAAGGTCACACTGGTCGGCGTCGCGGCAGACACTTCGCCCGTCTTCCTGGACTTCCGGTGGCGGAGCGGACTTTCAGTTCACCAGGTTGCCGGGCGGGCAGGAAGGAGGACGCCCGGGTCTCGTGGTCGTCCAGACCTACAGCCCGGATCACTATAGCCTCAGGTACGCAAAAGACCACGACTATCTGGGGTTCTGTGGTGAAGAACTGGAACGCCGGCGCGAACTGGGCTATCCCCCCTGGAGCCACATCGGGCTCATCCGGATCAGCGGAGAGGAGGAGACAGCCGCCGCAGCCGCTGCCGAGACGGCTTGTGCCCTGTTGCGCGAACTCCTTGCCGAGCAGCCAACCACGGGGCTGCTCGGCCCTTCGCCCGCGCCCCTCTATCGCTTGCAGGGCAGATACCGCTGGAATATAGTCTTGAAGGACACCGACCCTCGGCGCCTGGCCGCAGCGTGCTCGGCTGGCCTGGACATCCTGATGGCCGCAATCGCTCCTTCGTTACGAGTCAGCGCCGATGTCGACCCGCAGGCTATGCTATAGCCCCGGGTTAGAGCAGAATAGCAGCACTAGTGCTTTCCGGGAGGCTTTGCCGTTGACGCCACGAGCCCAGATTCCGGACCACGGAGCGGACAAGGAACCGAACCGTGCCGGCAGCGGGGACCCCTCGGCCGCTTCCGCCGATAGCCGCGACCGGTTTCGTGAGTTGGTCCGCCAGTACGGGGATCCCGTTCTGCGCGAGAAGGCCCGCCCCATCAGGAGGATCAACGCCGGCATTCGTGAGCTGGCCAGACGCATGGGCGAGATCATGTACGCCGTAGATGGAGTGGGGCTTGCGGCCCCCCAGGTTGGCGAATCGCGAAGAATCGTCGTTTGCGATGTTGGCGAGGGACTTGTGACTTTGGTCAACCCGCGTATCGTTTCGGCTGAGGGAGCCGAAGCCGACGTTGAAGCCTGTCTTTCGGTGCCGGGCCTGTGCGGCGAAGTCGAGCGGTCAAAGCGTGTGCGGGTCAAGGCTCTGGACCTTGAGGGCAAGGAGGTCACCATTGACGGCGAGGGCTATCTCGCCCGGGTGTTGCAGCACGAACTCGACCATCTCGACGGCGTTCTATACACGGACCGCGCTTACGCGATCCGCTCGTCCGCGGCCGAGGAAGAAGAGGACGAGGGCCCGGACGATGTTGACGATGGAGCCGCCTCAAAGCCCGCTTCAGCCCAGGGGGATCCACTGTGACCGCGGCCGGGCGGCCGTCGCTGGCGGTCGCTTTTCTCGGAACGCCCGCCTTTTCGGCGACGATCCTCAAGGCCCTTGCGGCAACTCCTCACCGCATCGTGCGTGTCTTCACCCAGCCGGACCGGCCGCGCGGCCGCGGAATGCGGCCCACGCCCAGCCCGGTCGGTCGCGCCGCGGATGATCTCGGCCTCCCGCTGGTCAAGCTCGCTGCGGGCGCGCACGGCCGTCTGACGGCCCTGCTGCAGGAAGACCGGCCCGACGTGATTGTCACGGCCGCATGGGCCGGTTTGGTCAGGCAGGCGGCGCGATCCGCCGCGCGCCTGGCCGCGATCAACGTTCATGCCTCGCTGTTGCCTCGCTGGCGGGGAGCGGCGCCCATCGAGCGGGCGATCATGGCCGGCGATGAAGTCACGGGGATCACCATCATCCATATGAGCGACAACCTGGATGAAGGGCATATTCTGCTTGCCCGGGCGCAGCCGATTCCCGAGGACAAGGACGCGGGATGGCTGCGCTGCCGGCTGGCGGATCTGGGCGCCGAAGCGCTCGTCGAGGCGCTGGACCTCCTGGCGGGCGGCTTGGCGCCGCGCACCCCACAGCCTGCCGGAGGAGTGACGATCGCGCGGAAACTCACCGCCGCCGACGAGCGTATTGACTGGAAGCAGCCCGCCCGCATGATCCGCGACCAAATCCGCGCCATGGCCCCCAAGCCCGGCGCCTACTTCGAACTCAGCGGCGGGAGGGTGATTGTTACCCGCGCCGAGGTTCGTGGTGTCAAGGAAACCCCGCGGATCCGGCCGAACCCGGCACGATAGTCGCAAGAGACGGCCAATCCCTGCTCGTCGTGGCGGGCGAAGGGACAGCGATAAGGCTTCTGCAGGTCAAGCCGGCTGGAGGCAGGGAGATGACCGCCGGCGCGTTTGCCAACGGCAGGCGTCTTCGGGCCGGCGATGTGCTCCGAGAGGGGAGGGCTCAGGTTGTTCCTGGGGGTGACACGAGCTTTCTGTTGTTGATACCGGCGATGATCTTCGCCCTCTACGCTCAAAACAAGGTAGCTTCGACCTACGCTCTGTACTCGCAACGGCCGTCGGCCAGCGGGATGACCGGCTCGGATGTCGCGCGCGGGTTGCTCGACGCGGCCGGCCTCGGTCACGTACGCGTGGACCTCGCCGAGGGCCGCCTGTCGGACCACATGATCCCCGTGCGCAAGTACTGCGTCTCTCGCGCGAGAACTACGGCCGCCCGTCAGTCGCGGCCATGGCGATCGCGGCCCACGAGGTCGGACATGCCGTCCAACACGCTCACGCCTACGGCCCACTTGCCCTGCGCAACGGACTCGTTCCTCTGGTCAATCTCACGACGACGCTGGCGTGGCCCCTGTTCTTCATCGGATTGATCATGGCCCAGCCGACGCTCCTCGATATCGGCATCTGGCTGTTCGTCGGAGCGGTCCTGTTCCAGGTGATTACCCTGCCTGTCGAGTTCAACGCCTCCTCCCGGGCCATCGCCCTTCTTGACGGAGGCGGGTATCTCCGCGGCGGCGAGATCGAAGGGGCAAGGGACATGCTCAACGCCGCCGCACTGACGTACGTGGCAGCCACCGCTGTGGCGATAAGCCAGTTGTTGCGCATGTTGCTGCTGCGTAACCGGCGCCGGTAACCGTGCCGTCCGAACAGATGATCCTGGCGATGGCCCTCGCTGGAGCGGGGGTGTTGTTGCTTGTGCGCCCGTCGCGGATGCGGATGGGACTCGTCACCGCCATACCTTGGGAGGTCTACAAGATCGCGACCGACCCCCGGCTGAAGCGCAACCACGCCCTGGAGCACGCGACACTCCACGTTCTTGAGCACAGGTATGGCCGTCCCGAAGTCAACGGGGTCGCCGTCCAGGCCGGTTTCATCCTCCGCGGCCAGGTCAACCCCGTGCAGATCGCAACGGCGGCCGAAGAAGGGTTGCGGCGGCTCAAGGCCGGCGAGACCGCTCTCGCGTATCACCCTCGCTGCGGCACCAGCCTCGGGACCGCGGAGTTGCTGACGTGGGGCACCCTTGTTGCGCTGTTGCTCCTGACGGGGCGGCTATCGTGGGCGGGGCTTGGCGCAGGCTTGGCTATCACGTGCCTTGCGGCGCCGTGGGTTGGCCGGTTGGTCCAGCAGCGGCTGACGACAGCCATCGACCTGGACGGCGTCAGTCTGGCAGGCATTACCGTGCGGGCGCGCCCTCAACCGCGGGGGCTCCCTGCGGCCGGCAGGCCCGACCGGTTCTGGGGGGAGATCGCAGTGCTCATCCGGCATCCCGGCGATCCGCAGCCGGGCTGCCCGCGGGCGGGAGGAACCGCGATTGACGCCTGAACAGGTTGCGGGCATGCCGGTCCGCGAGTCCGCAGTCAAGGCCCTCTACCGTATCAACCAGCACGGGGCGTGGTCGAATATTATCATCGAGCGGGAGCTGGCGCGGCAGTCGCTGTCGCAGGCCGATAAGGGGCTCTTCGTACACCTCGTCCGCGGCTGCCTCGAGCGGCAGGGCGCACTCGACTGGGCCCTCGGTTTCTATGTGCGGCGGCCGCTCGCCCGTCTGGACGCCTGGCCGCGCGAGATCCTCCGGCTTGGCGCCTATCAGATCATGTACCTCGGGACACCCGCGTTCGCGGCGGTCGACACCTCCGTCGCGCTGGCCAAGCGACTCTCGGGCGCCCACATAGCCGGGCTCGTGAACGCGGTCCTGCGCCGGCTGGCGGAGGGCAAAGACGGCCTGCCGTGGCCGGATCGCTTTGGCGACCCGATCGCTCATCTCGCGATCGCCGAAAGCCATCCCCGGTGGCTCGTCGAGCGCTGGGTGACCCGGTTCGGGCCCGAAGGGGCCCATTCGCTCTGCGTGGCGAACAACCGGCCCCCAGGCACGACCATCCGCGCCAACCTGCTCCGTACGACCAGGCGCGACCTGATCGAGGAGTTGGCCCGGGCCGGATTCGATGCCCGGGAGGGCAGGGCTGCGCCGGAGGCGATACGGATTTTTGGTGGCGGGGACCTCCGGCGGGCGGACGCGTACCGGGCAGGCAAATTCGTCATCCAAGACGAGGCTTCGATGCTCGCGGCGAGAGCTCTTGCTCCGCAACCTGGAGAAAAGGTCATCGATGCCTGTGCGGCTCCCGGCGGCAAGGCCACGCACCTTGCGGCCCTGTCCTTCGATAAGGCTCCGGTGTTGGCCCTCGACGTCAACCCGGCAAAGGTCTCACAGGTCCGTTCCCTTGCCAACCGGCTGGGCCTACAGTCGATCACGGCTCTTCCCGGTGACGCCCGCGAGCTGGGCCGATTGACACCCGTGCGGGCGGATGCGCTGCTTCTCGATGCGCCGTGTTCCGGCCTCGGCGTCATCCGCCGCAGGCCGGAACTGCGTTGGCGGCGGGGGGCTTCCGACCTTCCGGCCATCGCCGAAAGGCAACTGGAAATGCTGGCTGGCGTGGCTGTGGCGGTGCGCCCCGGGGGCAGAATGGTGTACGCGGTGTGCAGTTTCGAACCTGAGGAGACCGAGGACGTCATCGTCGAGTTCCTGTCGTCAGAGAACGGCCGCGCGTGGGAACTCGACGGCGACCCTACTTTGTTGCTTCCACACGTCGATGGCACCGATGGGTTTTTCTTCGCGAGATTGCGTCGCCGTGCGGCCGCCAACCCTCCCCGATGAAAGAGGAAAAGCGCGGCTAGGAGCGGAACTTCCATTTCGTTCTGCAGCTATGGCTGCGTGGAAAGGGTGTTCTCCCGATTGAGGCTTGTCGCGGCGGGATGGACGGACAAAGGCAGGGTTCGATCCACCAACGAGGATGCGTACTTCGTCAGAGTTAAAGACGACGGCGGCAGTTTGTCCGTGGGTATCGTCGCCGACGGCATGGGCGGCTGCAACGCCGGCGAAGTAGCCAGTAAGATCGCCGTTGAGACGATTGCCGGCGGAGTTGAGCGGTGGCTGGCCTCCGCCACCGGCGCGGGCGGGGCCGGTTTCGAATTGGTCGAGGACGCTCCCGAAGCTCTGGCTTCCGCCGTTCTCGAGGCCAACCGCAAGGTTTACGACTCGGGAAGACACGATCCCAAGTACTCAGGCATGGGCACCACCGTCACCGCCGCTCTGGTCGCGTCCGGCCACCTTTCCCTGGCTCATGTCGGCGACAGCAGGGCTTTTCGCATCCGGAACGGCACCGCCGAGCAGATCACCGTCGATCACTCGGTGGTTGCCGAGTTGATGCGCAATGGTACCCTGACTGCGGAGGAAGCAGAGTCCCATCCGCACCGCAACGTCCTGACCCGTGCGCTGGGTACGGACCCTGTGCTGGCGGTTGACCTGTGGCAGGAGGAGCTCAAGAACGGTGACGTTGTTGTGCTGTGCAGCGACGGCGTGACCCGCCATCTCGACCGGCAGGACCTGGCGCGGTTGACGGCCGCAGCTCAAGACCCGCGCAGGTCCGCCCGGGCGATTGTCGACCTGGCCAACAGCCGCGGCGGCAGCGACAACCTGACCGCCGTGGTCATTATCGCGGGGTGCTGTGACCATTGATCGGTAAACTGGTAGGAGGCCGGTATCGGATCATCGAGATGGCTGGGTCCGGGGGCATGGCCGTGGTCTACCGGGCCCGCGATGAGGTGCTGGGCCGGGATGTGGCCCTCAAAGTCCTGCGCGACCAGTACGCGGCGGATGAGCAGTTCCTGCTGAGCTTCCAGCGCGAGGCAAAGGCGGCCGCCGCGCTTTCGCATCCCAACATCGTCGGCATTTTCGACGTGGGCGTGGACGGCGGACTGCACTACATTGTCATGGAGTTGGTCGAGGGCACTACGCTCAAACAGGTGATTAAGAAGCAGGGGCGCCTGAGCCCGCGCACTGCGCTGGGCATAGCCCGCCAGATCGCTACAGCGCTTTCGGAGGCCCACGCCCGCCAGATTGTTCACCGCGATATCAAGCCGCAGAACATCCTGATCACCCGCGATGGGCTTGCCAAAGTGGCCGACTTCGGGATCGCGCACGCTCAGTCGCTCGCCCAGGGGACCATCTCCAACTCCGATTCGGTTGTGGGGTCGGTCCACTACATATCCCCTGAGCAGGCCCGGGGCGGCGACGCCGACGCCCGATCGGACCTCTACTCGCTCGGCGTCGTTCTCTATGAGATGCTCACGGGCGAGGTGCCGTTCAACGGGCAGAGTCCCGTCAGCGTCGTCCTCAAGCACGTCGAAGAGCCTCCCCGTCCGCCCTCGCTGATCACCCCTGTTCCCAAGCAGGCTGAGAGCCTCGCCCTCCGCGCCCTGGCCAAGGAGCCCCGGGATCGCTTCCCTGATGCCAAGGCGATGATCCGCGCCCTTGCGGAGGTTGAGAGGGCGATGCCGCTTGAAGAGGGCAGCGCGGACCTCCAGGACGACGAATCGCTCAGCACCCAGGTCGTGCCGGCTTCGCGGCTGCGCTCCCGGCTGCCGCGCGACCGTAGCCCGCTGCTGACCAGGCGGCCCGTGCTGATCGGCATCGGGATACTGACACTGATTATCCTGGGGTTTGCCGTGAGAGGTCTCATCACATGGCTGAACCCGCCGCAGATCCAGGTTCCGGATGCGGTGGGCGACCTGCGGGACGCGGGTGTCCAGAAGCTGATCGACGCAGGGCTCAAAGTCGAGGAGCAGCCGCGGCAGAATCACTCTCTGCCGGCGGACACCATATTCATGACCGACCCTGAACCCCTCGCGACCGTCAAGCGCGGCCGGCCGATCAAGGTTTGGGTGAGCCTCGGTCCGAAGATCGGCTTCGTGCCGAAGGTGACGATGCAGCCCGAGCGTGACGCGCTGCTCGCGATCGAAAACTATAAACTCTCTCTGGGCGAGGTCAAGCGAGAACACCACAAGACCATCCCCGAGGGGTATGTTATCGACCAGAACCCCAAGGCGGACATCCAGGTCCTCGAGGGCACACCTATCGACCTGGTGATAAGCCTTGGGCCGGAGCCGGCGAAGGCAAAGATGCCCAACCTGAGGGGTGAACCCATAACGGAAGCGCTCCGCATCATCAAACAGAATAACCTGACCGAAGGCGTGATTACCGAGGAGGCAAGTTCCAGCTATCCGATCGGCTCGGTGATGAAGCAGACCCCTGCGGTCGACCAGAATGTGCCGGAAGGCTCCCGTGTCGACCTCGTAGTCAGCCGCGGCACGGTAACGGCCAAGAGGTACACCGACCGCTTTGAAGTCCCCCACGAGCTTAAGGGCAAGCAAGAAATCAAGGTCAAGCTGTACGTCGACTCCAAGACTCCGCGGTGGGTGTATTGGAAGACGCACGATCCTGGGGACACCGTCAGCTACCCGATCGAGTGGGTCGGAATCACGGCCAGGATCGAAATATTCATCATCGGCCCGGCCGGCACGCAGCGACATGAGCGATTTCTCCCCAACTGACCCTCGCCTTGAGGCGGGGTTGGTCGTCAGGGCCTACAGCAATTTCTGCGAGGTCCTGACCGGAGGAGAAACGCTAACGTGCCGGTTGCGGGGCAGGCTCAAGCTGGCGGGCCACGGCATCCTGACCGGCGACCGCGTCACCATCGCAGAGCGGGGACCGGGTACGGGCCTGGTCACCGCCGTGCTCCCCCGCCGCTCCGAGTTGATCCGTCCGCCCATCGCCAACGCCGACCTTGCCGTCATCGTCTTCACGACCCAGTCACCACCGCTGAACCTTGCGCTGGTCGACCGGTTGCTCATTTTGGCCCGGCATTCAGGCCTGGACGCAGTCCTGTGCCTCAACAAGACCGACCTCTCTTCCCCCGAGGAAACCGCGATGGTCGTTCGCTCCTTTGCCGGCGCAAGGGCGCCGTTGGTCCTCACCAGCGCGCTGACGGGGGTCAACCTCGGGGAATTGGTCGACTTCGTCTCGGGGCGTGTCGCCGTGCTCGCGGGGCAGAGCGGAGTCGGAAAGTCGACCATCCTGAACGTGCTGCGGCCCGGCCTTGACCTCGAGGTCGGCGACCTGTCGGCCAAAGTCCAGCGCGGGCGGCATACCACCAGAGGGGTCAGGCTGATTCCCGTCGGGGACGGTTGGGTTGCCGACGCGCCGGGGTTCGTCCACCTCGATCTGCCCGCGCTGGCGCCTGCGAGGCTTCAGGAATACTATCCGGAGATGGCGCAGTTCGCCGAGACGTGCCGTTTTCAGGACTGCCTTCACGACCCCGAACCCGACTGCGCCGTCAAGGCCGCCGTCGCACGCGGGGAGATCGATGCAGGGAGGTATCAGCGCTACCTTGGTTTCCTCCATGAACTCCAGGCCCGCCCACGATACTGAGCGCAGGCCGCTCATCGCTGCCTCAATGCTCGGCGCCGATCACGGGCGCCTTTACGAGGCAGCCGTCGCCGCACGTGACGCCGGGGTGGACTTCCTGCACATCGATGTCATGGACGGCCGCTTTGTGCCGAACATCGCCTTCGGGCCGGGTGTGGTCCGTTCGCTCAACGACGTCGGCGTCCCCATGATCGTCCACCTGATGGTCGATGAGCCGGAACGGCACGTGAGCTCGTTTGTCGACGCCGGAGCTGCCTACGTGACATTCCACCTCGAAGCGACGCGTCACCCGCATCGGCTGCTCCAGGAAACCCGCCGCTTGGGCGCTCGCGCCGGGCTGGCGATAAACCCCGGCACTCCCGTAGATGCTGTAACGGAGCTGCTATCGGCTGTCGACCTCCTGCTCATCATGACCGTCAACCCGGGGTTTGGGGGCCAGAAATTCATCCGTTCCGTGTTGCCCAAGATCCGCCGCGCGGCCGAGTTGTTGGCTACGGCAAACCCGCAAGCGTTCCTTGAGGTGGACGGCGGGATTTCGGCCGAGACGGTCGCAGACGCAGTGGCGGCGGGATCCACCGTCCTGGCGGCCGGGTCGAGCTTGTTCAGCAGCGGCGATGTGGCGGCTGCGGTGGACACGTTGCGCAGCCGCTGCGCCGGCGAGCGTGGATAGACTGAAGCCCGTGTTGCGCATATAATCAAAGCGGTATCATCAAACCGAAAATCGCCCGCGATGGTCACATCCTTCAGGGCTAGGTGAGGGCAGGGGAGACCCGCCCGATTCCTGACCGGCGGTGGGGTTCCGCAAGGGGCCGAGCCCGCGAGCCGCAAGGCTGATCTGGTCTAAGCCAGAGCCGACAGTAACAGTCTGGATGGGAGAAGGAGCGTGCGCAGCGGGACCAGGCCTGTCCTGAGATCCCCGGAAGGCGCTCGTTCCCGGGGATGTTTTTGTGCGCGGGCAGGACTGGGGAGGTCGAACAGATGGAGACGATGGGGGCCCGCGCCGGCGTGTCGCGGGTCAGGGTATGGGTTAGGATCGGGGTTCTGACGGCGCTCGCGTTCGTGTTGATGATGTTCGAGGTGCATATCCCGCCGTTCCCCGCCTATCTCCAGTATGACGCGGGCGAGGTACCCGCTCTACTGGGCGGTTTTGCGATGGGGCCGGCCGCGGGGTTGGCCGTTGTAACCGGCAAAGTCGCCCTGTTCTTTCTGTCCGGCAAGGATGAAGCCGGCCTGATTGGCACGGCGGCCAACTTCGTGTCGTCGTTCCCGCTGGTGTTGGCCGCTGCTTGGGTCTACTCCAGGCGCCGTACCCTGGCAGGCGCGCTCGCCGGCATGGCCCTGGGGTTGGTTGCCACCCTGGCTATCACCTCATTGGGCAACTACCTGGTCTTCCTGCCGGCGTGGGGCATTCCAGCCCCGGCCCGGTTGCCGACGATCTGGAGCACCCTGATCCCGTTCAACACGGTCAAGGTGATCCTTACGTCGGGGATTACCCTCTTGCTCTATAAGCGCGTGCGCGACTGGCTTCACTGACGGCCGGGGAGCACGAATTCCACCCCGTCTCCCTATAATGGGGCAGAAACGGGGTGGACGGCATGGCCATGCGGCGCCGGATGGGAAAAGGCCGGAGCGGGTTTCGGCAGTTGATCGGCGTGGTCCTGACCGTTGCCGGGGCGTATGTCGTCGTCACCGCGTTGCCCCTGCTGGCTGTGGCTGCTTGCCCTGGGGTTGTTGCTCCTCTGGGGGTGGCCTTGTCCTGGCCATGGGTGAGAGGTAGGGGTGTGCAGTTGCGGTTCCGTGTCTACTGCCTGCTCCCGGCCTTTAGCGGCGTTGTCCGCCTGCCCGCGGCATCGGCCGCCGCGACGGCCGAGGGCAACAAAACAGCCGGCGCCGGGCGCCTGGTGCCAGCTGTTTGAAGGCGATTAACGGGACAAGCCGGACGTACGCCCGGAGCCGGATAGCCCGCTGACCTTCCCTGAACGGAGGCAGCGCGTGCAGACGCTGATCCTGCGCGCGGGTGCCGATCATCGCGCGATCCTCTGGATGTTGGGAGCAAATACCCGCTTGCTGCGGATATGCGAGTGACTGATGAGATGCCCCGAAACCGGGGTCTTGCCGCAGATATCGCACTTGAGGGCCATCTATGCTAACCTCCACTATGGCGGGCTCTGGGCGGAAATTCCCAGGTGTCGCCGATTCCTGTCGAGAACGGATTGATTCTATCGCGGCAGGCCGAACTAAGCAACCCACGAGATGGGTAACGATGCTCTAAAGAGGAATCGCGCCCAAGGCAAAAGAAGCAGTGTGGTCATCGTGTACTGACGCAGTCTGCCAGGGGCGGCACGATACGGGAGGCCGACCATGCCAAGGGAGTTTGTTACTGACAACGGCAAGATCAGTATCTCTGAAGAAGTGGTCGCCACCATCGCAGGTGTGGCGGCTACCGAGTGTTACGGTATCGTCGGCATGGCGTCACGCAAGGTCAAGGACGGCATCGCGGAGTTGCTCGGCCGTGAGAGCCTCAGCAAAGGCGTAGAGGTCCAGATGGACGGCAACTCGGTGGCGGTCAGCCTGTACATTGTCGTCGGCTACGGCACCAAGATCTCCGAGGTTGCCCGCAACGTGATCGACCAGGTCAAATACAAGATCGAGAGCGGCACCGGCCTGCAAGTCACCGAGGTCAACATCCGGGTGCAGGGCGTTAAGGTCGGCAGCCTCAAGTAGGGGAGCGGAGACGTGACTACCGATCGCCTCAGCGGTGAAATGCTCCGAAGGCTATTCCTGGTCGCTGCCGCGGAGCTTGAGGAGAACCGTTCTGCGGTCGACGCGCTAAACGTCTTCCCCGTGCCCGACGGCGATACGGGGACCAACATGAACCTGACCATGCAGGCGGCTATCCGCGAGATGGCCAAGTGCCAGGACGACAAGGCCGCGGAGATCGGCAAGGCTATCGCCCTCGGTTCGCTGATGGGCGCCCGGGGCAATTCGGGCGTGATCCTGTCGCAGTTGTTCCGGGGCATCGGCCGCGGCTTCGAAGGACACGACGATCTTTCGGCCCTCGATTTCGCGCAGGCCCTCCAGTCCGGCGTGGAAACCGCGTACAAAGCCGTAATGCGTCCCGTGGAGGGAACAATCTTGACGGTGGCGCGGGAGATGGCCCGGAGCGCCATACGGGCGGCGCGCGGCGGCAGCTCGATCCCCGACGTGCTCCTTGCCGCCAAGACCGGGGCGGAGGTTGCCTTGGCCCGGACGCCAGACCTGCTTCCGGTACTCAAACAGGCCGGGGTGGTTGACGCGGGCGGCAAGGGGCTGGTGGTCATCCTCAAGGGGATGGTCCAGGCCATCGATACCGCGGAGACCGGGGCAGATCCACTTCACCTCGCCCCGGCGACCGTCGAGCCCGAAGAACGGTTCCGCATTGACGAGGACCTCGGCGAGATCACCTATGCCTATGACACGCAGGTACTAGTCAGGGGCAGCGGCCTTGACCTTGACCGCCTTCGCGACCAATTGGGGCAGTTCGGCGACTCGATGCTGGTCGTCGGCACGCTTGAGCTGGCCAAGGTCCACATCCACACCAACAATCCCGGCCTCGTGCTTGAGGCGTGCCTTGGATACGGCACACTGACCGACATCACGGTCGAGAACATGCGGGAGCAATACGAGGCGATCCGGCAATCGCGCGCCGCGGGCAACGGCGAGTCCCATGACGATGGCCTCGCGGTGGTGGCAGTGCCGGACCCCGACCAGCCCCAGAAGCAGGTTGGGATTGTGACGGTAGCCGTGGGCGACGGTCTGGACCGCATCTTTCGCAGCCTTGGGGCGGATGTCGTAATCAACGGCGGCCAGACAATGAACCCGAGCACCGAAGAACTCGTCAGAGGCATCGAAGCGGCCACCAGAGACGAGGTTATGCTTCTGCCCAACAACAGCAACATCCTGATGGCCGCCCGCCAAGCTGTCGAACTCACCCAGAAAAAGGTTGCCGTCGTACCAAGCCGCAACATCCCGCAGGGCATCTCCGCTCTGCTGGCCTATAACCCGCAGAACGACCTCGAAGCCAACAAGAGCCGCATGACCCAAGCGATGGAGGAGATCCGCACGGGCGAGATCACCTACGCCGTGCGCTCGACCAGGTACAACGGCTGGGACATCGCTGAGGGCGACATTCTGGCGATTGTGGGCGACGAGATCCAGGCCACCGGCAGCGACCCCTTGACGGTGCTTGAGAAGCTGTTGGCCTCACTGGTTGACCAAGACAGCGAGTTCGTGACCCTGCTGTACGGCAGCGACGTTACGGATGAGCAGGCCGAGGCGGCAGCGGAAATGGTACGCGACCGCCACCCCAACGTCGAAGTCGAATGCCACCGCGGCGGTCAGCCGCTGTTCTACTACCTGGTTTCCGTGGAGTGACGGCCCGGCCTCGACCGCCGGCTCAACCGATGTATTTGGCCAACTCCTCGTTGTCGATCTCCGGGTGCAGTGCGACGTTCAGGCCGCTCGCGATGACCCTGGAAACCTCGTTGATCAACACGTCAATCTCCTTCGGCGTGACCATCAGGTCGCCGACCGTGGGGACGAGGACCTCGTCGATGAGCGCCCGCGTATCATCGCGGTCCATCCCGGTGCCGAAGCCCTCCGTCCGCGGGTTCTGACGCATCCTGGCGGCCAACGCATCGATGACGTCCCACGCGATCGTTCGGGCGTGAACCACCGTCGGCACACCTATGGCCAGCACCGGCACACCGAGCGTATCCTCCGTGACCCCGACCCGTTTGCTGCCGACTCCTGAGCCGGGATGGATGCCCGTGGTGGTCAACTGGATCGTCGTGCCGATCCGGTGCGTGCTGCGCGAGGCGAGGGCGTCCACCGCGATGACGAACGCCGGGCCGACACGGTCCACGACGCCGCGGATGATTTCGCCGGTTTCGATGCCCGTCAGCCCCAACACCCCGGGCGCGAGCGCGGCAACGGGCCGCAGGCCGCCACGCTTCTCCATTGGTACCTGGTCGTAGAGGTGCCTGGTGATGAGGACGTCGTTGACAACCCGGGGACCGAGGGCGTCGGGCGTGGCGTTCCAGTTGCCCAGGCCGACGATCAGGACGGGGTCCTCGGGTCCGGCGGGCAGCAGGCCACACAACTCGCGGGACAGAACCACCGCAATCTGTTCCTGCACCGTTCGGCTTGAGCCCCGCAGGCCGTCGGCTTCGATGGTGATGTAGGTCCCGGGGGGTTTGCCCATCTGTTCCGCGCCGACGTCGTCCTCGACGAAAACCCGTGTGACGATACCGACGTCCGATTCGTCTTCCTCGACGCGGACGCCGGGGCAGGGGCGGCTTTCGGTGCAGGTTTTCGCATCGATTGGCAACCCCTCGATTGAGCCGGGTAACTCCGGGCGCCTGCGGCGCCTGCGCCGGGAATGGCGTTCGTTGTATGGCGCGGGCAGGACCTCAAGCGCCAGATCGGTCCGCACCTCGTCGTCGCGGCCGCGCCGGTTTTGACCCTCGCTTTCGCTCATCGCAAGCAACACCTCACGCGGGGTTAATGTGCCCAAATCTGCGGCCCGACAATGTCGGAGCATACGGCCGCGCCAACCGTCGGCCTTGTGCGCCGTGATGCCTGGCCATATGGCATACCGGTGAACTGCGGTAATAACCATGAAGTGTGTCGACCAGAGACCGGCAAAGCCGCAAACCGATTGGCAGCAGACTGACGTGGGAGGCGAGGCCCCGACAGCAGCGCAACTGCCCAGAGCCGCCATAGACGCATGGCGAACACTGCGTGCAGGCCATGGAGCCCAAACGGCGATAGTGCGAGGCGGCAGGACCGGGGATGTCAAGTCCCCGGTTCCCTCTTGTGGCCACACCCCAATTGCCAGGTGTTATAATCGTAGTCGGTTCGTACTGCTGTGGGGGTTGTGTCGTGCGCGTTGTGGCTGGACAAGCCAAGGGCCGGCGGCTTCGGGCGCCGCGCGGCCAAGAGGCCCGGTACACGTCAGACTTCGTGCGTGAGGCCTTGTTCAACATCTTGGCGCCGCAACTCGCCGGGGCTCGCTTTCTGGACCTGTTCGCCGGCGTCGGGTCGGTCGGTATCGAGGCCGCAAGCCGGGGCGCCGCAAAGGTTGTGATGATCGAGCGGGATCCCGTTCGCGTCAGCTTCGCAGCCCGCAACGCGAGGGAGACCGGTCTCAGCCCCGCCTGCCGGATCTACCGCCAGGACGTCTTTGCCGCCATCGACATGCTCCGGCGGAGGCAGGCCCGTTTCGATGTGGTCTTCCTAGACCCCCCGTATCAACAGCATCTCGCTGAGGCGGCACTCGAGCGGTTGGCTGCGAGCGACCTGCTCGAGGACGGCGGCCTCTTGATTGTCGAACACAGCAGGCGCGAGACGATGCCCCCCGCGATACCCCCGCTCTCACTGGCGAGACGCGAGGATTACGGCGACGCTGCGCTGTCCTTCTACCGGCTGTCGCCGCAAGGAGGTCACTGACACTTGGCGCGAGCGATCTGTCCTGGTACTTTCGACCCGGTGACAAACGGGCACCTCGATATCATTGAGCGGGCGGCGGAGGTTTTTGAGCACGTTTACGTGGTGGTTTTCCGCAACCCGGCCAAGTCGCCGATGTTCGAGGTTACTGAGCGCATGGCGATGCTCACCGAGGCTACCGGGCACCTGCCCAATGTGACGGTGGACTCCTCGGACGGCCTGCTCGTTGAGTACGCCAGGGGGGTCGGGGCCAAGGTCATCGTCAAGGGCTTGCGGGCGGTGTCGGATTTCGAGTACGAGTTTCAGATGGCGTTGATGAACAAGAAGCTCGCCAGGGACGTCGAGACGATGTTCTTCGCAACCGCCACGGATTACGCGTATCTCAGCTCCAATCTTGTCAAGATGCTGGCCGGGTTCGGGGCATGCGTCAAGGGATTGGTGCCCCCGGGGGTTGAGAGCCGGTTGATGGAGCGGGTGGCGGCGCAGGGCGGCCGGCCGGCGGAGAGCTGAGAGTCGATGATGTCGGAAATCGGGCCGGCGGCGGGGTGCGCTGCCGGCGACGGGAGGGGTTCGGGTTGACCGAACAGGCGAGCGGGGGCGTGCTAGCCCTGATTGAAGAGCTTCTGGCACAGGTTGAAGGGGCGCGCAAGATGCCTTTGACCAATAAGGCTATGCTGGATCAAGACGTCATGCTTGACCTATTGGAACAACTCCGGGACGAATTGCCTGATGAGGTCAACCAGGCGCAGTGGCTCCTGCGCGACCGCGACAAGCTGATTTCGCAGGCGCGCTCTGAGGCGGAGCGGATCCTTCGCGAGGCCGCGGCGCGCGCGGAGGAAATGGCCAGGGAGAGCGTGATCACCGAGACCGCGCGCAAGCGCGCGGAGGAGATTCTTGAGCAGGCAGGGCAGGTGGCGCGGGAGATCCGGGTTTCCGCCAATGAATACACGGACGGTCTACTGCTCAAGACCCAGGAAACCGTTGTGGCGACCCTTAAGGCAATCGAGGCAGCGCGCAACGAACTCCGGTCGCAGGCGGCCGCTGCGCGTTCGGTCGACCGCGCAGCGGGCTCCAGGCTTGCCCGGCAGGGCGGTCGTCCGGCCACACAGGTCGGTGAAGGGGAGAAGAACCCGGCGGAGTAGGGTGCCGTCGCGGTAACCCATGAACCCCAATAGTTGCGGCTTGCGGGAGCCGGTCCGGGCGGCTTCCGCTTTTCGTTGGCCGCCCAGTTGTGTCCCCGCAGTTGTTCCCCTTGCGTAGAATATACGGTAATGTTAGATTAATGTCGAACATCCGTATAGTTCGTAGTCAAGCTAACAGTCTACGCGACGGGGGAGCGATATGCGTGCAGCAGCAACCGTATGCTGTCAAAGTCAGGTGGTCACCTGCCCACGAATTGCTGACCAGTCTATCGACATACCTCAACCACCCTGCGCAAAAGCTGCTCGATCTTGGGCCTGGTTGGCGCCGTGAAGTCGGGCGGCGGCTGCCGCCCGACCTGGAACAGAATCTCTCTGTTCTATGGACCGGTAAGGCCGCCAAGCAGGCGGACCCCCAGACGGTTGCCGAAGCGCGGGCCCTGCGTTCTCTGCTTCATCTTCTCGTCTGGTCATCGCCGGCGGACCTGAGCGCACCCGACTTCATCTCCTGGGCTTCGTGCGTGCCAGTCGAAAGGCTGTTGGAGCTGGTAGCCGAGGCTTTCGGGGCAGGCGTACAAGTGCCGGCAAACGTGGCATTTCTGCGTGACCAGGCTGTCGATCTGCTAAGCGGGTGGCACGAAGCATACTTCGATTCGGTGGACGCGGCCATCCTCGCGGGGCTCAGCGAAGACGCGGCCGCCAAGGCGGCGATGGTCGACCGCATGCCCCCCGAAGAACTGGTTGAAAAGGCGTCCTGCGGTGTGGTGGTTGAAGCTACACCTGGCATCAACTCGGTCGTTCTTATTCCACAGTACCATTCCCGGCCCTGGAATCTCCTTTCCGACCTCGGCGACCACCTCTTCCTCAACTATCCCGCCGAGGCCTGGCCAGCCAGACCGGATGAGCCGTCGACGCGCCTGACCCGGCTCACGCGTGCCCTGGGGGACGAGAACAGGCTTCGGCTGCTGGCCTTCTTGGCCGGAGACACGCGCACGTTTGGGGCAATCGCCGGCCACCTCGGCCTTGCGAAGAGCACGATTCACCACCACATGGTCGTCCTGCGGGCTGCGGGGCTGGTTCGCGTGTTCACCAAGTACGGCCAGTACCTAGGCGACCGTTACGCATTGCGCCGTGAGGCGCTGATCGAATTGAGCGACGAGCTTAAGCACTTCGTCGGCACGGAGGGATCGCGGTGAGCCAGCAGCCGCATGCGGGCGATAAGTATGTGCCGCCACCGAACGGTTTCCGTACGTTCGTGATCCTCTGGGCGACCCAGGCGCTATCCGTCTTCGGGTCGCAGTTGACCTTCTTCGTGACATCGGTGTGGCTCACGCAGACCCTGTATCCCCTGCCGGAGCAGCGGGTACAATTGGCGGCCGCCCTGTCCAGCGTGGCATTGGCATTCGCGGTGCCTAACATCGTGATGGCGCCGTTCGCGGGCGTTGTCGCCGACCGTTTCGATCGCAAGCGGATCATGCTGGTGACCGATGTCGGAAGCGGTATCCTCTCGGTTGTCCTGGCTGCCGGGTTTGCGGCCGGGACTCTCGGGCTGGCGGCGCTGATCATGGTTATGGCCACGCTTTCAGTACTGGCCTGCTTTCATAATTCGGCGTTCGACGCCTCGTACGCAATGATCGTGCCCGAACCGGCTTTGCCCCGCGCAAACGGCATGATGCAGACGGTTCACAGTCTCTCCGGTATCCTATCGCCTGCCATCGCAGCGGCTCTGATCGCCGTCCCTGCGCTCGCCCGCCAGTCCGGATGGGCCGGGATGCTCGCTTACCTCGGCAAGCTTAACAGCGGCGCCGCTCTGGCTGTCGGAGCGGACGCTGTGACCTTTTTCGCTGCGGCGGCCGCCCTGCCTTTCCTCGTCATCCCCTCGCCGCGCCGGGCCGGGGTGGGGACTGCCCCGGGCGGCGGAGCCAAATTGGGCATGTGGGCCGAAATCAAGGATGGCATTGGCTTTCTTGCGGCACGGCGAGGGATGCTGTGGTTGTTGGTCCTGTTCGCAGTAAGCAACCTTTGCACGACCCCGGCAGGGGTGCTGCAGCCGCTGTTTGTTAGAGATAGCCTCGCCGCGGACTTCACCAGCCGTGGCCTATCCTATGAAGCCGCCCTGGCGTTGCTTGGTTCGGTGGCAGGCATCGGCGGCCTGGCGGGCGGCGTGCTCGTCACGACCTGGGGAGGGCTCCGAAGAAAGCGCGTCTTCGGCGTCCTCGTCCCCCTTACGCTCTCAGGCCTGGTCGTCGCTATGTTCGGCGTCGCTCGGAGCGTCTACTTGGCGGCGGCCCTGCTTGCCGTCCGGAGCGCCCTGCTGCCAATAGCCAACGCCCACTCGCAGACCATCTGGCAGATTATGACGCCGCGGGAGATGCAGGGAAGGGTGTTCGCGGTCCGGCGGGTCGTCGGCCAGTTCACGTGGCCTCTCGGCACGGCGATTACGGGCTGGATCGGGGGGCGGTTCAACGCGGGTTCAGTCATCCTCAGCTTTGGACTGGTCATGCTGCTCTATACGATGTCGCAGTTTGCCAACCGCAGGGTCGTGGCCATCGACGAAGAAGGGCCGGCGCCGCACGCGAATGTTGCGGTTGCGGCCCCCACAGGGAGCAGCGGTTAGGTATAGCTGCCTACCGCTTGACCGTGGGCCATTCGCCCGCCCGTCCGCCGAATCAGGCTAACGGGCGGGCGGCCTCTTGGCCCTGGGGATGAATACGAAGGTAATGCCGAGAAGCGTGACAGAGAACGTGAACAGGACCGCAAGGCCCGCGACCAGGCCGCCGGTGGTCAGGGCCCAGATAGTCAGGCGCGAACTCCAGACAGGCAGGCCGCCCCCGCCCGGCGCCGCCTGCCAAAACACCGGCATCGCCCACCCGCGGGCCAGTGCGGCGACGGGTTTCCAGAGCAGCACCGTGTAGGCCGCGGCGACGACCGCGTGGAGGATGCGTGCCGCCATGTACGGGAGGATCTTCATCCCGCTGCCCTGGACCATCGCTGCGACCTGGGCGTGGACTGACAGACCTGACCAAGCGATGACCGCTCCCGCCGCAGCGACACGGGAAAGCAGGGCCGCGCCCGCCTGGCTCGCCGCCTGCGTACCGATGGTGATCTCGAAAAAGCCGCTGATCAGGGACTCGACGATGGCGGTGTCGATACCGATCGCGGCAAGCCCTCTTGTCAGGAGCCGCGCCATCGCCGGGACCACACCGAGCACCGTAAGGATGCGCACGATGACGGAGAAGAGGATGATGAACCCGCCAATCACCAGCAACGTCGTCACCGACTTGGTGATGGAGTCGCCCATCAGCTTGCCGAAAGGGCGGCCGTCACGCTCCCTTGCTTCGTGCAGGGCGTACCATGCGCGCGCCGGCATGCTCCCGCGGCGCCCGCCGCGCATCGGTGGCGTCCGGTCGGTTTTGGATCCGTAGAATCGCATTATGATTCCGACGGTGAGCGCAGAGAGGTAGTGCGCAGCGAGGATCGTGACGGCGATGTCCGCGCGGCCGAACATGCCGACGGCCACGGCGCCGGTCATAAACAACGGGTCAGCCGTGTTTGCGAACGACATCAGCCGCTCGCCCTCGGTTCGCGAGCACAGCTCCTGCTCACGCAACCGCGCGGTCAGCATCGCCCCGATGGGATACCCCGATGCCAGCCCCATCGCCAGGACGAACGAACCGGCCCCCGGCACGTTGAAAAGGGGCCGCATGAACGGCTCTAGGAGCACGCCCATGAAGTGCACGACGCCGAGGCCCATCAGGATCTCGGAACCGATGAAGAACGGCAGCAGGGCAGGGAATACGATGTCCCACCAGACCTTGTGGCCCTGGACCGCGGCAGTGAAAGCGGGCTCGGGGTTGAGGACAATGAAGATCGTGAAGACAATTGCCACAGCCGCCGTCAGGCCGTTCAGCAGCAACGGCCCCGGCGCGTGTCGCCCCTTCCCGGATTCGTCCACTGACCCACCCTCTCCGGATACCCGATTCCGGGTAATACTATTGGCCCTGGGCTGGGATTATGAGGCGGCACCCGGGAACGGAGCGCCCTGCCCGTGGTCAGTCAGGGGCCATCCCGGTCTTGTGGCGGCCCCGGGCAGGGAGCGCGGCATCCCCGCCGCGAAGCCAGTAAGGGCGATGGATACGGAATCGAGCAGCGGGGGCGGCAGCGTGGACGGCAGCGGAGGCGGCAGCGGGAGCACCCGCGACAGGCCGTGGCAGCGGAGAGCGCAGAACTGGCTGAGGCGGCGCTGGTTTTTGCTCTTTGTTGTGGTGGCATTCATCGCCGCATGGTACAGCCCGACCGGCTGGATGATCGTTTCACCCGGCGACGTCCTGCCGCTCGCCGCTCAGATAACCGTCGAGCGCGACGGCCCCGCGCGGGATGAAGCATGGCAGGCCGGGCCCGGCCCTGCGACGCAGCGGCAGGCGGGGGATGTACTGCTGCTGACCGTCTCGGCCCGCCGCGCCAATCCGTACCAGCTTGCCGCGTGGCATGCCGGGCTGATGCCCGAGGCCGCGCTCCTCCCGGAAACCGCCATGATCCCACCGGGAATGACCGATGAGCAATACGTCAGCTATGGCCAGGGACAGATGCGCGAGAGCGCCGGGCTGGCGGTGGTGTTGGCGCTGCGCGAGGCGGGCTTTGGTGCCGTTGCTTCAGGCTGTGGCGCAGCTGTCATAGCCCTGCAAGGCGGTTCGGCCGGCCCGGAGTCGCTTCAATCGGGGGACGTTATCACTGCGGCAGCGGGCAAGTCGGTTTGTATGGCCGGTGACTTGGCGCCGATCTTGCGGGATCTTGCGCCGGGGTCAGTTCTCTCCCTCTCGGCCGTCCGGGAGGGCACCCGCATATCCGTGCGGGGCTGCTTGCGAGGGTCGAGTGCGCCGTTGTGGGGTTGGTGTGGGCGCTGCTGGTCACGGCGGATCCCTACTTCGAGTTTCCCTTTCCGATCGAGATAGACACCGGTGATATCGGTGGGCCGTCCGGTGGTTTGGCCATGGCCATTGCCGTATACCAGGCGCTCAGCAGTGAGGACATCCTCGGTGGGCGGACGGTGGCCGCTTCGGGGTTTGTTCGCGCCGACGGCAGCGTCGGGCCGGTGGGGGGAGTGCGGCATAAGGCGATGGCCGCGGCCGAAGCCGGGGCATCGGTGCTGCTCGTGGCCCCCGCCAACGCAGCCGAGGCAAGGTCGGCTGGGACCGGCCTTATGGTGGTCGAAGTCACTTCGTTCGGCGAAGCCCTGGCGTACCTGCGCGAGTCCTGCTTGACCTCGGTAAAATGAGGCTTCTATAATGAAACCTGGTCTTATCGGGGGTGTCACCCGTGCAGATTGATGTTCGCGGCTTGATCGGCCTCTCCGGCCAGCAGCGCGAAATGGACGTTTTTGTGCAGGTCCCGGCGCTCGAGGGGCACGGCGAGGCGGTCTTGTTCGCGCCGGCCAGATTGCATCTTGTGCTGACCTCGACCCCGGGCGGGATTCTTGCGACCGGGCAGGTTGAGACCACGGCGAAGCTGACCTGCGGGCGCTGTCTCGCATCGTTCGAGCAGCCGCTTTGCGGGCAGCTTGAGCACCTGTTTGTAAGCGAAGCGCCGGCTGACGCCGGGGCCCGGGAGCACCGCGCGATCCACGCCGGAGAGGTCGCCGAGGGCGATGCCGGCGAGTCACCCGAGCCTGATGACGGACCGGACGTTTCGCCGATTATCGACGGGACGATTGATGTAGGGCCGCTGGTCAGAGAAGTCCTGGCCCTGGCCTTGCCGATGAAACCGCTCTGCCGGCCCGACTGCAAAGGGCTATGTCCTGTGTGCGGGCACCCTCTCAACGACGGGCCGTGCGGATGTAAAATCGAAGAGGTCGACCCGCGCCTGGCGGTGTTGGGCAGTCTGCTCAAAGGCCAGGGCCCGGAGCACGAGGATGAGCCGGGCGACCGCAGGAAGCCCCCAAAGGAGCAGGATTAGAGATGGCAGTTCCCAAACGCAGGACCTCCAAGGCACGCCAGCGCTCGCGCGCTGCGCACTACAAGGCATATGCGCCCAAGCTCAGTGTCTGTCCGCAGTGCCACCAGCCCAAGCTCCCGCACCGGGTCTGCCCGTCGTGCGGATACTACCGCGGTCGCGAAGTCATCAAGGTTGAGGAAAAATAGCTCAAGGCAGATACCAGGGCATCCATTCTGAGCGCTTCCCTCCGCTCCGGCGCCCGGCCGGGGCGGTTTGCCTTCTACGTTGCCGGGGTCCGTGCTGCTTTGGCGTCTTGATGGGCGTCACGGTAGTGTGGTCCCGCAACTCCCGCACATGCCTCGATTCACGTATACCTTAACTCCCGTATTGCCGCGGCCACTTGGCCGAAGGTATAATTGGTTAGTAAGTTATAGCACTTGGTGCTAACTACGGTCGAAAACCCAGCGCTTATGAGGGACTGCACACACGGGGGTGCACCGTGGCTCCGAAGAACGCCAGGCAGACGAGGCAAGTTCAATTGGCGAGTGCGCTCAAGGATGACCCGTTCTTGACTGATCACGATCTGGCACGGGTCTTCGGCGTCAGTGTCCAGACCGTCCGCCTTGACCGGCTTGCGCTCGGCATTCCAGAGCTGCGTGAGCGTCTGCGGCTGGCGGCTGAGCGGGTACACGGGCGGGTCAGGTCGCTCGGCAGCCGGGAGATCATCGGCGAGCTGGTGGATATCGAGCCGGACGCCCAGGGGATTTCGATCCTCGCGACGACTGAGGACATGGTCTTTGAGAAGACACGCATCGTTCGCGGCCACTACCTCTTTGCCCAGGCTGAATCACTCGCCCTGGCCATCGTCGACGCCGACATCGTCGTCACCGGCCTCGTCAACGTCAAGTACAAGCGGCCGGTCCAGGTCGGCGAGAGGTTGGTCGCCAAGGGCGAGGTCATCCGCCGCCGGGGAAACAAGCACGTGGTGCTGGTGACAACCCGTTCAGGCGAAGAACAGGTCTTCAGAGCCAAGTTCGTGGTCGCCGACCTCGAGGCCATCGGGGTTCCGGGGGAGGCAGGGTACCAGTGAGAGTCGCGGTTGACCTGATGGGCGGGGACCGGGCTCCCGGCGCTCCGATCGAAGGCATTTCGATCGCCCTCGCCCGTGACCCCGGCATCAAGATCGTGGCCGTCGGCCAACCCGCGGCGCTCGCAGCAGCCCGGACAGGGCTGGGGGTCGGTCCGGGCAGCAGAATGGGCTATGTCGAGGCTTCGGAAGTGATCGACAACGACGAGCAGCCAGCTTTGGCGGTCAGACGCAAGCGGGACTCGTCGATGGTAGTGGGGCTGCAGCAGGTCAAGGCGGGGCACGCGGATGCCTTCGTCTCATGTGGGCCGACGGGCGCGCTCCTTACCGCGGGGCTGTTCGCCTTCGGCCGTCTGCCGGGCGTTCGCCGGCCGGCGCTCGGCAGCGTGTTCCCCAACATGAGCCACGAGGGCAAGACGTGGTTCATGTTGGACATCGGAGCCAACGTTGACGCCACGCCTGAGGACCTACGCACCTACGCTGTGCTCGGCTCGATCTATTCGCGGATGATCCTCGGTGTCCCCGACCCGGCTGTGGCCCTCTTGAACATCGGCACCGAGGCGCAGAAGGGCAACGACGCCACGCGGCAGGCATCGGAGTTGCTATCTGCGACGCCGGGGATCAGGTTTGCCGGCAATGTCGAAGCCCGCGATATCCTCACCGGCCCGGTCGACGTCGTGATCTGCGATGCGTTTGTCGGTAACATCCTGCTTAAGGGCATGGAAGGGCTGCTGATCCAGCTCACCGATGCCATCCGGCGCCAACTGCGTGCGGGTGGCATAGCTGCGAAGGTCGGCGGCATGCTTGCCAAGCCCGCTCTTTTGCGGGCGCTAAAGATCATGGACTACACGGAGTACGGCGGCGCGCCTCTCTTTGGAGTCAACGGACCGTGCATCAAATGCCATGGTTCGTCGAACGGAACCGCGGTTGCCGGAGGCATCCGGGTCGCGGCCGGATTCGCCGGCAAAGGGGTACTTGCGGCGATGTCCGAGGCCCTAGCCACCGGGAAGCCCGGTGGCGGCCCCGGCTCGCGATAGGCAGGAGCAAAACGGAGATCAGCGGAGGGTGGAGGATATGGCCAGGATCAAGGTCGTGACCGACAGCACGTCAGACATGCTTCCAGAACAGGTGAGCAAATACGGGATCAAGGTCATCCCCCTGAACGTCCACTTTGGCGACGAGGTGTATAAGGACGACGGCATCGACCTCACCGCGGAGCAGTTTTACCACAAACTCACTACGTCGCCGAACATGCCGCGGACGTCTCAACCGTCGGCCGGGGAGTTCATGGAGTTGTATCAGGAGTTGGCCGCGGATGCCGACGAGATCGTCAGCATTCACATCTCGGGCAAACTGAGCGGCACCATCTCATCCGCGGAAACCGCCCGCGGTATGGTCGACGTCAAAGTCCATACCATTGACAGCCTCTTCGCCAGCCAGGCGTGCGCCCGGCTCGCGATCCTCGCCGCACGCGCGGCAGCGGCCGGCATGGCCGGCGACGATATCGTCGCCCTCGTCGAACGCGTCCGCGAGCAAACCATGCTTGTCTTCTCCGTCGACACCCTGGAATACTTGCAGAAGAACGGCCGTATCGGGCGGGCGCAGGCCCTGCTGGGGTCGATCATGCAGGTTAAGCCGATTCTGAAGGTGGACCCGGAAGGCTATGTCGCGACTTACGACAAGGTGCGCGGTAAGTCCCGGGTCCAGCCGAGGGTTGTTGCAGCGGCCCTTGAGCGCTTCCCGGAGGGAAGCAAGGTCGAGATCTCGATCATCCACGCGAACGCCGCCGACCGTGCGGCCGAACTACGCGAAGCGGTCCGTGTGCACTACGATGTCGCGGAGTCGGTCATCGCGCCCATCGGCCCCGTGATCGGGGCGCACGCGGGCCCCGGTGCCGTGGGGCTGATCGTGCTCCCCTGGGTGGAGCTATAGCAGCGGGAGGGCGCAGGGCTGCCGTGTGCCGAACGCATAGAGCGATCGGGGCCCCGGGCCGCCCGGGGCCCCTGGTTTACTTCTGATACTCGAGTGGGGGAAAGTCCAATGTCGTACGGCGCTCAGCGGGTGGCTCTGGTTACCGGCGCATCGCGTGGTATCGGCAGGGCCTGCGCGATCGCCCTGGCCGGTCCGGGGGTTTTCGTTGGCATCAACTACCGTAGCCGCGAGGGGGAGGCACTTAAAGTCCTTGCCGAGGTGCGTGCCGCGGGAGGCGACGGCATGCCCTTGCCCTTTGACGTCACCGATCCCGAGGCGGTCAACGCCGCTTTCGGTCAGTTAATCGAGCACGGGGGGCGCATCGACGTCCTCGTTAACAACGCGGGAATTACTCGCGACGGCCTTTTGCTGCGGATGTCCGACCGGCAATGGCGGGAAGTGCTTGACACCAGCTTGGGAGGAGCGTTCCATTGTACTAGAGCGGCCCTGCGCCCGATGGTCCGCCAGCGGTGCGGGGCGATAGTCAACATCAGTTCGATCATCGGGGTCCGCGGCAACGCGGGGCAGGCCAATTACGCATCCGCCAAGGCGGGGTTAATCGGTTTCACCAAAGCCGTGGCTCGCGAGGTCGCGCAAAGAGGCATTACCGTGAATGCGGTGGCCCCCGGCTACATAGAGACTGAGATGACTGGAGCCATGTCCGAAGAGGCCAGGTCCGCCATGCTCTCCGCCGTTCCGATGGGCCGGCCCGGCCGGGCGGCGGAGGTCGCGTCGCTCGTGCGGTTTCTGGCGAGTCCTGATGCTGGATACATCACGGGCCAGGTGTTTATCATTGATGGCGGGCTGAGTATCTAGAGCGCCGGAGGAGGAGGTGGGCTGATTGGCGGACAAGGATGCCGTCTTTGCACGTGTCAAGCAGCTTATCCTGGACCAGTTGGAGGTTGACGAGTCGGAGATCAACCTCGATTCGCGGTTCATCGATGACCTTGGGGCGGACTCGCTCGATATTGTCGAGCTGATCATGGCCATCGAAGAGGAATTCGAAATCGAGATCCCCGACGAGCATGCCGAACGCATGTCCAGTGTCGGCGACGCAGTAGCCTACATTATGGAATACGCTTAGGCTGCGCGGCTTTTTGCAGCAGGCTGGACTGGCTGGCGCCCGGCACGCCCGGGCTGCCGGCCAGTTTGGTTCGGCGGCAAGGGCGTAACCTGACCAAATCCTGAGGTGTCGATGACCGTGGTCTTACCTGGTTTTCTTTCCCGTCTCGATCGCATCCTGGCCGATGCCGGGGTGGGATCAGTGCCCCCACACCTTCTCGAAGAAGCGTTGACCCACAGTTCCTACACCAACGAAACCGGCGATGCCGCGGGGGACAACGAACGCCTGGAGTTTCTCGGCGATGCGGTCCTCGGCTTGATTGCGGCGGAGGTGCTCTTTGACCTCGAGCCCGAACTGGATCCGGGCGATATGACGAGACTTCGGGCGGAACTGGTTTCCGGTGACGCGTTGGCCGCAATTGCTGAGGAGTGGCAGCTTGGCGACGCACTCCGCCTGGGCAGGGGCGAGGAGCTGAGCGGCGGGCGCCGCCGGCCCTCCAACCTCAGCCGGGCTATGGAGGCAGTGATCGGAGCGGCGTACCTTGGGTCGGGGTACCCGTGCGCGGCGGCAGTGGCGCGCGCGGCGATCGGCCGGCGGTTGCCGGCCATCCTGCGGGCCTCCGCGGCCCGCGATGCCAAGTCCGCCCTCCAGGAATGGGCCCAGGCCCACGGCCAGGTCCCGACCTACGAGGTCGTTGCCAGGGAGGGCCCTGATCACGCCCCGCAATGGACGGTCTCGGCACGGGTCGAATCCCTTGCATGCCGGGCCACAGCGATGAGCCGCCGGCAAGCCGAGAAGGACGCCGCCCGGATGCTCCTGGCAAGACTCCGCCGCCGGGCACAAGAAGACCTGCTATAGAGGCCAAGTGCCAAGCCCTCCCGGCCGTGTTACAATGGCAAAGGCGTGTCCGGGCCGGTGCCGGCCGCCGCCAACCCGCAACGGGAGAGATCAGCCACGCGCCTGACCAAGCTGGAGATACAAGGCTTCAAGTCCTTTGCCGACCGTGTCGCGTTCGAATTCGGGTGCGGCATCACCGCCCTTGTCGGCCCCAACGGCAGCGGCAAGAGCAACGTGGTCGACGCCTTGCGATGGGCATTCGGCGAGCAAAACCCGCGCCTTTTGCGCGGGACGCGCTGGGAGGACGGTGTGTTCGCCGGCAGCAGTACGCGGCGGCCGCTGGGTATGGCCGAGGTTTCCGTGACGCTTGACAATTCCGAGGGCGCCCTCCCGGTGCCGTACCGCGAAGTGGAGCTATCCCGCCGCCTGATGCGCTCGGGCGATGCCGAGTACGCTATCAACCGCGTTCCCTGCAGGCTGAAGGAGATCCTGGACCTTCTCTCCGGCACCGGTGCCGGCGGCGCTGCATATGCCTACATGCCGCAGGCAGCGGTGGATGAAATCCTCAAGTCGCGACCGGAGGACCGGCGCGAGGTCCTGGAGGAAGCCGCCGGCCTTGCCCGTTACCGGGTTCGGCGGCAGGAGGCGCAGCGCAGGCTCGCCGAGGTCGATGCCGCGCGCCAGCGTGTGCAGGACCTCATCGCGGAGCTCGACGCCCAGTTGGCCCCTCTGCGGAGGGAGGCCGAAACCGCCGCGCGTTTTGTAAGCCTCCGCACGGAGCGCGAGGATATCGCCGCGAGGCTCTGGGCCGACTCGATGTCCCGCCTCGAGCGGCGCATCCGTGGCGCGGCCGCCAAGCACGACGAGTATTCGCGCCGGCGTGACGATATCGCAAAGACCTTCCGTGGGTTGGAGGAGGAGGTTTCGGCGCTCGAGGGTGCGCTGGGCAGAGCCCGCCGGTTGCGGGGCGATGCCGAGGGCAGGGTCAAAGCGCTGCTTGCCGAGGAGAACCGGCGGCGAGCCGCGGCCGCGGTCCTCAAGGAGCGATTGACCAGCCGCCGCAACGAGTTGGCTGCCGCCGCGCTGCGGCTCGAGGCCGTGCGCGCGCGGCAGGCGGATCTGCGCGGCGAACTCGGGGGTTGTGCCGCGGAGCCTGGGGCCGGCCGGGCCGGGGGCGGTTCGCCTGTTTCGGCCGCAGCAGCGCCGGACGCTATCGCCCATCTTGCCGGGCTTGAGCGCCAAGTCAAAGAGGCCGAAGCGGCATTGTCCGCCGCCCTGGAAGCGCAGGGCTCACTGCGCCGGCGCGAGGCCTCATTACGAGACCGATCGGGGGCTGCGCAGAACAACCTGACCCTGTCGAGAGAGCGCGCCGCCTCAGGGCGACGCCAACTGGTTTCGCGATCAGGACGGCTTGCTGCGGCGCGCCGGGAGCTTGAGGTGTGCCGAGAGGCTTTGAAGAGGTCGCACGCCGATCGCGCCGCTGCGGCAGCCGGGGCTGTCGCAGCCTCCGAGGCGCTGGAAAGCGCGCGCGCGGAGCTCGCCGCGCTCGACGAGCAATTACGCGAGGCCCGCGACCGGCTTGCCGGGCAGCAGAGCTTGGTCGCGCGGCTGGAGGGCGAGCTGTTGGTCTCCGAGGAGAGCCTCGTCGCCATCGATGCCGCGCAAGGAAGGCTCCCACTGGCAGCCGCCGCACGAGAGGTGGCTGAAGTAGCCGCCAGCCGGTCCTTGAGCCGGATCGCCAGACCCCTTGCCGACCTGATGTCGGTCGAGGCGGGCCTTGAGAAGGCAGTGGCCGCGGCGCTTGGGCTGGCGCAACACGCGCTGCTGGTCGACGACTGGGACGCGGTCCGGGCGATCTTCCGGCTGCAGGCCGGTGGAGACCTGCAGGGGCTGGGTGTGCTGGCCCCGGCGGGGATAGCCCGGCCATGCGGCATCGGGGCTCTTCCGCACGGGGTTCGGCCTCTGCGGCCGTTGGCGGCCACACGCGATCCGGAGCTCTTGCCCGACGCCCTGCTCGACGACCTGTTAGGGGGGTACGCGCTCGTATCCGGCCTCGACGAGGCCATTGCCCTGACCGGTGAACACGCGGAGTTGCGCGGGGCTGTGACGCTCGACGGGTTGGCGGTCCTCGCGGGCGGCGTGGTCGTGACTGCCGAGGGCCAGTGCACGGAAGACAACCTCATTCTGCTCAACCGCGATCGCGCGCGCCTGGCGGAGAGAGCGGCTTCTGCGCGGGAGCAACTCACCGCCGCCCGCCGGGAGGTAGCCGACCTCCAACAGCGCACGTCCGATCTTCATAGCCAGGTCAGGGAGCTTGCGGCGGCGGTCCGTGCCGCGGAGAAGGACGTGGACGCCGCGTCCAGGCGTACCGCCGAGCTTGCCGCCGGTGAAGGCCGGACGGCTGCCCGGGCCGAGGCCCTGGAGCGCGAGATCGCTTCGTTGGCCGACGAAGTTGCCTCTCTCAACGGCTCCCTTGCGTCCGCCGAACAAGACGCGGCTGAAGCAGAACGGCAGCAGCGGGACGCATCCGCAGAGCACGGTGGGGTGGCGGCGCAGCTCAAGCAAGCCGAAGACACGGTCAGCGCGGCCGCCGGCGTGGCGCAATCACTGCGCCTTCAACTCACCAGGATGCAGGAGGCAGCCAAGGCGGAGGTCGAGCGTCGTTCGCGGCTGGAGGCTGAACTCAAGCGCCTTGCCGCCGAGGCCGCCGAGGCCCTGGAGGCCGAACAGCAGGCCTCCGGCGAGGCCCTGGTTCTCGAACGCGAGTGCGCGTCGGCCGAAGGCGCGGTTGCCCGCTGCCGCGATGAGCGCCAGGCGGCAGAGGCCGACGTCCGCCAGTTGCAGGCCCAGCTTCAGGCCCAGGAGTTGACCGTCCGCAATTACCGTTCCGAGGCGGACAAGCTTGCCGCGGCGCGGGCCGACGTCGACCGCCGGCTGCACCGGCTCGAGCTCACCCAGGAGCGGATGGCCGGTGAATCGCGTAGCCTCCAGGTGGAGAAGAAGGCCCTTCCGCCCCGGCACGCGGCAATCGAGCCCCGCCCCGACCCCGAAGCCGCGTCGCTGCGGGCCCGCAGCGAAGAGATCGAGAGCCAACTGCTTGCGATGGGTTCGGTCGACCTCAGCGCTGCAGAGCAGTGCCGGCGACTTTCCGAACGGTATGCCTTTCTCACGGCGCAAGAGCGCGACCTGGCAGCGTCGGAGGGATCCCTTCAGGCCTCTGCCCTGGAGATCGAGCGGGAAATCGAGTCGAGGTTGATGCGCAGTTTCGAGGAAACCCGGCGGCGTTTCGGCGAGGTCTTCGCAGGCCTGTTCGGTGGAGGAAGGGCCGACCTCGAGCTGACCGATCCCGAGCATCCGCTTACTTCGGGTGTCGAGGTGATGGCACAACCACCAGGCAAGCGCATGACGAGCCTTGCGCTTCTTTCGGGCGGCGAGCGCGCCCTGACAGCGATTGCGCTGCTGTTCGCCTTGCTGGGGCGCAGCAGGACCGGCTTCTGCGTGCTCGATGAGGTCGACGCGTATCTGGATGAGCCCAACTGCCTGCGGTTCCGGCGCTACCTTCGGAGCCTTTCCGGCGATCGGCAATTCCTGGTGGTTACACACAATAAGTCCACGATGGAGGCAGCCGATGTGCTGTACGGGTTGACCATGGAAGAGGACGGCGTATCGCGGGCGGTTTCCGTCCGCCTCGATGATCCCGCCGCCGACGGGAGGGCCGGTTAGTGTCGGTCAAGTCGCTGTTTTCGGGTATGGAACGCGCCCGCAGGGGCCTTCTCGGCAGGCTTGCGGACATGGTCGCCGGACGCAGGCCGGTCACGGACGCGATGTGGGATTCGCTCGAGGAAGCTCTGATCGAATCGGACATGGGGGTGGACCTTGTCCTATCGGTTCTGGAGGACCTCAGGGGCAGCCTCGGCCGGCGGGCGGACACCACCGAGTTGTTTTCCGGATTGGCCGAGCGACTTTCAGCCCTGCTAGGCGACACCGTTCCGCTCCTACCTCCCGGCCGCCCGGGAAGTCCTCTGGTCATCGCCATGGTCGGAGTCAACGGTACCGGAAAGACCACCACCATCGGCAAGCTCGCGCACCGGTACATTAACGCCGGCGCCAAGGTCATCCTTGGGGCAGGGGACACGTTCCGGGCAGCCGCGATTGAGCAACTTGAGGTCTGGGCAAAGCGGGCCGGCGCAGCATTCGTCGCACACCAGCCGGGCGCGGACCCCGCCGCCGTCGCGTTCGACACAATTCAGGCCGCTCAGTCCCGGGGCCACGAAGTCGTGATCCTCGACACGGCCGGGCGCCTGCACACGCGCAAGAACCTGATGGAGGAGTTGCGCAAGACGGTCCGGGTTGCAGGCCGCGCCCAGGACGGGGCTCCGCACGAAACGCTGCTCGTCATCGATGCGACGATGGGTTCGAACACATTTGCCCAGGCCAAGGTGTTCGGCGAGGCGACGCCCCTGACCGGAGTGATCCTGACCAAGATCGACAGCACGGCGAGGGGCGGGACGGTCTTCCGGATCCGGCGCGAGCTCGGCGTACCGGTCAAACTGTTGGGAACAGGCGAAGGGCTTGGCGACCTGGTCGACTTCGAGCCGCACGTCTTTGTCCAGGCGCTGCTCGCACCGCGATGGAAGGGGGAGGGGTAGAACAATGAGCACCCTTTTCAGCTCGCTCGGCGAACGCCTAGGTGAGGTCTTCAAGCGCTTACGCGGCAAGGGCAAGCTCAGCGCGGTGGATGTGCAGGCGGCGATGCGGGAGGTCAGGTTGGCCCTGCTCGAAGCGGATGTTAACTACCGGGTCGCGCGTGATTTCGTCGAGCGCATCACCGAGCGCGCTGTTGGACAGGAAGTGCTGGAGAGCTTGACGCCGGCCCAGCAAGTGGTGAGAATCGTTCACGAGGAACTGACCGCGCTGCTCGGGGGCACACGCGCGCGGCTGGCTGTTGCGCCGAAGCCGCCAACCGTAGTAATGATGGTTGGTCTGCAGGGTTCAGGCAAGACCACGGCGTGCGGCAAGCTTGCGATGTTGCTTAAGCGCGAGGGCAGGAGCCCGATGCTCGGCGGACTCGATACGCAGCGGCCGGCCGGCGGCCTGCAGTTGCAGCGGCTGGCGCAGAGCGTCGGCGTGCCGTCGTTTGTGGCCGAGGCGGGGTCGGACCCGCTGGTTTCCGTGTCGCCCCTGCTCAACGAGTGCAACCGCAAGGGCTGCGACTACCTTGTGGTCGACACAGCGGGTCGGCTGCATGTCGACGAAGAATTGATGCACCAACTGGCCGACCTTCGTAGGCTTGGCAAGCCCCATGAGGTCCTCCTGGTCGTGGACGCCATGACCGGGCAGGACGCAGTCAAGGTGGCCGAGTCGTTTTCGCAGGCCGTGGGCATCGACGGCGTCGTGCTGACCAAGCTCGACGGCGATACGCGCGGCGGAGCGGCGCTGTCGGTCAAGGCCGTGACGGGCAAGCCGATCAAGTTCGCGGGCGTGGGTGAGAAGCTCGAGGCCCTTGAGGCGTTTCATCCGGAACGAATGGCGTCGCGGATCCTGGGCATGGGCGATGTCCTCACACTGATTGAGAAGGCGGAGCAGAACCTGGACGCGGCAAAGGCCGCCGAGATGGAACGCAAACTCCGGCAGGCTGAGTTCACCCTGGACGACTTCCTGGATCAGCTCAAGCAGGTCCGCAAGATGGGTGGGCTGGAGCAATTGCTGAGCATGGTCCCGGGCATGCAGCGCCGGAACACGCCGGTGCAGGTAGATGAGCGCGAACTTGCGCATACCGAGGCGATCATCAATTCGATGACGCCCGAAGAGCGACGCAATCCGTCCGTCATCGACGGGAGCCGCCGGCGGCGTATCGCCGGCGGGAGTGGGACCAGCGTGCAGGCTGTCAACCGGTTGCTGCGCAGCTACGACGATGCGCGGCGGCTGATAAGGCAGATGGCGGGACGCGCCGACGGCGGCCGCACGGGCCGGCGCCGCCCGTTCTAGGGATACGGACCAAGCAGGGCCGGGGATGCCCCGGCAGAGAGGGTGACGAGTCAAGGTGAGCACTAAGATCCGTCTAAAACGCATGGGTGGGAAGAAAAAGCCCTACTATCGTGTAGTTGTCGCCGATTCGCGGCAGCCGCGCGGCGGGCGCGTCATCGAAGAGATCGGCACATACGATCCGGGCCGGGAGCCTTCGGCCTTCACGGTCGACGTCGACCGGGTCAAGGTCTGGCTGGAACACGGCGCTCAGCCCACCGATCGCGTGCGGATCCTTCTGAGCAAGGTCGGGGTCCTCTAGGCAGAAGACGCCCACCGCGACATGGAGGGCGATTCAAAGATGAAGGAAGTGCTTTCGGCTCTTGTCCGCAGCATCGTCGACCAACCAGAAGCTGTGATGGTCGACGAGATCAGGGCGGACGATGCTGTGCTGTACGAGATCCGGGTGGCGCCCGGCGACGTCGGCAGGGTCATCGGCCGCCAGGGCAAGGTCATCCGGGCGTTGAGGGTTGTCATGCGTTCAGTCGCCGCGCGCGAGTTCCACAAGGTGGATGTGGAGCTTGCCGGCGAGTGATCGCTGGTTTCCGGCCGGCGGCCGCCCGCCGATCGGCGCTAAGGATGGTGAGCGGCGATGCCGCTTCGGATCAGACGGACGATAACGGTCAAGGCCATCGTGACTGAAGAGCTTAAGGCCAGGCTGGCCGCGGAGCTTCAGTCCGCCTTGGCTCAGGTCGAGGCCGAGTTGGCGCGTCTTGACGCGCTCGGGCGCGCGGCCGGGGCCTCCGGCAGAAAGACCCCGGGCGATACCGCGCAGGCTGCGGGAGCAGGGGCACCCAACGGGGAGCCTGCCGGAGCGGAGCGTGCGAAGCGGGCCGCCCAACGCGATCATCTCCTCGGGCGGATGCGTGAACTTGCCAAGCTCGAACTGGGTGCTGAGATCGTCCAGGGCACCCTTGAGGGGGAGGCCGACGTCAGGCTGGGCGACGAGTGGGCCCGGTTGTTTGCCGCCGAGGTAGTTCTCAAAGACGGCAGAGTGGTGGCCATCCGTGAGTGAGGACGGCAGCCGCCCGGATTACCTCACCATCGGCACCGTCACGTCGCCCCACGGCGTGCAGGGCGCAGTCAGGGTCTTCCCGCACACCGACATGCCGGACCGGTTCCGCGCCCTGGCAGAGGTGTGGCTCGGCTCGGGAGGACGCCCGCAGCGCCAGTGCCGCGTCGAAAGCGCAACGACCGGGCGGAAGTTGGTGGTTCTCAAACTGGCAGGAGTGAACACGCGCGAACAGGCTGAAGCCTTACGCGGAACCGACCTCCTGGTCCCCGTCGAGCAGGCCTGGCCGCTTCCGGAAGGCGCTTACTACCACTTCGAGCTGGAAGGGATGGCGGTGTTTGACTGCGCAGGACGTCTCCGCGGCACGTTGACCCGGGTGTACCCCGGTCCGGCCAATGATTTTTTCTGCGTATCCGAAGCCGGCTCCGGCCGTGAAACCCTGCTCGCCGCCGTGCGTTCCGTCGTCAAGGAAGTAGATCGAGAGCGCGGAAGGATGGTTGTCGAGTGGCCGGAGGAATACGGGCATGCGGATTGACATCGCGACGATCTTCCCGGCCATGTTCGCGGGCCCCCTCGGGACGAGCATCCTCGCGCGCGCGCAGGAAGCCGGGCTGCTCGACATCCGGATTCACGACCTCCGTGACCACACCTCGGACCGGCACCGCACCGTTGACGACTATCCCTACGGAGGCGGAGCGGGAATGGTGATGCGGCCGGGCCCGTTCTTTAGCCTCTACGACAGCCTGGTCGGCGCGGACGGAGAGAGCGGGGAGGCGGGGAGCCGTGAAGCCGCGCCCGTCCGGCCTAGGCCAAGAGTCGTGCTGTTTTCACCTGCGGGGAAGGTCCTCAGCCAGCAAACCGTCCGGCGGTACGCCGGCGAGCCGTGGCTTCTCCTGATTTGTGGCCACTACGAAGGGATCGACGACCGGGTTGCGGCCGGCCTCGGCGCCGAGGAAATCTCGCTCGGGGACTTCGTGCTGACCGGCGGAGAACTACCCGCGATGGTCCTGGTTGATGGAATCTCCCGGCTGTTGCCCGGAGTGCTTGGCACGGACGAATCGCTGGCCGAGGAGTCCTTCACCGCGGGGCTGCTGGAGTATCCCCAGTTCACCAGGCCTCCCGAGATCCGCGGCCTCACCGTGCCCGCTGTCCTGTTGTCCGGCGATCATCCGGCCGTGCACAGGTGGCGAAGGGAGCAGTCGTTGCTGCGTACAGCGCAGCGCAGGCCGGAACTCCTGGCGAGCGCCTGCCTGACCGAGGAAGAGCGCGCGATGCTTGAGCGAGCCGGCCTTGGCGCGGGCGCCGACGCGGGCCCGGACGCGGGAGAGCCGGAGATAATTCGGTAGCAGCTGATTCATTCGTTGTATTGCCATTTTTCGCTGTGATATAATCGCCATGTTTGAGAGGAGGGCCCAGGATGGACCTGGTTCGCATGGTACAACAGCAACACCTGCGGCAAGATATCCCTGAGTTTCGGCCTGGGGACACCGTCCGCGTCCACGTTAAAGTTGTTGAAGGCGGACGTGAGCGTACTACAGGTATACGAGGGCACCGTGATCGACCGCAAGGTGGCAGTCTTGACGAGACCTTCACCGTCCGGCGGGTTTCGTTCGGCATCGGGGTTGAGCGGACGTTCCTCGTCCATTCACCCCGGCTGGCCAAGATCGAGGTCGCGCGGCGCGGCCGCGTGCGCAGGGCAAGCTATACTACCTGCGTGGTCTTAGGGGCAAGGCGGCGCGGATCCGGGAGCGCAGGGACTAGTTCTTTGGGTCCCCGTGCGGTGGATCAAGGGGGCTCGAGTGACATGGCGGCGGCGACGACACGCAGGGCAGTCCGGGAAATCGTCGAGACTATCCTCATCGCCGTCGTTCTTGCTTTCGTGGTCCGGGGTTTTGTCGTCGAGACCTTCGTCGTGCTCGGCCCCTCGATGGAGCCCACCCTCCACGATCTCGAGCGCCTCTTCGTCAACAAGGTCGTGTACCGCGTCCATCCCCCGCACCGGGGCGACATCATTGTCTTCGCGTACCCGCGTGATCCCGACAGGGACTTCATCAAGCGCGTAATCGCCCTGCCTGGTGAAACCATCGAGATCCGGGACGGGCGGGTGTACGTGGACGGTGAGTTCATCGCCGAGACCTACATCGCATTTCCGGATAACCACGGGGAATACGGGGCCGTCCAAGTCCCGCCGGAGCATGTCTTCGTCATGGGCGACAACCGTCGCAACAGCGAGGACAGCAGGTACTTCGGCCCTGTCCCGTTTGAAAACATCAGGGGCAAGGCATTTCTGATCTATTGGCCGATCAACAGGTTCGGCCTTGCCCACTAGACTGCCATGTCACCGCAGCAGACCGCCTGGTATCCGGGCCTTATGGCACGGACCAGGCGCTTTCTTGACCGGTATCTAAAGCACCTCGATGTGATCCTCGAAGTCACCGACGCCCGCGCCCCGCGCTCTTGCCGGTGGCACGGCCTGGACGAAGTTCTCCAGGGCAAACCACGGATTCTGATCCTCAACAAGGCGGACCTCGCCGACACGGCAGTAACCGCTGAGTGGCAGGCATTTCATGAGGCTGCTTCGCTCCCTGCAGTGCCTGTCTCGGCCGCGGCGACAGGGGCCGCAGCCCGAGACCAAGCCCGCCGCCTGCGGGAGATGCTTCGCAGCATGGCCGGCACAAGCAGTCCGCTGAGGGCGGTTAAGGTGGCGGCGGTCGGCGTGCCCAACGCGGGCAAGTCGTCCGTTCTCAATCTGATCGGCGGCAGGCGCAGGGCGGCCACGGGGGCAAGGCCCGGACTGACTCGCGGCCAGCAGTGGATCGTGCTTTCCGGAGGCATCTGGCTCCTCGACCTTCCCGGGGTCCTGCCCCCCGCGCCGCGCGACCAGCGGGAGCTCTCAATCCTTGCTGCAGTAGGAACCCTGCCGGAAGGCGCCTATGACACACCCGACGTCGCGCTGTTGCTTCTGGCTGCCATGGCAGCCCACCCGGGGCCTGCTGAGTTAGCTAAGCGGCTCAAACTGGGGCCTGGCGAGACGGGCTTTGCAGGGGCCGGCGAACGTGAGCCTGTCGATTGGCTGAAGGCCTGGGCGCTGCGGCGCGGCGCCCTCGCCGCCGGCGGCGAGCCCGATTTCGCCCGTGCAGCGGCGATGCTGGTTGCGGAGTTCCGGAGGGGCGGGTTCGGCAGGGTCAGCCTTGAGCGTCCTGAACACGGGGAGGCTGACGCACTTGGCTAGACCCGAAGCGGACGACCTCAGAGTAGCGCGGATGTGGCGGCACGAACTCAAGCTCACACGCGACCAGGGTTGGAGGGGACCGATTGCGGGGGTCGACGAAGCCGGCCGGGGACCGCTGGCCGGCCCCGTCGTGGCGAGCGCTGTGGTCCTGCCGCGGCGGATCTATCTGCCATCGCTGAACGATTCCAAGGCGCTTTCCGCCACGGTCCGCGAGCGCCTCGAAGGCCAGATCAAGGAGCGCGCCATTGCCTGGTCAGTGGTCGAGGTTTCCGTTGCCGACATCGATCTGATCAACATCCTGCAGGCCACGCACAAAGCGATGCGCCTTGCCCTGGAAACCCTCGGGACGCCGTTCGCCGGCGCCCTTCTCGACGGCCTGCCGGTGGCGACACTGGGGTTCGCCCACGCGGCTGTCGTCGATGGCGATGCCCTGTGCCCATCGATCGCGGCCGCTTCGATCCTCGCCAAGGTCCAGCGCGACCGGATGATGGCCGAACTCGACGCCATCTACCCGGAATACGGCTTTGCGCAGCACAAGGGCTATCCGACGCCGCAGCACATCGCAGCCCTCCGCCGGCATGGCCCGTGCCCGATACATCGACGGTCGTTTCACTGGCACGGGACCACTCTTTTCGATCTCGCGGAGTTGTCCAGGGGTAAGTGACGGTCAAGCTGAGAACCAGTCCGGAAACCTAGAGGCCACCGCCTGGGCGGTGGCCTCGTCTACTCCGGGGACGGGTGCCTACCTACTGGTGCGGGTAGTGGTCCCACCGGTAGTACCGATAGTCGTGCCGGTCGTGCCTCCGGTGCGCCCCGCGAGCTGCTGCTCGGCGAGCTGGACCATCCGGCGGACCATGTGGCCGCCGACAGCGCCGCACTGACGGGAGGTCAGGTCACCCCAGTAACCGTCCGACGGAGTCGGAACGCCGATGTCACGGGCGACCTCGTACTTGAACTGATCCAGGGCCCGCTCGGCACCTTGGACGACAGTCTGCCTGGTAGTGGTAGAGCCTTGAGCCATGTGGTTGTTCACCTCCTCGAGCGTTAAGCTGCTTCGGATAGCTGCGCGTATGCTAGGCAATTGTTGGTCAGGACGGGTCCGCCTTTGCTTTGCGAAGCATCGTACCCGCGACCAAATCCGGCTCTTCCCTCCCGCTCCCGGCGGTCCGCCACCGTGCCATTGGTGTAACCCCTGGTAGCCCTTCAGCCCAGAGCCTTGTCCTAATTGCTTCGGAAACCAACGGCTCCGAGAGGAGGAAATTATTGCCATGCCGCCGAATTGATAGCAGCAACAAGGAGGTGCAGATCGATGGTCCGTCGTCCCAAGGATATCGTTTTCGGTCGCGGCGGCGTGTGCGCTTCGGCTCGCTCCGGGCCTGCGACGCAGGCCGCGCGCACATCGCACATCGCCAAAGGCCGCGAGGCTGAGTTGGCGGCGCACCGTTATCTTCTGCAGCACGGCTATCTGCCAGTCGCGCGCAACGTGCGGACAAGATATGGCGAGATTGACATCGTGGCCAGAGATGGCACGACGCTTGTGTTTGTCGAGGTCAAGTCGCAATCGGGGGCCTGTTCTCAAACCCGCGCCGCAGAAGCGGTCGGACCGCGCAAGCAGGGCGGGCTTCGCGCGCTTGCGTGGTACCTGCGAGCAGGGGTACGGGCCCAGTACCCCATGCCGGTTCGACGTCGTCCTGGTGGACTTTCCGCCGTTTGGCCTCCCGTCGGCTAGCCTGGTCCGCGATGCGTTCTGACCTCCGTTGAGCGTTACGGTACTCGGCGGCGTCATTCTGGGCATCAGCGGCAGGATCGTGGCCGTCGAGGTCAACATGCGCGAGGGCTGCCCGGCATCGAGGTGATCAGGCTCGCCGGGCGTACAGGGAATCTGCGCACCGGGTCAGATCCGCGCTCGCCGCCGTGGGATACCGGCTGCCGCCCCGCAAGTTCGTGGTAAATCTGACGCCGGCCGACATGCCCAAGCGAGGGTCGTCGCTCGACCTTCCCATCGCGGTGGGCCTCCTGCGGGCTACCGGCAGCCAGGTCCGCACGACGACCATTGGTTCGCCGGGACCGGCTTTAAGGGCAGGTCGGGCTGGACGGCAGTCTGTTGCCTTCGCCTGGAGCGCTCGCGTTCGCGCTTGCCGCCGAGCAGCGGGGCCTCGGAGGATCGTCGTCGCGCCGGGCGATGCGCCCTTCGCCGCGCTCGGCGGGATCGCGGTCTTGACGCTGGAGTCGGTGACCCAGTTTGTCCGCTGCGGGCCGCGCCCGTGGGATCGACGGGCGGGCCGCCTGCCGGCCGGTACGGATGGGCTCGTGCTGGAGTCCGACGGCATGCGCGCCGGCCGTGCGGACCCTGCCAGCCGGGCGGCACACCACCTGGCCATCGCGGGCCTCGCGGGGCCCCGGCGCGCCGTTCACCTCGCCGCGGCGGGCGGGCACTCGTGTTGCTTCCTTGGCCCGCCCGGCGTCGGCAAGAGCATGTTGGCGCGTTCACTACACGCGCTGCTGCAGCAACCCGCGGAAAGCGAACTGGTGCAAATCGTCGCCATCGCGACTGCCGGCAACCCTCTGCCGAGATCAGGCGGGGACCTGGAGCAACAGAGGCGTCGCTTCGCGAGCCGATGCTGTCCTGGTATCCCTGGGCGCCATGGTCGGCACCGGCAAGCCCTTTTGCGCAGGCGAGTGACGAGGGCCACGGGGGCGTGCTGTTGCTTGATGAGCTTGGCCGGTTTCGGGCGGAGGTGCTCTCGGCCATCTGTACCGCGATGGACAGGCGGTGGGTCGAGGTGCGCACCGAGCACGGCCCGGTTAGGCTGCCAGCCGGTTTCCAGTTGGCGGCGACATCAACCTCTGTCCCTGCGGCCGCCTGGGCGGGCGACTCGGAGGCTGTCTGCACTCCTGCGGCCAGGCGCTTTGGCGGCAGCTCTCGGGGTCGGTTCTGGACCAGGTCGACATGCACGTTGAGGTCTCAGGTCCGGAGCTTTGTGAATTGGAGCAGCGGTTCGTCGGCCGTTCGGCAACCATGCCGGATCCGTTCCCGCCAGCAGCTTTACAGAAGAGCAACGGGCATTGGCCGAGCTTGCCGCGCATCGCGCTTCGGTCGCCGAGGTGCGGGCCGTCCAGGCCGCAAGATACGGCGGCCAGGCCACCAACGCGACCGCGCCGGACGGGCTGGTGCTGGACCGGGCGATGATGTCGCAGGATGCGTTGCGGTTGTTGGCTCAGGCACATCAGGAGTTGGCCCTGTCCGCGAGGGGTTACTTCTCCGTGGTCCGGGTGGGGCGGACCATCGCAGATGTCGCAGGCCACGAAGCGATCGAGGCGGATGACCTCGCGGAGGCAGTAGCCTACCGCGCGAGAGGAGCGGGGGGAGGGGCCGGTTGACCCAAGTTGCCCATCTATGCTGCACACGGGCTCACGTTTAGGTATGCTAGGGATAGCTTTGCGCAAGGGGGATGCAGCCGGGTGCAGGTGTGCCGCCGCAGATCGCGTGCTCGAAAGGGGCTGTTCCTCGCCCTGTGCCTTGCGCTGAGCCTGCCGGTCCTCATGGCGTCGCTCGCCGGCTGCGGGCCGAGACGCCCGGTTGAGCGGGAGGGTGGCGTATTGCGCGTCGTTCTGCCGCGGGATCTTGGGGAGTTGGACCCGCACCGGGCCCGGTTGGGCACGCCCTTGCACAGCGCGTTGTTTGACACCCTGCTCGTCCTCGGGGCCGACAATCTCCCGCGCGCGGGGCTGGTCGGGTCGTGGCAGGTTAGTGCCGACGGGCTTGCCATCACGCTTGAACTAAGGCAGGGCGTGTTCTTCCACGACGGGACTCCGCTCACCGGTTCGGCCGTCGTCAAAAACATCGAGCGCGTGATGTCGGGCGGCAGCGAGCGGTTTCCCGTCAGGGCGATGTTAGGACCGCTTCGCGAGGCCAGGGCTGACGGGCAACAGGTCACGCTGGCCTACGATACGCCGTTTCCTCCCATCTGGGCTGCCCTGGCGGACCCCAGGCTGGGGATCATCGCTCCCTCTACATTGCAGCTCCTAGACGAGGGTGAAGCAGAGGCCGGCACCGCTGCTGTTCCGGCCGGGTCGTTCTGCGGCTCCGGACCGTACCGGCTTTCTGAACTCCAGGCCGATGTGGTCGAACTCGAGCGTTATTCCTCATATGCCTGGCCCCCAAAGACCGTCGACAACCCCGGGGCCGCATACCCCGACCGGCTGCAGGCCGTTCTTGTGGGCGACCAGGATCCCGCGCCTCCAGGGCAGCCCGATCCTCGACCTGCGGCTTCGATCGAGCCCCCACCCGACATCATCTGGTGGCCGGCGGACTACGGCGGTCCGGCAGCCGGCAGCCCCGGCAGGCAGGCGAGGACTGGCTTGATCACCCGTTCGGCGGCCACCGTCTGATCTATCTGGCCCTTGATCTGCGGCACCTGCCGCTGGCAGACCCGGCGGCCCGCCAGGCGATATCCCTGCTGGTCAATCGCGAGGGGTTGCTGGCGACGATGGGTGAGTCTCTGAGCGTTACGGCGTCCCTCGTACCGAGCGGCCTGCCCGGCGCTGTGGCAAGGATCGGCGCCGGCGGCGACCCTGCCGCCGCGGCTGAGTTGCTGGATCGGGCAGGGTGGACTGTTGCAGAGGACGAGACCAGAGCAAAGAACGGCGTGCGCCTCGAGGTCCGTCTCGCGACCTACGAGGATAACGAAGCCTTTGACCGCCTTGCCGACGCCGTCTGTGAGGCTCTCGAGACCGCGGGAGTGGCGTGCCGCCGCGTTGCCCCCCGGAGATACTTCGATCCCGATCTGGTTGAGGGCGCTCCAAACTTGTGGCTGCTGTTCTACGACTGGCCCGACACTGATGTGCTGTACTACCTGTTCCACTCGGGCGAAGTGGGTTCCGCCAACCGCTCCCGGTACAGCAACCCCGATGTCGACACTCTGCTGTCGGCCGCCCGGCAGGATATGGACCCGGAGCGCCGGGCGGAAATGTATCGGCAGGCGCAGTTGCTGATCACCGGAGACGCCGCGGCGATACCGCTGTTTGAGTCGCGCGGCGAGTTGCGGGTATCGTCAAGGGTGGCCGGTTTCAGACCCCAGGCTCCGGGCAGCCTGCTTCTTCAGGATCTATACCTGCGATTCCGATGACGTCCGGGATCCTAAGCGGACAACCGAAGTCTGAATACAGCGAAACTTAACCTTCCGCCTGGCGTAGTAGCAGGGTAACAAAACCTCTCAATCCAGCAATCGGGCGTTCCGTCCCGCTAGTCAGTACCGGGGGTGCAGTGCCAGTGGAACAATTCCAGGCCATCTTGGCAGCGGACGTAGGCAGCACGACCACCAAGGCGATTCTCATTGAGCGTAATGGACAAGGCTATCACCTGAGGGCCCGCGGCGAAGCTCCCACCACCGTCGAATCCCCGCACGAAGATGTCATGATCGGCATGCGCAACGCCCTTCACAGGCTCGAAGAAGCATCAGGCAGGAAGCTCCTCGGCGAGAGCGGCCTGATCGTCCCGGCGGCCGACAGCCAAGGGATCGACCTGTTTGTGGCAACCTCCAGCGCCGGCGGCGGCCTGCAGATGACCGTGGCGGGGCTGATCAAGACCCTGACGGCCGAGAGCGCCCAACGGTGCGCGCTTGGGGCGGGCGCTATCGTGATGGATGTGGTATCGATCGATGACGCCCGGCTCGTGATCGAGCGCATACGCAGGCTCAAGGAAATGCGACCGGACATGATCCTCCTCTCGGGCGGCACCGACGAAGGCGACATCAGCCACGTTGCGGCGATCGCCGAGTACATCGCTGCCGCCAACCCCAAGCCGCGCCTCGGGGGCAGCGTCCGCGTGCCGGTGATCTACGCGGGCAACGTCAAGGCCAGGGAGTACGTCGAGGACGTGCTCGGCGACCTGATGGACGTCCGGGTTGTGGACAACATCCGGCCACGTCTTGACAGGGAAGTGCTCGAACCAGCGCGCGCGGCGATCCACGACCTGTTCCTCGAGCACGTGATGGCGCAGGCGCCCGGATACCGCAACCTTCTTGAGTTGACCCAAAGCCGCATCCAGCCTACTCCGATGGCCGTTGGCAAGATCCTGCGCCGCCTTTCGGAGAGCCAAGAAGTCAACATCGTGGCGGTCGATATCGGCGGTGCGACGACCGACGTCTTCTCGATCATGGATGAGAACTTCAACCGCACGGTCAGCGCCAACCTCGGCATGAGCTACAGCCTCGCCAACGTCATGGTTGAGACCGGCGTCGAACGCATCCTCCGCTGGCTGCCTTTTGAGTTGTCCGAACGCGAGTTGCGCAACTGGACCGCCAACAAGATGATCCGCCCGACGACCCTCCCTCAAGGGCTGGACGAGTTGGTCTTCGAGCACGCGATGGCCCGCGAGGCCATCCGCCTCTCGTTTGAGAACCACCGCAAATTGGCTGTCACGCTGCGCGGCGTTCAGCAAAAGCGCACGTTCGATGATGTTTTTGACCAGAAGCTGACGGGACAGCCGCTTGTCAGCCTCTCACAGCTCGACGTGATTATCGGCAGCGGTGAGCACTTCCTGTACGCTCCCCGCCGCGCCCAGGCGCTGGTGCTGATTGACGCGCTGCAGCCCGAGGCGGTCTCCAGGCTGTTTGTCGACAGCGTCTTCTGGCGATGCCGCATCTCGGAGCGATCTCCGACTCCTCTATCCAGACGTAGCCCTCGATGTGCCGCCTGGGCGATTGCCTGGTTCCGCTCGGCACGTGTATCGCGCCCACGTCGAGCCGCCAATGAACTGCTCGCGGTCGTCACGGCTGTCCCTGCCAGACGGGCGCAAGGAAACCATTGAGGTCCGGGGCGGCCAGATCGTCCAGGCTCTGCGCCGACGAGCGCGCCGGTCTGCTGGTTGAGCCCCGGCGGGGCGTCGACATGGGCGCGGGGCTCGGCAGGCGCGTGACGGGTGAAGCGCGGGCGGCGAAGTCGGCCTGGTGATCGACGGCCGATCGTCTTTCCGGCGCGGCGCAGCAGCGTGCCGCAAAGGTACACGAATGGCTGACTGCTCTCAACGTCTATGATCCGGGGCTGCTCAGCGACTATGCACGAGCCTACGCAGGGGGTGTGATCCGGCATGACCGCGATGGACGCCAGCGCCCTCCGGCATGTACGTCCGGCGCGAGCGCCTCCTCCCAATCCCAGGCGAGGTGCCGGTCAACGTCGGCGACGAGGTGCGGCCGGATACCGTGATCGCCAAGATCGAGGTCCTGCCCGGCGATCCTTACGTCATCGATCTTCGCCAGGAGTTCCGCCAGAAGCTTACGGCCGCCGAGGTCAGTAAGGCGATGCAAAAACGCGTCGGCGAGCGGGTCATTGCCAACGAAGTGATTGCCCAGTTGGCCAAAGGCATTTTCAGCGAGGTGGTCACCGTCAAGTCGCCGGTCGACGGCGTCATCGAGTTTATCTCCCGGGCATACGGGCGTGTGCTGATCCGTGACCACCCGCGGTCGGCCCTGCCGGTGTCGGTCGTTCCGGTTGCCAAGCAACTCGACGTCTGGCCGGCTACAATACGGATGGCCTGCGCTACCGGGAGGGCGACGAGGTCAAGCAGGGCGCGGCCCTTGCCGACAGCCCGGGCGTGACCGGCGTGGACTACCTGCACAGCACCGATCAGCGGGATCATTGAAAAGATCGACACCCGCAACGGGACAGTGACCGCCGGCGCGCCCCACGATGGTCGAGGCGTACATCGCCGGCCGGGTAGGAGGCCGTCACGCCTGGAGTATGGCGCAGTCGTGACATGCGACGCGTCGGTCGTTCCAGGCGTGTTCGGTATCGGTTTCGAGAACTGGGGATACCTCAAGATGGTCGCGAGCGATCCGCAGGATGTCGTGGATGCTTCCGATCTGCCGGGCGAACTCCGCGACGCCGTTATCGTCGGCGGAGCCAAGCTCACCACCGAAGCGGTTCGCAGAGCCGCGGCGGCGGGGGCGCGCGGCATTGTCTGTGGCGGGATGGACCATCTGGACCTTGTCGCCATCGCGGGCCAGGAAATTGGAGTCGGCATCACGGGCCAGGAGGATATCCCGCTGACCATCGTTCTTACCGAGGGGTTCGGCCTGATGCCGATGGCTGAATGGACCTTTGAACTGCTGCGTGCAAACGAGGGGCGTCTGGTTTCTTTCAACGGCACGACTCAGGTCCGGGCCGGTGTCATCCGCCCAGAGGTGATCATCCCGTTCTCGGGCGACGGGCCTGCCCGCACTGAGGCAGTCGAATCCGGCGGCCAGGTCGTGCGCGTGGCACGCGGCCTGGCGCCTGGAGCGACTGTGAGAGTGCTCCGCAAGCCGTACTTCGGGATGTGGGGCGAGGTGGACGAAGTGCCGGTTGCGCCGGAGCGCTTGGAGACTGAAGCTCTGGTCAGGGTGGTCCGGGTCCGCCTGCAGGACGGGCGTACCGTCACGGTGCCGCAGGAGAACGTCGAGGTGTTCTAGCTGCAAGCGGAGCGGCCGCTTGGCCGCACGTGATGGGCATCGCAGGGCGTGGGGCAACGGGCCCCACGCCTTTGTCCAAGCAGGAGTAGCATTTCCTTTGTGGTATGTTCTGTTTGATGTTCGAAGCAATAGTGCCCGCCTCGTGCCGGATGGGGGTTCGGATTTGACCATTCTGCTTCGCCTTCTGCGCTACACCCTCAAGTACTGGCGGTGGTCGCTGCTCGGTCTGAGCGCGATGATCGCCGGCTTGTTCACGCGTCTTCTCATCCCGCGGCTCGTCCAGCGGGCCATCGACGATGGCATCATTGCGCAGGACGGCGCCCTGCTCCTGACCACGGCCGCGTTGATCGTCGCAATGGCTGTGCTCGGCGGTCTGATTCGTTTCGCCGACCGGTATTCGATGGAGTTCATGTGCCAGAGGGTTATCTACGACCTCCGGAATGATCTCTATAATCACCTGCAGGCCCTGTCGTTCAGCTATTACGACGAGGCCCACACGGGCCAACTGATGTCCCGCGTTACGGGCGACGTGGAGACAGTCCGCCGTTTCATCTCGCGGGGTGTCTCCGAACTGATCGGCAACCTGCTGCTGCTCGCGTCCGTCGTCACCATCCTGGTCCGCTACCACCCGGGGTTGGCGGCTGCGTCTCTTTCGATGCTGCCCCTGCTCGCCTGGGCGGTGGTGCAGTTCGGGCGCAGAGTGCGACCGGCCTATTGGGCGATCCAGGCGCAGGTGGCATCGATGACGGCGGTGTTGCAGGAGAACATCACCGGCGTCCGCGTGGTGCGGGCGTTTGCCCGGGAGGATGAGGAAGAAGCCAAATTCGCCGTGGAAAACAGAGCATACCACTCAAAGCAGATCACAGCCGTCAAGCTGTCCGCGTTTTACATGCAACTGATGGCCTTTCTGAGCAACTTCGGTGTGGCAGTTGTGCTTTATTACGGCGGCCGGCTGGTGATCGACGGGACGCTCACCATCGGCACGCTCGTGGCGTTCTCCTCCTATCTGACTCAGCTTATGCAGCCGATGCGGATGGTCGGTTTCATCGTCAGCCTCGCGCAACGAGCCGCCGCCTCAGGCCAGCGCGTGTTCGAGATCCTCGACGAGAAGCCGCAGATCCAAGATGAGCCGGACGCCGAGCCGTTACCGGCAATCGCCGGGCATGTCGAGCTGCGCGACGTGAGCTTTGGCTGCTTGGTGCGCCCGACGAACTGGTGTTGAAGCGGGGATCAACCTGGTGGTGCCACCGAAGACCGTTGCGCTGCTCGGGGCGACCGGGTCGGGTGCAAGTCGTCGATCATCAACCTGATCCCGCGCTTCTACGACCCCACCGAAGGGCAGGTCCTGGTCGACGGCCACGATATCAGGCGCGTTACGCTGCAGAGCCTCCGAAGGCAGATCGGCATGGTCCTGCAGGAGACGTTCTTGTTCTCGGCCAGCATCCGCGAGAACATCGCGTACGGCCGGGCCAACGCAAGCGAGCAGGAGATACTCGAGGCAGCCAAAGCCGCGCACATCCACGACTTTATCTTGTCGCTCCCCAAGGGCTACGACACGGTGATCGGCGAGCGTGGGGTGGGGCTGTCGGGAGGGCAGAAGCAGCGCCTGGCAATCGCCCGCGCGCTGCTCATGGACCCCAAGATCCTGATCCTCGACGACTCTACATCGAGCGTCGACACAGAAACCGAGTATCTCATCCAGCAGGCCTTGTCCAACTTGATGCGTGACCGCACGACCATTGTGATTGCCCAACGGCTCTCGACCATCAAGAACGCAGACGAAATCGTGGTTCTCGAACAGGGAGAAATCGTCGAACGCGGCCAGCACGAAGACCTGCTGGCCGCCAGCGGCATCTATACCCGGATCTACGACCTTCAGCTGCGGCAACAGGAAGACGAGCCGCAGCCGCAGGAGGATGCGGCGGACGCTCCGCCCGCCGGGCGCGCCCGTGGAGGTGACCGCTGATGGGCCACTTCCACTTTCACGGGCCGATGCCTGACGAGGATATGAAGGCGATCGACACCAAAATCCTGCGCCGGCTGCTGGGTTACGTCAAACCGTATATGGCCAAGTTCCTGCTCGGCATAGTGATGATTCTCTTCGCCACAGGTGCGGGCCTGGCCGGGCCGTGGTTGATCCGTCTCGCCGTCGACAAGTACATCCTGGCGGGAGACTACGGGGGCCTGACCCTGATCGCCGGCCTTTACCTCGGTATCCACGCCGTCAGCTGGATTGTCAACTACCTGCGCCAGTTGCTCATCGCTAGCGTCGGGCAGAGCGTCATCTTCGACCTCCGCCGCGACCTGTTCGCCCACATCCAGAGGCTGACGTTCAAGTTCTTTGACACCACACCCGCCGGAGTCCTCATCTCGCGCGTCGTCAATGACGTCGGGGCGGTGCAGGAACTGGTTTCCGGCGGCATTCTCAGCGTCGTAAGCGACGTGGTGACCCTCGGGGGCATCGTGGTGCTAATGCTTACAATGCACTGGAAGCTGGCCCTGGTGTCCTTTATCACCATGCCGCTCCTGTTCCTGGCGGCGAACGCTTTTCGGACCCGCGCTGCAAGGGCCTACCGCAAGGTGCGCACCCAGATCGCCAACGTTACCGCCAATCTCCAGGAGAGCATCAGCGGCGTGCGGGTAACGCAGAGCTTCGCACGCGAGCAGGCCAATCTGGAACGCTTTGATCAGACCAACCTTGAGAACATGCAGGCCAATATGGAAGCGGTTTCGGTATTCTCGATTTTCGTGCCCGTGGTGGAGTTCATCAGTTCGCTCGGGACCGCTCTGGTGCTTTGGTTTGGCGGCCGGTTCTTTGGAATGGGCGACATCGAGGCCGGGGTGATCGTCGCCTTCATGCTCTATGTGGGACGCTTTTACGGGCCGATCCGCGACCTGACGATGGTTTACAATGAGCTCCAGGCGGCCAATGCGGCGTGTGAGAAGATATTCCAGATCATGGATACCCCGCCGGAAGTCGTCGACCGGCCTAGCGCGGCCGACCTCGGGAGCGTTCGCGGCGACGTCCTCTACGACGACGTGACCTTCGCCTACGAGGACGACCAGTACGTCCTGAAGGAGATCAATCTTGCGATACCCGCGGGATCGCGCATCGCGCTCGTAGGCCCGACAGGCGCGGGCAAGAGCACGATGATCAATCTCCTGGCGCGGTTTTACGAGCCGACGGCGGGAGCCGTCAAGGTCGACGATGTGGACACCCGCCAGGTGACGATGCGCTCCCTGCGGCGCAACATGGGCATCGTGCTCCAGGACACGTTCTTGTTCTCAGGGACCGTGCGCGACAACATCCGGTACGGCAATCCCGAGGCGACCGAGGACGAGATCATCGCGGCTGCCAAAGCCGTTCGCGCGCACGAGTTCATCATGCGGCTGCCGGAAGGCTATGACACCGAAGTGAGAGAACGGGGCGGCAAGCTCTCGGTCGGCCAACGCCAGTTGATTTCGTTCGCCCGCGCGCTCTTGGCCGACCCGCGCATCCTGGTCCTCGACGAAGCCACCTCAAGCGTTGACGCATATACCGAGGTGCTGATCCAGGAGGCGCTGGAACGCCTGATGATCGGCCGCACGTCAGTGATCATTGCCCACCGTCTGTCGACCATCCGGAACGCCGACAAGATCGTCGTGCTCGACGGCGGCAGGATCGTGGACACCGGCCGCCACGAGGAGTTGCTGGCCAGGGGCGGTCTATACGCCCACCTCTACGAAATGCAATTCCGGCTGCAGGAGGCGGTCGCGGAGGGCTAGGGTCCGCGGTCCTGTGTCGAACGGATGAAGAGGCCGCGCGCGATAGTAAGGAAGGAGACGGCATCTGCCGCGGCCAATCCCCCTGACAAATAATGGCAGGGGGATTGGTGTTTTCGTGGGTCCGGACCAGAGAGAGGGTGGAGGCGGGCCGATACCGGCCCTCGACCGGCCCTACGCCTTAGCGGTATGCGCTCTTCCCGGGATCGGTCCAGCCAGGGCCCGTGCTTTGCGCCTGCGGGCAGGGTCGTTTCGCGACGCCTGGCTCGGCCCGCCGGAGTTGTTCGATGGACTCGGGCTGCCGCACCGCCTTCGCGAGCAGGCCATAGGGTGGCGGCCCCCGGCAAGGCCGGTGGAGATCATCGAGTTGCTGGAGCGCTTCTCCGTGCGGGCTGTTTTTGAGGGCGATCCGGGCTATCCGTGGGGATTCGCCGCTATGCACGATGCTCCGCTCGTGGTGTATATTAGGGGCGAACTTGCCGAGACGGACCGTCTCGCATGCGCTGTGGTCGGCACCAGGCGGGTTTCGCCGTACGGCCGCTGGATCACCGGCAAGATCGCGGCAGGGCTCGCGCGGGCCGGTGTCACCGTTGTCAGCGGCCTCGCCGCCGGCGCCGACGGAGCAGCCCACGAGGCGGCGCTTGCCGCGGGCGGCCGTACCATTGCGGTGTTGGCAGGCGGGCTCGACCGGGTGTATCCTGTGGAACATGCAGGCCTTGCCAGGTGCGTTGAGTCCAGAGGTGCTCTGATCACCGAGTACTGCCCGGGAACGCCGACCCGTGCCGGCAACTTCGTCAGCCGCAACAGACTGATCGCGGCCTTGGGGATGGCGACCGTCGTCACAGAGGCTGGAAGGCGCAGCGGCGCGATGATTACCGCGGGGTTCGCCGCAGACTACGGTCGTGACGTTCTGGCTGTGCCCGGCAGAGTCGGCGACCCAGGTTCGAGCGGCGTTCACGCCCTGCTGAGAGACGGCGCGGGCCTCGTCGAGACAGCCGAGGACGTGCTTGCCCTCCTCCCGGCGCTTCGGACGGCCGGTTCGGGAGGCGCGACACGGCCTGCGGGCGGCCCGGGCCCAGGACGCGAGCCACGGTCGAGCGCTCTGCTCGCCCTGCTTGCGGCGGGGCCGTACAGCGAGCGCCAGTTGATCGACCGCTCCGGCGGCAGCCCTGGAGCCGTGCGGGCGGAGTTGGTGCGGCTTGAGCTGGCAGGCAGGGTTGCCCGTCTGCCCGGTGGCATCTTCATGGCCACCGACCGATAGCCGATCGAGTTCCGGAGGTGTTACCTTGGCAAAACCGCTGATCATCGTCGAGTCGCCGGCCAAGGCAAAGACGATCGAGAAGTTCCTTGGCCGCAGATATAAAGTCAAAGCCTCGCTCGGCCACCTGATAGACCTACCTAAGAGCCAGCTTGGTGTGGATGTCGAAAAAGGCTTCGCCCCCAAGTACATCACCATCCGCGGCAAGACCAAGATCCTCAAGGAGTTGCGCGACGCCGCCAAGGACGCAGGCAGAGTACTGCTGGCCACGGACCCCGACCGCGAGGGCGAGGCGATCGCCTGGCACCTTGCGAATGCGCTGCAGTTGGACGACTCCGATTGCCGCATCACCTTTCAAGAGATCACGGCCGATGCCGTCAGGCGCGCGCTGGAGCATCCGCGGCGGGTCGACATGGGACGGGTCAACGCGCAGCAGGCCCGGCGCATTCTTGACCGTCTCGTGGGGTACAAGCTCAGCCCGCTGCTCTGGCGCAAGGTCCAGCGTGGCCTGTCCGCGGGTCGCGTGCAGTCCGTTGCCGTAAGGATGATCGTCGACCGCGAACTGGAGATACGCGCCTTTACGCCCGAGGAATTCTGGTCGCTGACCGCCTGGGTCTTTCGCCCGGATGATGGCCCTGACCGGGCGTTTTCGGCCAAACTACAGTCCAAGGACGGCCGCAGGGTCGCCCTCGGCGACGAAGGATCCGCAAAAGCGGTCCTTTCCGACCTCGCCGGGGCGGCTTACTCCGTCGCCAAGGTGGACAAACGCGAGCGTCGCCGGCAGCCGCCTGCGCCGTTCACAACGAGCACCCTGCAACAGGAGGCCGCCCGCCGGCACGGGTTCGGCGCAAGGCGCACTATGCAGGCTGCTCAGCAGCTATACGAAGGTCTTGATCTCGGCCCACACGGCCGGATGGGCCTGATAACCTATATCCGCACCGACTCCACCCGGGTGGCGGACGAGGCGGTCGCCCAGGCCAAAGAATACATAACCGGTCGTTATGGTGAGCCGTATCTAGGCAAAGGCCGGAGGCAGTCGGCGAGGGAACAGGGTCCCATGGTTCAGGGGGCGCACGAGGCAATCCGTCCGACCAGCCTCGAACTCGAGCCCGATGCGGTCAAGCAGTTCCTTGGCGGCGACCAGCAAAGGGTATATCGCCTGGTCTGGGAACGTTTTCTGGCGAGCCAAATGACGCCCGCCGTCTACGACGCGGTCAGCGTGGATATCAAAGCCGGAGCGTACATGTTCCGGGCAAGCGGCCAGACGCTTCGCTTCCCGGGCTTTCAGGCGGTCTACATCGAGTCGCGCGACGACCAGGGTTCTGCCGAGGATGAGCCGGATTCGGGCGCGCTTCCCGAACTCGCCCCCGGCGACCAGCTCGGCCTCCAGCGGCTTGATCCCAAGCAGCACTTTACCCAGCCTCCGCCGCGCTTCAGCGAGGCAAGCCTGGTCAAGGCACTGGAAGAGCTCGGCATCGGCCGTCCAAGCACCTACGCGCCGATCATCGAAACCATCCAACAGCGGGGATACGTCCGGCAGGATGAACGGCGCTTCCATCCCACTCCCCTTGGCGAAACAGTAACTGAGCTGCTTCGAAAGCAATTCCCGGACGTCGTCGACGTCAACTTCACAGCCACGATGGAGGCCCGCCTCGACCGCGTCGAGAAGGGCGAAGAAGACTGGCTCGGACTTCTGGAGCAGTTCTACGGGCCGTTCAGCCGGACCGTCATGGAGGCGGAGAAGAACCTTGAACGGGTCAAGGTTCCCGTCGAGGAGACCGACATCAAATGCGAGAAGTGCGGCCGCATGATGGTCATCAAGCACGGCCGTTACGGCCCGTTTCTCGCTTGCCCCGGCTTCCCGGAATGCCGCAACGCCAAACCCCTGGCCAAGAAGATCGAGGCCACCTGCCCCCTGTGCGGCGGGGCGATCCTCGAGAAGAAGAGCAAGCGTGGGCGCAAGTTCTACGGCTGCGAACGGTATCCCGAGTGCGAGTTCACATCGTGGAACAAGCCGCTGCCCCAGACATGCCCGCAGTGCGGGACGTTCCTGGTGCAAAAACGAACCAAGGACAAAGGTGTCTACTATGCATGCGGCGACGAGAAGTGTGATTTTGTGGCCAAGTCGCTGCGCGGCCTTAAGCCAGGGCAGGCCGCGTCGCTTGAGGCCGGCGAGTAGGGTCTTGAGGTGGAGGCGGAGCGCGTTCTCGTTGCCGGCGGCGGGCTGGCCGGCTGCGAGGCCGCCTGGCAAATTGCCCGACGGGGCATCGCCGTTGACCTCTGGGAGATGCGGCCGCAGCTAATGACCCCGGCGCATCAGACAGATGGTCTCGCGGAGCTGGTTTGCAGCAATTCCCTCGGCTCCGATCGGACGGAGAGCGCGGGCGGCCAGCTCAAGGCCGAACTGCGCGAACTGGGGTCGCTGCTGCTGGCCCTTGCTGAGAAGGCGCGTGTCCCCGCCGGCAAGGCGCTCGCCGTGGACCGGCGCCGGTTTTCGGACGCGGCCGGCGCAGAGCTCGCGGCCAACCCGTTGATCCGGGTCCGGCGCGAGGAGTTGACCGGGATTCCCCGGAGCGGCCCGGTGGTGATCGCCACCGGCCCCCTGACGTCAGACCGGCTGGCGGCAAGCATTGCCGAACTGACCGGCGGAGGGCGGCTGTTCTTCTACGACGCGGTCGCGCCGATCGTCGCTGCCGAGAGCGTCGATCCGGAACGCAGTTTTTGGGCATCCCGCTATGCCGCGGGCGGCGACGACTACCTCAACTGCCCGTTGACCGTTATGGAGTATGAGGCCCTGTGGCGGGCGCTCATCGAGGGCGAGCAGCACGAAGTACACGCATTTGACAAGACGGTCTTCTTCGAGGGCTGCCTGCCGATTGAGGAGATGGCGAGGAGGGGCAGGGATACGCTTCGTTACGGCCCGCTCAAGCCCGTCGGCCTTCTCGATCCCCGTACCGGCCACCGCCCTTACGCTGTGGTGCAACTGCGGCGCGAGGACGAGCAAGGCGCCCTGCTCAACCTCGTTGGTTTCCAGACCAACCTCACCTTCGGGGCCCAGCGGGAGGCGATTCGCCTGATCCCCGCCCTCCGCGAAGCCGACATCGTGCGCTACGGCGTCATGCACCGCAACACCTACCTCAACGGCCCGGCCGTACTGGAGGCGACGCTTGAGAGCAGGGTGCGCCCGGGGCTCTACTTCGCAGGCCAGATCACCGGCGTCGAGGGTTACACGGAGTCGATCGCGACAGGCCTTCTTGCCGGCATCAACGCCGCGCGCCGGGTTCGCGGGGAGCCAGCGGCGGTGCCCCCGCCGGAAACGGTCTGTGGTTCGCTCGTCAGATACGTTTCCTCGGCGCCGACCTCAGACTTCCAGCCGATGAACGCCAACTGGGGGCTGTTGCCCCGTCTCCAGGACAAGCACCAAGCGGCGCGACCGGCCGGTGCGCTACGCGGCGCGGCAACGGAGGCAATTAAGGTCTTTGCAGCCTTGTCGGTTAGACCCGCCGCCCCGCGTTGTTAGTTGCAGGGCTGCGTGGTATATTGACTCTGATATGGATAGCTCACCCACCAAGCAGGGCCTTTCCCCGACTGCCGGCGGCACGACTGAAGTCGATGACCGCTATGTCATTGAGCAGGACCCGACGCCGGTTCCGGCCGTCGACGCAGCTGCCGGCGAGCGTCTAGTTGTCGAGCACGACTCCCTTCCGGGCTACATTCTTGAGCGTACCGGTCGTCCGGCTCTTGTGCCGGGCAATGGTTTTCTTCAGGAGTTGAGCATCAAGGGGGCGAGCCCGAACACCATCGACGCATACCGCCGCGACCTCCGGCAGTTTGGGGCGACTTGTTCCGAGCTGTTCGTTCACCAGGTGAGCCGCGAGAGGATCCGCCTGTACCTCAAAGAGGTACGGCGAGGCAACGTTCCCAGCGACCTCAAACACGCGCGAAAGCCGGAAGCCGCGACCAACAGGTCCATGGCCCGCAAACTCTCGTGCCTGCGGTCTTTTTTCAGATGGGCCTTGCTGCTGAACCACGTCGTCCACGACCCGACGATGGGCGTCCGCAACCCACGGCTGCCAAAGTCCCTTCCGTACCCGCTGACAAAGCCCGAGGCCAAACAAATCGTTGAAACCCGCCCCCAAGACGAACAACCGCGCCCTCGCACTGCGTAACACGGCCATTCTCGAGACCCTCTACGCGACGGGGGTCAGGGCCAGCGAGTTGACCGGCTCGACCTGCGTGACCTGGATATGGGACAGGGAATGCTCAAGGTGATGGGCAAGGGCGGCAAAGAGCGATTGTCCCGGTCGGCCGTGCCTCGCAGGCTGCCCTGCAGCTTTACCTGAGGGACGGACGGCCGCGGTTGGCCGGCGGGGCGGGAGTAGGCGAGAAGAGCGCTTTTTCCTCAACAAGGACGGGGGAAGGCCGACCCGCCGCAGCCTTCAGCGCGTCGTCGCGTCGGTGGCAGCAGAAGTCGCGACGCTGGACCGCCTGCACCCCCACACCTGGCGGCACACCTTCGCGACGCACCTGCTGGAGGGCGGCGCCGATCTACGTTCCGTCCAGAGCTTTGGGGCACGCTTCGGTGCGTTCGACACAGATCTACACCAAGGTGACGAGCGATCACCTGAAGGCGGAATACAAGCATCATCCGCGCGATCTCGGCCGAGATACAGAACCGTGCGATCCCGGCGGGGGCCGCTCATAGACATATGATTCGGAGGTGGTAGCCGGTGTACCTCGGCACGACCGTCATCGCCGTCAGGCGCGGAAGCAAGGCCGCCATGGCCAGTGACGGCCAGGTGACCCAGCAGGAGCAACACGTCATCCTCAAGCACCAGGCGCGTAAGGTCCGCAGGCTCGCGAACGGTAAGGTCTTGGCGGGTTTCGCAGGCTCGGTGGCCGACGCGATGACCCTGTTCGAGAAGTTCGAGGCCAAACTCGAGGAGTACCGGGGTTCGCTGGCCAAAGCGGCGGTCGCCCTGGCCAAGGAGTGGCGGACCGACCGCATGCTCCGCAGCCTGCAGGCCCTGCTGTTGGTGCTCGACAAGGACCACCTGTTGCTGGTTTCCGGAACCGGCGAGGTGATCGAGCCCGACGAGCCGGTCGCCGCCGTCGGTTCGGGAGGGCCCTACGCGCTGGCGGCGGCAAAAGCCCTTCTGCGCAACACCGGCCTTCCCGCGGACGAGGTGGCGCGCCAGTCGCTCTTGATTGCGTCGGAGATCTGCATCTACACCAACGACCACGTCACGCTGGAGGAGATCGCGATCTCCGAGGACCACGGCTCCAAGCTGGAGACGGAGGGGGCGCATTGCCAATGATCGACCTGACCCCACGCCAGATCGTGGCCGAACTGGACCGCTATATCGTCGGGCAGGAGAAAGCCAAGAAGGCGGTCGCCATCGCCCTGCGCAATCGCTACCGCCGCCAGCAGCTGCCGGAGGACATCCGGGATGAGGTGCTGCCCAAGAACATCCTGATGATCGGACCGACCGGCGTCGGCAAGACCGAGATCGCACGCCGGCTGGCGCGGCTTGTCGGCGCGCCGATGATCAAGGTGGAGGCAACCAAGTTCACGGAGGTCGGCTACGTCGGCCGCGATGTTGAGGGGATGGTCCGCGACCTTGTCGAGACCGCGATCCGCCTTGTCAAGAATCAGGCCCTCGACAAAGTCTCGGAGCAGGCAGCCCAGGCCGCCGAACACCGGTTGCTCGACGCCATCGTGCCGATGCCCAAGCGTGAGTCGAGCCGCAACCCATTCGAGGCGCTGTTCGGCGGCGTCGCCACACGGGACGACCCCGACGAGGACACAGAGTATCAGGAGCAGGTCCGCCGTGCCCGCCTCGACCGCTCCGACGCCCGCCGCCGGCTGGCGGCAGGCGAACTCGAGGACGAACTCGTCGAGGTCGAGGTCGAGGATACCAGCACTCCGACCATGGGCGTGTTCACTCCGGGCGGCGTCGAGGAGATCGGGCTGAATATGCAGGACCTGCTGGGCGGTTTGATGCCCAAGCGGCGCAAGAAGCGCCGGGTGCCGGTGCGCGACGCCCGCAAGATCCTCGCGCAGGAGGAAGCCCAGAAGCTGATCGACGTCGACGACGCGATCCAGAAGGGCATCGCGCTCGCCGAGCAGTCCGGGATCATCTTCATCGACGAGATGGACAAGATTGCGGGCCGCGAACGGAGCGCGGGGCCGGACGTGTCCCGCGAGGGTGTCCAGCGCGACATTCTGCCGATCGTCGAGGGGTCGACCGTCGTGACCAAGTACGGGCCGGTCAAGACCGACCACGTCCTGTTCATCGCCGCGGGCGCCTTCCACGTCAGCAAGCCATCCGATCTGATCCCGGAGCTTCAGGGCCGGTTTCCGCTGCGCGTCGAGCTCGACCCGTTGACCGAGGCCGACTTCCGGCGGATCCTGACCGAGCCGCGCAACGCTTTGACCAAGCAATACCAGCAGTTGCTGGCTGCGGATGGGGTCACGCTTGAGTTTGCGGACACCGGCATCCAGGAGATCGCCCGTGTTGCCGCAACCGTCAACGAACGCACCGAGAATATCGGAGCCCGCCGCCTTTACACGGTCCTCGAGCGCCTCTTGGAGGAGGTATCCTACCGGGCGCCCGACCCGGAGTGCCGCACGGTCCGCGTCGACAAGGATTTTGTGCGCTCGACGCTCAAGGACATCATCGAGGACGAGGATCTCAGCCGGTACATCCTCTAGCGCCGTTCGGTGGCTCACGGTTTGTTGCAGGGCCGGGCTCACGGGTGACCACCCGGCCCCGCGTTTTGCCCATTCTGCGTGGTTTTCCTCAGCAAGGGCAGGGATTGATACACTGATTGCAGTATATTTAGACAAGTTAGACCCGGTTTCCCGGCGGCCGCGGGACGACATCGAGGGGCCGCCCACATAAAGCGAGGGTTGGCGATTTGAGGGAGCTTCTGGAGCAGACAAGGCAGATCGGTAGGGCGGTCCAGCAGCTGTCGCGGCGGCCCGAGGAGTTCCGCGAGATGGCTCAGGTGCTCAGCCGGCTGATCGGAGCCAACGTCTATATTGCCGATACTCAGGGCGTGGTCAAAGGCTACGCGCTGACGCATGGTTTTGAGTGTGACATCCTTCGCGAGGAGGTCCTCGGGCCGTTGCGGTTTCCGTCGCTCTACGTGGCGTTGTTGTCGCGGTTCATGGAAACCCACCCCAACGTCAAGCAAGAGGGCAGGGCCTGCGTCTTCAAGTCCAACGAGCGGTGCCTCCTGGCCGATAAAGTCACGACGATCGTGCCGATCAACGGGGCCGGCGAGCGCTTGGGCACGCTGATCCTCGCCCGGTTTGCGCAGCTCTTTGATGACGGAGAGCTCATCCTCGCCGAGTACGCGGCCACCGTTGTCGGCATGGAGATCCTCCGCTCCAAGAGCGAGAAGTCCGAGGAGCAGGCGCGGCAGAAGGCGACCGTCGAGATGGCCCTGAGTACGCTCTCGTACTCGGAGCTGGAGGCAGTCAGGCACATCCTCAACGAACTGGACGGTGAAGAAGGGCTGCTCGTCGCGTCCCGGATTGCCGACCGCGTTGGAATTACGCGGTCGGTGATCGTCAACGCCCTGCGCAAATTCGAGAGCGCCGGGGTGATCGAGTCCCGTTCGCTAGGCATGAAGGGGACGCGGATCCGGGTGCTCAACCCATACCTCCTGAGCGAACTGAGCAAGCACGGCTAAGCGTAGAGGCCACGACCTGGCCGGGGTTGGTTGTTGCCAGGATGCGGCTATGCTATACTCGCCTAGAAATCGCGGGGCCGACCAAGTCCGGCGCCCGGTGCCGCCAGCAGCGCGGTCGCGCCGGACAATGCGGTAGCCCCCCGACATCAACCAAATGGAGGCTTGATTATGGCTGTCATCACAATGAAGCAATTGCTCGAAGCCGGGGTTCACTTCGGGCACCAGACCCGTCGTTGGAACCCCAAGATGGCCCCCTACATCTTCACCGAACGCAACGGCATCTACATCGTCGACCTTCAAAAGACCGTCCGCAAATTCGAAGAAGCCTACAATCACGTTCGCAGCATGGCGGGCGAAAAGAAGACCCTTCTCTTTGTCGGTACCAAAAGCAGGCCCAGGAGTCGGTACGGGAAGAGGCTTCGCGTTGCGGCATGTTTTTCGTCAACCAGCGCTGGCTTGGTGGCATGCTGACCAACTTTGTGACCATCAAGCGGCGCATCGAGCGCCTGCGCGAGCTGGAGCAGATCCTGGCCAACGAGCAGACCGTCGCGGCCTTGACCAAGAAGGAAGTAGCGGGGCTCCAACGCGAGAAAGACAAACTGGAGAAATACCTCGGCGGGATCAAGGACATGGAGAACCTGCCGGATGCCGTCTACATCATTGACCCGCGCAAAGAGCGCATTGCGGTGGCCGAGGCCCGTCGCCTGGGCATCCCGATCATCGCCATCGTCGACACCAACTGCGATCCCGATGAAGTGGACTTCATAATCCCCGGCAACGACGATGCCATCCGGGCAGTCCGCCTTCTGACCTCGCGGATCGCCGACGCTGTGATCGAGGGCAGGGCGATGATCAAGGACGAGACGGGCGAAGAGGTTGAGGAGGAGGCCGCGATGACCGCCTCCGGCGAGCAGGAGGAGCCGGTGGTCACGGAAGCCGAGTTTGTGGCGGTCAATGAAGAGGGGGAGGATCAGAATCCCCGTGGGAGGTCGTCCTAGTCATGGTCACAGCTCAAATGGTCAAAGAACTCCGCGAGAAGACCGGCGCCGGCTTTCTCGACTGCAAGAAGGCCCTTGGGGAGAGCGGCGGCGACCTGGATAAGGCCGCGGACCTGCTCCGGCAGTGGGGCATGGCCGCAGCCGGCAAGAAATCCGGCAGGACCGCCAAAGAGGGACTCGTCGAGGCCTACATCCACGGCGAGGGCAGGCTCGGGGTGCTCTTGGAGATCAATTGCGAGACGGATTTTGTGGCGCGGACCGCGGAGTTCAAGGCGTTCGCCCATGACGTCGCGATGCAGATCGCCGCGGCTCGCCCTGTGTACGTGTCCAAGGAAGACGTCCCGGCAGAGGTCGTCGAGCACGAGAAGTCAGTGCTTCTTGCGCAGGCCCAGGCGGAAGGCAAGCCGCCAGCCGTGGTTGAACGGATGGTCGCCGGCCGGCTCGACAAGTTCTTCGCCGACGTATGTCTACTCGAGCAGCCGTTCATCCGCGACCAGGACAAGTCCGCGCGCAAGGTCGGCGACCTCGTCCGCGAGATGATCGCCAAGTTCGGAGAGAACATCCAGGTCCGCAGGTTCGCCCGTATGGGGTTGGGCGAGGAGTAATCAGGGCGGGAGGGGCGGCCATGACCGATCCGAGCCCGAAGTACCGGAGGGTCGTTCTCAAGCTGAGCGGCGAGGCTCTGGCGGGCACGCAGGGTTTCGGCATCAGCACGGAAGTGGTCCACGACATCGCCAACGAGATTTCGGAGGTTTCCAGGCTCGGCATCGAGGTCGCCATCGTGGTCGGCGGAGGCAACATCTGGCGGGGCAGGTCGGGGTCGCAGGGCGGAATGGACCGCGCCGCGGCCGACTACATGGGCATGCTCGCTACGGTGCTCAACGCTCTGGCCCTGCAGGATGTGCTTGAGAAACTCGGCGTCGAGACCCGCGTGCAGACCGCCATTGAGATGCGTGAGGTCGCCGAACCGTATATCCGCCGCAGGGCGATCCGGCACCTGGAGAAGGGCCGGGTCGTCATTTTCGCGGCCGGGACCGGTGCGCCGTACTTCTCGACAGATACCGCTGCGGCGCTGAGAGCCGCAGAGATCGAGGCCGACGCGATTTTAATGGCCAAACGAGGCACGGATGGGGTGTACGATAAGGATCCCAACCGTTTCCCGGACGCGCACCGCTTTGACCAACTGAGTTTCATGGAACTAATCCAGCGCGGCCTGACGGTGATCGACGCCACAGCGGCGTCTTTGTGCATGGAAAACGGGATTCCCGTGCTGGTTTTCGAACTTGGCAAGCCCGGGAACATCAAGGCGGCGGTCCTCGACGCCAACGTCGGGACCCTGCTCTTTGCCTGAGGGGGGATTTGCGAGTGATCGATGAGCTACTCAAGGACGCCGCATCGCGGATGGAGAAGGCCACCGAGGTGCTGACCCGCGAATTCGCCAGCCTGCGGGCTGGGCGTGCCAGCCCTGCTCTCCTGGAGCGGATCCGCGTCGATTACTACGGCGTTCCGACGCCGATCAACCAACTGGCGACGGTGCTTGTCCCGGAGGCCAGGCTGATGGTTATCCAGCCCTGGGACAAGAGCGTCACCTCCGCGGTCGAGAAGGCGATCCTTAAGTCTGACCTCGGGATTACGCCCAATAGCGACGGCCAGGTGATCCGCCTGGTCGTGCCCCGGCTGACCGCGGAGAGGCGCGCCGACCTGACCACAGTCGTTCGCAAGCTTGCCGAAGAGGGCAGGGTGAGCGTGCGCAATGTCCGCCGGGAGGTCATCGAGGATCTGCGTTCGCTGGAGAAGGACAGCGAGATCACCGAGGACGACTTCCACCGTGCCCAGGACAAGGTCCAAAAGCACACCGACGAGATGATCGCCGTGATCGACAGGTTGCTTTCTGAGAAAGAAAAGGAGCTAGCTGAAGTTTGACAGTGCCTGACGTAGTCGCATGCCCGTGAGCAGGGCCGTGTCCCTGCTCACGGATGCCGGCTATCAGGTTTCGGTTCGTAGGACCTCCCCGCCCTGGCCGGTCGATGCCGCTTCCCAAGACGGTCACGTGATCAGACAGCAGTGGCCGGGGCCGCGCGAGGTCGAGTTGCTCGTCGCGCCGGAGGACCCCCAGCGCTTACCCCGCCGGATCCCCCGGCACATCGCGATCATCTGCGACGGCAACGGCCGGTGGGCCAAGTCGCGCGGGCTCACGCGGCAGGAGCTGCCACAGAGCGGGCACCGAGAATGTTCGCAAGGTCGTTGAATGGTGCAGGGAGCTTGGGGTAGAGCATCTGACCTTCTATGCGTTCTCCACCGAAAACTGGCGGCGCCCCGCAGACGAAGTTCGCAGCCTGATGGACCTGATCGTCGAAGGCGCGAGGACCGCAATGGACAGCCTGGCGAGTTCCGGGGTGCGCGTTCAGGTCCTCGGTGACACGGGCGGTCTGCTCTCCGGCCGTGCGGCAGACCATCAACAAGGTCGCCGAGGCGACCGCAGGCGCGGCTGAGATGACGGTCAACCTCTTGATCAACTACGGCGGCCGCGCCGACATCGTCAAAGCCTGCAGGAGTTGGCGGCGGCCGCCGCCCGGGGCCGGCTCCGCCCCGAAGCTATCGACGAGCTGGCTGTGGCGGGCCACCTCTATACCGCGGGCATTCCCGATCCCGAACTGGTCATCCGGACCGCGGGCGACCTCCGTCTCTCCAACTTCCTGCTGTGGCAGGCAGCCTACAGCGAGCTTCACTTCAGCCCGGTCTACTGGCCGGCGTTCTCGCGGTCCCATCTCCTGGCGGCGATCGACGACTACTCCCGCCGGCAACGGCGATTCGGCGGCCTGATACCGGAGGAAAAGTAAGTGCTGAGGGCGCGTGTCTTCACCGCAGCCGCGGGCCTTCCCCTCCTGTTGTTCGGCCTCTACCTCGGAGGGCCGGTGTACGCCGCCGTGGTTGTGGCGATCGCTGCCGTCGCCCTCTTTGAAACCCTTCGCCTCCTGGGCCTGGAGGACAGGCACGATGTCCTGCTGCTTGGTTTCCTTGGCGCCGCAGCCTGGCTGATCGGGCCGGTCACCGCGAGGGCAGACTGGACATTGCCGGCGGTGGCCTCCTTTTCCGGCCTTGTGTTGGTCCGCCAGGTCGTTCTGTTTCCGGCGGCGACGACGGACGAATCGGCCCGGATCGGGTTCGCCGCGACCTATGCAGGGTTGCCGTTTGCCCATTTCATTCTGCTCCGGGCCACGCCCCGCGGCTTTGACCTGACTTTGGTTGCGTTCCTGCTGACCTGGGCCTTTGATACGGCAGCCTACTTCGGCGGCCTCCGATGGGGCAGGCACAAGCTCGCGGCGGCCGTTAGCCCCGGCAAGACCTGGGAGGGCGCCTGTTTTGGATCTGCGGCCGCCCTGGCGGTGGCGCTGTTGCCGCTCGGCACGTGGCCACTCCGCCTGGGCGAGCGCGTTCTTGCAGCAGTCTTGGTTATCGTATTCGGCCAACTGGGGGACCTTTTCGAGTCGGCCATTAAGCGGCACGCCGGCGTCAAGGATTCCGGCCGGCTGCTCCCGGGACACGGAGGAGTGCTCGACCGCTTCGACAGCCTGATGCTGACTGTCCCGGCGGTGTACTATCTTGCGCAACTCCTGCCGGCGGGGATGGTCAGGTGAGCCGTGCCCCGCAAGGCCCACGCAGCGTGGTCGTTCTCGGTTCGACGGGGAGTATCGGCCGCCAGGCTCTTGACGTCGTCCGCGCCAATCCTGCGCTGTTCCGGGTCACCGGCCTCGCCGCCGCCAGCCAGGCCGACGAACTCGCGGCCCAGGCCGACGAATTCCGTCCGGCGTACTGCGGGCTGACGAACGGCCGGGCCTGCTTGCCGCACGGCACTCTGGCGTACTATGGGCCGGAGGCGCCCTTGCGGGTTGTAGAAGCCGCGGCCGCCGACGTGGTGGTCAACGCCATCTCCGGCCTGGCCGGCCTTGCCCCTGCGTTTGCGGCCCTCAAAGGCTCCGGTGTGCTGGCGATGGCCAGCAAGGAGCCCGTGGTGGTTGCGGGACACCTGCTCAAGCAGGCTGCTGAGAAGGGAGCGGGCCGGCTCATCCCCGTCGACAGCGAGACAACGGCCGTCGCCCAGTGCCTCGCCGCCGTGCCGCGGGAACAGGTGGTCCGCGTGTACATATCCGCCTCGGGCGGCCCCTTTCTGCGGCGGGACCCGAATGAGCTCGAATCCGTCTCACCTTCCGAAGCGGTCAGGCACCCGCGCTGGGCGATGGGGCCGAAGATCTCGGTCGATTCCGCGACGTTGTTCAACAAGGGCCTTGAGGTTATCGAGGTATCGCGGCTGTTCGACCTGCCGCAGAGGAGCGTGACGATCCTGGTTCACCCGCAATCGGTTGCGCACGCTATGGCTGAGCTCAAAGACGGTTCGATCATCGCGCAGCTTGGGCCGACCGATATGCGCGTACCCATATCCCAGGCGATGTTCTGGCCGCAACGTGCGCCGACGGCGCCTGCCAGGCTGGAGCTGGAGGGCCTTGAGCTAGGCTTCCGCAAACCGGACTTTGCCAGGTGGCCGTGCCTGCGGGCGGCGCTGTGCGCCGGGGCCGAAGGACACACCGCGCCCGCCGCTGTGAGCGCGGCCGATGAAGAACTGGTCAGGATGTATTTGGCCGGCGACGTTACCTTCGGAGACATCGGTCGCGGGCTCTGGGCGGTCATCAAGGCGCACCGCTGGGAGTATGGACACGGCGACAACGGCACGGATGCGGGGAACCCATCCGGCAGGGATGCCACGTTAGCGGAGATAGCCGGGGTGGACCGTTGGGCGCGGGCTTTTTCTCGGGAGTGGGCACGGCGTTCCGCCGCGTCGGAACGCGGGCGACACCCCGACCAAGTTGGGGAGGATTACATCGAATGACCATTCTGGTCCCGATACTCGTACTCGGACTGCTCGTCTTCTTTCACGAGTTGGGCCACTTCCTGGTCGCCAAGCGGGCCGGGGTCCACATTCACGAACTGGCCTTTGGAATGGGCCCGCGTGTCCTGGGCGTGCGGCGCGGCGAGACGCTCTACAGCCTGAGGGCGCTGCCATTCGGGGGATTCGTGCGCATGGCATCGGTCGCCGACCCTGAGAACCAAGAGGACGCCCCGGTCGATCCGCAGCGGACCTTTGAGAGCCGCCCGCTTTGGAGACGCATCGGCGTCATCTCCGCCGGCCCGGCCATGAACTTCGTACTTGCGGTCGTCCTGTTGTTCGGGGTCTTCGGCATCATCGGAGTCGACCAGCCGGTGCCCGAATCGACCGTCATCGGCGCTGTCGTCGTCGGCAGCCCCGCTGCAGAGGCAGGCCTCCTGCCCGGCGACAGGATCGTCTCGGTCGACGGGAGCAGCGTTGATGACTGGCAATCGCTTGTGGCCGTCCTGCAGACATCCCTCGGCCGGACCATCGAGGTCTCGTTCGAGCGGGACGGCGTCGTCTCGCAGGTCAGCGTCACGCCCGCCCCGCATCCGCAGGATGCCACGATGGGCTATCTCGGCATCGCCAGCAGCACAGTCCGTCGCCATCTGCCCCTCGGCGCCGCATTTGTCGCAGCGGTCACGGAAACGGGTCGCATGCTCGGGATGTGGATATCGGCGATCGCGAACCTGTTCCGCGGCCAGGGCACTCCCGATGTCACCGGGCCGATCGGCATCATCCAGATGCTCGGCGAAGCGTCCCGATTCGGCTTGGCGAGCCTGTTCTACCTGGCTGCGGTCATATCCGCCAACTTCGGGCTGATCAATCTCCTGCCGGTCCCGGCGCTGGATGGGAGCAGGCTGATTTTCTTCGGCATCGAGGCCGTACGGGGCAGGCCGGTACCCCCCGAACAGGAGGGGCGAGTTCACATGATCGGCTACGGCCTGCTGATGGCGCTGTTGGTCCTGCTGACTTACCGCGACCTGGCCAGGCTCGGCGGAGGCGGTCCTTGATCGCCGGGCGCCACCTGAGCCCCATCGCCGGGCGCCGCCCGACCCGCGCGGTCAGGGTAGGGGGCGTGACGATCGGCGGCGGGAGCCCGGTTTCCGTGCAAAGCATGGTCAAGCGGGACCCGTACGATGGCGGTGCCGTCCTGGCGCAGGTCGAGGAGTTGGCAGCGGCCGGATGCGAGGTCTGCCGGCTCGCGGTCCCTGACCGCAGGGCGGCGGACGTGTTCGCCTGGGTTGCGCGCCGGACGGACTTGCCGCTGGTCGCGGACGTCCACTTCGACTACCGGTTGGCATTGGCCGCCATCGATGCCGGTGCCGGCAAGCTGCGGATCAACCCCGGGAACCTCGGCGGCCCCGAAGCCCTCCGGGCCGTGGCCGGCGCGGCTACCGCTGCCGGGATCCCCATCCGCGTCGGAGTCAACCTCGGCTCGCTCGAGGCCGATCTGGCAAGGCGACTTGGTTATACCGGCGCGGCGATGGCCGAAAGCGCTATCCGCCAGGTGCGATTGCTTGAGGACCTCGGGTTCGAGGGGATCGTGATCTCGGCCAAGGCGCCGGATGTCGCCCGCACCATCGAAGCGTACCGCCTGATCTCCGGACGCACTTCCTGGCCGCTTCACCTCGGCGTGACCGAGGCGGGTCCGGGCACGCCAGGGCTGGTCAAGAGCGCGGTCGGCATCGGTGTCCTGCTGGCTGAAGGAATCGGCGACACGGTGCGGGTATCGCTCAGCGAGGACGCCGTGGAGGAAGTCGCGGCGGGGTATGCGATCTTGGCAAGCCTGAGCCTGCGGGCGGCCGGGCCGGAGCTAGTTTCGTGTCCGACCTGCGGCAGGTGTCAGTTCGATGTGATCGGCGTGGCGCACGAGGTGAACGAGCGTCTCAAGGACATCCGGCGGCCGCTGACCGTCGCAGTGATGGGTTGCGCGGTCAACGGCCCCGGCGAAGCCAGGCGAGCCGACGTCGGCGTCGCAGGCGCGGCAGGCGGCCAGGCGGTGCTGTTTGTTCGCGGCGAGGTCCAGCGCAGCTTCCCGGCTGAACAAGCGGTGGATGAGCTATTCCGGGAGATCGAAGGGCTTCTCGGCGGGGAGCCCGGCGACGGTAGCGAGGGGAGATCGGGATGAGCCAGAACAAGCCAGAACGGGGTCAGGACCGGGGATTCGTCAGTCAAATCGCGGATAAGGCGGAGAACTTCCCGCAGTGGTACACGGATGTGATTTTGAAAACCGAGATGGTGGACTACGCGCCCGTCCGCGGGTGCATGGTCATCCGACCGTACGGCTACGCGATATGGGAGACGATGCAGTCGCTCCTGGACCGCCGGTTCAAGGAAACCGGGCACGTCAACGCGTACTTCCCGCTGTTCATCCCGGAGAGCTTTCTCCGGCGCGAGAGCGAGCACTTCGAGGGCTTTGACCCCGAGGTCGCCTGGGTGACGCACGGTGGAGGCGAGCAACTCACCGAACGGCTCGCGGTCCGGCCGACGTCGGAGACCGTCATCTGCACGATGTACGCCAAGTGGATTCAGTCCTACCGGGACCTGCCCGTGCTCATCAACCAGTGGTCGAACGTGGTTCGCTGGGAGCGCTCGACCCGGCCGTTCCTCAGGACCATGGAGTTCCTCTGGCAGGAGGGCCATACGGCGCACCGTACGGAGGAGGAAGCCGAGGCCGAGACCCTCCGTATTCTTGGTGTGTATAAGGATTTCGTGGAAACCGAGATGGCCATCCCCGTGATCGCAGGGCGCAAAAGCGAGACCGAGAAGTTCGCCGGCGCGCTCCGGACGTACGCCATCGAGGCCCTGATGACCGACGGCCAGGCGCTTCAGGCCGGTACTTCCCACAACCTCGGGCAGCATTTCGCCAACGTCTTCGACATCAAGTTCCTTGACGATGACGGCCAGCTCAAGCTGGTATGGCAGACCTCCTGGGGCGTCTCGACCCGGTTGATCGGGGCTTTGGTGATGGTCCACGGTGACGAACGCGGCCTTCGCATTCCACCGCGCATCGCGCCGGTCCAGGCGGTCATCGTGCCCATCCTCCCCAAGGCGTCACGCGACGCAGTTCTTGCCGAGGCCAGGTCATTGCGCGACGAACTGGCGGGACGCTTCCGGGTGCAGCTTGACGACCGGGAAGACCAGAGCCCCGGCTGGAAGTTCAACGCCTGGGAATTGCGCGGAGTGCCGCTACGAATCGAGATCGGGCCGCGCGATGTCGCAGCCGGGCAGGTCACATTCGTCCGCCGCGACGACGGCGAAAAGACGGCGGTAGCTCGTGCGGGTGTTGCGGATGCGGTTGAGAGGACCCTTGCGGAGGTCCAAACCACTATGTTCGACCAGGCCCTGGCGTACCGCGAGTCTCACACCTGCGACATTGAGACGCTGGCGGACCTGGAGCGGATGCTTGCCGCGGGCGGCGGCTTCGGGCGGGCCGGATGGTGTGGCGATGCCGGGTGCGAAGCCCGCATCAAGGCCGAGACCGGCGCGACGATCCGGGTGCTGGCGGACGACGGCGGCACCTCGTCCGAAAACCGGAAGTGCCTCGGGTGCGGCACACCGGCAAAACACTTGGCGTATTTCGCGAGGGCGTACTAGCCCGGCGATCAGGCCCGTCCGCTGCGCGCCGAGGCGCGGCTGAGAGGCAGGGCGGGGCTTGGCGGCGGCGAGCCGGAGCGGGGCAGCGTGCGGCGGCCGGCTCGTGCTTTGCCTTGTCACGCTGCGGTTGGGATGGTATACTAACCCGGTGAAAGACTGGATGCGCGAGAGTGGGTTTCCGACCCACTCTTTGCACATTTTCAGCGTCCGCCTGACGGCCCGACCGGCCACAGAGCGGGCGCTTTGGCGGAGGCGGACGATATGCGGCGGGATCAGCTCGAGGCGCTTGCCGCGGCTCTGGCCCAGGAGATCTGCGCCGGCCGTGGGCTGATTTGGGTTGATACCACTTACCGCAAGAGCAACGGCGTGTGGCGCGTTCTCGTCCGGATCGACCGGCCGGAGGGTGTCTCCATCGACGATTGCGCCGAGGTGTCAAAGGCCCTCGGCGCAAAGCTCGATGAGCTCGACCCGATCGAGCACCAGTACACGCTGGAGGTTTCCTCGGCGGGGCTCTCGGACCCGCTCAAGACGGAGCGCGATTTCGAGCGCTTTGTCGGCAGGATGATCGAGGTGGAGATGCCTCTATTCGGCGGGTCGGCCAGGGCGCGCGGCAAGTCCTCGCAGACGATCGTGGGGCGCCTTGAGGAATTCAGTCCCACGGCCCTTACGGTCAGAACCGGAGACGGGCAGATGAAGATCGAGCGGAGCCAGATCCGGCGGGCGCGGCCCGCCGTTGATTTCGAGGGTACGGGGGCAAAAGGGCGATGAATCGCGAGTTCATCACGGCTCTGGGCCAAATAGAGCGTGAGCGGGGCATTTCCAAAGAGGTGCTGATTCAGACCATTGAGGCTGCCCTGATATCCGCGTACCGTCGGAACACCGGGTCGTCGCAGAATATCACGGTCAACATCGACCGTGAGACCGGCGAGGTCAAGGTGTGGGAGCGCCTCGCCGTGGTCGACGAAGTGGTAGACACGCACGCGGAGATCGAGCGCGAACGCGCGGAGCAGCTTGTCGGCGGTCCAGTCGAGGACTACATCGAGGTCGAGGTCACGCCGGGCGACTTCGGGCGCATTGCGGCCCAGACCGCCAAGCAGGTTGTGGTCCAGCGCATCCGCGAGGCGGAGCGCGGCGTCATTTACGAGGAGTTCAGCAACCGCGAGGGCGACATCGTCACAGGGATCGTTCAGCGCCTCGAGGGCCGTACCGCTCTCGTCGACCTTGGCAAAGCCGAAGCGGTGCTCCGCCTCCCGAGCAGATGCACCATGAGCGCCTGCGGATGGGCGACCGGATCAAGACCTATGTCGTGGAGGTCAAGCGCACGACCAAGGGGCCGCAGATCATGGTCTCGCGGACTCACCCCGGCCTGCTCAAAAGGCTGCTTGAGCTTGAGGTCCCCGAGATTCACGACGGGATCGTCGAGATCCGCGGCCTGGCGCGGGAGCCCGGGTCCAGGGCTAAAGTCGCGGTCTACTCGCGTGACCTTAATGTCGACCCCGTCGGCGCCTGCGTCGGTCAAAAGGGAGCGCGCATCCAGGCGATCGTCAACGAGCTCAAGGGAGAAAAGATCGACATCGTCCGCTGGGATGCCGATCCTGCGGTCTTCGTGGGCAACGCTTTGAGCCCGGCGAGGGTCCTTCGGGTCGACGTCGACGAGGAGAACCGGGTGGCCCGTGTCGTGGTCCCCGACTACCAGTTGTCGCTGGCAATCGGCAAGGAAGGCCAGAACGCACGCCTGGCGGCCAAGCTGACCGGGTGGAAGGTTGACATCCGAAGCGAGAGCCAGGCCAGGGCCGAGGGGCCCGCGAGGTAGAGGCATGGCCAAGGTTCGCAAGGTACCCATGCGGCAATGCACCGGGTGCCTGACGGTCAGGCCCAAGAAGGAACTCGTCCGGGTGGTGCGTACCCCCGAGGGCGAGGTTGTGCTAGATTTTACGGGTAAGCGATCGGGGCGGGGCGCTTACATCTGCCCGGATGTGAACTGCCTGGCCGAAGCCCACAAGCGCGGCCGGCTGAGCAAGTCACTCGAAGTCCCGATCGACCAGGAGACTTGGGAGCAGCTCGAACAGGCCTGTATTGACAGACAGGCCGGCGGGCAGGCAAAGAGGTGATTCGATGGCCCGGATGCGGGTTCACGAACTGGCAAAACTTCTCGGCGTGGAATCGTCCAAGGTACTGGAGATCCTCGCCGGGTTAGGTTTGGATGCCGCCAACCACATGGTGATGGTCGACGATCAGGCGGCAAGCGCGGTTCGCTCCGCGCTCACGCGTGAAGCATTGCTCAAACAACGTCAGGCCATGCAGGCCAGGCAAACCGGCGGCAGGCCCGGGCAGCCGCAGGCGAAGGTCGTCCGGAGAGCCCGCACGGTGGAGCCGGCAGTCCCGGTTCAAAAGGCACGGGTCATCCGCCCCGCCGAGGGACTCACCTGCCGTGCGGCGGGCAGAGGCTCCCGCACAGCCTCTGGAGACCCCTAAAGCTCGCGCGGTCCCCGCAGCGGAGGCTGCTCAGGCGGCGCATGCTGCGGCCGGCGGGGCAACCCCCGAGGCAGTGCAATCCGGGGCCATTCCCGGTGTCCCGGTTGCGCCGGAGGCTGGCACAAAATCCCCGGCTGCCGGTGTAGCCGGTCAGGCCGCGCCGGAGGCGCAGGCAACAGGCGAGGCAGCGAGCGCCCGGCCCGAGCCGGGAGCCGCGCGCGCCCGTCCGACAACGCCTCAGGCCAGGACGGAAGGGCGCTCTGACGGCACCGCCAGGCCCGCCCGCAAACCGGTCCGGGCTGCGACAGGCCGTCCGGCACCCGGGACACCCGGCGCAGCCGGTGAAGAAGATGCAGGCGACGAGCAGGGGCGCCAGGCAACTGCACGCAGCGCCGCTGCACGGCCACGCGGCACGGGACCGGTGGCAGCCCCCGCCAGGCGCAGGCCGGGCGGCGGTGGCGCACGGCCAGGCGCAAGGCCGTGGACCGGCGGGGGGCGTTCGCGTTCGGGTGGCGGGACGGGTCGCACACGGCGCGGCCGCAGCCAGCGGCACTCAGCCGAATCGCGGCGGCCGGTGCGCAAGACCAACGTGACGATAGAAGGGCCGATCACCGTCAAGCAGTTGGCCGCAGACATCGGGGCGCCGATGGCCGAAGCCGTCAAGACGCTGATGGGCATGGGCATTATGGCCAACGTCAACCAGACGTTGGATGTGGATATCGCGCGCAAGCTTGCCGCTGAACTAGGTGCACAGGTGGAGGTTCCGGGGGCGGCAGGGGATGAGGACGCGTCGAGGCCCGCGATTAAGGAGAAGGCGGGCAAGTTCCTGCTTGATCGCCCGCCGGTGATCACTGTGATGGGGCACGTCGACCACGGCAAGACGACTCTTCTCGACACCATCCGCCGGACCAACGTCGTCGCCCAGGAAGCCGGCGGCATCACTCAGCACATCGGTGCGTCGGTGGTTTCCTGGAACGACAAGAAGCTGGTCTTCATCGATACCCCGGGCCACGAGGCCTTCACGGCGATGCGGGCCCGCGGGGCAAAGGTGACTGACGTCGTCATCCTGGTCGTGGCCGCGGACGATGGTGTCAAGCCGCAGACCGTCGAAGCCATCAACCATATCCGGGCCGCCAAGGTTCCCATGATTGTGGCGGTTAACAAGATCGACCGGCCCGGCGCCGATGCCGAGCGCGTCAAGCGGCAGCTGACCGAGCAGGGCGTCGTTCCGGAGGATTGGGGTGGCGACACGGTTTTCGTGGAGGTTTCCGCCCTCCAGGGCACCGGAGTAGACAATCTGCTCGAGATGATCGTTCTGGTCAGCGAGATGCAGGAACTCAAGGCCAATCCGCTTCGGCCGGCCAAGGGCACGGTCATCGAGGCCAAGCTCGACCGGTCGCGTGGCCCTGTTGCGACCGTCCTCATTCAGACGGGCACTCTCCGGGTCGGCGACACTGTCGTCGCCGGCGCCGCATTCGGCCGCGTCCGGGCGCTCTACGACTACCGTGGCGAGCGCCTTGAGCAGGCGGGCCCGTCGCAACCCGTGGAGATTCTCGGCCTGGCGGACGTTCCGCAGGCGGGCGAGCAGTTCGAGGCGGTCGAGGATGACAAGGTCGCGCGTGAGATGGTCGCCAAGGTCAGCGGCGACCGCAGGGCGGAGCAGACCGCAAGGACGTTGCTGAGCCTGGAGGATCTCTACCAGAACATCCAGTCGGGCGCTGTCAAGGACCTCAATGTTGTTGTCAAGTCCGACGTCCACGGATCGCTCGAGGCGTTACAGGGTTCGCTTTCAGGCCTCGAACTGCCGGAAGTCCGCCTCCACGTCCTGCACGGGGGGGTCGGGCCCATTTCGGAGTCCGACGTCATGCTTGCGGCGAGCAGCAATGCAATCGTCATCGGCTTCAATGTGCGGCCCGATGCCAACGCGCGCAAGGTCGCCCAGCAAGAGCAGGTCGACATCAGGTCCTACCAGATAATTTACGAGATCCTGGACGACATCACTGCTGCCGCGAAGGGTATGCTGCAGCCCAAGATGCAGAAGGTACTTATCGGAAAGGCCCAGGTCAGAGCGATGTTCAGCGTCCCGCGTGTGGGCATGGTCGCAGGGTGCTATGTGCAGGACGGGCGGATCGCGCGCAACGCCGAGGTCCGTGTCCTGCGTGACGGCGCGCTGCTGCATGAGGGAAGGATCAGCTCGCTCAAGCGGTTTAAGGATGACGTCCGCGAGGTGCAGTCTGGGTTCGAGTGCGGTATCGGTGTGGAGGGCTTCGAGAGTTTCCAAGAAGGTGACATAATCGAAGCCTACTTGACAGAACGAGTGGAACGCGCTTCCTGACGGGTGGCAGCCGATGGTCGTCGGTATGGCTAGGGCGGAGCTTGAATTGCCCGCTGGCGGCACGCTAAAGGACAAACGCCGGGTTATCAAGGGGCTTACGTCGCGGATCCGGCAGCGGTTCGAGGTGGCGTGCGCCGAGGTTTCACGGCTTGACGATCATCACCGGGCGACCCTCGGGATCGCGGTGGTGGCCAACGATGGCGGTCACGTGGGCGTGGTGCTGGCCCGGGTGGAGTCCTTTCTCGCAGCAGCGCAGGATGCGCTGCTGCTCGACTACTACACGGAAACCGCGCGCCTTGCCCCGGGCCCGTAAGCATATCGCACGGAGGACGATGAAGTGGACGAACTGCGTTCGGAGCGTGTCGCCCGGGCGTTGCGGCGGGAGATATCCGACATCCTGCGCAACGAGATCAAAGACCCGCGGGTCGGCTTTGTTTCGATCACCGACGTCGAGGTCAGCCCCGATTTGCGCCAGGCGAAGTGTGTACTTCAGCGTGATGGGCGCCGGCGACGAGAAAAAACGTGCGGCAGAGGGGCTTAATAGCGCGACGGGCTTTATCCGGACGGAGGTCGGCCGGCGAATCAGGCTCCGCCACGCGCCGGAAATCGCCTTTGCGCTTGATGAATCCATCGAGCGCGGCGTGCGTGTGATCGACTTGATGAATAAGCTTGCCGATCAAAGGCCCGGGCCAAAGGGGAGCTGAACGGCTTGTCTTCGCCCCCGCAGGAGGTCATCGCCTGGCCTCAAGGGAGTCGCCGGCCAAACCGTGTACGTGGTCACGCACGAGGCCCCGGACGGCGATGCCATCGGCTCGCTTCTCGCGGCGGCCAACCTGCTTGATTCCCTTGGCGCGAGCACAGCCATGTTATGCGCCGATCCCGTGCCAGAGGTCTACCGGTTCTTGGCGGGAGCCCGATCGATCGTCGAGGGTATCCCGGCGCTGCCCGGTGGCGCCGCCGAGGATGCGCACCTGTTCGTCGACTGAGGCGAGCGCGCCCGTGCGGGCACGCTCGCCGGGCAACTGCGCGAAGGCCTATTCACGGTGAGCTTTGACCACCACACCTCAAACGACCGGTTCGCCGACCTCAACTGGGTGGCGCCGGAGGCGTCGTCGACGGGCGAGATGCTGGCCAACCTCTATCTCGCGACCGGCACGCCGTTTGGCCCTGCCCGGGACGCCATCTACACAGCGATCGTTACCGACACGGGTGGGTTTGCTTTCGAGAGCACCGCCGCCGGCACCCATGAAGCGGCAGCCGCCCTCCTGCGCGCAGGCGCCAGGCCGGGCGACCTGCACGACCTCATCTATAACTCGCGCGACCGCGCCGCCCTCGGCCTTCTTGGCCGGGCTTTGGCTTCGCTTGAGGTGGACGCCGGCGGTCGTATCGCTCATATTGTGCTGCGGCCCGAGGATTTCCAGGCCAGCGGGGCCGGGCAGCAGCACACCGACGGGATCGTCAACTACGCCCGGAGCCTAAAGGGCGTCGATATCGGCCTCTTCTTCTACAGCATCAAGCCGGGAGAGGTCAAGGTGGGCATCCGCACGCGTACCCCGGTCCCTGCACACGGTATCGCCGAGGCCTTCGGCGGCGGCGGCCATCCCAGGGCTGCCGGCTGCAGGCTCAAGGGCGACCTCAAGGAGGTTGTCGAGCAGGTGTTGGCGGAGGCGCGGAGGCACCTTGGAGGGCAATGAGCGCCAATATCCCCCCTGAAGGCGGAGTCCTCGGACTCCTTAAGCCGCCGGGAATGACTTCGCACGATGTGGTCCACGCCTGCCGGAGCCTCCTGGGCACCAGGAACGTGGGGCATACGGGTACGCTCGATCCGCTCGCCGCAGGAGTGCTCCCCCTCGTATTCGGGCCCGCTACCAGGCTCTCCGAGCAGCTTGCCTGGCCCGCAAAGGTCTACCGGGCGGAAGCCGTGTTCGGGATCAGGACCGACAGTGGCGACCTCGAGGGACAGGTCGTCGCGGAGGACGATTCAGAGGCGACGGAGATCACCCTCGACCTCGTTCGGGCGGCCGGCGAAAGGCTCGTGGGCAGAAGGCTTCAGGTTCCATCGCCCTTCTCGGCCCGGAAGGTGAACGGCCGGAGGCTATACCAGCTGGCCCGTCGAGGCCGGGTTCGTGAGCGGCACCTCCGGGAGGCCGCGCGCGAAATCGAGGTCTATTCGGTGCGGGTGCTCGGCTCTGGACCGCTCAGTTGGGGCAAACATGCGGCGCGGCCGGCCGCCCTTCTGGAGTTCGTCTGTTCCGGCGGTACCTATGTGCGGCAGCTGGTGGAAGAACTCGCGGCCGGCCTCGGCACGGTGGCTTGCCTTTCGTTTCTGGTCCGTACCGCCTGCGCGGGCATTCGGGCCGCGGACTGTGTCACATTGGACGATGTGGCCATGCCGTCCGCCGCACTCCCCTACGACCGGTTCGGCTGCGCGTGGCGGCGGCCTGCGCAGGCAGTCGGGTTTCTCCCGGTAGTTGTTGTCGGGCCGAACACGGCGAGGCAGGTTGGGCACGGCGTCGCCATCACCGGCCGTGCCGGGGAGAGGCGCGATCCGGGCTTCCCCGTTGATGCCTCGGCTGACGGCTGGCTGGCCATCGTTGATGAGGCGATGCGGCTCGTCGCCCTGGCCCGGGCGGAAGGCGGCGAAGGCCGGGACGGCGGCTGCCTGCCGCGGTTGCAGCCGAGAAAGGTTTTCCAGCCATGCTGATCGCCCGCGAGATCCGGCAGCTCAAACGGTACGCGGGCCGTGTCGCCGTGGCGATCGGGGTCTTCGACGGGGTGCATATGGGGCATCGAACAATCCTCGGCGAGATGGTCGCCTTGTGCCGGGCCCGGGGACACTTGCCCGTGGCGGTGACTTTCGAGCCCCACCCGGCGGAGGTCCTGGGCAAAGCAGCGGGCGCTGACCGGCTTACCACACTTGCCGAGAAGGCTAGGCTCATCGCAGCCACCGGGGTCGACTTCCTGCTTGCCATCCCGTTCGACCGCTCCTTCGCGGACCTTTCCGCGCGGGATTTCGTCCACGATTTCCTCGCCGGGCCGCTGGACCCCAAGGCCGTCCACGTCGGGTTCAACTTTAGTTTCGGCCGCCGCGGCGAGGGCGACGCCCGCCTGCTCAGTGATCTTGGCGAGGTGCACGGATTTGCGGTCAGGGTCTTTGGCCCCTTGATGGGCAACGGGGAGGTCGTCAGCAGCACGAGAATCAGGGAGGCCGTTCTGGCGGGAGACGTCCGCCGCGCGACACGGCTTCTGGGGCGGCCGTACCGCCTGCGCGGTGAGGTCGTACACGGTGACGGCCGGGGGAGCAGCCTCGGGTTTCCAACTGCGAACGTCGAGCCCGATCCCTGCGTGCTCAGGCCCGGCGGCGGCGTCTACGCTGCTTGGGCGGCGGTGGGCGGGCGCGCCTGGCCGGCGGTGGTCAACGTCGGCACGCGGCCGACCTTCGGTGAAGGGGGGCAGGCCACGGTGGAGGCGCATCTTGTTGGTTTTAGCGGGACGATATACGGCCGCAGCCTGGAGATACTGTTCGTTGAAAGGATGCGTGACGAGATGCGTTTTGCGACGTCCGGGTCGCTATCCCGCCAGATCGACGCCGACATCGCGGACGCTCTCAGAGCCCTGAACTTGCGCAACACGCACGGCGCGGCGCACGACGGCTGTTAATGTGGTAATATTGTTACAATCCGCCGAAAGGCGGCTCCGAACCCCGGCTCAGAGCGCCGAGTACCCCGACGGGCTCTTGGCCGGTGGGGATTTCACGCAAAGGGGGTGTCATGATGCCTCTCAGCCAGGATCTCAAGCAGACGATTATCGCTGATAACCGCCGGCATGACGGTGACACCGGTTCACCCGAGATCCAGATCGCGTTGCTCACCCGCCGGATTGCCGACCTCACCGAGCATCTCAAGGCGCATAAGCGGGATTTCCACTCGCGGCGTGGGCTGCTCAAGATGGTTGGGCAGCGTCGTGGTTTGCTGAACTACCTGCGCGACCACGAGATCGACCGGTACAGGGCGATAATCGAAAAACTCCAGCTTCGGAGATAAGCACACGGGAAGGCGGGGCGACCCGCCTTCCGCGCTAGTTCCCGTCGGCCGGGAGTCATCGGCGCCGCGGGTGATAGGAGGGTAAGTAGGCAGCACATGATCAAGCAATATGAACTGGAGATCGCCGGACGTACGTTGTCTTTCGAATTCGGCCGGATGGCCGGGCAGGCCAACGGCAGTGTCCTGGTCCGCTATGGCGATTCCGCCGTGCTGGTAACGGCGACGATGTCCGCCCAACCGCGGGAGGGCATCGATTTCTTCCCACTCACAGTCGACTATGAAGAGCGGCTCTACGCCGTCGGCAAGATTCCCGGCGGGTTCATCAAGCGTGAGGGACGGCCGAGCGAAAAAGCGATTCTGGCCGCCCGCCGCACCGACAGGCCGATTAGGTCCGTGTTCCCCGAGGGCATGCGCAACGACGTACAGATCATTTGCACGGTTCTTTCGGTGGACCACGACGCGTCCGCGGAGTTCTGCGGGATGAACGGGGCCTCGATTGCGCTGGGCGTCAGCGACATCCCGTTCGGTGGCCCTCTGGGCTCGGTGATGGTCGGCCGCGTGGACGGGCGGATGGTCGTCAACCCCGCCCGCGAGCAGATCGAGCAGAGCGACATGAACCTCATCGTCACCGGCAATGCCCGTGGCGAAGTCGTGATGATCGAGTTCGGGGGCCGTGAGCTCTCGGAGGATGAGGTCACCGACGGAATCAAGCTCGCGCTTGAGGCGATCGCGGAGATCGTTGGTCTCCAGCAAAAGATCATCGCCGAAATCGGCAAGCCCAAGGCCGAAGTCCCGGTCTTCGCGATTGACGAGGCGATCGCGGCTCGTATCGAGGCCATGGCGTCGGAAGAGCTCCGGCAGGTTGTCTTCAACCCGGACAAGCTGAACCGGGAGGCGACGACGGAGAGCCTCCGGAACCGGGTTATCCAATCCTTGAGCGAGGAGTTCCCCGAGCGGGGCGGAGAGATCTCCGCGGCCTTCGAGGAACTGGCCAAGAAGTTCGTCCGCCGGAGCATCCTTGACGGCCGCAGGCCCGACAACCGGCGGCCCGACGAGATCCGCGACCTTGCGGCGGACGTCGCGCTGCTGCCGCGGGCCCACGGCTCAGGGCTGTTCACTCGCGGGCAGACGCAAGTTCTGACCGTCGCGACGTTGGGCACGCTGTCCGAGGGACAGCGACTGAATGACGTCGGTTTTGAAGAGTACAAGCGTTACATGCACTTCTACAACTTCCCGCCGTACAGCACCGGCGAAACCCGGCCGCTGCGCTCCGCCGGCCGCCGCGAGATCGGCCACGGCGCCCTGGCCGAGAAGGCGCTTGACCCGATGATCCCGCTGGAGATTGATTTCCCGTACGCGATCCGGCTGGTTTCCGAGGTCCTTGAATCCAACGGGTCGTCGTCGATGGCGTCGGTCTGCGGCAGTACGCTGGCGCTGATGGATGCCGGGGTCCCGATCAAGGCTCCCGTGGCGGGCATCGCGATGGGCCTGGTTTACGAGCCCGACGGGTACACCATCCTGACGGACATCCAGGGGGCCGAGGACCACTGGGGCGACATGGACTTCAAGGTCGCCGGCACCCACAACGGCATTACGGCCATCCAACTGGACCTCAAGCTGACCGGCGTACCGATGCAGGTACTCGAGGAGGCCATGGTCAAGGCGCGCGACGCCCGTCTCAAGATTCTTGAGGTGCTCACGGGTGCACTGCCGGCGCCGCGCGCCCAGATCTCGCCTTACGCCCCGAGGGTCATCGTCATGCACATCGACCCGGAGAAGATCCGCGATGTCATCGGTCCGGGGGGCAAGACCATCAACAAGATCATCGCCGAGACCGGGGTCAAGATCGACATCGAGGACGACGGCCGGGTGTTCGTTGCAGCGCTCGACGACGACAGCGGCAGCAAGGCCGTGAAGATGATCGAGGACCTGACCAAGGACGTGGAAGTCGGAGACTTCTACCTCGGGCGGGTTTCGAGGATCGCCAACTTCGGCGCCTTCGTCGAGGTCGCTCCCGGCAAGGAGGGCCTTGTCCGCATCGGCGAGCTGGCCGAGGAGCGCATCGGCAAGGTCGAGGATGTCGTGCAGGTTGGCGACCAGATCATGGTCAAGGTGATCGAGATCGATTCACAGGGCAGGATCAACCTCTCCCGTCGCCAGGCGCTGCGCAACGGGAAGGGACGCGAGGAGCGTAAGGGCCGCGAGTAACGGCGTTCGGCCTGGTCCAGGCATGAGAGTCGGCGGACACCTCTCGATCGGCCGTGGTTTTTCGGTCATGGCCCGGGAGGCGTGCCGCATTGGCTGTGAGTCGGTCCAGGTCTTTACCCGCAGCCCGCGCGGGGGCGCCGCAAAGCCGCTGGACGAGTCGGACGTGGCTCAAATGCGGGAGACTCTAGAGGGGGCCGATATCGGTCCCCTTGTTGTTCACACGCCCTACTTCGTCTCGCCCGCCAACGATAAGCAAGAGGTCGGGGCCCTGGCGACGCAGATGATCGTCGAGGACGGCATCCGCGCCGCCCGCCTCGGCGCGCCGTACATCGTCGTCCACGCAGGACACCGCAAGAAAGGCGAGCCCGAAGACGCGACGCGCGCGGTGGTTCAGCGGATTGGCGACGCGGTGCGGGTCCTGGAGTCCGAACCCGAGACGGCGGGCAAGGTCCTGGTACTGCTGGAAAATGGGGCAGGGGGCAGGGGCGACGCCGCAGGCAGCCTCATGCTGTGGGCCGCCTGCATCAAGGGCGCGTCCGAGGCCGGCTTCCCACTTGGCGGCTGCCTTGACACGGCGCACCTGTGGGCAGCCGGGTGGGATCTCGATCCCGTGCGAACGGAACGCCTGGTCACTGCGATTGAGGATGCCGGCATACTGGAACGCCTGCGTGTTGTCCACTTCAACGATTCGTCCGTCGAGGCCGGCTCCCGCAAGGACCGGCATGTCCACATCGGAGACGGGGTCATCCCGCTGCCCGTGTTTTCCGCGCTCCTTGGCGATCCCCGCCTCGATGGCGTAGCGGGGATCGTGGAAACCGACCCCGCTGGAGGCGGGGTTGCCCGGGACGTCGCGACGCTCAAGCAGCTCCGCGCTTCGGCCGGGCAACCGGGGTGAGCCGTGTTGCCGCAGGCTGACAGGGCCAGGATCCAGGCCGGGCCATGGAGACTTGCCGGCCTGCTTCTGCTGGTCACGATTGTCCTTTCGGTGTCCCCGGCAGCGGGCCCGGCCTGGCCCGCAGAAGCGGCTCCCGCGCTGGCGATCAGGATCGGCCTGGCCTGGGACCGGTGGGCGGCCGAATGCGCCGGCCAGCCTTCGTCCGGGATCGGCTCGGCCGCCCCGGCCTGGCGGTGGCCGGCAGCCGAAAAAGGCGTAGCTGCGGTTTCACCGGAAGGCGTATCTCCCGCCCGAGGTAGCTATCTGGTTGGCACGGCCGGCCCCGCCGTGGCCTTGGCAGCGACCGACAGCGCTTGGCTCGCGCGGTCCGCGCAGGCGGCCGCGGCCCGCGCTGCGGTGCGTGGCAACACAGCAGGCATCGCGTGGGGCGTTGGAACCGTCCTCCGCAGGGCCGGACCGACCTGGTATTGCCTCCTTGACCCGGCTGCGGGAGATGCCGCGACGGTAGCCGCCGCCGCGGCAGGAATGACTCAGGCAGGTTGGCCGGCCTTCACGCTGGACTGGCCCCGCAGCCCGGGGGCGCCCGGGCCAAGCGGCTCCGGTGTGGCGATAGCGCTCGACGGCGGCCACGCCGGCATGCCCTTCCCGACTTCGTTTCCGGCCCTCTTCTCCGCTGCACAAGACGGCTCGCCCGTTCGTCACGCAGGCCAGCCCTACCGTGGAGCGTTGCAGGTGGTCCGGGCCGGCGAACGCGGGTTGTTCTCGGTGATCAACCGTTTGGACATCGAAGACTACCTGCTCGGGGTGGTCCCCTCCGAGATGCCCGCAGCATGGCCGATTGAGGCCCTCAAGGCCCAGGCGGTCGCGGCCAGGACGTATGCTGTCGCGAACCTCGGCAAACACGCGTCGCGCGGGTTTGACCTCTGCGATGACATCCATTGCCAGGCGTACCTGGGGTACAACAACGAGTATGCCAGCCCGACAGCTGCGGTCCGCGCGACCGCGGGTGTTGTCGCCACATACGGAGGCAGGCTAATCAATGCCGTCTACCACGCGCACGCCGGCGGGGCGACGGATTCGAGCGCGGTGATCTGGGGCTCGGCCGAGCCGTATCTCGCCGGGACGGACCGGACGTATGAGAAACCGTACTACTGGACAGCCAGCGATTCGCGCGGCGAAGTCGAACGGGTGGTCGCCACGGCGTTTCCCGACGGGGTGCCTGAGGGGTTGTTCCCGCTGTTGCGGATGACGCCGACGCACTTCACGGCTGGGCACCGAGCCTTGCGCGTGGACCTTCAGGGCGCGGGGGCTTCGGCGCAGATGACGTCGAGCAAGCTGCGCGCCGGCCTCGGGACGTATCGTCTTCGCGATGCCAACTTCGGCGCCTGGGCGGTATGGGTTGCGGTGCTATGGCCCGATGCAGGGGCAGCGGCTGCGCTCGAGGCTGCGCAACAGGTGGTTACCTGGGCGCCGGGCGCACGCGGCGAGGGAGTCGTGGTGACCTATGTCGACGGTGATGGTGGCAAAGCCCCGATCCCGGGCACCCTCAGCTGGCTCGACCCGGCCTTCTTCGTCTTCTCGGGGCAGGGATTTGGGCATGGCGTTGGGATGAGTCAATGGGGCGCGCGGGAAATGGCCGCCGTCGGCAAATCGTATCGCGAGATCTTGACCAACTTTTACCGCGGGATAACCCTTGCGGGCAACTACGGACGTTGAGGTGAGCCAAGTGGGCAGACCGGCCGATCCTTCCTGCTTATCCGGCGCGCAAGTGACCGTTCTCAACAACGGGCTGACGGTCGTCGCGGAGCCCATGCCCTCGGTGCGGTCCGTGGCGATCGGCGTATGGATGCTGGCCGGTTCGCGCCACGAGAAACCCGAAGAGCAGGGGATATCCCACTTCATCGAGCACCTGATGTTCAAGGGGACCCAGCGGCGGTCCGCGCGCGAGATCGCCGAGGTAATGGATCAGGTCGGCGGCCAGCTAAACGCCTTTACGACGAAGGAATACACTTGTTACCACGCCCGCGTCCTCGACGACCACCTTCCGCTGGCGATCGACGTCCTCTCGGATATGCTCAGGGCCTCCCTGCTGCGCGAAGAAGACATCGAGCGCGAAAAGGGAGTGATCCTCGAGGAGATCGGCATGTACCAGGACACGCCCGACGAGATGGTCCACGAGCTGTTCGCCCAGGCCCTCTGGGGTGAGCACCCGCTGGGGCGCTCGATTCTCGGGACCCCGGCGACGGTCGGGTCGCTCGACCGTGAGAAGGTCAGCTCCTATCTCTCATCGGCATACACCTCCGGCGGCGCCGTCGTTGCGGTGGCGGGCAGCTTTAGCCCAAGCCGGTTGCTTGACCTCCTCGATAAGTCCTTCGGGACGTGGGGAGGGGACCGTCTGCCGCAGGGCGGCGAGCCGCCGGGGACGCGCGTTGCGACCCTGACCCGGGCCAAGGAAACCGAACTCGTCCACGTTTGCATGGGCGGCGAGGGACTTCCACTCGCCGACGACGGGATCTACGCGCTAAACATCATGAGCAACATCCTCGGCGGGGGCCCGAGCTCGCGGCTGTTTCAGGAGGTCCGCGAGGAGCGCGGGCTGGCGTATTCGGTGTACTCCTATACTTCGGCCTTCCGCGACGGCGGGGTGTTCGCAGTCTACTGCGGTTCAGGGCCGGAGCGCATCGGGCAGGCCGTGGAGGTCATCGGGGACGAGTTGCGCCGCATGGCCCACGACGGAGTCGGCGACCTTGAGCTTTACCGGGCAAAAGAGCAACTCAAGAGCAATATCACCATGGCCCTTGAGTCGACCGGCGCCCGCATGAACCGGATCGGCAGGTCCCAACTCCTGTTGTCAAAGGTGGTCCCGATCGACGAGGTTCTCGTCAAGATCCAGAACGTGACCGTCGACCACATCCGCGGCCTCGCCGGCAGATTCTGCGATCCCAACCGCCTCTCGGTGGTCGCCATCGGCCGGGCCCCCGACAAACTTGACCTCAGGGCCGCCCTGCGCAGAGGCGTTGCAGAAGGGCCTGCCACTGCCTCCCCGGGGAATTGAGCCAGGCAGGACTGTAGTCGCCGACTTCCAGCCCCGGGACCCTGCCGCGTCTGGCTCCCTCGTCAGGCCATGCGGAGTCCTCAAGACAAGCACCCGCTCCTTCTGGCTGCACATATCATGTAACTACTGTAGCCAGCCCGAGATCGAGAGGCGAATCCCATGGCCGACCTGCCTGTCGCCGATGCCCTTTTTCCGCGCGCTCGAAAGGTGGCAGGCGTCGGAGTCGCCGTCCTCGGCGGCGACGACCGTGAGCGGACCCTGGTGGTGGCCCTGCTCGAGGCGGGATACCGGGTAATATGCGCGGGCAGGGATCTGTCCGTTCTGGAAACCGTCGCGGGCGCCGAAACGGCCGCTCCCGGAGAAGCCCTTGGGCCCGGCACCCGGGTCGTCGTCGGCCCGATGGCCGGGATTGCCGCTGACGGAACGGTCTGGAGCCGCGAGCCCCACCCGGGTGCGGCGCTCACGCCGCAAATGCTTGGGCGACTGCCGCGGGGGGCGCTTTGGTTCAGCGGCAAGATCAGCGGTCCCGTCGAGGCTGCCCGGCGGGAGATGGGCATCCAGTTCATCGACCTCGCTGAACACGACGTCCTCGCCGTCCTGAACGGCGTACCCTCGGCCGAGGGCGCGATTATGATGGCAATGCAGGAATCTCCATTCTGCCTGCACGGTTCGCAATCGCTCGTCCTCGGATTCGGGCGGACGGCCGGGCCGCTGGCGATGATGCTCGCAGGCCTGCGCAGCCGGGTGACTGTCGTGGCCAGGTCCGATGCGGCGCGCGCGCGTGCCGGGGCCATGGGGTACGAGGCTGCCGGCTTTGAGGACCTTCCGGCTTTGATGGGCGGGCACCCGCGGTTCTGCTTCAATACAGTGCCTGCCCTGGTCCTGACCGCCGAGGTGCTCGCGGCGGCTGATCCCGGCATGCTGGTCGTCGACGTTGCGTCAAGGCCGGGGGGGACAGACTTTGCGGCGGCCGCGCGCCTTGGGATCAAGGCGCTCCTCGCGCCCGGCCTACCGGGACTGGTGGCCCCACGCACCGCGGGCGGGCACCTGGCGCAGATCATCCTCAAGACCCTAAAGGAGCGGGGATTATGAGCCTGGAGGGCAAACGAGTCGGCTTCGCCTTGACCGGTTCGCACTGCAACCTCGAGCCGGTTATTCCGATCCTGGAGGAACTGGTCAAACTGGGGGCAAGGGTCACTCCGATTCTCTCGGAAGCCGTTGCCGGACGCGACACGCGCTTCGGACCGGCAAGCCATTGGTACTCCACGGTGCGGGAAGTCGTCGGCACAAAACCGCTCACCACCATTCCGGAGGTCGAGCCGGTCGGGCCCGAGCGCCTGTTCGACGTTCTAGCGATTTGTCCTTGCACCGGGAACACGATGGCCAAACTGGCGTCCGCTATCACCGACAGCGTCGTAACGATGGCCTCCAAAGCGCATCTGCGCAACGGGCGGCCGCTGGTTATTGCGGTATCGACCAACGACGGGTTAGGGTTGAATGCAAGGAACCTGGGCGTCCTGTTGTCGACGCGCCACGTTTACTTCGTCCCGTTCGGTCAGGATAACCCGAAATCAAAACCAAACTCTATCATTGCGGACTTTGCCCGCCTTCCGGCCACGATCGAATCCGCGCTGGAGGGGAGCCAACTGCAGCCGCTGCTGATCGGACGGGAGTAGCCCATCTAGGAGGCATGTCCATGACCGGGTATCGAGTGGCAATCGCGGGCGCGACCGGTGTCGTCGGCCGCACCATCATGGAAGTACTGGCAGAAAGGCGGTTTCCAGTCAGCGAGTTGAGGCTGCTGGCGACGGAGCGTTCGGCGGGGCAAAAGCTGCCCTTTGCGGGGCGGAAGATCGAGGTGAGGATCGCCGCGCCGGATGACTTTGAAGGCGTCGACCTCGCCTTCTTCGCCGTGGGCACCGAGGCCAGCCGCGTGCTGGTCCCAATGGCAATCGCAAAAGGCGCGGTCGCCATCGACAAGAGCAACGCCTTCCGCATGGCCGCCGGCGTGCCGCTGGTTGTGCCCGAGGTCAACTCCCATGCGTTGGCCGGCCATAGCGGCATCATCGCCAGCCCCAACTGCACGACGATTCAGACGGTCATGGCCTTGAAACCGCTTCTCGACATCGCCGGCCTGGACTGGGTCCATGTCTGCTCATACCAGGCGGTTTCCGGCAGCGGGCGTGAGGGAATGGACGAACTGCAGGCCCAGCGGCAGGCCATGGCAGCCGGAGAGCCGCCACGGGCAAAGCTCTACCCGTGTCCGATCGCCGATAACGTCATCCCGCACATCGATTCGTTCGGCCCCGACGGGTACACCGGCGAAGAGCGTAAGATGCTCACCGAGACCCGCAAGATCCTCGACCTGCCGGACCTCCCGGTGGCGGCTACGTGCGTGCGGGTTCCTGTGATGGTCGCCCACGCCACTGCCGTGATGGTCAAGACCAAGGAGCCGATCTCGGCACCGGACGCGCGGCGGGCGATCGGGGCCTTTCCCGGGGTTGTGCTGATGGACGAACCGGGCACTTTCATCGACCCCCTCGACGCGGCAGGCCGTGACGAGGTCTTGGTGGGGCGGGTCCGCGAGGCCCCTGGGATGCCGAACACCCTGGAAATGGATCGTCGGCGATAATCTGCAAGGAGCAGCACTAAACGCGGTCCAGATTGCCCAACGCCTGGCGGAAATGGTCCCCAGGCGGTATCCGGGGAATAGCGTGCGGATCATCGTTCAGTTCGGCGGGACTTCCGTGTCAACGTCCGAGTTGCGCTCGGACGTGGTGGCCCGGGTCCGGGAGGCTCTGGACTCTGGGTTGCACAGCGTCGTCGTGGTCTCGGCGAGGGCCGCGGCGACCCCTACGCCACCGACACGCTGCTCAGCCTGGTCCAGAGCGAAGCCACAGATGCTTCTGGGCGAGCTTGATATGCTGATGTCCTGCGGCGAAATCATCTCGGCCGTGATTACGGTAAACGCGCTTCGGGCGCGTGGGATCGACGCCGTGGCGATGACCGGTTGGCAGGCCGGAATCCATACCGACGACAACCACCTCGACGCCCAGATCGTCGGTGTCGAGCCCGATGCCGTTGTTCGCCAGTTGAGGCGGGTGGTCGTGGTGGCGGGTTTCCAGGGGATCACCGAGACAGGTGACATAACCACGCTCGGCCGAGCGACACCACCGCTGCAGCCAGCGGCCTCGGCGCGGAGGTCGTGGAAACGGCATGGACGTCGATGCTCAAGATCGCGGGATCCGCGGATCGTGCCCGAGGCCAGGACGATCGAAGTCGTCGGGCATTTCGAGGTGTGTCAGATGGCAAGTGAAGGGGCAAAGGTAGTCCACCCGCGCGCGGTGGAGATCGCGATGCGGTCGAACGTCCCGCGGGTCAAGTCCACGCAGGCGTCCTCGGCACGCCGATCGCGACCGGGACGAGGCGGATGAGTTGGCCGGTGATCACCGACGGGCGGCCGGTGACGGCCGTGACCCACGTCCCTGCTCTGAGCCAGGTGATTGTCGAAGGGCCGTCGGGGACCCTTGACCCGGATACCGAACTGCGGGTGTTCGAGGCCATGGCTTCGTCCGGGATCAGCGTCGATCTTGATCAACGTTTCGCCCGAGGGGTACGTGGTACCGTTCTCGAGCGCCAGGAAGCCGCGCCGTGCAGCCCTGGCGCACCCTCAACCTGTCGGTCGAAGCTCAAGAACCCCTGCGCCAAGGTTTCCGTGGTCAGGACTGGGATGCGGGGGTGCCTGGAGTGATGGCGAAGGTCGCCCGCGCGCTGGCCCTCGAGGGTGTGGCAATCCTTCAGTTCGCCGACTCACATGCGACCATATCCTGTCTGGTCGAGGCCAGCACATGGAGAAAGCGACGTTGCCTTCCGCACCGCGAGTTCGGCCTCGCCAAGACTGCTCCGGTGCCGGAAAGGTGGAATGGAGTTGGAGCTGGAACGGTTCTTACGGCAATGGTGGTCCTGTTCAACGGCAACCTTGAGGTTGACTACCGTCGAGCGCGGGGAACTTGCCCGATATTTGGTGGACAATGGTTCCCGAGCGGCTCGTCGTCGCGGGGACGACCGGTGAGTCCCCCGCGCTGGAGGAACGCGAGAAGCTCGTTGTTCGAAACGGTGCTCGTAGCCGGCAACGCGCTGGTGATCGGGTGCGAGGCTCGAATTCGACCGCCGCGAGCATCCGGCTGACCAAGCAGGCCGAAGCCATAGGGGTGCCCGCCGCGATGCCTGGTCCGTACGAACAAGCTGCCGCAGGAGGGCTGGCCCGCCACTTCGAAGCGGTGGCCAAAGCAACCGACCTGCCAGCTGATAATGCTGTACAACGTCCTCGGGCGCACCGGCGTTAACATGCAGGCCGCCACCACGCTGAGGCCTGCCAACGTGCCCAACATCGTGGCCGTCAAGGAGGCTTCCGCGCAACCTTGACCAGATCACGGAGACCGTCGCGAGTGCGCACCGGAGGGTTTCCAGGTGCTGAGCGGCACACAGCCTGACACAAGGACTCTGGCCGCCGTCGGGGCACGGGGCATAGTAAGCGGTAGCGTCACACGCCGGCGGGAGATCGCGGCCAAGGCCATGTGCCGCGCCTACCGCGAGTGGCGCGGCAACGTGAGCAGGCCATGCACCAGAAGCTGCTGCCGCTGTTCAAGGTGTTGACCATCACAGCCAACCCGATTCCGGTCAAGGCGCTTCGACTTCGCGACATGGGCCGTGCCGGCTGCCGCTGTCGGGTCCTCACCCGGCGACATGCCGCCGCGGCGGTACGGAGCAACCGGGCTGGTTGACCGCTTGCGCGCCGCCCTGTCCGCGGCGCTGTCGGCGCCGACCGCTCCCGCAGTCTGGGGCCACTCTTCGCCTCGACTTGAACCGGTAGACGTACGGTGGTCCCTGAGGCAATGCCTTCCAGGGGACCGGCAGCTCTGCGGGGATGGGGCCGGGTCCGGCAGCTGCAGTTGGAAGGCGGGTTGTGGGCACGTCACGCGCCCTCGCGTCAGGTTGCCCGGCCCGGGGACCGGGGCTATAATTGGTTGGACATTGCCTGCATTTTGACCCTGGAGTGATCTGCTCTTGAGCACCAATCGCCTATCGGTTTCATTTCTCGGCGGCCTCGGCGAGATCGGCAAGAACGTCATGGCCCTCACCTACGGCGGCGAAACCCTGATCATCGACTGCGGGTTGACCTTCCCGGACGATGAAATGCCCGGGGTGGACGTGGTCATCCCTGACGTCACCTACCTCGTTCAGAACAAGGACTCGATCCGCGGCATCCTCCTGACGCACGGTCACGAAGACCACACCGGAGCCCTGCCGTACGTGCTGCCGAGCCTCGACGGCGTCCCGGTGTACGCGTCAAAGCTGACGCTCGGCCTGGTAACGGGCAAGTTGCGTGAGTTGTGTCCCGGCCTCGATCCCGATCTGCGGCCGGTGACGGCGGGCGACAAAGTCACCGTGGGGGCGTTTACCGCCGAGTTCTTCCGCGTCAACCACAGCATTCCCGACACGATGGGCATCGCCGTCCGCAGTCCGGTCGGGACCGTCCTGCACACCGGGGATTTCAAGTTCGACCAGACGCCCGTGGACGGCGAGGTGACCGATTTCCACAGGATTGCCGAATACGGTCGCGAAGGCGTGTTGGTCATGCTCTCCGACAGCACTCACGCCGACCGCCCCGGCTATACGCCGTCGGAAAAGGTCGTCGGGGTGCGCCTTGACCGGATCATGGCGGAGGCCCCGGGCCGTGTGCTCGTGACTACCTTTGCCTCCAACGTTCACCGCATCCAGCAGGTTTTCACCGCCGCCGAACGACGCGGGCGCAGGGTGGGGATCGTCGGGAGGTCGATGCTCAACACCGTCGACGTTGCGGGGCGCCTGGGATATCTCAGGATCCCGTCGGGACTCGTGGTCAACATCGACGAGGCTCTGCGCCTTCGAGACAAGGAATGTGTCCTCCTGGCATCGGGCAGCCAGGGAGAGCCGATGTCCGCGCTCACCCGGATCGCACGCCACGAGCACCCCCGGGTTGAGGTCAGGGAGCACGACACAGTCGTGATGGCCGCGACGCCGGTGCCGGGCAACGAGAAGACCGTCGCCAGGACCGTGGACGACCTCTATCGCGAGGGCGCTCGCGTGATCCAGCCGCCGTATGAGCAGGTCCACGTCAGCGGCCACGCCAGTGAAGAAGAACTGAAGATGATGATCAATCTGGTCAAGCCGCAGTACTTCGTGCCGATCCACGGCGAGTACCGGAACCTTGTCCGCCACGCCGAAATGGCACACGAGCTCGGGGTGCCCAGGGACAACACGTTCATTGTCGAAAACGGCTCCGTCCTGGAGTTTTCGTCGTATCACGGACGGCTTGCGGGGCGTGTCGCCTCGGGTTCGGTGTTCGTCGACGGCCGCGGAGTGGGGGACATCGGCTCGGCGGTGATCCGCGACCGCACCCAGCTTTCGCAGGACGGCGTGATGGTCGTCGCCGTCACGATCGACTCCGCTAAGGGCAAGGTCCTTGCCGGCCCCGATGTCGTCACGCGGGGGTTTGTTTACGTCCGCGAATCAGAGGAACTGCTGAACGAGATCCGCGAGGCCCTGGCCGACGCACTGCGCGAGCTCGAGGGCGGTCCGATGGACTGGCCGCTCGTCAAGTCAGTGCTGCGTGACAGGGCGCAGGAGATCATCGCCGAACTGACGGGCCGTAGGCCGATGATCCTGCCCATGATCATGGAATGCTAGCACCCCCCCGCCAACAATACTAGAGTCGGGCCCGGCGCGGCGTGCCGCCCGGGCCCTTAACTTGACTCGAGTCTTGACTTGGTGGAGGGGGATTATCATGTCCTACCGCCAGAGGAGGAGCGCTGCGCGGAGGCGGCGTCCCACGGTTCTTCCTGGCGCCGCCGATCCCGTCGTCAACCCCTGGTTCACCAATCCCGGTGTCCCGGCAGTGCCGGCGGGAGACCGGCCTGAGCACGACCGTCAGGAGCCGGGCGTGGAAACCGGAGGGGGCGGGACCGGCCAGACTAAGTCGCTTGAGCGCTTCGGTACGCTCCGGCTGCCCACGCCGGGCAAGGGCGAGAACATCCACTGCCTGACGATCATTGGCCAGGTCGAGGGGCACATCGTCCTGCCGCCGCAGAACAAGACCACCAAGTACGAGCACACGATACCGCAGCTTGTGGCAATCGAACTCAACCCGGCGATCGAAGGCGTCCTGATCGTCCTCAACACCGTCGGTGGGGATGTCGAAGCAGGCCTCGCGCTGGCCGAGATGATCGCCAGCCTGTCCAAGCCCAAAGTCTCGCTCATCGTCGGCGGCGGACATAGCATCGGCGTGCCGATCGCGGTTGCCGCGGATAAATCGTTCATCGCCCACACGGCGACCATGACCATCCATCCAATCCGGCTCTCCGGCCTGGTGGTAGGCGTGCCGCAGACGTATGAGTACCTTGACAAGATGCAGGACCGGGTAGTCAAGTTCATCGTAGCCAAGTCGCGGGTTTCCGAGGAAGCTTTCCGGGAGATGATGTTCCGGACCGGCGAACTAGCCAGGGACATCGGCACTGTGCTTGTTGGGTCCGACGCGGTGCGCTCCGGGCTGATCGACGAGGTCGGCGGCCTCGGGGAAGCCATCGCCACGCTTCAGCACATGATCAGCTCACGGAAGGGGGACCCCGAGGATGCTGCTGTGGACACCGCTACCCATTGAAAGCGTGATGGAGGGGTATGGGGAGAGCAAGCCCGCCCTATCGCAAGTCGAACTGCCCGACGGCGGCGGCTTGCTGCTCATCGACAGCTCTTCCGGTCGCGACCGGATCTGGCGCGTCCTGAGTACAAACCCCTTCGACTACCTGAGGCCCGAACTCGCTCCCGGCCAAGCTTGGGCGGCCCGCGACGGCAAGAGGGCCTGAATCGCCAGCGCTGCCTTCAGCCGTTCCTTCATCAGGGCGCAGCCCAGCGGGTAGGGGCAAAGAATGTCGCCGCCCCACTTGAGCGCGGCGTAATGGCAGCCCCCGCCGCAGTGCAACTGCGCCCAGCAGTCCCTGCAGGCGGGCTTGTTGCCCACGTGGGCTGAGGTCAGGCTGCGCACCCGGTATACGCCAGCGCGGGCGGAGCCGCCGATGCCGCGCCGCCGTCTGCAGCTGCACGGCCAGGCGTCAGCCGGCCCAACTCGTATCCCTCGACGCCGTCAATTGATGGCACGGGTATACGGCCCCGGAGGGTTCACACATGCGTACCCGCCGCCGGCAGCGCACCCGGTGAACCGTTTTGGCGCGCAGGCGGGGCTCTCCGTGTTCAGCTCAAGTGGAAAAAGCGCACCCGTCCGTCCAGTACCAGCTCTGCGATTCGTTCGTAAGACTCGGCGATGGGACCGAGATCCTCCGCCCTGATCGCGTGCCGGGTCGAGGGCATCGCAACGGGTTCCATCGAAACCTGTCCAAAGCCGCTCGCCGCCAGAAATTCCACGTCACGCCAAAAATCGAGGTTGTCCTGCCGTGACGTCCCGCGGATCCAGAGCGGCCCCGAGTCGATGGGTAGGTCGGGGTGCAGGGACGTAGCGCGCGAACCGGGCACGGCGCCGTCGCGCTTTGCCCTCTGTTCGAGTGCCCGCGCCAGTAGCTTTGCGCCGGCGAACGCCCGCTCGAAGCTCGGCCCTCCCGTACGGGTCCGGCGGTGGCGGTCGTGACTTCCGGGCGCCCGTCGATGGAAACGATCAGCGTCGACATGTTCCCGGCGCAGAACGCCGCCCGCTCTTCGTCCAGGCCGACTCCGTTCGTAGTCAGCGTGAAGCGGATCTCCCTGCCCGTCGCCGCCGCGCGCTCACGGCCGTAGCGGACCGCCTCGGTTACCGCCGGCCACGCCAGGAGCGGCTCACCCCCAGAAGTCGACGCTGAGCGACCTGCCGGCCGGGGAGTTGGCCATCAGGTAGTCGATGGCCGCGCAGGCCGCTTGCGGCCTCATGATCGATGCGCCAGGGGAGCCGTAGCAGCCGCGGCCGGCAAAACAGTAGTCGCACGCCAGGTCGCATGCATGGGCGACGTTCAGGCATAGCGATGAAGTCCCTGCACGGGCAGCGTGCCGCTGGGGTACTGGGGCCGGCGGAACAGCCCCGCAGCCGCTAGTTCGTTCAAGCCTTGCGCGGCTCGGACGCGCCGGGCGCGTCGGGCGCCGCCAGGAACTGTTTCCAGGAATGGTAGGCGCCCTCGCCAAGGCTCACGAGGGCGCCGCTCGAACCGTCGTAAAGCAAGTTGCGATCAAGGGTCCGGAAAACCCGGACCAGGCCGCAGTAGGGGGCCGCCACCTAAGCCGGTCGATCGCCGGTCGCCGTGCAAGGCTGGTTGCCTACCGTGCACGACGTCTTGCAGGCCGATTGGCAGGAAGCGGAACATGCCGAGCAGTCCGCCGCTGGAGGAACAACTGCGGCGATCGGGCGGAGGACGATCTCGAACGCAGGGCTATTGGCCTGCTTATCACTCACGGATCTCACCTCTTCATGGGATGCACAGTCATCACTATACTCAATGCCGCCGGGCCAGGCAACCGCGCAAGCGTCCGCCCCGCGCCCCGCGCCATATCAGCCTGCCGCTGCCGCAAGCATACCCGGCAGGATGGCGTATACGGCCGCAGCCTTGACCATTCCGGGGATATCCACCTGGTCCTCCACCGTATGCGCGAACCTCTCCCGGCCCGGGCCGAAACCGATGGTCGGGATGCCCAGGCGACCCATCGTCATGACCCCGTCGGTTGAGAACTCCCACTTGCCGATGACCGGTTCCGATCCCGTTATCAGCCTGACAGCGGAGGAAAGGGCGGTCACGAAGCAGTGCTCGGCAGGCACCTCCCAGGCGGGATACTCCTTCGGAGCGCTCTTGCGGAGGCCAGTGTAACTCGGCTGGCTGTACTCCACGAGCCGCACGTCCGGGGCCTTGGCGCCCGCGCCGCCGGCAGTTGCGATCAACAGCCTGGTGAGGTCCGAAGCCGCGTCGCCCGGAAGGGTCCGCCAGTCGACCACGGCTGAGCAGCGTTCGGGCACGACGTTGGGCGAGCCCGAGGCGGCGTGGATCCGGGTCACCGCCACGCTGGCAGGCCCGAGAAAGGCGTGTCTTGGGAGGTCGGCCCCAAGGGCTTCGATGGCCTTTGCCCACGCCGCCATGTCGTAGATGGCGTTGTGGCCCCGCCACGGAGACGAGCCGTGGCAGGCCGTGCCGAGGGTTTCGATGCCGAACTCGCAGCGCCCGCGGTGCCCGCGCGCAATCCCGAGGTCGGTGCACTCGCCGAGGACGACACAATCTGGCGAAACCTCGCCCGAGCCGATGGCGTCGCCGATCGCCCAGCCTTCGGCTACCTCCTCCTCGACGACACCGACGAGGTCCAGTTGCCAGGCCCCGTCCTGCGCCAATCCGAGTTCGGACGCGATGCGTAGCCCCGCGATCATCGCAGCCAGAGCTCCCTTGTTGTCGCAAGCGCCTCTGCCGAAGACCCGGCCGTCCTCAACCTTGCCCTTGAACGGGTCGAACGACCAGACCGCGGCGTCTCCGGGGCCGACCGTGTCCATATGGGCATCGTAAACGACCCGGAACGGCCCGCCGCCGAGGGTGGCGATCACGCTGCCGCAGCGGTCGCGCCGCGCCGGAATGCCCAGGGACCGGCACTCGGAAATGACGCGGTCGGCAAGCTTGCCCTCGTTGCAGCTGACGCTGGGAATGGCGATCAAATCCCGCAACAGGCCGACCACATACGACTCGTATTCGCGGGCCTTGTCAAGGCATGCCCGGGCTGCGCCGTCAACGCCCGGGCGATCAGTCAGAGATTTGCCGCCACTAAGCACATGCTATCCCTCCGTGACACCGGTCTAGTCGCTTCGCCTTGTCCTTACCACTCACGGGCCAGGAATGCCGTCATGCAGTGGATCGCTCCGCGGCCCTTGCGGATCTCGCTCATGTCGACCTCGATGACCTCGACTCCTTCGGATTCGAGCAAGCGCCGCGTCTTGGTGTTGCCCTTGACGGCCACGATCTTGCGGGGGCCGACGGCGACGAAGTTGACCGCGCTGTTGGACTTGAGTTCCTCAATCGAGGGGCACGTCAGGACCTTGACGCCCCTGTCGCGAAGGGCCTGCACGACGTTGTGCGAAACCTGCCACGGGAAGATCAGGGCCAGGTCGCGGTCGATCATGTTGACGAACCCGTCGATGTGGGCATGTCCGTAGGGAATGTGGAACGGGATAATGTTCTTGACGCCCATACCGCAGAGGGTTTCCGATACCTGGCGGGCCCCCTCCGCGTTGCACCGGTTGCCGGTCCCCAGGATGACCGTCTCGCGGTCGACCCACATTGCGCACGCTCCCTCGAACACGCCGGCGCCGCTGATCGTGCGGACGATGGGGACGCCCAGCTTCGCCAACGCCTTGGCCACATACATCTCCTCACCGCGGCGCACATCCATCGCCTGGCGCGCGAGGATGGCACCTTCGGGGGTCATGAACATGTTGTCGCGCATGAACATGGCGTTCGGCCGATCCGGACGCATCTCCTCAACGTAGTGGACAGTCGCGCCTGCGTCGCGGTAGACCTGTGCCAATGCGTTTCACGCTGCGCGCGGGGCGAGTTCAGGTCCATCGCCTCGGCGAACCGCCAGCGGCGGGGATCGCCCATGTTTTCGATCTCCACGCCGGGCTGGCGCATCAGCACGGCTCGCAGCGGACCGCACCCGGAGGCGCAGCCCCACCGGCCTCCCCAGAAGGTTGGGAGATCCTCCTCCATCGATGTGTCAAGCGCCGGCCAGAACTCCTCCTGCTCCTCGTATTCCTCAACATATGACTTGGGATTGGGTTTCAAAGCCATCTCGTCGACCTCCTTGCGCCACCTGCGTGGCGCCGCCGGGCTCCGGCCTTACGCAGCGGGTCCCGGGCACAACACACTTCCGCGTGGCGCAATTCTTTCCTTCCCGGCAGACCCTACGCCGGTCAATCCCCGGCGGTGTCGCTGGGCACCCCGCGGGCCCGCGGGGCGCGTCGGGCCGGCCTTGGTAGGTGGGTTTTCACAGAGTACCCCCACGGGGGTGTAGAATCGGAAACGATGTGCGGCTCGATGGATGGTCTGACCTACGGTCGCGCGGCAGTCCTGGGTATTGCAGGGCCTGACGGAGTTTCTGCCCGTTAGTTCGTCCGGACACCTGGTGTTGGCCAAGGATCTGCTGGGCTTGACCCTTCCCGGCCTCACGCTGGAGATCATGCTTCACGTCGGCACTGCGTTGGCGGTCGCCGTCTTTATGCGCCGGGACATCGGCCGGATGATAGCGGCCGTGCTGCGGTGGGACCGCTTCGACCCTGCGTTCGGAGAGGCCTGGATGCTTTTGCTGGCGAGCGTTCCTGCGGCTCTGGCCGGCATCCTGTTCGCGCATTTGCCGAAACCCGGCTCTCCGCCCCACGCTTTGCGGCCCCGATGCTGCTGGTCACCGCGGTGATCTCGATCCTCGGGCCTCGGGGCGCACGTGGCAGGAGAGGCCCTGGCCGCCGGTCCGGCCCTGCTGATCGGGCTATTCCAGGCCGTCGCCGTGCCGGGCATCTCCCGCTCCGGCTCCACCGTTGTCGCCGGGCTTCGAGCAGGCCTGACGCGCGATGGGGCGGCACGGTTCGCGCTGCTGCTGTCGCTGCCGGTGATATTCGGCGGCGCCGATCGACGCGATCGGCCTTGCGGGTTCCGGTGTTCAGTCCTTGCCGTTGGGGCCGCTTGCCGTCGGCATGGCCTGTTCTTTCGTCTGCGGCCTCTTTGCCATCAACGGGCCATCGCGGCGGCGCGAAGAGCCGCCTTGAGTTGGTTTGGCCTGTACTGCGCGGATCGCCAGCCTGGTGCTGCTGTTGGCCCGATAGGGCCGAGCTTGCTCCCGGCCGGGCCCGACCGAGGGAAGTCCCGCCCGTTCCGCGAACTCCCTAGCCGAGGTGATCAAGTGGCCAAGTACCGCCGTAAGAAATCTGCCCGCGACCGGCGTCCCGCTCGCGATGTGGGCGTAGTGTGATGGTCGCCGGCACCGTCGGGTTTCTTTCGGTGCTCACGCAAACCGCCGGCGTCGCGGGAGGTTTCATATCCCGTTGGCTGTTCCTGCTGTTCGGGCGCGGAGCGTACGCCGTCCCGGCGATCCCGCTGCTCTGGGGCCTTGCCATGACGGCGTCCGGCAAGTCGGTCAAGCTGACCTGGAGGCTGTTCGGCGTCTCGCTCGCGCTGTACCTGGCACTGATGTGCCTGCACCTGGCGACGCCCCCGGGCCTCGAGTTTGACGAGGTCTACATGCGGTTGGGCGGCGGCGCGTTTGGGGCCGCCGGAGCCTGGTTGCTTGCCGTGGCGTTCGGGCCGGCCGGCCGGCTGGTGGTGATGGGGGGATTGGCCGTCCTCGCCATCCTTTCGATTACCAAGCTCTCGCCAGGCCGCGCGCTGGGCCTGCTGGTGGTGGTCGGACTGCGGATCGGCCTCGAGGCGATCGCCGGCCGCTTCGAGACTTTTTCACCGCGCAGCGGTTGCGCAAGGCGGCAAGGCAGGCGGCCGGAGAACGCCCGTCGTTCCGCGAGACGCAGGACGGCCGGCTGCTGCGGGTCGAGCGTCCGACCCGCCCCACGGCGGCCGCCGGTGAAGAGCACGTGCCGGTTGAGGACGGCGACGCAGTAGCGACGGTTCCCGCCAACGGCGCAGGGGCCGTGGCGGCTGCTGCTCCGGCTACGGCCGGAGGATCGGCCCCCGGCGCGACGCCCGGGGATGCGCCTCACCGCCCCGGGGCGCCCTTACCGGTGCCGACGGCAACTCAAGGTCCGGCAGCAACTGCCGGTAGCCCCCTTCCGGGATCCATTGCCGCGAGCACGGGCGTCGCTCCGGCGGGTGCGGCCGCCGTCACCCCGCCGCGGCCCTACGTCATGCCGCCCCTAACGTTGCTGCGGCGTGGGCCCAAACAGCGTACGGGGCGCGCTGCCCAGGACGCCGAGACCCGTGCGCAACTGCTGGAGGAGACGTTTGCGTCGTTCGGCGTCGGGGTCAAGGTGATGGAGATCAACCCAGGGCCGACCGTGACCAGATTTGAGGTGCGCCCGGCGCCGGGGGTCAAGGTTTCCAAGATCGAGTCGCTTGCCGACGACGTGGCGCTCAGCCTTGCGGCGGCCGACGTCCGCATCGCCCCGATCCCGGGCAAGGGACTGATCGGCGTGGAGGTGCCCAACGTCGAGGTATCGGTCGTCTACCTACGTGAGGTGTTGGAGTCGGCCGAGTTTGCGCGGGCGCCGGGACGGCTGACCTTCGCGGTAGGCAAGGACATCGCCGGCCAGGTCATCCTGGCCGATCTTGAGAAGCTGCTGCACCTGCTCATCGCCGGCGCGACCGGCTCGGGCAAGAGCGTCTGCCTGAACTCTCTGATCGCCAGCATCCTGTTCAAGGCCGGCCCCGACGAGGTCAAGCTGCTGCTGATCGATCCCAAGGTCGTTGAGTTCCAGATCTTCGACGGTATCCCGCACCTGCTCGCCCCGGTGATCAACGACCCCAAGAAAGCTTCCCAGGTCCTCCGGTGGGCGGTCAAGGAGATGCTCGACAGGTACTTCCGCTTCTCGGAGTACGGGGTTCGCAATATCGGCGACTATAACCGGCTGATGGCGGAACTGTCGGAGGCGGAAGCCGAGGAAGCCGAGGCGGCAGCGGATGGGTCCGCTTCCACCGCGGCCGGCGACACTGCAGCCCCTGCGGGAACCCTCAACACGCCCTTGCCGCACATCGTCATCGTTATTGACGAACTGGCCGACCTGATGATGGTCGCCCCGGTGGAGGTCGAGGACTCGATCTGGCGCCTGGCTCAGATGGCGCGGGCCGCGGGCATACACCTCGTTGTAGCCACGCAGCGTCCTTCCGTTAACGTCATCACGGGAGTGATCAAGGCCAACATCCCGTCGCGCATCGCGTTCGCGGTCGCCTCGCAGGTTGACTCGCGGACCATCCTTGACATCAGCGGGGCGGAGAAGCTGCTCGGCAGGGGTGATATGCTGTTCTATCCGGTGGGCGCGAGCAAACCGCTCCGGGTCCAGGGAGCGCTGATTACGGACCGTGAAGTGGAAGATGTGGTCAGCCACGTCAAGCGGCAGGCCAACCCGGTCTATATGGAGAGCTTCCCCGTGCCGGACGAAGGGGGACAGGGGGCTTCCCGCGACATGGATGAGAAGTGGGGAGACGCCCTTCGCGTCGTCTTTGAGGGCGGCCAGGCCTCCACATCGATGCTGCAGCGCCGGCTACGGATCGGGTACACCCGGGCGGCGAGGATCGTCGACATGATGGAGGAAATGGGCATCGTCGCCAAATCCGACGGGGTGAAACCAAGAGACGTATTAATGACGATGGAGCAGTACGTTGAGAGGTACGGGCCGCCTGACGGCGGCGGCGATCCCTTCGGCGGTTAGCGTCGCGGGAAGGTCGGGGCAAAAAGGGTCGTTAGGACCCCCCGACCTCCGGTAATACTTTAGCTTAGAGCGCCGGCAGATAAAAGCCGGGGAGGGGACTGATCGGATTGCGGACCCGCGGACCCACCTTCTTTACCATAGCCCTCATCGCAATCGTTTTGCTTGGCCTTATCGCAGTGTTTGGGTCGGGGCTATATACTGACTGGCTTTGGTTCGACAACCTTGGATTCAGCTCTGTGTACCTACTTGGCATCTTCGCGAGGATCGCGGTGGGCCTAGCAAGCGGTCTGGTCGTGGCGGTGTTCCTGTGGCTTAACCTCAACCTGGCCCTGGCCGGGCGGGTGGGTTCGATGCCCGGGATCATCGAACTGCCGATCGGCCCGATGATCGCCCCTCGGCGCATCCGCCGCTATCTCACCTGGATCAGCCTGATCGCGGGCGGCTTTTTGGGCCTCAGCGTAAGCGGGCAATGGCTCAACGTCCTCAAGTGGCTGCGGCAGACGCCCTTTGGCATCGTCGACCCCGTCTTCGGCAAGGACGTCGCGCACTACCTCTTCACCCTGCCCGTGATGGCGGTTCTCTACCAACTACTGATTGCAGCGCTGGTTCTGGCCGGGATCGGGGTGCTCCTGATCTACACCCTCACCGGTGACCTGAGTTTTGACGTCAGGCGGATCCGCCTGTCGGGCAGGGCCCGGGCGCATGCTTCGCTGCTGCTGGCCGGCATCCTCGCGACAAAGGCCCTCGGTTACCGGATCATGCTCTATAACCTCAACTACTCGCCGCGCGGCCAGGTCTTCGGCGCGAGCTTCACCGACGTCAACGCCCAGGCAGTGGCGCTCAGGTTGCTGTTCTTCATTTCGCTGGCCTTGGCGGCGTTCCTGATTGCCAACCTCCGCCTGCGCCGGACCAACCTGATCCTTTGGGGCATCGCGTTTATGCTTGCCGTGTCTTTCATCCTGGGCAACCTTTACCCTGCCTTTGTGCAACAGTTCACCGTCGAGCCGGACGAGATCAACAAGGAAGCCCCCTACATCAAGCACAACATTAACTTCACACGCCATGCGTGGGATCTGGAATCGATCGAGGAAGTGGAGTACGCGGTCGGCGGTACGCTGACGCTGTCGGAGTTGCTGGCCAATACAGGCACGGCACATCCGGCTCTGGGATTATCGCCCGCTGCGGGCGACATACGCCCAACTGCAGGAAATCAGGCCTTACTACGGCTTCAACGACGTCGATATCGACCGGTACACCTCGGTGACGACTACCGGCAGGTATCGCCGGCGGTACGTGAACTAGACACCGACAAGCTCCCGGAGAAGACATGGATCAACCAGCACCTCGTGTATACGCACGGCTATGGCGCGGTGGTGAGCCCTGTCAACCGTGCGACCGCGAGCTGCCTGCTCGAGTTGTGGGTCAAAGATGTCCCGCCGCTAAAGACGGGTCCGGCGGCGGCGAACGGCTTGACCTGCAGCAAGTCCGCTCGTATTACGGCGAGTTGCCCGGGCCTACGCTATCGTCAACACGGACAGCCTGAGTTCGACTACCTGCTCGGCGAGGCGACTTCCACCAATCACTACGACGGCAGGGGCGGCGTGCGGCTGTCATCGCCGTTGGTCAGGCTCGCCTTCGCCTTGTGGATGAGGAGCTACCAGATCTTCCTGGCCAACGTGGTCACCAGCGAATCGCGGATCATGTTCTACCGCAACATCCAGGAGGCGTGCGAAGATCGCCCTCTTCCTGATGTACGACCGCGACCCGTACGCGGTGCCGAGCGGCGGCAACCTCTACTGGATGATCGACGCCTACACCTACAGCTCGGCCTATCCGTACCTTCGAGCCGCTGCCGACCTTGGGCGCCAACTACGTCCGCAATTCGGTCAAGGTCGTCATCGATGCGTATCACGGCGAGACGACGTTCTACCTGTTTAACGAGGAAGATCCGGTGATTAGGACCTACGCCGCCGTCTTCCCCAAGTTGTTCAAGCCGTTCGCCGAGATGCCGGAGGACCTCAAGTCCCACATCCGGTACCCGCAGGACCTGTTTGAGTGGCAGTCAACGATGTACCTCGATTACCACATGCGGGACCCGGTGATCTTCTACAACAAGGAAGACGTCTGGACGATCCCGCAGGAGACATACCAGGCTCGGACGCAGCCCGTTGAGCCGTACTACCTGATCATGCGCCTGCCCGGCGAGGACGAGGTGCAGTTTGTCCTGCTCACGCCGTTTACGCCGCGGGGCAAGAACAACATGGTCGCCTGGCTCTCGGCGCGCAGCGACAGCGGCGAATACGGGCGGCGAACCGTGTTCCGGTTCCCCAAGACGGAACTGATCTACGGCCCTGCGCAAATCGAAGCGCGGATCGACCAGGACACCGAGATCTCGCGCGATCTGACCTTGTGGGGCCAGCGCGGCTCCGAGGTCATCCGCGGCCACCTGCTGGTCATCCCGATGAACGGCTCGATCCTGTACGTGGAGCCCATCTACCTCCAGGCGGAGGCCACGCGCCTGCCTGAGATGAAGCGGGTCATCGCCGCCTACCGTGACCGTGTCGTGATGCGTGATACACTCGACCAGGCGCTGCGGGCCGTGTTCGGCCAAGACGGCGGGGCGGTGCCGCCATCCGGCGAAGAGACCCTTGACGAGCTGATTGCGAGGGCGGCAAGCCTGTTTTCGAGCGCCGAGGAGGCTGCGCGCAGCGGCGACTGGGCCGAATACGGACGGCTGCAGACTGAGCTTCGCCAGGTACTCCAAGAGTTGCAGACAAGGTCCGGCGAGGCGGAGTGACTGTTCCTCCTCAGGAAACCGCCGCGGGGCGTTGAACGTAATCTGGCAAACCCCTCTTCTTCCGGAGGAGGGGTTTTGTCTTGCTGCAGCTAAATTGGCCCGTAGGATGGATTGAGAGGTGTTCTCGGCGATGTCTTCGAGCACACGCCGGCAGCGCCTCCGGGGTAACCTCGATGAGCTCGCTGCGGCCGTTAGCGCCGGCGCTGAGCGCCTCGCACAATCTCGTCGCCGCGGGCCGAGCGGGCGGGGTGCCCGAGTACGCCGTGGAGAACGCCGAGCGGGTCTACGATGTCCATCTTGAGAGCGATATCCGTTGCGGCAGCTCTGATGGGAATACTTGACGAGGCTGAAGCGGTGGGAGTCCGGCATACGGGCGGACCTGATCGCCATCGACTGCGACCCTTTTGCCGACATGCGGAGTCTAACCGGACGTGTGGTATGGGTGATGCAGGACGAGGACGGTGCGGTCGTCCACTGCGGGGACATCGACGCGGGAGGTCAGGGGTAATGGCAGCCACTCCAGAACGCATACGTATCGCTGAGGCGCGCGACCACGTTGGCGCGGTCGTGCGGATCGGCGGGTGGGTGTATAACCGGCGCAGCAGCGGCAAGATCGTCTTCCTGATCATCCGCGATGGCAGTGGCCTGATCCAATGTGTGGGTTCCGCAGCGGATATCGGCCCTGAACGGGTTCTCCAGGCCGACGGCCTGCCCCAGGAGTCGTCGCTGTGGGTGACGGGTACTGTCAGGGCGGACGCGCGTGCGCCAGGCGGGTACGAGTTGGCGATGACGGGTTTTGAGGTGATCCAGGCGGCCGCGTCGGATTACCCGCTCACGCTCAAGGAACACGGCACCGAATTCCTGATGGACAACCGTCACCTGTGGCTGCGGACGCCCCGGCAGGCTGCAATCATGCGGGTGCGTGCCGAGGTTATCAGCGCAGCACGCGAGCACCTGGACGGCAAGGGCTTCGTCTGCGTCGACTCGCCGGTGCTGACGCCGTCCGCCTGCGAGGGCACGAGCACGTTGTTCGCCACGGATTACTTCGGCGAGAAGGCGTACCTTTCCCAAAGCGGCCAGCTATACAACGAGGCGGCGGCGATGGCGCTGGGCTCGGTGTACTGCTTCGGACCCGCGTTCCGGGCGGAGAAGTCGAAGACGCGGCGGCATCTGATCGAGTTCTGGATGCTTGAGCCCGAGATGGCCTTCGTCGAGCACGAGGAGAACATGCAGGTCCAAGAGGACCTGATACTGGCAATCGTGGACCGCGTCCTCTCGCGGCGCACTCCCGAACTGGAACTGCTCGAGCGTGACCTATCTGTCCTAGAGGCGATCAAGGCGCCGTTCCCCCGGATTGCCTACGACGAGGCCGTCGACATACTTGTTGGAAAGGGCTTTGACTTCGCGTGGGGCGACGACCTTGGTGCGCCCCATGAGACGGCGCTGGCCGAGGAATTCGACAGGCCGGTGTTCGTTACGCGTTATCCGGCCGCCGTCAAGGCGTTCTACATGCAGCCCGACCCGGAGCGGCCCGAGGTCGTCCTCTGCGACGACCTCCTTGCGCCGGAAGGCTACGGCGAGATCATCGGCGGCAGCCAGCGTATTCACGACCCGGAGCTGATGGACCAGAGGGTCAGGGAAATCGGCCTTCCCGTGGAGGCCTACCAGTGGTATCTAGACCTGAGGCGATACGGCACCGTTCCCCATTCGGGGTTCGGCATCGGTATCGAACGCACGGTAGCCTGGTTGTGCAAGTTGCCGCACATCCGGGAAACCGTCCCGTTCCCGCGGATGCTCAACCGGATATACCCGTGAGGTGGCAGAAATGTCGAACGACTCAACCGGCCCCGCGCCCGACCGTGCGGCTCTAGCCGAACTCGGCGCGCAACTCCGCACGCGGCGCCGCGAGCTCGGGCTTGAGCTTGCGGATGTCGAAACATCGACCAAAGTACGGGTCCGGTATCTGCAGGCGCTCGAAGACGGCGAGTTCGGCGTGCTCCCAGGCCCCGTCTACGCGGTCGGGTTTGCACGGGCGATCGCGGATTACCTCGGCCTTGACGCAGGCGCGATTGCGCGCAGTTATACTGAGGCCCTTGAGCCGCGTCCGGCTTCCGCCGTTCCGCCGGCAGGAGCTTCGCCGGCAGGAACTCCGCCCACCGGTTCCGCGCCACAGCCCCTGCCGCGCAGCGAGGAGCCGCCTCCTGCGCCGCCGCCCGTTGAGCAGGTTCGCGAACCGCGGGCGCGGCGCGCAGAGCGTCCCCTTCGCCTGGGTCGCGAGGCTGAGGAGAGAACGTTCCCGGCTGCCCGGGCGACCAGAGCCGGCGCCGCCAAAGCATCATCCAGCCGGTCCTGGCTGGCAGTCCTGCTGATCTTAATCCTTGCGGTAGTCACCTACGTCGGCTACTCGGCCCTTAATCTTTCGGAAACCCCTCCCAATGGAGAGGTCCCCGGCGGAACTACTCCGGGTGGCACGACCCCCGGTGGGACCGACCCGGGAGGTACCGATCCCGGCGGCACAGATCCGGGCGGCACAGATCCGGGCGGTATCGAGCCCGGGGGTACAGATCCGGGAGGCACTGACCCGGGAGGCACTGACCCCGGTGGCAAGACCCCGCAGGGCTTCAGCGCGGAAAGGATCGCTACCCGCGCCGGGCAGGACGGACGGCTTGAAATCGTCGTCGATTGGCAGGACATAAGTGCTGAGCTGGGTTTCCTTGATCGGGTGTGGTTGCGGGCCGAGGCTGACGGCGCGCTGCAGTTCGAGGGCACCAAAGAGGCCGGCTCCTCGCTGAGCTTTGCAGGCGCCGACCGCATCTACCTCCGCCTGGGGCGGGCCAAGCAGACGGTGATCAGTGTATTCGGCCTGGAAATCGGGGCTGCCGGCCCGAGCGATGACGCACGGACCGTGGTAATCATCCGAAAGCAATAGCCGTCCCGGCGCATAGCCGAACGTCGGGTACAGCAAAGATAGACCAGGTGATGCCGTTGCGACGCCTGGTCTTGTTCTTTCTGTTCTGCATTTCCTGCAGCATGTTCGCCGCGGGGAGCGGGGCCGCGGCGGGTGCCGCAGCCCCGCCAAGGCCGGGCGCGGATGCCTACATCCTCCTCGACCCCGTGAGCATGCAGGTGCTCGCCGAGTCGAACGCCTACCGGTTGATGGCTCCGGCGAGTACGACGAAGATCATGACCTGTCTGCTTGTCCTGGAGAACTGCAGCCCTGTCGAGGTTGCCCGGGTCAGCAGGCGCGCGGCGCGGACCGGGGGCTCGCGGATCGGGCTGCGCGAGGGTCAACTCATCGCGGTTGAAGACCTGCTATACGGCCTGATGCTGCGTTCCGGTAACGATGCCGCCGCCGCCCTCGCCGAACACGTAGCCGGGACGATCGAGGACTTCGCCGCTCTGATGAACAGGCGGGCCCGCGAGTTGGGCGCACTCGCGACCAGCTTCATCAACCCGCACGGGCTGACCGCGCCGCAGCACTACAGCACCGCCTACGACCTGGCCGTCATCGCCTGCGCCGCGATGCAAGACCCGCGCTTCGCAGCGCTGGTCCGCAGCCGTGAACGGGAGATCGGCAGCCTTGATCCTGCCTGGACCAGGCTGGTCCGCAACACCAACCAACTCCTGTGGACCTACGAGGGCGCCGACGGCGTCAAGACCGGCACTACAGACGAGGCAGGCCAGTGCCTGGTTGCTAGCGCGACACGCGGCGGCAGGCAGCTGCTATCGGTCGTGCTCCACTCGGGCAACCGCTGGCGGGATACAGCCCGGTTACTGGACTACGGGTTTGACGAAACCGCCCTCGTTGTTGCCGCCCGTTCTGGAGACCCCGCCCCGGCCGCCATCGCGCGCGACCCCGTTCGGCTGCCGTATCTAGCGGCGCCCTTGGGCCTCTCGTCGTTGCGGATCGCCGTCCCTGCCGTGCTGGGCGGAGACCTTGCTTTCGTACATCCCCTCCGCGAACCTCCCGCCCTGGAGGTGGTATACGCGACTCCTGAAGGGGACCTCACCCTGCCCATCGCCGAGGGCCAGCGTGTAGGCACCGCGCTCGCATATAGCCACGGGGTCCTCGTCGCCTCGTCGCCGCTCGTCGCCACCCGTTCGATCCCCCGGGGGCTTGTTTACGCCCGCCTCGTCGAAGCATTGGCCAACGGGCTCCTGGGAATGTTCCGGCAGGGGCTGCCCTGAGCCTTCTCGAACTGCCTCGCGCGGAGGGATGGCCATGCTTGGAGCGCAGGAGATACTGCTGGCGGACGACGACCAGGACGCCAGGGAGCTTTTCGCACGGTGGCTCAGATCGGACGGCTACAGCGTGCGCACGGTTTCCGACGGGCTGGCCTGCCTACGCGAGTTCGCCGCCCGCGGCCCGGACCTCGTGGTGATCGACCTCAAGATGCCCCCTGGCGACTGGGGTGGCTTCGATACACTTCGCAAGCTGCGCGAGGCCGACTCGACGGTCCCGGTGATCGTGGTTTCCAATAAGGCCGATATTCGCCGGGCTGTCGACTGCGTGCGAGCTGGGGCCTTTGACTTCGTAGACAAGTCCGCAGCTGCGGAGGAGCTACTCGTGGCGGTCGCCAACGCCCTGCGCCTGCGCGAACTGGAGCACAAGGCCCGCGTCCTGGAGGAGGAAACCCGGCTGATGCGGCGAGACGCAGAGGCCGAGTTCGCCGGACACCGGATCGTGGCGCAGTCCGAGGCGATGCGGGACCTCCTGTCGCTCGTGCGCAGGGTCGCGCCGACAGATGCGACGGTGATGGTCCGGGGGGAGACGGGGACAGGCAAGGAACTTGTCGCCACGGCCGTCCACTACCTCAGCGCGAAGCGGGACGGGCCGTTCATCAGGGTCAACTGCGCCGCTCTGCCCTTGGCCTGCTCGAAGACCAGTTGTTCGGACCGCCGAAGAGGCGTTCACCGGAACTGCGCCGGCGGGAAGGGCGTTTTGAGCTGGACAGGGCGATCCTTCTCGACGAGGTCGGGATCGCCAGGCCACGGCGCGCAGGCCGAGATCTCCATGATCGCCAGGCTGCAATTCGAACGCGCAATCCGGGGACCAGGACGATCAAGGATCGTTGTCCAGGGCTGGTCGCGGCGACGAACAGGACCCTCAGAGACGATCATCCCGCGAGGCGAGTTTCGGAGGACCCTCGTCGCGGCCTGCAGTCATCATCTACTGATTCACCGCCCTCAGGGCACCGCCGTGAGGGATATCCCGGCCGCAAGCCGAGGCGCTGCTCGGGGTTCGGAGGCGCCTACCGGCAGGCCGGGTGACTCCAGGGCCTCGGACCGGAGCCTGATCCGCCGCCGCCCGGCCCCGGCCACCATCCGGCCGAGCGCTGGGCCGTTTCCCAGGCGCCGCCGTTGTCGCAGGACCAGGACATCCCGGGTCGGGGCGATCTGCCCCCTAGGGGCTGAATCAGTGCGTTGCAGGGCCACCGGCTGCATGAATCCTTTCTCCATCCGCCATAAACCAAGCAATGCTGCCGCAGGCCTGTGGCCCAGGGACGGAGGCAATAATGGGCAGCAGGCGATCTGATGGACGTTGCAGCTGAGCAGGGCAGCCAGGCGCGGAGGCCTTCTTCGGCCTTCGTGGCGAAGCCACCGGGCAGGGCCGCTCTTGCCGAGCAGGCGTAGCGGACCAGGGTGCTGCAAGATCGCGCAGATCATCGCCGGGCACCATCCAGGCTGTCGTCGCTATCGCTGCTGTCGCGCTCGCCGCGGGCCGGTCGACCACTGCTCTCGGAGCATTGACCCTTCGTTTCTCCTCCGCGTGGCCTGGCAACTCGCCCTGCAGGGCAAGCCGGATGCCGACCAGGCGCTCCGGTACCTTGCCTCGCGCATCGATACCGCGCTCGGTACGGCCGAGCCAGGAGGCCCCAACTGGATCCAGGGAAACCTTGCGCTGGGCCGCCTGATGCTCGCAGATCGACAGCCCGAGCCGGCTGCGCTGCTGCTTGCGGAGGTGTGCTCCAAGGTCTGCGCCGGCGGCCACGCCGCGGATGCCGAAACACGCACCCTCTTGCCGGACGTATTGGCGGCGCTGGAGCACGCGATGGAGGCAGCGGCCCAGTGGTCGCCGGCGGTCACGTCCGCGGCGTGTTTTCACCAGGCGGGGTTGCCCGAGCAGGCCGCGCGCCTCCTTGCCAAGGGGAGGGTCGCGCTCCCGGAGCCGGTTGCGGCAGGGGAGTTGTGCGACCTTCTGACAGAGCTTGGCCTTGATACCTCTGAAGCTCGAACGAAGGTGGCAGGGCTTCTTCGCCGGGCGTGGGACGAATCGGGGGCTGCCGTGGCTGCGCGACGGGAAGCCCGGGAGGGCTACTTTGCCTCCGCGCTGGCGGAAGTGCAGTCACTTGTGAAGAACGTAAAGGATCTCCTGGAGGACCCGCTCGCGGCGCTTGGGGCCTCGCCCGGCGTGGAGGACCTATGCGAGGATGCGGCCGACAGGGTGGCTCGGCTGATGGAAGAACTCGTCGCCTTCCAGCCGCTGCGCCCCGAACCCTGCAACCCCCGCCAGATTGTGCTGGAGGTCGCTCTGGCGGAGAAGGAATCGCTGGCCGGCGAGGGGATCCTGCTATCCGTCGCGCCTCCCGAGGCGGGGGAGGAGACCGGCGCGTTTATCGACCCAGCTTTGACCAAGTCGCTGCTGCGGGGAATTCTGCGGGCGGTCGCCGCGAAGGCGGGGGCGGTTGGGAGCGGCACGGGTCCTGGCTCGGAGGCGACGGTTTCCGTTGACGGCCGGCTGTGGGACGATGGCCGGGGAGGACGTGGTGCGCTTTTTTCGTTGTGGTTTGTGCCGGCGCGGGGCGAGGGCCGGCGCGGGGCGAGGAGACGCAGTGGACGCAATGGCCCTGCGACTGCGCCGGTCGAGGGCGCGCTTTCCCGGGGGACGCTGCCCGACATCTTGCTCCGCTGCTCCGGATCTCTTGCCGTGCTGCCGGACTGCTGTGACGGCCGGGGTGCCGGGCTGCGCATTTGCCTGCCGTCGCTAGACCCGGGTGCGGGTGAAGCGGCCGACGAAGCCAGGGTGTTCGAGCGAGCGGTCGCAGAGCTGGTCGAAGGATCGGCTTCACCCCGGGAGGCGGCGGGAAGGTTGAGCTATGCCTTCACCGGGCTGGTCCGGCGCGAGTTGGAGGCCTGGGGCAAGGACCTTGCGCTCGTGCTGCACGACCTGAAGAACAGCCTGGCGTTTGTGCGCGACTGGCTCAGGGAGGATTCTTTCTACGATTCGGAGACCGTTCGTTCGCGGTGCCTGGAGAACATCGGGGACCTCCAGTTCTGGCTCTCAGAGGCCGGCGCGATGCTCAAGCGCGACGGTTCGGAGTCTTATGTCGACCTCCGCGATATCGTCAGCAGGGTGCTGCGCGGCCTCGCCGCGGCGATGGCCGGGAGGCAACAGACTCTGCAATTGGAGGTCAAGGGCGGGCCGCCGCGGGTGCCCGCCAGCCCGTTCGCGGCGGCGTCCATCGTGCGCAACCTTGCCAAGAACGCGATCGAAGCAATGCCCGGCGGCGGTGTGCTGCAGGTCACGGTCGCTCAGGACGCCGCGCGGTCAGCGGTGAGCGTGGAGTTTAGGGACCAGGGCCCCGGTTTTCCGGAGCCGTTGCTTGCCGGTTCGGTGAGCCCGGAGCTGAGCGACGGCCTGCACCGGCCGCACCTGGGGCTTGCCACCGTGAGACGGCTGCTCGGCGAGCAAGGGGGGCGGTTGCTGCTGCAGAACGACGGCGGCGGGGTGGCGACCGCCTTGTTCTCGACGGGCCAGGGGGCGGCCGACCTCGCCGCGGGACTGGGCGGGTGGGAGAACCTGCTCGAGGACTCCCGGCGCGCCCTACGCGCCGCCCGCGCTCTTTGCCAGGCAGGCGATACGGAAACCGCCCGCCACCTGTGGACGGCGGCCATCGGAGTGGAGGCCGGCGCGGCGTTCGCAGGCCTCCAAACCCACACCCTTTTGCCACTGACGCTTGAGGTCGCCAACGGATCGGCAACCCGGCCTCAGCCGAAGCCGGCGTTGCGCGGGGCGATTATGCGCCTTCTGGGCGACGATGCGTGGCCCAGGGCCGAGGCCGCCGCGCGCAGACTGTTCGCGCGCATCCTGCAGGGGAGGCTTGACGTCAACGAGCTCGGTGTTGCCGAGATCGCACTGCTGCTGCTGGTTTTTGCCGCGATAGGCCCGCATGAACGGGCGCCGTTGGGACTGGGGTTCAAGAGCCGCAAGGAAGCCGTCCATGCCGGCGCTGTCCTGTTCCAGGCAGCACAGGCGCTTGAGGGCTCGGGCGCCGGCGACGCGACCGCCGCCCTCGAGCCGCTGGTAGTTGCAGCTCTCGAAGTCCTCACGTCAATCCGGCTTGCGCGCACCGTCGGCGAGGACGCCTAACGTAACCAACTCGAACCCTTTTTCACGCAGACCTTCGATCACCCGCGGCAGGGCCAGGTCGGTCTGCTTGCACGTGTCCGAGGCGTGCATCAAGATCACATCGCCGGCCTGCGCCCGCGTAAGGACCCGGCTGACGATTTTTTCGACTCCGGGGTTGAGCCAGTCCAGCGAATCCAGGCTCCAGATCACCACGGTATACCCGAGGCGTGCGGCAGTCGTGATCACCAGATCGTCGTAATCGCCGTTGGGCGGCCGGATGAATCGCGCCTCCTGGCCGCACGTGTCCTTGATCACCGCGTGAGTCTTGGTGATGGCCTCTTCGATCTGCGCCTCGGTGTACGCGCTCATGTTCTTGTGCAGGTAGCCGTGACTGGCCAACTCGTGGTCGTCTGCCGAAAGACGGCTTACGAAGTCCGGGTTCTTGCCTGCCCACGGTCCGGACACGAAGATCGTCGACTGCACATCGTACTGCTTGAGCAGGTCGGCAACCTTCGGTGGCATGACAGTCCCCCAGCTGATGTCGAAGGTCAGGGCGATCTGATTACGGGTCGTGACGACGCGGCGCAGCGGTTCGAGCTTGGCCGCAACAGGCAACGCTCCGCCGACCGAAACGATAGCCGTGCCGATCAGGGCCAGCCCGCACAAGGCCAAAACGCCCGCCAGCACCCTCCGGGTGCTCGGCCTCAGGACTAGAATCACAATGCCCACCTCCAGGCCGGGAGACCCGGCAATCGCGCGGGGCCGCCATCGGTCCCGTCAAGAGGTGTCTATGCCTTGGATTGGGCGGCGATACGGGGACTAGCTTTGGTTTTGCGGGTTAATCGGTCCATGCGGCGGTCGAGCTCGCGGCGGCGCGCCTCGCCCACACGAAGCGCTTTTTCGGCGCGCAGCACCCATGCCAGCGCACGGGCGGGGTCGCGTCTGCGGTGCTCATTGTACTTTGCCAGCTCTACCATTGCAGCAAACCTGTGCTCCGGGGACACTGCCGTCTCGGCGAGCGCCAGCCACAATGCTTCGGCGTCGTCGTACCTGCCGCGGCGCTTATTGATGGCAGCCAGACGGAGCCTGGCGAGGTCCGCCCCCGGCCCCTCAAGTCCGACCGCCAGTGCCTTGTCGTAGCACACCGTGCTGAGGTCGGCGGCGGCATCATCCGCGGCGCCTGGGGCCGTCCCGGTACCTGCCCCGGCGGTCGCCTCTGTGCAGCGGCGTTGCGGCCGGGTCCGGCCGCCGGCGCGTTCGAATGCCCTGCCCAGGGAAACCAGATCCAAGGGGTCGTCCTCCAGCGCCAGCAGCGGATCGCGGTGCAGGCAGGCGAGGCGGCCGGCCAGGGTGACCAGGGAGAGGACGTCCAGGGCGTTGTGGTCGAACACCGGCAGAAGACACCTGCCGTCGCCGGTCCGGAGGTAGTCGGTGTATAGCTGCGGGATCAACCAGCCCGGGACGTCATCCCAACGCCTGACGCCGAGGACCCGCTCTTCGAGGTGCGCAAGGCGGCAGGATTCAAGACGCAGGCGCCAGACGCGCCTTGACCCGGAGAGCAGGTCAAGATGGTCGTCCGGAAACGGCGGCCGCTGCCGTGCCATGATGTAGCGCGTCTCAAGCAGTGGGATATCGAAGGCTTTGCCGTTGAAGCTGACCACGACTTCGCTCGCCCGGGCGCGCGCGGCGAGTTGCGCCAGCACCGCGGGTTCTTCGTCTGGCGAACGCATCAGGTACTGCACGAGTTCCAGACGACCGGACTCAAACCACGCCGCGCCGACAAGGAAGGCCAGTGTGCCGGTGCCGCCCGCGAGTCCGGTGGTTTCCACGTCGATAAAGATGGCCCCTTTGAGGCTCGGCGAGGTGATTGCGGAAGGGTAGGCCAGCCTCTCTAGCTCGGGGAGCCGGGCTTCGAGCGCTATCGCCAGCGGCCAGCGCCCGTGCCGGTGGTCGAGGTCGAGCACGCTGTCGCGCACAAAGCAGGCCTTGCCCGCCGCGCGGATCTCCTGGCCGGTTACGAGGCGTTCGATCGGCACCGGGCCGTCGCCGGCCTCATCGTGCCCTGCGGTACCGCCGGCCGCTCCAACGATGTCGCGGGCGAGGTTGACCGGGCGACGTGTCCGCTCCCGCTCCGCGGCTTCCTCGGCTAGCCTGCGCAGACGCTCGATCCTGGCCGCGAAGTCCTCGTCAGGCACCACCGAGGGCCTCCCGCAGGAGCTTCATTGCCGAGGCCTTGCCGCCCGTCCCGACTTCAACGGCCGAGCCGACGCACGACGGGCACCCGTCCGCGCACGGGCACTGCTCGATCAGTTCGAGGCTCGCCCGGAGCAGTTGCGGGCAGAGCGAAAACGCGCGCTCCGACAGCCCGATGCCGCCTGGATACCGGTCATACAGAAAGACCGTCGGCAGCTTGGTGTGCGGGCTTTTGACCTCGATCGCCGTCCCGAGGTCGCCCGCGTCGGACATCAGGTGGATTGCGGCCACCTGGTGGAGCACCGCGGCTACGCCGACCAGTGCGCCCTGCAGATCGCCCTCCGCCGGGCCTGAGCCGCCGAACCGGTTATGCGTTGCAGGGTCGTACTGCGGCTGGCCGAAGGCCAGCCAGAACGCCGCCGTGTGCATCGACTGCTCAGGCAGGTGGATCTGGCCCCAGCCGATGTTCTCATGCGTGTGAAACCGGATCTTCTTGTAGATCGTTGCCAGTGCCCGCACCTCGACCTCGCCCAGGCCGCTCCGGGCCGCCGACGCCGGGCCCGGGGAACCCTGCTCGAACTCGTCGAGGACCGTCAGCTTGACCGCGAGCTCGGCATCCGTATAGTGCTCGACTTCCACGCGGCGGACGTAGGCCTTGGCCTCATCCCAGTCCAGACGGTCGACGTGGTACTGGCGGCCTTCATGGATGTAGATCGCGTCTTCGTGCAGGAGGGTCGGGACGGAAAAACGGTCGATCTCGCCGAGCACCCTCGGCTTGGGTTCGGTGTTATCGATGACCACAAAGTTGTCGGTCGCCGCCGAACGCAGGCTGATCGCCTCAGCCGGAAATGCGTCGGCCATCCAGTAGTAGCGGTCCTGCGTGCGGTGGATCAGGCCCTGGCCGGCGAGGTAAGCGAGGTGGGCTGCGGTCTCGGCCGCCGAGGCTAGAAACGGCTCGCCGGTCTCAAACGGAAGCTCGAAGGCCGCACACTTGAGGTGATTCACGGCGATCAGCGGGTTGTCCGGGTTGACCAGGCCGTGCTCCGGCGAGCTGCCGAAAAAGTAGTCGGGGTGGGTGACCATGAACTGGTTGAGCGGGCTCGAATCGGCGACCAGAACCGCCAGCGACTGCCCCGAGCGCCTGCCGGCGCGCCCCGCCTGCTGCCAGGACGATGCGATGCTGCCGGGGTACCCCGCCATGATGCAGGCGTCAAGCTGGCCGATGTCCACCCCTAGCTCGAGTGCGTTGGTCGCTACGACACCGGTGACTTCGCCGCTTCGGAGGCCGCTCTCGATTTCGCGCCGCTCGCCCGGGAGATACCCGCCCCGGTAACCGCGGATCCGCCCCTTGCGACCCGGTAGCGAGCGTTCGGTCTGCTGAAGGTAACTCAGGAGCACCTCGCAGGCCAGGCGCGAACGGGTGAAGACGATCGTCGGCACACCGTGCCCCAGGGAAGCCGCCGCGAGCGTCTTGGCTTCGAGCAGGTAGCTCCGCCGGATGCCGAGTTGCGGGTTGACCACCGGCGGGTTGTACAGCACGAAATGTTTGCGAGCCGTGGGGGCGCCGTTATCGTCAACTACGGCGACGTCTTCACCGGTGAGGCGGCGCGCGAGTTCGCCGGGGTTGGCGATCGTCGCCGAACACAGGATGAACTGCGGCCTTTGTCCGTAAAATGCCGCCACGCGCTTGAGGCGCCGGATCACGTTGGCGACATGGCTCCCGAAGACGCCCCGGTACCCGTGCATCTCATCGATTACGACGTACCTGAGGTTCTCGAACAGCCGGACCCATTTGGTGTGGTGAGGCAGAATCCCTGTGTGCAACATGTCGGGGTTGGTAACCACGATGTGCCCCGCGGAACGGATGGCTCGCCGGGCCGAAGCCGGCGTGTCCCCGTCGTAGGTGAACGTCTTGATGTCGACGCCCATCGCCTGAACCAGGCCGTCGATGCCGGCAAGCTGGTCCTGGGAGAGGGCTTTGGTCGGGAACATATACAGCGCGCGGCTAGCCGGGTCGTCGAGCAGACTTGCGACTACCGGTAGGTTGTAGCAGACGGTTTTGCCGCTCGCCGTAGGGGTGACGATGACGACGTGGCGGCCGGAACGGACCAGATCGGCGGCTTGACGCTGGTGTGTGTAGAGCCTGGTAATACCCCTTTGCGCCAGCGCCTCACGCAGCCTGCCAGGCACCCAGTCCGGGAAGCCGGCATGCCTCGCCGGACGCGGCGGGATCTCGCGCCATGCGCATATGCGGTCGCCAAGTTGGTTGCGCAACGTGTCGAGCACCTGATCCAGTGGGGACGGCATCGGGCGTGGCTCCCTTCCGCGGCAGGGGGTCTGGACCCAGGCGTCCTGAACCTGCCTGGTAAGGTCATGTTACCACGAACATATGTTTTCCTTCAACGCCCCGGAGGGGTATCGGAGGAGGGCCCAGGGGCAGGAAAGCCATGCCGGGACGCGAAACATGCACGGAATGATGTGGAAGTGCCGGTCACGGCAATAGCCGGCAAACTGGGGGTTCTGCATTGCCGATCGCTCGGCAAGACGCCATCATACTTGATGGCGGCGTTGATATCCTGGCGTTCGGTCCGCATCCTGATGACGTGGAGATCGGGGCGGGCGCCACGCTGGCCATGGAATGCCACGGCCGGGGTACAGCAGTGGTCATCTGCGACCTGACCGCCGGCGAGATGGGGACCAACGGAGATGTCCGCACGAGGGCGACCGAAGCCGCTGCCGCGGCATCGATCCTCGGCGCACGGGCGAGGGTATGCCTCGGCCTGCCAGATGCGAGCCTGGATGAAGCAGCCGGGGCGGCCTCCCGGATCGCCGCGGCCATTCGCTGGCTCCGGCCTCGCCTGGTGATGGCGCCGTGGGGCGACGGCGACCGCCATCCCGACCATCGCGCGGGCCACGATCTCGTCAGGCGCGGGATATTCCTGGCCGGCCTGGCAAAGCACGAAACCGGCGGTCTTGAAGCGATCACCGGCGGAGCGCGGCCACCGGCCGGGGCGGAGTTTGAGCCGTTCCGTCCCGAACTCGTCTTTTACTACCTCATCAACAGCCCCGCGGCCCCGCAGGTGCTGATCGACGTCGAGGGGTACTACCACAAGAAAAGGCAGGCTCTCGCGGCGTTCGACAGCCAGTTCGGCCGGCGCGGGCGGCCTTCGCCGACACCGCTCAACGACGGGATCTACCTCCCGGGCGTGGAAGGGCGCGACGCCTCGTTCGGCCGTCACGCGGGCGTGGGGTTTGCCGAGGGCTTCATCGGCGAGCGGTTCACCTGCCTTAAAAGCCTGCTTGAGATATCGTCGTGCCGGTGACGCCGGTGGACAGGGAGCGATCGGGGTGCGGATTGGGATAACCTGTTACCCATCTTTCGGCGGCAGCGGCGTGCTCGCCACAGAGCTCGGCCGAGAACTTGCAAGGCGCGGGCACACGGTGCATTTCATCACCTACGACGCCCCGTTTCGCCTGGCCGCCTACACGCCCAACGTGGTCTTCCACCAAGTCGACGTGCCCAGTTACCCGCTCTTCCGGTACCCGCCGTACCTCCTTGCCCTGACCAACAAGATGGTCGAGGTCGCGCGATTCTGCCGCCTTGAGATCCTCCACGTCCACTACGCGATCCCGCATGCGACAAGCGCGGTGCTTGCCAGGCAGGTAATCGGCGACAAAGGGCCGCGCGTGGTGACGACATTGCACGGGACGGACGTCAGCCTGCTCGGAAGCGATCCGGGGTTCTATGAACTGCTGACCTGGTCGATCAACACGAGCGACGGCGTTACGGCGGTTTCGGGCGCCCTTGCCGAGGAAACCAAGATCCGCCTGCCCGTCCGGCGAGACATCGAAGTAATCCATAACTTCGTTGACTGTCAGGTCTACGCGCGGCGTCCGTGTGAGTCGTTCTTGCAGCAGATCGGCGGGGACGACATGCTGATCGGACACGTGTCCAACTTCCGCCCGGTCAAGCGCCCGCGGGAAGTTATCCGCATCTTCGCGGGCGTGGCCAAGGCGATGCCGGCGCGGCTGGTGCTGGTCGGGGAGGGGCCCGAACTCGGGGGCGTGAGGGATCTTGCCCGCCAACTCGGGGTCGCCGACCGGGTGCACTTTGCCGGCAGCCAGGAACAGGTGGCGGGCATTCTGTCGTGCCTCGACCTTTTTCTTCTGCCATCGGAGCAGGAGAGCTTTGGCCTTGCCGGGCTGGAGGCGATGGCGTGCGGCACGCCGGTGCTCGCCTACCGGGTCGGCGGGCTGCCGGAGGTAATCGCGGATGGGGAGGGCGGTTTCCTCTTGCCGGCCGGTGATGTAGGGGGTATGACGGAAAAGGACATCGAACTTCTGTCAACGCCTCGCCTTTGGCAGGCGGTAAGCGACGCGGGGGTGTCGCGGGCGCGGGCCCTGTTCTCGGCCGAACGGATTGTCCCCCGCTACGAGGAATACTACGCCCGCGTGAGCGAAGGAGCACCTCGGAGGTGAGCATCATGGTCGAACTGTCCCCGGAGCTAAAGGCGCGCATCGACCTCGTCAAGCCGATGGCTGAGGATCTAGTGGCTGAGCGAGGAATCACCGAACTCAGCAAGACCAACAACTTCCTCCCGGTCTGCCTGGGGTTGCGCCAGCTTGCGTTGACCTACCTGCCTGCCGAGTTCCCCGGCGGCAATCGCATGGGTGAGGCGATCGACAGGTACTTCAAGGAGAACTATGTGCCCGGCGAGGCGCCGCGGGCCGGCCTCCTGAACAGGTTCCGACGGCGAGGACCGCACGCCGACCAGGAAGCCGAACTGCTCGCCAAACGGCGCGTGCTTGAGCAGGCCTATAACGAGATCGCCGCTGGAAGCCCGGCGTATGCCGCCCACCTCGACTGGCTTGACCGGATGACCCTAAACCACTATCAGGTCAAACGCCGGCCGTCGCTGCGCGAGATGTTCATCTACCGCGACCGCCGGGTCAAAGACCGCGTCGTGGAGCTCGAAGACATTGCCGAGAAGGCCCGCCAACGCGTCGCGGAGGGTCCGGGGGACAGGGCCCCGCTTGAGTACGTCTACGCCAACGAGTTCGACCCCAAATACCTGCGCGGCCTTGGCGAGATGCTTGGTTACCCAGCGTGCTGCGTTGAGCGGTACGTCGAGGACCGGATGAAGGGGCAGAACGTCGAGCAGCGCGCCTGGGAGCAGGTTCACCGGATGCAGTCGGATGGTAAGTCGGTCGACATCCACGCCTACTACGTCAAAGACTTCTTCCCCTGCACCCCAGACTGCGAGGCGGCACGGGCGCAGGGCGAGTTGTGGGAGGCGGCCTACGAAGCACTCTCGCCGGATCTCCGCGATATGTACGTCGGCGCAATGTACCAGTGCTTCGAACTTGTCCAGAATTACCCCGTCCTGATCACCCAACATAGACAGAGGCTGGAGCAGGGCCGCAGTTGACGCTGCGGGGGCGATGAGGGTTTGCCTGGTTTCGCTGGGCTGTCCCAAGAACCTTGTTGACGGGGAGACCATTCTCGGGCAATTGGGTTTGGCAGGGCATGAGATTGCGGCCACGCCGGACCTCGCGGACGTGGTCATTGTCAATACCTGCGGTTTCATACGCGATGCGCAGCGCGAATCGATTGATACGATCCTTGAGATGGCCCGCAAAAAGAGCGAGGGCCGCCTCCTCCGGGTTTTGGCCACGGGGTGCCTGGCGCAAAGATCCGGCGCCGAGTTGCTCGCGGAAATCCCGGAACTCGACGGCGCAGTGGGGACTGGCGGCATCGGGGCCATCGCGGACGTCCTTGCTGCGGTGGCCGCCGGCGAACGCGTGCTGTCCTCCGGCCCGCCCGGGTTTCTTCCGGAGGGTGTCGCACCGCGCCTTCTCGTCACCCGCCCATGGACCGCGTACCTAAAGATCAGCGAGGGCTGCGACAACCGCTGCGCCTATTGCGTGATCCCCGATCTGCGGGGGCCGCATCGCAGCCGCCCCGCGGCCCATATCCGGACAGAACTGGAGCAACTCGTTGCGGCCGGCGTCCGCGAAGTCACACTGGTCGGCCAGGACCTCACCCGGTGGGGAGGCGACCTCCCCGGCCGGCCGGTCCTCGCGGACCTGCTCGAACAACTGGACATCGCCCAGGGGCCACGATGGCTCAGGCTGCATTACCTCCACCCGGCCAGGGTCGACGACCGTCTGCTGGAGACGATCGCCCGGCTAAAGTCCGTCTGCAATTACCTCGACCTTCCGATGCAGCACGGGTCAAGCCGCATCCTGGCCGCCATGCGGCGCGGCACGACCCCGGACGACTTGCTCCGCCTTGCCGGCCGGGCGCGCGAGACGATCCCGGGCGTGGCGATCCGCACGTCGTTCATCGCGGGTTTCCCAGGCGAAACCGAGGCCGACTTCGAGCAACTGCTGAGGCTGATGAGGCGGGTTTCGGCGGACTGGGCCGGTGTATTCTCGTACTCGCGCGAGGAGGGCACTCCCGCTGCGGAGATGCCGGACCAGGTGCCCGCGCGCCTCAAGATCCGGCGGCGTGCGCTCGCGATGGCGCTGCAGCGCAGGGTTTCCAGGCGTCAGGCGAGCAGGCTTCTTGGGCAGCACCTCCCGGTCTTGGTGGAGACGCCCCGGCAGGAGGTGCGGTTGCCCGACGGCATGCCGGCCATGGCAGTCGGCGGGCGCTCGTACCGCGAGGCGCCGGATGTTGACGGACAGGTTTGGCTGCGGATTGCCCCGGGCAACGAGGCGCCCGAGGCAGGCTCATTTGTCACCGCCAGGCCCTTTGCCAACGGGCCGTACGACATCTTCGCGGACATCGTACCGGATGGCGACGCAGGGTTCGGTCCGAGCCATTTCAGCCAGAAATCATCGCCAGCGCCACAGTAAAACCTTCCTCGCACAGCGTGGTCAAGCAGGCAGGAAACCTTTACATAACTCCAGAAGTTTGGCCTTAAGCTGCCCGTAACGTTATACTTATGTCACCATCATACACACATACCACTTGCCTGGCTCGGCAATCGCGGGGAGGTGCCCACTCTGGGCTTGGGACAGATCGATCCGAAGAAGATCGGCGCCATCGCTCTGCTGACGCTTGCGTTGCTGATCGCCGGAAACGGCGCCTATTCCTACTGGACGGTCGACCGCCCTGTGGCCGAACTGCTCGGCAACCAGGCGGCCGTTGATTCGTACGAAATCGTCCGGCGGGCCGGGCAGCAGCCGCTTGTCGAACTCACCGTCACCCGCGACGCCGATATGGTGCTCGTGCACGAGGCCCTTGGAAGCGAACTGAGCAGCAGGCTTGGCCCACACGAACTGAAGATCGTCGACACGCGCTCGCCCAAGCTTGCGGAGTTTCTGTCGCGCGCCCAGTTCGCCTTGTACGAGGCCGCTGCGAACGGGACGTTCGTGCGGATGCAGGAGATCGTGGCCGCGGTTGCCACCCTCGAGGGGGTCGAGGCTGAGGTCATCGTCAGGCCCGGGTGGATCTACCTCCGGGCTGCGACACCCGACGCCTACCTGTTTGAGGCGATCGAGCGATCCGGGACCGTGGCCGGAGGGGTTAGCGGATGATCAAGTTCGAGGTCGGAATCGGTTTTGGGGTAGGACTGCTTTTGTTCCTGGCCTGGCGAGGGGTCAACGTGGTGCCCGTGGTGTTCCTCATCGCCCTCGCAGCCCTGCTGATGGTCGGGCCGACCGGCGCCAGGCTGGGCGGGCGCAAGGTTACCATCCGGCCTGACCTGGACTCCCTCTCGACGTTCGATGACATTGGCGGCCAGACGGCGGCCAAGCAGGAACTAGTCGAAGCGCTGGACTTCGTGAACCGTCGCGACAATGCAGCCAGCCTCGGAATCCGCCCGCTCAAGGGCGTGCTGCTCTCAGGCCCGCCCGGGACGGGCAGAAGACAATGCTCGCCAAAGCTGCTGCTTCGTCACACTGATGCCGTCTTTTTGGCGACGTCGGGGAGTGAGTTCATTGAGATGTACGCGAAGTCGGCACCCAACGCGTCCGCCAGCTGTTCGCGGATGCCAAGGACGACGGCGAAGCGGGAGCGCCGGCAGACCGCCGTCGTGTTCATTGACGAGATCGAGGTCACCTCACCCGGAGCGCGGCACGCACCGTGGCCATCTCGAATACGACCAAACCCTCAACCAGTTGCTCGTCGAGATGGACGGACTGAAGAACAACGACGGGATCAGATCCTCATCATCGGCGCGACCAACCGCTCCGACCTCCTCGACAACGCCCTTCTGCGCCCGGGGCGCTTGACCGCGTGGTCCAGGTGGGAATGCCCGACCGGGACGACAGGAGGGCCATTCTCGAGCTTCACGTGGCAAACAAGCCGCTGGACGAGGATGTTGACGGCAAGGTAGCCGAGGAAGGCAGCCCGGCTTCTCCGGCGCACCTTGAGCGGCCAGCCCGGCGAGGCCGCGATCGCCAGCCCTGCGCGAGGGCTGCAGCAAGGTGGCGGCGCACTTCCACCAGTCGGTCGATACGGGTGATCATCGCGGTCGAGCGCCTGGAAGGCGCCGACGGAAGCCGAGTTGCGCCGTATGTACTCCACGAGGGCGGGCACGCGCTGATGGCGGAACTTCAGCGTCCGGATCCATGGCCTCGGTGTGCGTCGCGCGGGATGGCCTGGGACCGTGCGGCATGCGCCGGACGACGACTACCTGCTGATGACAAAGGAGCAGCTTGAGGAGAACATCGACGCGGCGATGGCCGGGCCGTTGGCCGAGGAGTTGCTGTGCGGCTCCCGCAGCACAGGTGCTTCGCAGGACTTCCGGACGGCGGCCGATACCGCCGCGACGTGGTGCTATCCGGGATGACCGATATGGGTGTCGTTCCGCGGATGCCGGCCTGCGGAAGAAATGGCCTTCACCGGGCGGTGAGGCGCGTCCTCGCGGAGCGGAGGGTGATCACGCGCAACTCGAGGCGCGCACCGACGCCCTCGGAAGCATCCGCGGCTGCTGCTCGCCGAGCGCGGCCGCTGACCGGCTGCGATATCCGTTCCGTGCTCAACGACCTCGACAAGACCGCTTAGGACATAGGATAGGGGTTCGCCCGGCGACCGCGAAAAGCTGTGTTCGATTTCCAGCCTGCATCCAGAGGTGGTTCTGTGGTCGCCGAGCTATTGTTTGTTGGTACCGAGCTACTGCTAGGCCAATTCTGAACTTCTTGACATTCTTGGGTTGGCAACTGGCGCGGCGGGAATCAGCGTGTACCGCCAGACAGTAGTGGGGACGCCCCGGAGCGGGTCGCCGCAGCTTGTCCGCGACGCTTTGGGCCGGGCCGACGGTGGTGCTGATTACCAGCGGCGGGCTGGGCCGAGCAGGCCGGATGACCTGACGAAGAAGTCATTGCCGAGGTCCTTGGCCGCAAGCTGGTAACCGACCCCGCTTCCCTTGCCGCCATCGAGTCTTTCTTCTCCATGCCGCCACCGGCGAATGACGGCCGAACAACATCAAGCAGCGATGATTCCCGAGGGCGGGATGGCGCTCCCCAACAAGCGCGGTACCGCCCCCGGCGTGTACGTCGAGACCGGATGCGTCGTAGCGATGCTGCCCGGCCACCCACGAGTTGGAGCCTGTTTGTCGAGCAGGTTCTTCCGCTGCTTCTCCAGCGGCAGGGCCGCGCCCAGACGATCGTGTCTTGGGTCCTGCACCTGTGCGGCATCGGCGAATCCCGAGGTCGAGACAAGGGTCGCCGACTTGATCGACAAGGCCGTGACTATCGCCGCTGGCTTCGCGGGGAGGTCAGGCTGCGTCTGACATGCCTGGCGGAGTCCGCGAGGCCGGTTTGGCGGCCATTGCCCGGTCTGAAGGCGATCCGCGACCGGGTCGGCGCACGTTTTTGGGGGTGGACGGCCGGACGCTCCCGGCTGCGGTCGTCGACCTGCTCAAAGAAGGGCGCCTCCATCTCGCCCTGGCCGAGTCCTGCACAGGCGGCCTGCTCGGCGATGTACGTGAAGGCGTCAGGCGCCTCGGAAGCCGCTTCCTTCTCGGGGGTCGTAGCCTGCTCCGTCGCGCTAAGACTGAAGTCCTCCGGCGTTCCGGAGGGCTTGATCGCAGGTCACGGCGCGGTTAGCGAGAAGGTGCGCCGCGGCGGCCGGTGCCAGGGAACTTGCGCACGCCGACCTCGCCCTTGCGATCACGGGGATCGCCGGGCCGAGCGGGGCCGCTGAAACCGGTCCGGGGCTCGTAGTCTTCATCGGAGGCTGGCTTCCGGCGGCGGACGCCCGCCCACCGTCGAGCGCGCCGACATGGCGGAAGGCGAGATCGATCAGGGCCGGGCCTTGCGCCAGGCGCTGGTGATCTCCTGGTATGTGCTTTCACGGTCCGCAAAGACGCGGTGATGGCCTCCTCCTGTACGGGCGTTCGTCGCGATTGAGCTGCCTTCACGCCTGCGGCAGACGCCCTTGGGCCGGCACGGCAGGGGCGAGGGCGGCTTACCCCAGGGCAGGTAGATCGCCGCGGGCAGTCTGCACGTACAGTCGTTCTTGGGTGACCTCGACCCGGCGCGGTGCCGGAGGTCGGGGAGTGTCGCAGACGGCGTGTGCAGGCGCCACCGGCCATGCCGGGGTGGTCCTCGGGGGACTCGGGACGTTCCCCGGCGGTTCGCGCGAGGTGATTCGTGGGCGAGCATTGCAGCGGCGGGAAAGAGCAGGCCATCGGCGAGGGACGCCGACGCCGCACTTTCCCCGGCTCGGGTTCGAGCCGGGGCTTGTCGTTCAGAGCCCACCTGACGATCGCGAGAGTTGATCAAGCCGTGCCTACCGCCGCGCTGACAGGCGCGCTCGAACGCCTGCGGGTGGTGGAGTGGGGTGGGTTCGAGGTCGGCCGCCTTGTGCTCATGCAGAGCATCCTGCGGCCGCAAGGGCCGCTCTACCGGCCGATCTCGTATCACATTCTGGGGGCGTTGCCACTTCGCCGGGCCCATGCTATACTCGTTAAGGAAATAATTGGAAGCAGGTGACCCGCTTGGACCGCCAAAAGGCGCTCGATACCGCGCTCGCCCAGATCGAGCGGCAGTTCGGTAAGGGCTCAATCATGAAGCTTGGTGAGGTTTCGTCAAAGATGCAGGTTGATTCGTTTCACCGGCAGCCTGCCGCTCGATATCGCCCTCGGCATCGGCGGCCTGCCGAGGGGCAGGGCCGTCGAGATCTACGGTCCCGAGGCTTCGGGCAAGACTACCGTTGCTCTGCACGTGGTGGCGTCGGCACAGGCTACCGGAGGGGTCGCCGCATTCATCGACGCTGAGCACGCTCTGGACGCCAACTGCCGCAATCCTCGGGGTGGACATCGGCAACGCTGACAATGTCGGCGGACACCGGCGAGCAGGCGTTGGAGGTCATGGGCTCCAGTTCGCAGCAGCCGCGGTTGACGTCATCGTCATTGACTCGGTTGCCGCACTGGTCCCACGGGCTGAGATCGAGGGCGAGATGGACGATTCGCATGTCGGGCTCAGGCCCGGCTGATGTCGCAGGCGCTGCGCAAGCCGGAAGCGCGCCATCGGCAATCTCGACCTCGTGGTGTTCCTAAACCAGATCCGCGAGAAGGTCGGGGATCCTGTATTCCGGCAACCCCGAGGTGACCCCGGCGGCAAGGGCGCTCAAGTTCCACATCCCGTGCGGATCGAGGTCGCCGCGTGGAAAGCATCAAGCAAGGCAGCGAAGTCGTGGGATGCGTCACGCCGAAGATCATGAACAAGTGCTCCCCGTTCCGCCAGGCTGAGTTCGATCTGATTTACGGCCAGGGCATTTCGAGGGAGGCCGGGTGATCGGCGCGACGGACCTGAGCATCGTGACCGAGACGGCTCGTGGTACTCGGCGGCGATGCTCACATCGTTCGGGGCAAGGAGAATGTACGCGAGTTCCTCAAGCAAGGCGGGATGTGGAGATCGGCAAGGTCAGGTCAGCGCTCAGCACGGAGCAGTCGGAGCGGCGAGCGCCGAAGACGCGAAAGAGGATGAGGAGTAGCCAAGGGCCGGCGGACCCCGAGCGGGGGCACGCGGCGCGCAGTCCCGCCGGCCGCGGGGCTTGAGCCGGTTCAAAGGCGAAGGCAAGCGGCGCGCAGGCCCCACCGTCTCCCAGGTCCCTGAGGAAGCTCACCGCAGGCGATCGAACGGTCGTTCAGGCTGCTGGCCGTCGGGGCGCGGAGCGCGGGCGAGATCGAGCCCGGCTGCGCCGGAGCGGCCACGCAAGCGACTATTGAGCGCGTGGTAGCACGCCGCAATGCAGCTCGATTACCTGGACGACTCCCACAGCTTCGCAAAGAAACAACGGGTGGCCGGGCACGGCACCGGGCCCAAGGCGTCGGGAGGATCAAGCTCGAGCACGACTCCGGCAGAAGGGCATCCCGCGCAGAGTGATCGATGAGGTCTTCCAGGCCCGCACCGTGGAGCGCGAGGGCGGGAAGCGGCGCTGGCGGCGTGCAGGGCTTTTGTTGCGCGGATGACGCGGATTTTGGAGAAGGCACAGGAGCAGATCTACGCGGGCATGGTCCGCCGCGGATTCGCACGTGAGGCGATTCTTCGCGCAGTGCGGAAGCGCTCGGCCAGTGGAGTTGAATGGCATTCCCCAGGCTGGATTTCCTTGACAATATGCGTCATTCAATACTTGCAATTGATTGGAGAACGGCCATTACCTTGCCAGAATGCTGGAAAGCGATAGCGTTTACTATTAAGAGTGAGCTGATCATATCGCGGAACGGTGCGGCGATCAGTGTTGGTGGCAGGGTGGTCACGCTATGCACGACGTTTGCATGCTATGGGTGATCTCGGCGCGCATGTTGCTGGGCAGCCTGACCATCGCCGGCGTCCGTACGACGCCGCCAGGGCACAACCTCGTCGGGAGGTGGCCGATTTGGAGCTGCAGAGCGTCATTATCATCGCCGGCGCTGCCGGCCAGCAGGTATTGCCGCGGGGTACTACTTCGGCATGGCTGCGCAGGCGAAGATCCAGCTCGGCCGAGGCTGAGGCCTGGATCGTGGTGGTGACCCAGGACGCCCAGGCGCAAGCGCAGGCCCTGGTGCCAACAGGAAAGACGCGCACGTACCAACGAGGTCGAGCAGGAGGCCGCGAGCGGCGCAACGAGCAAGCAGCGTCTTGAGCGCAGGCTGGTGCAAAAGGAAGAGACGCTCGATCGCAAGGCCAAACAACCTTGAAAGCGTGACGAAGTCCGCCGTGACGCAGAGACCGACATCACAAGCTGGAGCAGTCGGTGCAGAGTTGCACGAAAAAGCGATTACGCCGAGCTGGAGCGGGTTTTCAGGCTGAGCAGCGCCGAAGCCCTGACCTATTGCTAAAGAGCGTCGAGCAGGAGATCCGGGTGGAGGCCGCCCAAATGGTCCGGGACATCGAGGCTGAGGCCAGGGGAAGAGGCCGACCGCCGGGCGCGGGACGTCGTCGCGCTCGCCATTCCAGCGCCTGCCGCGGCGGACCACATGGCGGGGCGGCGGTTCGCCTGGTCGCTCACCGCGGCGAATGAAGGCCGGATCATCGGCCGCGAAGAGGCGCAACATCCGTACTCTCGAGACCGCGACCGGCATTGACCTGATCATCGACGACACGCCCGAGGCGGTTACATCCTTTCCGGAGTTTGACCCAGTGCGCCGTGGTCGCGCGTGTCGCGCTCGAAGCTGATCGCCGCGACGGCCTGTCCATCCCGCGCGAGTTCGAAGATGGTCGACAAGGCGCAAAAGAGGTTGATGCGCATATCCGGGCCGTCGGCGAACAAATTACGTTGCGTTTGACGCGGTCATAATCTCCATCAGAACTGGTAACCCCTGTAGCCGGCTCAAGTTCCGCCTGCACAGCTACGGCCAAAACGTGCTCAAGCACTCGCTCAGGTCGCGCACCTCGCCGCGGCTTGTGGCCGCCGAGCTGGGGCCAACGTCAGGTTGCCAGGCGCGCGGGCCTGGATCCATGATATCGGCAAGGTAATCCCGACACGAAGTCGAGGCACTGCATCCGCCATCGTGTTGATCTTGCCACCAGTTCGAGCACCAGGATATGATCGACGGCATCGCGACATCCGCGACGATGTCGAGCTGCATCCGGTCGAGGCGGTCCTGGTTGCGGCGGCGGACGCCATCTCGGCGTCCCGTCCGTGCCAAGAGCGCAGACCGCTTCGAGGGCGTACATCAAGCGGCGAGAAGCAGGCGATCGCCGACGTTCGAGGGCGTCGACAAGGCGCACGCAATTCAAGCCGGGCGTGGTCAGGATTATCCTCGACAAAGCGGCAGGTGGACGATCTTGCAGCAGCACCTTGCGCGAACATCGTCGAAGATCGAAGGCGAACTCGGTGCCGGACGATCAAAGTCACCGTGATCCGGGCGAGGCAGTGGAATACGCCGTGGTTGCGGTATCATCTTAGCCAATTGAGCTACAAGGCCCAATGCCCATGCGAGGTGCGCGCGAAACGCCTATCCTCCAGAAAGCATGTGGCGATGAGATAGGTTGCGGCTTATTCCATCAGGAGGCCACGCCTTGACCACATCAACATACCGCAGGAGCGATCGCTCGGGAGCACGGGTCTGCTGGTATCCATTCTGCTCGGTTCCCGGAGGTCGGGTCGGTCTATGACTACGCCCACGCCCTTCGCTTTACGCTGCTGGTGCGCGGCAAGCCGCCGCACCGAGTTCGGCGAACTCAAGGGCCTGATCACCGAAAGTGTTTGCGTTGTCCATGCTCCAGGTGTCGGCCACAAGGATCATCCGTCTGGGCAGCCGCATGCGCGGGGTCACTGCCGTCGAGGTGAAGCCAGCGGCGTCGAGACGCTGACCCTGAAGATCTGTGCTGATCGCCCTCGCCCGCGAGCGATTCGGCAACCTCGACATGAAGTCGAGTCCGAGAGCGGCCTGATCGAGAAAGACCTCGTCGTCCGGGGCAACTCATCAACGCCGCTGCCGACGACCTGCGGAACGCCAACACCAGAACTGGAACACCTACCGCGAGGGTGGCCGGGTGATGGTCTTTAACAAATGAACGTCCTCCTGTTCTTCGGCGGCCATCGTTGGCCGGCCGGGCCGCGCTGCACTAGCCGCGCGCCTGCCGGCCCTCCCGTCAATTTGAGCCGGACCTCTTGGTCACCAACGCCGAGAACGCAGCAGGTGGCACCGGGCTCACTCCCGACGTCGCCGAAGAGCTATTCGATCTCGGCCTTGACTACCATGACCCTCGGCAACCACGCCTGGGCAAGCGCGAGATCAACGAATACACCATGCACGAAGGGCGTGTGATCCGGCCCGGTCAACCTGGATCACCGCCCGGCGAGGGGTCCTGTGTGGTCGAAGCGGCAGGCGCGCAGAAGCTCGGCCTGATCTCTCTCCACGGCCGGGTTTTCTTTGTGAGCCACCCCGACGACCCGTTCCAGGCCGGAGCTGGCTGAGGCAAGGCAACTGCGCGAGGCGAGGGCATGCTGCATCCTCGTCGATATCCACGCCGAGCGACATCGGAAAAGATGGCCTTGGGCTGGTATCTTGATGGTGAGGTCAGCGCCGTCCTCGGCACGCACACGCATGTGCAGACCGCCGACGAACGGATCCTGCCCAAAGGCACCGCCTACATAACCGACGTGGGTATGACCGGGCCGACCGATTCGGTCATCCCGGTGCGGGTCAGGCTGCCGTCGAGCGTTTCCTGACCTGATGCCGGTCGCTTGCCCAGCAGGCCGCCCATCGCCGGAGTCCTGTGGCGGAACCGGCAACGGAAAAGGCGGCTTGCTGTCGAGCATTTCTTGAGCTGAAAGCCTCTCAGCCAGCGTCTGAGCTCCCCTGGCACGAGAACGCACCGTAGCCACCCCACCGTTTTGCCACCGCGTATCCCATACCAGGCGTGAGAGGGCGTCCCACACCGTTGAAATACTCTGACGCATATACCCCGTGGCCACGAGGAGGCGGCGGCGATCGAAGGCCACTGGGTTTCCTCAAAAACGGTCTAACGCAGTAGCAGGCGCCGCTTGCAATGATGTTGCGAAGGCGAACAACGCCAGATCAGGCTATCGGCGCAGCAGTCTGGCAAGCTGTCAAAGCAGTGGCAATCGCGGAAGTTCGTCACCCCGGTATCGACCTGGTGTGCGTTCAGCCTTCACCGACATCGTGATCGACGGTACGAGGAGCGGACGGCGATCAAGTTCATCGTGGGGGCCGCTAAGACGCCTATCGCCCGGTCGGTTTGGCCAGCAGGGCGGCCATAAACGCAGGGCAGCGCCACGCTGAAGATCCCCGGCCCGGGCACCACAAGCCTCGTTGAAAGCCGGAAGAATGCCGCTGGTGATACCAGCCCTTGGATTCCCTTGGCGGGCCTGGGAAAGCGCAGATGCATACAGGCAACGGCCCTCTTCGAGGCACAGCGGCCTTCTTTTTTTTTTTTTTTTTTTTTTTTTTTTTTTGCCGGGGGCACAGTTCTACGCCGGCATCGATTACCCCTTCTTCCGAGATCGAACTGGCGGCCGCCGAGCTGCCGCGTCGCGGAGGGGTCTATCTGCGGTGGAAGATGAACCCCGGGCAGCATTGCCGCGGTCATCAGCGCGTCGCCGCGAGCACCTTCATTCTTCTGCGCGACGGTGGCCCTGGCTTCTCCCTGATGCAGGAGAACCTCGGGGTCGCTTACATGGCGCAGGTGCCGTTGTCGGCTCGCGTCATGCAGGCGGGCCAGCACCGGCCTGCCCAGGCCATGCCCGGCTCAGGCCGACGTGATGCACGAGCACGCTGGGAACGCAATGACCATCCCGCCCTCGCGTTCTACCCGCGGCTGTGCAGGAGTGTTACGAGTTGGCTGTGGCGGTGGTCATTTCGAAGAACGCGTTACCGGTGACCGTGCTCTCGGACAGATCGTCGGCCACATGCATAGCGACCGGTCTTCCTGCACACCCGGTTCCGGTCGCGAGGCGGCGCGCGCCCGGATACTGGACATACCGCACCTACGAGCCGGATGCAGACGGCGTCCGCCGCTGGCGAGTTCAGCAACGCCGGCATCATCCGCGCCAGCAATTCGATGCACGGCCCCGACGGTCTGCCAACCACAAACCAGGCGGTGGCCAGGCGCTGCTGCGTCCTCAACGATAAGGTCACCCGCCGGGAAGACCTGCTTCGTCGAAACACCGGCGAAGACGCCGAATGGGTTTTTGTGTCTTACGGCATCTCGGCCCGGTGCACGCTCGGCGGTCCAGGCGCCTGCGTGAGGCGGGCATCCAGGCAGAGGCTCCTGCAACTGAGCAACGTGCCGTTTCCGCGCCGCACCGGTCGCCGAGGCCGCCGTAGCGCGCGGCCTAATCGTGGTCGAGCTCAACCTCGGCCAGGTGGTGATCGAGGCGCGGGCGGCGGCAGGAGCCGAGGCCGGTCCACTCAGTGTGCAAGGCGACGGCCGGCCGCTGCTCCCCACCCGGTATCGCGGCGCGTGCACAACGAGGTGATCAACCGTGGCGAGTGAAGAAGGCATCCGCCGAAAGGCCGGCGACGCCTGCACGTTTTGCGACTATCTGCGCGAAGACAGGTTTCCTACGTTCTGGTACCCGGGCATGGCAGCGCCATCGTATCCGAGGCCCTGGCAGGTCACTTTCCGCCGCGCGGCATCCGCGCATCGGGTCGTGGCATCCTGATCGGTGCTGACGACGACGGCTACCTGCGCACGCACTGCCTTCACGGACCCGGCTTCCGGGCAGCCTCGTTCGCAACAGGCGTCAAGGCGGCCAACCCGAGCTTACGGTCGTAACCTGATGGGCGACGGCGGACATGCGACGATCGGCGGAAACCACCTGCCACGCGTGCCGCAGGGCCTCGGTGCTCGCGATCGTCTCCAGCAACCTCGAATGGCCTTGACTGGCGGGCAGTATTCCGCCACCACGCCCACCGAAGCGGACGTGGAAGCCTCGCCCACTCGGCCACGTCGAGGTGCGTTTGACCTGTGCCGGCTGGCGGAGGCGGCCAGGGCGGCCTTCGTGGCCAGGGCGACTGCCGCCCACCCGGTTCTGCTGCAGCGCATCCTGACCGAGGCCCTGGGCAGGAGCGACTTCCTGTTTTCGTCGAGGTCGTCAGCATATGCCCGACACTACGTACGCCGCCAACCGGCTGGAGACCCGGCGCGGATGCTCCGCGCGCTCGCCGACCAGTACCGTGGCGGCAACCGGAGCCGGATCGGATCCCTTGTTGACCGGACACGCCTGGATTCAGCGCACGATACGCGCAGGTGCAGGCCACCGGCGGCCGCCGCGGCCTGCCCGGAAGGTGGGTGAGGGCAAGTGACGCCGGGCGGACTCGATCCGAGGAGGGGACGCGTGGCGGTTTCCATCTGCGGCATTGGAGAGCAGGGATAGTCGTCGCCGGTGTGGTCCTCGGCCAGGCTGCGGTAGAGTCGGGCCTTTGGGCCAGCCAGTCGGCAGCCCTGCAGTGCGGCCCGGGGCGCTTTGCCCGCAGCGAGGTGATTCTGGCGCCCGATGAACAGCCGTGCCCATTGCCGAGGAGGTCGACGTGATCATCGCCCTTGCCGAGAGGATGAGGCAGGCGACCGTGGACGCCTGTGTCGGAGGCCTCCGCCGCTGTGACCAGGCTTTTCGCCGCTGCCCGGCGGGAAGGGACGTACGGTCACAGTTCCGTTCGCCCGGCTCGCCGCGGGCGCAGGGCATCGCGGTCTCGTTGTCGTCGCCCTCAGTGCTGATCGGATGAGCAGGGATGATCGAGAGTCTTCACCACCAGCACGGAGGAGATGAGCATCAGGGCAGCCCGTATCAGGCTTGACCACGAACAGGTTGGTCGACCGGCGCTCGGCTCGGCATGGTGCAGGCATCAGGCGCGCGGACGTAGTGCGGGGATTCGCGCCGCTGGCTGCTTCTCCTGGAGCAGGCGGCCAGCTCTTCGCCCAGGTATAGGCGTGGAACACCACTGGGCTTCGTCCTCGACGGCGATGCGGAAGCGCTGGACGCTCGGCGAGGTCGGCGATCAGCCCAGCGACTTCCCCGCCTGCGCAGGCGGCGTAGACGCTCGGCTCTTCGCGATCTCGAACTCGCAGTGGCGGATCGCGGGCGCAGCGGCACCTGGAGGTCATCGGCCGAGCTCTGCAGGGAAGTCGAGCAGACCCGGAACAGGCGATTGCGCCTCTCGGTGCGGATATCCGGCGGGTCGCGGCCCAGGGCAAGCTGGCTGTGGTTATCGCCATCGAGGGCGGTGAAGCAATCGGGCACAATCTGGCCAACCTGAGGATGCTTTGCCGGCTCGGGGTTCGATCCATCGGCCTTGTCTGGAACGAACGAAACCTTATCGCCGACGGGATCGGCGAACGGCTACAGGCGGCGGGCTCACCACCTTCGGGGTCGCCGTCGTCAAGGAGATGAACCGTCTCGGGGTCGCCGTGGAAGCGTCGCATCTTTTCGGACCCGGGTTTCGGCACGTCGATGAGGCCGCCGAGGCCCAGCTATATTGCCAGCCATTCCAACGCCCGCGCGGTGTGCGACCACCCCCGCAATCGATGACGACCAGATCAAGGCTGGTCAAGAAGGGCGGCGTGATGGGGCTCAATTTCGCCCCGGCGTTCGTCGCCCCGACCGGCGCGAGTATTGAGCCTGCTCAAACACCTGGACCATGTGGTCGGCCTGGTGGAGCCCGGCCGCATCGGGCTGGGTTCGGACTTCGGCGGCATCAGGGCACGCCCGAGGGCCTGCCGGACGCGACAGCATTCCCGCGGTTCACGGATGCCCTGGTCAGAGGGGCTACAGCGACGGGGACATCATCGTTTCCTCGGAGAAAACCACCTGCAGGTTTTCAGCGCAATCAGCGGGCTGATGCGAAGCCGGAAGCCCCGCCGCGGGCCGACCTGCATATCCACACGCATGCGTCAGACGGCCGGTACAGCCCGGCCGGGTCATGCCGAGGATGGCGGCGGAACTCGGCCTTGGCGCCATTGCCATCGCCGATCACGACACGGTCGACGGTATCGAGGAGGCCCTGACCAGGCAGACGCCGTCGGAGGGATTCGCATCGTGCCTGCCGTGGAGATCAACACGGACGGCGAAGCCGAGGTCCACATCCTCGGATACTTTGTGGACTTCCGGGACGGTTTTGATCGTTCCTTGCGGGCCAGCGGGATTCGCGGTCCCGCGCGGCGATGATCAAGCGGCTGCGCGATCACGGAAATACCCATCGACTTTGAGCGGGTTAAGGATATTGCCCGCGGTGCGATCGGCCGGCCGCACATCGCGTTGGCGCTGACCGAGAAGGAGTTCGCCTCAAGCGTCGACGATGCCATGGACGGGCTGCTGGAGCCGCGGGCGCTCGGCGTACGTGCCGCGCAACAAGCTGACTCCGGTCGCAGCGGTGCGCGCGGTCGTTGAGGCGGCGGGAGTGCCGGTATTCGCGCATCCAGCACCGCGGCCTGCGACGATCGAGATCTGGTCAAGGCTGGCCTCGGTGGCCTCACGAGGCCTACCACCCACAACGCACGATGCCGCAGCGCGGCGACGGTGCGCCGCGATGGCCAGGGCAAGGGGGCTCGTCGCGACGGGCGGTTCGGATTTCCACGGCCCGCAGTGGGCGGGCAACGTCGGCATCGGCGGGGTATGGGTTCAGTACACTGTGTCATTGCTGTTGGAGAAGGCTGACGGCCTAGATGACGTGCGCGACGCGAAAAGATGGCGTCTGCCTGCGGCAGTTCTGATGCAACGCGAAGGTAGGTGCGGAGAGTGGTCGGAATGGACCGGAGCCCTTCGCTAAATCTGCGCGGCTGCCGCGCGCGCGGCGGAGGCCGGCGCCGTGGAGGCCGTGCTCATCGCCCAAGACAGCTATCTAACCCGTTTTGCGGCCAACTTCATTCATCAGAATGTGGGCGAGGCGGACGCCAGGCTGAACATCCGGGCGGCGATCGGCGGCAAGGTCGGCTGTTCGTCAACAAACCGCCTGTCTTCCGGCGAGGTTGCGGCTGCGGTCCGGCGGGCCGTAGAGATTGCCCGCCTCCAGCAGGACAATCCAGACTGGCAAGGGCTGCCTGCGCCACCGGTGGCGGCAGCCGGGCTCACCGTCGAGAACGTCGACCCGGAAACCCGGGCAGCCGGCGCCCTCCGCCGGGCGGAGGGGGTTGCAGGGCTAATCAGGCAGGCTGCCGCCGCAAAGCTCGATGCCGCCGGAAGCTTCTCGACGGGGGTTCAAGAGGTGTGCGTCGCCAATTCGGAGGGCGCCTCGGCCTACTTCAGTACAAGCCGCGCGGAGTTCAACACGGTTGTCGCCGGCGCTTCGGGTTCGGGTTACGCTGCGCGGGCGGCATGGAGCGTAGGGGCCATCGATCCTTCTGCTCTGGGGGCGGTGGCCATCGAAAAGGCCCTTGCCAGCCGGAACCCAGTGCCCGTCGAGCCCGGAGAGTATACCGTTATCCTCGAGTCTCCGGCTGTTGCCGACCTGCTGACGTTCGCCGCCTTTCTCGGCTTCAGCGCCTTGGCCAACCAGGAGGGGCGCAGTTTCATGACCGGGCGGCTTGGCCAACAGGTTATGCACCCGAGCGTCACCTTGTGGGACGACGGGCAGGACCCCGCCGGGCTGCCGATACCGTTCGACTTCGAGGGCGTCCCGAAGCGGCGCGCGATGCTGATCGAAAAGGGCGTCGCCAGAGGTTTCGTCCACGACTCGTCCACGGCAGGACGCGAGGGTACGGTTAGTACTGGACATGCGCTGCCGGCGCCGAACACCTTCGGTCCGCTGCCGCTGAACCTGTTCATGGCCTCCGGGAGCGCCTCGTTGCAGGAGTTGATCGCCTCGACCGAGCGAGGCATACTCGTCACGCGTTTTCACTACACCAACCCGGTCCACCCGGTCAAGCTGGTGATCACGGGAATGACGCGCGACGGCACCTTTCTGATCGAGGACGGCAGGATCACGCGGCCGGTCAAGAACATGCGCTTTACCGAAAGCGTCCCGCGCACCCTGAGCGAGGTGACGGGTATCACGCGGGAACGCAGCTTCCAGCCGGTCTTCTTTGGCGGCGCCATGGTGCCTGCGGTGCGGGTCGCTAAGTTCACGTTCACCGGAACGACGGAGTTCTAGCGGAGGTGAAGGGCTTGCGCATCGACATCAACTGCGATATGGGCGAAAGCTTCGGCAACTACGTATACGGCGCCGACCACGAGGTCATCGCCCACGTCTCATCGGCCAACATCGCGTGCGGGTTCCACGCCGGCGATCCTCTGGTGATCAACCGCACCGTGGCGCTGGCCGCAGCGCACGGGGTCGGGGTGGGGGCCCATCCCTCGTTTCCCGACCTGATGGGCTTTGGACGCAGGGAGATCAACGCGACTCCCGACGAGGTCCGGGACTACATCACCTACCAGGTCGGCGCCCTGGCGGCATTTGCCACGGCGCACGGCGTCCCGCTGCGTCACGTCAAGGCCCATGGCGCGATCTACAACATGGCCGCGAAGGACATGGCCATGGCAAGGGCGATGGTCGAAGGCGTGGCTCGCGTGGACCCCAAGCTGGTGTTTGTGGGCCTGGCCGGGTCGGCGTTGATCGATGCCGCGGCCGCCGCGGGGATCCCGGCCGCCTCTGAGGTGTTCGCCGACCGCGCCTGGCCGGACGGGCCTTGTCTCGCGCCGCCTGCCGGGAGCCGGTCATCCGCCCGCCGAGGTGGCCGACGTCGATGCGGATGGCCCGCGACGGCGCCGTCGCCACCGTGACCGGAGAGGTCATCAAGGTCCAGGCAGTTACCGTGTGCGTCCACGGCGACACCCCGGGCGCCGCCGAGCTGGCGCAGGCCATTCGGCAACGACTCGCCTCCGCAGGGTTGAGGTCGCCGCCCTCGACCCGGTCCGTCTCGGAGCAACCGGCCGGGGTGGTCGCGAAGCCGTGTATGAGCGGGCGCGGATCTGACGGCGGGAGGGGCGCTGGTCGCCGAGTTCTCCGACCGTGTCGAGCCTGCCGCCAACGAAGCCGTTCGCCGTCGACAGTGCCTTGACCTCTGGGCCGGGCGGCACGGGCTGCCGCTGCCTTGGCGTGGGAGACCGGCGCCGCTGGCTGATCGGAACAGTACCCACGATGCGGTCGCTGCTGGTGGTGTTTGACCCGTTCCGGGTGCGGCGGCACGAGCTTGCCGCGCGGCTGGAGAACTCGCTGCGGCCGAACTCGCGAATCCGTTCGCCATCCGGGCGCGGAACGCGAAGCGGGCACCGCCGCAGGTACTGCTGGGCCTGCCCGGACCAGCGGGGGCGGACGTGGACGTACGATCACCATCCCCGTGTGCTATGCCACCGACCTGGCACCCGATCTCGCGGAGGTAGCGCAGTTGACGGGCCTTTCCCCGCAACAGGTGATCGCCGAGCACACCGCGAGGCAGTATCCTGGTGGCCTTGATCCGGATTTCAGATCGGCCAACCCTACCTCGCATCGCTGCCGGCCAGCCTGCGCCTGCCGCCTTCAGCAGCCGCGCCTGCGGGCGCCCCTGGGTGCGGTGGCCGTCGCCGGCGAGCTTACGGGGGTCTACTCGCTCGCAAGCCCGGGAGGCTGGCGCGTACTGGGCACGAGCCCGTGGCCCATGTTCGACCTCGGCTGGGATCCGCCGACCTTGCTTCGGGCCGGAGACAGGGTGCGCTTTGTGGCCGTCGACCGCGCGCGTTTCGACGAACTCAGGGCGGATCCGGCGATTCCGGCCGGGATCGTCACCCCGGCTCCGGCAGCCGGGGGCGCGGACGAAGCGCCGGCGAGCCCCGCTCTAAGGGTCGTCAACCCCGGTCCCATGAGTACCGTCCAGGACCTCGGCCGCCCGGGCTACGGCCGTTACGGCGTGGGGCCGGGGGGCGCAATGGACAGGTTCGCGCTCCGCGTCGGCAACCGCCTGCTCGGCAATACCGAGGGGGCTGCGGGCGTCGAAGTCACAGGGGGAGGGGCCATCTTCGAGTTTCTCTCGGAAACCGCCTTCGCCTGGACCGGCACAACGGGCCCCATCACGATTGATGGGATTCCCGCCCCGACGTGGACCGTGTTGTCCGGCCGGCCCGGCCAACGGCTTACGGCCGGGCCGCCCGAGCGCGGATTGCGCGGGTATCTCTGTCTTGGCGGCGGAGTGGCCGCACGAGCTGTGTTGGGGAGCCGAAGCACGAACCTTGCGGCGGGCTTCGGGGGGCCCTTCGGGAGAGCCTGCCGTCCCGGCGACGAATTGCAGGCCTACGAACACGGGGCAGGCCCGCGGAAGGAAAGTGCGCCCGCCGAGGTCATCGAAACCGTGTACCTGGGACTTCCCGCTAACGAGCGCGACGGCAAGCGCGGTGCGCCAGCGGTATCGTTACGCCTGGTACCTGGACTTCAACAGGAGATGCTTGGGAAGGATGCTCTTTCTGTCCTGTTCGCCGGCAACTACACGGTTGGCCCTGATTCGAACCGGATGGGCTACCGGTTGGTGGGCCCGCAGATTGCCTCCCGGGGCGGGTACGACATCGTCTCGGACGGCCTCGTCGAGGGAGCCGTGCAGGTGCCGGGCAGCGGCCGGCCCGTGTTGCTGATGGCCGATCACCAGACCACCGGCGGCTATCCCAAGCCAGGAGTCGTCGCCGGCGCCGACATCCCGCTCGCCGCGCAGCTGTCGCCCGGTATGGCGGTCCGTTTCCTGGAGTGCTCGGTGGATGATGCTCTATCCGCCCGGCTGAAGCTTGAGCACGCCGTAGCCGCGGCCGGCGGGAGGCTGATCGACCTGGAACTCCGCGTGGCCGGGGTCAAATACTCGGTTCAGGTCGATGTGCTCGCTTGACCGAGCGGGCAATGGAAGACGGCCGCGCGCCACCGGCGTGCACACGGCCGTCCTACGCTCTTGCTCTCGAGCTACTGCTGTCTTGGGATTTGCTGGCCCGCAAGGTTCTGCTCAGCCAATTGGATCATGCGGCGAACCATCTGCCCGCCGATCTTGCCGCCCATTCTGCCGCCGACGCGGCCACACTCCCGCGAGGACATGTTGGCCCAGCCACGCGAACGGACGTCGTCGGCGAGGCCGAGTTGTTCGGCGACCTCCCACTTGTAGCTATCGAGGGTATTCTGGTAGTCACCCTCGGTAGAGACCAGGCAGCGCCCTTTGCACGCATCGGGATCCCCAGCTCGCTGGCGATCTCGTATTTGAACTGATCCAATGCTGGCTGCGACTGCGGCACCACCAGCTGATTCCTGTTGTTGTTGTTCGAATTGCCCGCCAAGAAACCACCTCCTCATGGCATATGGTTTCCGCACAAAACGTCTCGATGCTGGCAGTTTCTACGGACGGACGCGGTGGTAGAATGAGGACTGTGAGCCAGCTTCTCACTGCCATGGAAGGGAGACGCCCGTTGCGGTATCGCATCCACACCTACGGTTGCCAAATGAACGAGCGCGACAGCGAATCGATCGCGGCGATGCTTGAGGATCTCGGCTATCGCGCCGCGGGCCCGGACGAGCTTGAAGACCTCGTCATCTTCAACACGTGCTGCGTCCGGGACAACGCGGAGCGGAAGATAATCGGCAAGGTCCTCGAATACCGGCTGGCCAAAGAAGACCGTCCGGACCTGCTCGTTGGGGTCGGCGGCTGCATGACGCAGCAGGTTGGCGCGGCCGAACGCCTGGTGCGGCGAGCGCCGTGGCTCGATTTCGTCTTCGGCACCCACAACACCGGCCGTCTGCCGGTGCTGCTGGCGATGGCCGCCACGCGCGCGAGGCTTCGCACGGAGAGCGGCGGTCTGCCGCGCGGGCCGGTGGTCGAGGTTTGGCCGGAGCCCGAGGTCCCTCCATTGGAAGGCCCCCGGCGGGCCGGTGTTGCACCGGTCCAGGCTTTTGTCAATGTCAGTTTCGGCTGCAACAACTTCTGCAGCTACTGTATCGTCCCGCACGTCCGCGGCCGCGAGCGCAGCCGCACGGTCGACTCCATCGTCAAAGAGGCGGTCGGGCTCGCCAGGGCGGGTACGCGTGAAGTGGTGCTGCTGGGACAGAACGTCAACAGCTACGGCCGCGATCTTGCGGATGGCACCGACTTCGCCTCGCTCCTCAGCGCCGTCGACAGGGCCTGCGCGCCCGAAGGGCTTGCGCGTGTGCGCTTTATGACTTCACACCCCAAGGACCTGTCCGGGCGGCTGATTGAGGCGATGGCCAGTCTGCCGACGGTATGCGAGCACATCCACCTCCCGGTGCAGTCCGGCTCGACGCGGATCCTCGAATTGATGAACCGGCGCTATACCAGCGAGCATTACCTTGACCTGATCGCCAGGCTGCGAGACGCAATGCCGGAGGCAGGGATAACGACGGATGTGATCGTCGGTTTCCCGGGCGAAACGGAAGATGACTTCGAGCAGACGCTCAGCCTGATGCGGGCGGCCCGGTTCGACGGGGCGTTCACGTTTGCCTATAGTCAAAGGCGCGGCACCGAAGCGGCGGACATGCCGGATCAGGTGCCCGCGGAGGTCAAGCGCCAGCGGCTCGCAGCGCTAAACGCCGTGCAGGAGGAAATCAGCCGCGCGCGCCTGGCACGCCTGGCAGGCACGGAGCAGGAGGTCCTGTTCTATGGCCCATCGGACAAGGACCCGGCAGTAATCGGCGGCCGCACCAGGGGGTTTCACTATGTGCTGACCCCGGGCGACGCAGACTGGTCCGGCAGGCTCGGCCGTGTCCGGATCTCCGCCACGCGCACCTGGACCTTGACCGGCGAGCCGGTGGACCTTGAGCCGCCCCGCCACCCTGAAGAGACACACCGAACTGCGCAGACGGTATCTCCGGAGGCCCCGGCCAATGGCTGACGCAAAGCAACTGACGCCGATGATGAGCCAGTACCGCCGGGTCAAGGACCGGCACAAGGACGCCATTGTTTTCTTCCGTCTCGGCGATTTCTACGAAACCTTCTTCGATGACGCGGCGATCGTCGCCCGCGAACTCGAGATCACCTTGACGTCCCGGGAGGCCGGCAAGGGTAGGCGCGTCCCGATGGCAGGCATTCCGCACCATGCCGCCGACGGGTACATCGCCAGGTTGCTCGACCGGGGTTTTCGGGTTGCCATCTGTGACCAGGTCGAAGACCCGGCCAAGGCCAAGGGCCTGGTCCGGCGGGAGGTTACGCGGGTCGTCACCCCGGGTACGGTGGTCGATCCCCGGGCCTTGCCGGAACGGGCGCCCAACTACCTTGCGGTCGCGGTGGCCGCCGAACACGGCACCTCCCTCGGGCTTGCCGCGTGTGACTTCTCGACGGGCGAATTCATCGCCACCGGGTTCAGCGGGGCGGGCGCACTGCCCGAACTGGCCGACGAACTGGCCCGGCTCGGTCCGCGCGAGATCCTGCTCGACCCCTACCTGATGGGCCAGGAGGACCTGCGGAGCCGTCTTTGTGCCCATGGACTGGTAACGCCGCGAATTATCGAGGACTACCTGCCCGAACCGGAGCATGCCGCCGCCGAGCTTGCCGCGGGCCTCGGTACTGTATCGCTCGCCGCGTTCGGCATTCGCGAACGGCCGGCGGCCGTGGTCGCGTCCTGCGCCCTGTGGCAGTACCTCAAGGCCAACAACCAGGGGGGATTCACCCACCTCAACGGCCCGCGGTATTACTCGCGCTCGGAGTACATGCTGCTCGATGCCTCAGCGCGGCGGCACCTCGAGTTGCTCGCCAACTCCCGCGACGGCAGGCGCCAGGGATCGCTGTTGTGGGCCATCGACGCAACCGTAACCTCTGCCGGTGGCAGGGCGTTGCGGTCCTGGCTGGCCCAGCCCCTGACCGATGTCCCGGCCATCTCCCGCCGCCAGGAGGCCGTAGCCTGCCTGGCAGAAGACGGGCTTACCCGGGCGGAGCTTCGCCAGGCCCTGAAGGCTGCGGCGGACCTCCAACGGCTCGTCGCGAGGGCAAGCACCGGTGTAGCGACCCCGCGCGAGGTCGCCTCGGTCGGCGCCACCCTGGCCGCCGCAAAGCGTATCCGGGCGATCCTCGCAGCTCCCGGCGCCGCTTCCTCGCTGCTCGCCGACCTTGTGCTGCGGATTGATCCGCATGAAGAGCTTTCAACGACCATCGCCGCATCGATCGTCGCCTCCCCGCCGGCCGGGGTCCAGGAAGGCGGGCTGATCCGTGATGGTTTCCATGCCGAAGTAGACAGGTTGCGGGAGATGCGGAGCGGCGGCAAAGGGTGGTTGGCCCGGTTTGAGGCGGGAGCGGGAGCGCACCGGATCCGGTCGCTGAAGGTGGGCTATAACCGCGTCTTCGGGTACTACATCGAGGTGACCAGGCCCAACCTGGCGGCCGTCCCGGGAGATTTCATCCGAAGGCAAACCCTGTCTGGCGGCGAGCGATTCGTGACCACCGAGCTCAAGGAACGCGAAGCGCAAATCCTCGGCGCGGAGGAGCGCCTGTTCGCTCTGGAGTACGAGTTGTTCTGCGAAGTCCGCGCCGCGGTGGCGGCTGCCGCCTCGACGCTGCAGCAAACGGCCCAAGCCATCGCCGAGGTCGACTGCCTCGCCGCACTCGCCGAGATCGGCGTGGACCGGGGCTACTGCCGGCCTGCGGTGGATGACGGCGATGAACTGACGATCGCCGGCGGCAGGCACCCCGTTCTCGAACTGACCGTTCCCGGCGGATTCGTCCCCAATGACGTATCGTTCGGGCGGAAGCGCCGCGCCTTCTGGTGATCACCGGCCCCAACATGGCCGGCAAGTCGACCTACCTTCGCCAGACGGCCCTAATCGTGCTGCTTGCCCAGATCGGCTCGTTCGTGCCCGCCGAACGGGCGAGGATCGGTATCGCCGACCGGGTCTTCACCCGGATCGGCGCGAGCGACGATCTGGCGGCGGGGCAGAGCACCTTCATGGTGGAAATGCAGGAGGTCGCGCACATCTTGCGCCACGCGACCCGCCGCAGCCTGGTGATCCTTGACGAAGTGGGCCGGGGGACCAGCACCTTTGACGGATCTCTCTGGCGCGCGCGGTACTCGAGCGGCTGGCGGAGCTATGCGCCCGGACCATGTTCGCGACCCATTATCACGAGCTGATCGCGCTTGCCGGGGCATACGACCATGTAGCCAACTTCAGCACGGCAGTACTGGACCGCGGCGGTGAGATCATCTTCCCGCACAAGGTGCGGCCCGGTGGATCCGACCGCAGCTACGGGATCGAGGTGGCGCGCCTGGCGGGGTTGCCGGTGGATGTCCTCGCGCGCGCGCGGACACTGCTCAACGAGATCGACGGGGCCCGCGGCGAGGTTGCGGCGGCAACCGGCGGGGGTGGCGCCTATGTGTCAAGCGCGCCGGCTCCGCGGCAGGTCAGTTTCCTCGAACCGTTGCCCAGCCCAGTGCTAGAAAGGCTACGGCGGCTCGATGTCGACGAACTCACCCCCCGCGAAGCCCTCAACGAACTCGCCAGGCTGCAGCAGCAGGCGCTCAAGGAGGGCCCTTAGTGTGAACCCGGCGATAAGGCTGCTCGACGATGCAACCATTAACCGGATCGCGGCCGGCGAGGTGGTTGAGCGCCCGGCCTCCGTGGTAAAGGAACTCATCGAGAACTCGCTCGACGCCGGTGCGCGCCGGATTGAGGTGACGCTCGCTGAAGGGTCGATCGCGGTCCGTGACGACGGCTGCGGCATGACGGCGGCAGACCTCGACCTCGCCGTGCGGCGTCACGCGACGAGCAAAATCCAGGCCGCGGAGGACCTGGCGAGAATCCGCAGCTACGGGTTCCGGGGCGAAGCCCTTCCCAGCATCGCGTCCGTGAGCGATCTCGAGCTACGCTCCCGGCGCCCGGGCGACGACGTGGGCTCGTACCTGCGGCTTGAGGCAGGCGAGGAGCGAGCGCGCGGGCCCGCGTCGATGCCTCCCGGGACCCACGTGAACGTGCGCCGGTTGTTCTACAACACGCCGGTGCGAGGCAAGTTCCTGCGTACCGAACGCACGGAAACCGGCCGGGCAGTACTCGCCGTTGAGCGCCTCGCGCTGGCGCGCCACGATGTGGCGTTTCGCTGTGAGGTTAACGGCAGGCTCGTGCTGGCCACACCCGGAACAGGCCAGCCGCTGGAAACCATCGCCGCCGTCTTCGGCGTTGAGCATGCCCGCCACGTGCACCGGGGTTGGGCCGGCGAATCGGGCTCCGCCGAGGTCCTCGCACTCGTCGGTGACCCCTCCACCGCCAGGTCCGACCGCCGCCGGCAGGGCGTCTTCATCAACCGCCGCCCGGTGTGGGCGCGCGCCGTTTTGATGTGGCCGCCCGGGCATACCCCTGGGGGCTCTTGCCCGGGCGTAAACACCCCATGTTGCTCATCTACGCCGACCTCTTGCCTGCCGAGGTCGACGCCAACGTTCATCCGGCCAAGGCCGAGGTCCGCCTGAGTGGCGAAAGCCGGGTGTACGCCCTCGTCGTCAATGCGGTGCGGGCGGCGGCGCGGCACGGCGGCGACGAACAGTCCCGCGAGGTGCCGCAACCAGCCTGGGACCAGGTCGCTGCAGCAGCAGGACCGCGGATCCCGGCAGGGCAGACCGTCCGGGAACAGGCGACAGATTGGCGCGCGCAGGCACTTTACCCGCTGGCCGGTACCTTGCTGCCGGCGCAGACGCCGCTCGCTCCGACGCTGCGGATTGACTCGCTTAACCCGCTTGGCCAGGCGGGCGGACGATGGGTGGTATGCGACGGCCCGGGCGGCGTCTACCTCGTGGACCAGCACGCTGCTCACGAGAGGGTGCAGTTCGAGAGGCTCGGATTGGCGGCTGCGACGGCCGGCCCGGCGCAGTTGCTGGCGATCCCCGCCCCCGTGGACCTTGCCCCGGCCGACCTCGCCACATGGGGTGAGCACCAGGCCCACCTGGCTTCCCTGGGCCTGGAAACCGAGCACTTCGGCGGCTCGACAGTGCTCGTCCGGGCGCTTCCGGCCGCGCTTGCGACACCCGGCCTCAATCCGGGAGCCTTCCTCCAAGACGTTCTGGCCACCCTCGCCACGGACGGCCCGAACCCGGCGCTCGCCCCGCACCTCCGCGCCCGGCGCGCCGTCGCCAGTTGCGCCGCGTCCGTAAAGGCGTCGACGCAACTATCCCCTCCGGAGGTGGAGGCCCTCCTTGCCGGCCTTGCCGGGTGTACCGAACCTCTCAAGTGCCCCCACGGGCGCCCGACCGTCATCCTGCTTTCCCACGAAGAACTCGGGCGCCGTTTCGGCAGGAGTTGACCACGATGGCGGGCGGAACGGCCGCTGGCACTCCTTCACGCAGCGATAGGGTGCTTGCGATCATCGGGCCCACAGCCTCGGGCAAGAGCGCCGTTGCGCTCGGCGTCGCCGGCCGCGCAGGCGGAGAGATCGTATCCGCGGACTCGATGCAGGTCTACCGGGGACTTGATATCGGGACTGCCAAACCCTCGCCCGAAGAACGGCACCGCATTCCGCACCACCTGATCGACGTGGCCGACCCCGCGGAGAGCTTCAGCGTCGCCACCTACCAGAGCCTTGCGCGGCAGGCCCTGCGGGCGATCAACTGTCGCGGCCGCCTGCCGGTCGTCGTCGGCGGCACCGGCCTGTACGTCCGGGCCCTTCTCTACGATTACGACTTCTCCCCTCCGGGGCGGGACCCGGCGCTGCGGTCGGAGTTGGAGGAGCAAGCGGGTTCGGCCGGCCCCCCGGCGCTGCATTGCAGGCTCAGACAGGTCGACCCCCAGGCGGCGGCACGCATCCACCCCAACGACGCGAGGCTGATCATCAGGGCGATTGAGGTATGGGAAACCACAGGAAAACCGCTCTCTTCGACCTGGGGTTTCCTTGAACCGCTCTACGACGCGTTGATCATCGGCCTGAGGCTCTCCCGCGATGAGATGTACCGCCGGATTGACGAGCGCGTCGATGCCATGGTCGCAATGGGGCTTGTCGACGAAGTCCGTCGCCTTGTGGCACTGGGGTATACCACGGCGTTGGTTTCGGGCCAGGCCCTGGGCTACAAGGAGATGGTGGGGTACCTCGACGGATCCACATCCCTGGAAGTGGCGGTCGCGGCAATCAAACGGTCCACGCGCAATTACGCCAAGCGACAGATGACCTGGTTCCGGCGGGAACAGGGAGTCGTCTGGCTCGACGGGCCCGGAAGCGAAGGCGGTCCGCTCGTCGATTACATCCTCGGATTAGCCGCTGCCAAATGGGGACAATCGTACTAAGAGAAATCCCACCGGGGCAGGGGGCAGCTGCGCGTGGCAAAGAGCCTACCCAATCTGCAGGACGGTTTCCTTAATCAACTGCGTCGCGAGAGCATCCCGATCGTGATGTACCTGATGAACGGGGTGCAACTCAAAGGTCTGGTCAAGGGGTTTGACAGCTTCACCGTTGTTCTGGAGAATGACGGTAAGCAGTCGATGGTCTACAAACACGCCGTATCCACGATTTCACCTGCCAGGGCTGTTGACCTCGGTGCGCTGGAGGCTGAGGAAACGTCGAACGGTCAGACTAAGCCGATGTGAGGGACCCGCTGCTGCGGAGGTAGCTGATGAAATTGCGCATTCGTCCGGTCCACATTCTCCTGATTATCGCCCTGGCCGTTACGGCCGCGGGCCCGGTGGCCTGCCGGCGCCGGCCAAAACCGGCGCTCGAAGGAGCGCGCGTCCATGCCCATGCCTTCATGGCTGAGCGCTTGCGGGGCGAAACCGCTGCGGCGCGCGGCCGGTTGTCCGCAGCCGGGGCCGCGGTATTTGACCGCGAGGATGGCCCCGTCCTAGACCTCCGGCAGGTCGGCGACGTAACGGCGTTGTTTCCCGTGGCCGAGTCGACGGAGTCGGCCGGCAAATACCGGTTCACGTATCGGATTCACCAGGTCGGCCGTGAGACGCCTTACGCCGCGTATTGGGACGAGGTCGTAGCAGTCGGCTCCACCGGAGAGACGTATCACGTCGACGACGTCACCGTCACGGACGGTGAGCACGAGGCGTACGTGGCCGAGGACCATTCCGTCCACATCCGTTCGGATGGTGGAGATGGAAGGCTGTTCGGCATGGACGACCTGCCGGACGAATTCATTCCGCAGGGCGCCACCCCCGACACGGTTTTCGGTGTAGGCAAGGAAGGCGTCGCCTTGCTGTCATTTTCCCCGCTTGGCGACCGCTTGGCCTTCGTGACCTGGGGGACGCACGGCTATTTGGGCATGATTGCCGCAGCGGGCGGGGCGGCTGAGGGCATCGACCTCCATTTCGAGGGGCTCACGGTCGATGTGCGGTGGTCGCCGGATTCGCAGTACATCGCAGCGGTTGTCGATGAGCCCACGGGCAACAAGTTTCTGATCGCGTACCGGCTGTCGCCGCGCGAGCGGATCGCCCTCGGGCTTGAGGGCATGTTCCCGCCGGAGGAGTTTGACCTCCGGTATCCGAACTGGACCGGTCCGGTGCAGTTCACCTTCGAGGCCCAGCATACGGGCAGCGAGACGGACGCCAAGGACGGGACGTGGCTCGCTGACGTGGCTGAACGGGTGGTGCGCCGGCCGGGAGTTGAGTAGGCGGGCGTTGCGAAAGGGAAAACGCACCGGCGGCAGTCCGGTGCGTTTTCCCTTCGTGGGAGGTGTTCTATCTATGCAAAGGGCGCCAGGCGTTGCTGTTTATGCTGGTGTGTAGTGTGCTGCGTCGTCTGCGATAAACGCTTGTTGCCTTTTGCCCGTGGCCCCGGTCTTAGGCCAGCGACGTTTGTTGCTGTGTGTGGCGCTACGTATCCGAGTGTTGTTTTGCTGCATTTATTGCTGCGATTAGGCTGCGATTGGTGGTGGGCCCGGCGCCCTTGCTTTCGTTAAGCTATGTGGTTTTTGTCTGGTGGACCATTCAACCAATCCATTATCTATTACATCATAGTGGCCGGAAAAGTTCCACCCTGAAAACAATCTTTCATGCCATTTTAATGCGGCCCTCGAACAAAGCCCCGGCACTTTTCTGTCCCCGTCGACGCCGCATGTGCGCAAGACCGGTTGCATCCCGCGGCGCGTATAATGGAGCACTCTCAGCCGAGGTGAGGCAGCCATGCTCGTCCGTTTTCCGCGCGCGTCCGTCCCCCTGGAGAAGCCGGCCCGCCGTCCGGCGCCGGTCAGCGAACCGAGGACCTTGTTCGCCGTGGGGCGATGACACCCGCCCAAGCCGTTGCCCGCATCGGGGATCAGGTGGTACGAGACGGAACCGCGCAGGCCGGCCAGGTGGCCCAGGTAGAGCGCGAACTGCGGGTACGGCAGGCGCTGGCTGATCTCGACGAACTGATCGGCCTTGAGAAGGTCAAACACATGGTCCGTGAACTGCGGGCGTTCATCAGTATCCAGCAGCAGCGTCGGATCCACGACCTTGCCGCGGAGCCGCTCGTCCTGCACATGGTCTTCCGCGGAAACCCGGGCACCGGCAAGACGACCGTCGCCCGGATTCTGGGCAAGGTCTTCAGGGAAATGGGCGTCCTCAAAGAGGGCCACCTCGTCGAAGTGGAGCGGGCCGATCTGGTCGGGGAGTACATCGGCCATACCGCGCAGAAGACGCGGGAGCAACTCAAGAAGGCCGAGGGCGGGATCCTGTTCATCGACGAGGCCTACGCCCTCGCACGCGGCGGCCAGAAGGACTTCGGCAAAGAGGCGATCGACACTCTGGTCAAGGCCATGGAGGACATGAAGGACCGCCTCGTGCTGATCCTGGCCGGCTACCAGATGGAGATGATCCGGTTTCTCGAAGCCAATCCCGGACTGCGGTCCCGGTTTCCCATCCACATCGAGTTCCCCGACTTCACGCTGGATGAACTAATGGAGATCGCCGATGCGATGATGTCCCGCCGCCAGTACGTCTTCGGGCCGGGAGCCCGGCAAAGGCTGCGCGGCATCCTCGAAACCAAGCTCCTTGAGGGCTCCTGCAACGCCGGAAACGCCCGCCTTGTGCGCAATATCATCGAAGCAGCCCAGAGGAGGCACGCACTGCGGCTGGTGGACCGCGAGAACCTCGGGCGCGACGAGTTGATGACGATCGTCGGGGATGACCTGCGGCCGTGAAAAGCAATCCGCCGGTCGAGTGCCTCATCGTGGGCGCTCCGGGCGTGGGCAAGACCATGTTCGCCCTCGCGTTCCTGGAAAGCCTCGGCCTCGATGAAGCCCTCATCTACCGGGAAGCCCCCGGGGGCCGCCTCACGGGCCGGGTCTGGCGGATTGCCGAAGCCAAGCAGGCGTTGGTGGGGCAGGGGGCCGGAACCACGCGGGGCCTTCAGTGGGCCACCGTCGATCTGCCGCTCGGCCTGGCCAAGGGCAGGCGACCCGTGACGATTGTGGACTCGACCGGCCTGCCGGCAGGTGTATCGGAGGACGAGGAGATCAGGGAAGGCGCGGCGCAAACCATTGCCCTGCTCAAGCGCATCCAAGTGATCCTGCACCTTGTCGACCTGACCGCCGGCGGCCTGACCGATGTGGACACTGCACTGATCCGCTTCGGCCGCCAACTGCCCGCGGGCAGGTACTTCCTGCTGGCGAGCAAGGCCGACCAGGCTGGTGCGCACGACTCGCTCGCGCGGCTGCGAGGTTCGGCGAACGGGCTTGACGTGCTTGCGGTGTCAGCGCTGTGCCGTCACGACATGCTGGCTTTCACGCGCCGCCTCCGGCGTGCCCTGAACGGGCCCGTGCTATAATGGCCATGGCCCGGCTTCATGACGGGCCAAGAAGACTCGCTCACTGGACGGTGAACTCATTGCAGCCTCAATACCCCCGGGGCAGAGCACTGCTCCTTGGCGTGGACCTGCCGCGCTCCCAGCACAAGGCGACCGAGCCCGTAATCGCCACCGAGGAGTCGCTGGCCGAACTCGCGCGCCTTGCCGAAACGGCAGGGTATGAGCCGGTTCGCGTAATCACCCAACGGCGTGACGCTCCAGACCCCGCGCATTTCGTTGGTTCGGGCAAGATCGATGAGATCCGGGCGGCGGCCGAGGAGTCTGAGTGTGATGTGCTGCTGTTCGACCACGAACTCAGCGGGATCCAGGCCCGTAACCTCGAAGAGGGCACCGGGCTTCGCGTTCTCGACCGCACACAGCTGATCCTTGAGATCTTCGCCGCGCGCGCAGAGCAAGGAAGGCAGACTGCAGGTCGACCTCGCCCGCCTGATGTACGAGCTTCCCAGGCTGACCGGGCACGGCGCCGAAATGTCCCGCCTCGGCGCCAGCGCCGGCCAGTACACCAGGGGCCCCGGCGAGACCAGGCTCGAAGCCGACAGGCGAGTGATCCGGCAGCCGTCCGAGCGACCTGCGCAAGGAGATCGAGGAACTGCGCAAGCACCGCTCCCTGCACCGGCAAAGCAGGCGGCGGATCCCGATGCCGGTGATCTCGGTTGTGGGCTATACCAACGCCGGCAAATCCACGCTGCTCAACGCCCTCACCGGTTCAGAGGTCCTGGCTGAGGACAAGCTGTTTGCCACGCTCGACCCGACGACCCGTGGCGTGGACCTGCCGGGCGGGGGGCGCGCACTCGTCACCGACACGGTCGGCTTCATCCGGAGGCTGCCGCACCAGCTCGTTGCGGCCTTCCGGGCCACGCTCGAGGAGGTTGCGGAAGCGGACCTGCTGATCCACGTCATTGACGCGTCTTCTCCCATCGCGGCCGAGCAGGCAACGGTCGTGCGCACCGTGCTCACGGAGACCGGCGCAGCCGATGTCCCGGTCATCGTCGCCCTCAACAAAGCCGATGCCCTCGACGCCGCGGATGCCGAGCGGCTGCGGAGGCTTTTTCCGGGCGCCGTGCTCATATCCGCCCTGACGGCCGCCGGTCTCGACGACCTGCTGGAGGCGGTTTCTTTTGAGCTGCGGCAATGGCGTGAGGACGTTCACCTTGTGATTCCCTACGACTCATCGGACCTTGCCGCATTGCTGCACGAGTCAGGGGAGGTCCGCAGCGAGAGTTTCGGCCCCGCGGGCGTGGAGATACACGCTTCCGTCGACCGCGGCACGGCGGCGCGCGTCCGCAAGCAACTGGCACAGAAGGCCGCGGGCAGAGGCTAGGCGATGTCGTCGCGGGGCGGCGGGGAATCCCCGAATACGGCGCTGGCTGCGGCGATCACGGCGGCAGGGCGCGACCTGACGACGCACGGAGCCGAAATCGACCTGCTCTCCCAGACCCTGCAGCGCAAAGTGCTACAGGCCTTTCGCGCCGCACGAGTCAGTGAGGCCGACCTCGGCGCCGGCACGGGCTACGGCTACGGGGACCGGGGCAGAGACGCCGTGGACCGGGTTTTCGCGGCAGCCATGGACGCCGGGGCCGCGCTGGTTCGGTCGCAGGTGGTTTCCGGAACGCATGCTCTGGCCGTTGCGCTCTTCGGCATCTTGCGGCCCGGGGACAAGATCCTTTCCGCCACGGGAGCGCCCTACGACACCCTGCGTCCGGTCATCGGCCCGGGGCCGATGTCGCTCCATGAGATGGGCGTCTCGTATGTCCAGGTCGACCCATGGGCGCAGGGTGGGGTCCGGATCGACCTGGCATCACTGGAAGAGGCACTGCGGAGGGAGACCCCGAGAGCTGTCCTGATCCAGCGCTCGCGTGGTTACACGCTCAGAAGGTCATTATCCCAACCGGACCTGGCGCCGCTTATCGCGCTGGTCAAACGTGTCTCGCCGGAGTCCATCGTGGTCGTGGACAACTGCTACGCCGAGTTCGTCGAACCCCTCGAACCCACGGCCTACGGTGCGGACCTGCTGTGCGGCTCGCTCATCAAGAACCCGGGCGGCGGTATCGCACCGACCGGCGGATACGTAGCCGGCCGCGAAGACCTCGTCGAGCGTGCGGCCCACCGGCTTTACGCTCCGGGCCTAGGCCCGGCCGTCGGACCGGGCCTCGTTCCGGCGCGGCTATTGCTCCAGGGCTTGTTTCTTGCGCCGGGGGCGGTGGCTTCCGCGCTCAAGGGCGCGGTATACGCGTCCTCGCTGTTTGCGGCACTAGGTTTCGGCGTTGACCCCCTTCCGTCCGACAGGCGGGGCGACATCATCCAGGCGATCGCCCTTGGCAGGCGGGATCTAGTGGAGGTATTCTGCCGCGCGATCCAGGGGCATTCCCCGGTCGACTCGGAGGCGAGGCCCGAATTTGCGCCAATGCCCGGTTACGACCACGACGTCATCATGGCGGCCGGCACGTTTGTGCAGGGAGCGTCACTCGAATTGAGCGCCGATGCGCCGGATCGGCCGCCCCATTGGGTGTTTCTGCAGGGAGGACTTGGTGTCGGCTACGCGATGGCCGCTGCCGAAGCGGCGGCCGCGGCGGTGCTGGCAGCCAAAGGCAGCTAAGCGCCGGCGCCCGCCGGTTGCCGATCTAAGATCTCACACTCGACACCGCCTGCCGGCCCCAGCTAGGTTAGTTGTCATGTGACCCCATTGTAATGTCAGGTTAGTTTACAATATACTTTACATGGCTTCGATGGGCCAATATAGTCAAACCAAAGAGGTGGCCGAGATGACTGATGTCGGGAATGACACTCCGGTTTACCCGATCGGGGTGGTCCGCAAGTTGACCAGTCTCAGCGACCGGCAGATCCGTTATTACGAGCAGGTCGGCCTTCTGCGGCCGGCGCGTTCGCCGGGCAAGCGGCGGATGTACTCGCAGCAAGAGGTCGAGACCCTCAGGCGGATCAAGATGGAGATGGAGCGTGGCCTGCGCACGGACGAGATCAGGGAAAAGCTCGGCCTCGGGCGCGCCAGCCACGACCGTCCCACATCGCCCCCCGTGCGCGGGCAACTACCTCATTACGCGGGCGGCGAGCCGTTGGCGGACGCCGAGCCAGACGTAGAGACGCGCCGCGCGTTCATGGCGCGCCGGGGCCCGCGCGAAGACGGTTAGCGAAGGGCCAGAGCCAGGGACGTGAAGACGGGCAGGCAAAAAGAGAGGGGATCGGCAATTGGCCAGGATGACGCAGGAGACAGTCACGCAGCGAGTTAAAGAACTCAACGTCAAGTTCGTCAATCTACAATTCACAGACATTCTCGGGAACATCAAGAACGTTGCCATCCCCGTCCAGCAACTCGACAAGGCCCTTGACGGGCAGATCATGTTTGACGGCTCCTCCATCGAAGGTTTTGTTAGGATCGAGGAGTCGGATATGTTCCTGATGCCCGATCTTGATACCTTCGCGATTCTCCCGTGGCAGAGCGGCGACGATGGATCGACGGCCAGGTTGATCTGCGACGTGTACAACCCCGACGGCACGCCGTTTGAGGGTTGCCCCCGCGGGTGTCTACGGCGGGTCGTAAAGGAAGCCGTCCAGCTAGGATACACGATGTTCGCCGGCCCGGAGGCCGAGTTCTTCCTCTTCCAGCAGGGTCCCGATGGGCGGGCGTCCACCCAGACCCACGACCAGGGGTCGTACTTCGACTTCTCGCCGATCGACAAGGGCGAGGACGCTCGCCGCGAGATGGTGATGACCCTTGAGCAACTGGGCTTCGAGGTCGAGCGTTCACAGCACGAGGCCGCTCCCGGTCAGCACGAGATCGCCTTCCGGTATGCCGAGGCGCTGCAGACCGCCGACAACATCCTGACCTTCCGGTTGGTGGTCCGCACTGTCGCGCAACGGCACGGACTGCACGCCACGTTCATGCCCAAGCCCGTGTTCGGTATCAACGGTTCAGGTATGCACACGCACCAATCTCTTTTCAAGGACGGCAGGAACGCGTTCCACGATCCGGCCGCGCCCTACGAGCTCAGCAAGGTCTGTATGCAGTACCTGGCCGGGCTGATGGCGCACGTAAGGGGTTTCACGGCGATCACCAACCCTCTCGTCAACTCCTATAAGCGCTTGGTCCCGGGTTATGAAGCGCCGGTCTATATCGCGTGGTCGGAAACCAACCGGAGCCCGCTAATCCGGATCCCGGCCCGGCGCGGTACGGGCACCCGGCTCGAACTGCGCAGCCCGGACCCGTCCTGCAACCCGTACCTGGCAATGGCCGTGATGCTCAAGGCCGGCCTCGATGGAATCAGGAAGGGCAGCAGGCCCCCCGAGCCCATCAATCGCAACATCTACAAGATGACCGCGGCGGAACGTCTTGCCGCAGGCGTCGGGTCGCTGCCCGGGACCCTGACTGAAGCTCTGGCTGCCCTGTCTGAAGACGATGTGGTCCGGGAAGCGCTTGGTGAGCACATCTACCGCCGGTTTGTCGAGGCCAAGCAGATTGAGTACGACGTCTACCGTACCCAGATCCACCAGTGGGAGCTCGACCAGTACCTTAACGTGTTCTAGGCAATTCCGGATCGCACGGTTTGCGGTTCGAGCCGGTATCTGGGCCGGAGCTATCCGGAACGGGCGGTGCGCAGGCGCATCAGGCGCGCTACCAGGATCGACAGTTCGTACAGCACCACCATTGGCAGGGTCATCGTGAGCTGCGAGACCACGTCGGGCGGGGTCAACAGCGCGGCTGCGATCAGGATGGCCAGCAGAACCCAGCGCCGCGACCGCGCAAGGCTTCGGGGAGTCACGACGCCCAGACGGCTCAGAACCCCGACTGCCAGCGGAAGCTGGAAGGCAAAGCCGAACGGCAGGATGGAGTTGACGACAAACCGGGTATATAGGGTCACGGAGATGGCGGGCGTGACGCCGGGGACAACGAATCTGCGAAGCCAGACGAGTACCGTGGGCACCATGACCGCGTACCCGAAGACGAGCCCGAGTCCGAACATCAGCGACCCAACGGGCAGGATCAGGGCGAGCGCCCGCCGCTCCGAAGGGTACAGCCCCGGCCTGGCAAACGCATATAACTGGTACATAAGCACGGGCCATCCCAACGGCAGGCCGATTAGCACCGCAACGCGCAGGTGGGCGGAAAACGCCTCGGCCGGCCCGTAGAAGAACGTCGTCGCCACGGGGCGAAGGAGAAACTCCAGAAGCTTCGCGGATAGAGTCAGGGAAAGAGCCGTCGTGACCGCAAATGCGAAGAGGGTCCGCAGGAGCCTTTTCCTCAGCTCGGTGAGATGCTCGCCAAGGGGCTGCTGGAACTCCTCAGGGTTGCGAGTCACTGCCCGGCCCATTGCTTAGCGGGGCTGGTCTTCGTTCGGGGCGGCTTGAGCGTCTCCGGCGCCTTCGTCTGGGCCGTCTCTACCGTCGCCGCCGTCTCTGTCGCTGGTGCCGGCGCCGCCCCTCGATGCTTCTTCAACGGCACCAGGTTTTGCGGCCTGCTCAATCTCGTCCCGCGCCTCCTCAAGCTCCCGGCCGAGATCGCTTGTGGCCCGCCTGAATTCCCGGATGGCCTTGCCCAGCGACCTTCCCATCTCGGGCAGGCGGCTCGGTCCGAACAGGATCAGCGCCGCAAGCAGGACAATGAGAACCTCGGACATGCCAATACGCACGGCTATCGCCTCGCTTAGCTTCACTAGCGATATGCTTCCCGAATTACGAACCGCAGGGGCCGACCTCACGGGCGGCCCCTGCGGAAGACCGGTTATCTTGCCCCTACGAGTGGCCGAACAGCTTCGGCCTGGTTACACGGTCGATCCAGTGGGCGGCCGGGTTCATCAACAGAACCGAGAACCCAACGCCCTCAGGCGGCGCCCCGAAGACGCGGAACAGCACAATCAGCACTCCGATTGCGGCGCCGAAGATGAGCCTGCCGTTGTTGGTAACCGGCGCGGTCACCCAGTCCGTGGCCATAAAGAACGCCGCGAGCAGAAGGCCGCCCGACAGCACCTGGTGGACGGGGTATTTGCCCAGCACCAAGGTAAGGACAAAAACCGTGCCGATCATCGAGACGGGGATCCGCCAACTGATGTGTTTGCGCCAGATCAGGTACAGCCCACCTGCGATCAGAGCCAAGGCCGAGACCTCTCCCATCGCCCCGCCGGGGAAGGCGGTCAGGAGCTGGAGCGGGCTCGGCGCCCCGGCGAGGTTGTTGCCCTTGAGCATCGCCAGAGGCGTCGCCTGGCTCGTCGCGTCGGCCATCGCCAATTGCAGCCGGGTCAAGCCAAGGATCGGGCTGATCCAGCTGAAAAGTGGCGCCAGCACGATAGGGACGATCCGTCCGAACAACGCGGGGTTGAACCAGTTCCACCCCAGTCCGCCCATCAGTTCTTTGGCGACCCCGACGGCCAGGAAGGCGCTGATAATCGCCATCCACCACGCCGTCGTCGGCGCATAGCACAGCGCCAGAAGCCAGCCGGTCACGATCGCGCTGAGGTTGCCGATCTGCGGTTTCTTGCCCAGGCGGGGCCGCACGATCAGTTCGGAGGCTACCGCCGATGCAACGCATAGCACCAGCATGATCAGAGCGTTCAACCGGTAGAGGTAGAGCGCGACAAGCGTCACCGGCACCAGGGCCAGGATGACGTCGCGCATCGCATCCGCCACGGCGTCGCGTTGCTTGAGGTGTGGAGGCGGTGTTACATGGAGCTTCGGGTCAGCCATCACTTTTTCGCCTCCCTTTCCCGGCGCCGCCTATCGTTGATTGCCCGCTTGGCCTGCCTAACCCAGTCGACGATCGGCCGCTTGGAGGGGCAGACGTAGGCGCAAGATCCGCATTCGAAGCAGTCCATCGCGTTCCACTTCTCAGCGCCGTCCCAGTTGCCCCGTTCGGCGTAGATGCCGATCATGTTGGGCATCAGTCCCATCGGGCATGACTCCACGCACTTGCCGCACCTGACGCACGCCAGGACGGGGTGGGTGTCGACGTATTCTTGGGTCAGGACTACGATGCCAGAGGTGCCCTTCTGAACCGGCACGCTCATGTCGTCGATCGCCCAACCGGTCATGGGGCCGCCGAGGATCACCTTGCCGGGCGGAGCCGCAAACCCGCCGCACTGGTCGATGAGGAACGACACAGGCGTGCCGATGTGAACCTCAAGGTTACCTGGTCTGTTGACGGCGCCGGTGACTGTCAATACCCGCTTGGTCAGCGGCGTGCCGTCCCTCACTGCGTCCAGCATCGCAAGGGCGGTGCCGACGTTCTGGACGAGCGCGCCGACCTCGCTCGGCAGTTTGCCCGGCGGTACTTCGCGGTCGAGGACAGCCTTGATCAGTTGCTTCTCGGCCCCCTCGGGGTACTTGACCTGGCATCTGGCGACACTGACTTCGGGGTCCCCATTGAGCCTGGATTCGAGCAGTTCGATGGCGTCGGGCTTGTTGGTTTCGATGCCGATGTAAGCGTGCTTGGCCCCCACGACCCGGACGAGCATCCGCGACGCCTCGATCAGGTCGTCGGGACGCTGCAACATCAAGGCCTGATCGCAGGTCAGAAACGGCTCACACTCGCAGCCGTTGATGATCACGGTGTCAATCGGTTTGTCCTTTGGAGGCGCGATCTTAACGCTTGCCGGGAATGCCGCCCCTCCCAGGCCGACGATACCCGCTTCGCGCACCATTTGCTTGATCTGCTCGCTGTCGAGTTGCCGCCAGTCGCCCTTCTCTCCGGCGGCGACGGCTTCTTGCCGTTCGTCGGGGGCGATCACGATGCAGTTGACCATCGCCCCGGTGAAGTTGCGACGCGGCTCGATCGCCTTGACCGTGCCGGACACAGATGAGTGCACCGGCGCGGAGATGAAGGCTGCACAGTCTCCGATCTTCTGGCCGACCAGTACCCGGTCGCCGACCGCCACCTGGGGCTCACACGGAGCCCCGATGTGTTGCGACAGCGGTATGACCATCTCAGGTGCCGGCGGGATCTCGCGGATCGGTGACCCTGCGGTGGGCTCCTTATGCTCAGGCGGGTGAATGCCGCCTCGAGAAAAGGTCTTTACGCTCACTGCGCTCACTACGCTCCCTCCGTTCGCCCGGCGGGCAGGCCCGCCGCGAGGTTATTTACCAGCACTGACTGAGCGGTCCGCGTCGGTCCCGGAGTCCTTACCTGTGGGCTCCGGGGGCGCCAGTTCCGCGGTATGCTTGCGGTTGCTCCAGAGGCCGAACAACAACGCAAGGCCTGCGGCAACCCGCACGGGTTGGAACAGAACCGACCAGATGCGCGCCTGCCAAGGCGCCTCGGGCTCGGACGGGAGCTTATAGGCTTCCGGGGCGTCTTTGAGCACGTAGATCCAGCCCAGTCCGCCGACCTCCTCCGCACCCCAGATCCTGGCGTTGGTCAGTCCACGCTGCTTTGCTGCTTCAACCGCGGCTTCGGCCTTGGCCACAATCTCCTCACGCTCGCCGTATTGGAGGCAACCCGTGAGGCATGCCTTCACGCAGGCCGGTGTCATGCCATTGCTCATCCGGTCGTAGCACATGTCGCACTTACGGGCGCGGTTGCGTTCCTGGTCGTAGTAGATGACCCCGAAAGTGCAGTTGGCAATGCAGTAGTTGCAGCCGATGCATTTGGCCGCGTCGATCACCGTCGTGCCGAACTCGCTCTTGTGGATGGCCCCGGTAGGGCAGACCATGATGCATGCGGCATCCGTGCAGTGCATGCACTGGGTCTTGGCGAAGTTCCAGACCGGAGTGCCATCCTTCTCGGTTTCGTTGAAAAGCACGCGGGTGTAGGACCCGCGGAAATCAGGCGGATTCTCGTAGTTGCCGGTGAACTCCGTCATCGTCGCCGGCAACTGGTTCCATTGCTTGCAGGCAACCTGGCAGGCCCGGCACGCCGTGCACTTGGTGGTGTCGACCAGTATCGCCTTGGCCACTCTAGGTCACCTTCCTTACGTCGCACAGGAACACCTTATACTCCGGGATCGTTGTGTTGGCGTCGCCGATGTGCGCGGTTAGTTGGTTGGCTGCGTAACTGAGCTTCTTGTTCGGGCCGCCGGTGACGTACCCGTTGAAACCGTAGTGCCACGGCATCCCGACGACGTGATGGGTCTTGCCGTCGACAATGAACGGCGCCCAACGGTTGGTCACGCAGACCTTGGCCTGGAGCTCGCCGCGCGCGGACACGACTTTGACCGTGTCACCGTTGGCGACGCCTTTCTCCTGGGCCAGCTGCGGGCTCATTTCGACGAACATCTCCGGCATTGCTTCGGCGAGCCAGGGGACGTTACGCGTCATATTGCCCGACTGCCAGTGCTCGGTCACCCGGTAGGTAGTGCCGACGATCGGGTATTCCTCCGCCGAGCCCTGCCTGTTGTCATCCTCACCCCAGATTTTGACCGTCGGGTTGACCTGGCGCGAGGATATCGGGTTGGTCACGGGGCTCTCCCACGCTTCGTAGTGCTCGGGGAAGGGGCCCTCGTTGAGTTCCTTGGAGAACAGACAGCCGACGCCCTCATGGCGCATGATGAACGGCGATGCTGCCGATTTCTCCGGCGGCACGGTCGCTACGAAGTCGGGGACGTCGAACATGACCCAGGTCCCCGCCGTGGCATCCCACGTAAACGGCGCCCGGGACGGATCCCAAGGCCTGCCGCGCGGGTCGGCCGAGCAGCGGTTGTAGATCGTGCGACGGTTGACAGGCCACGCCCACGCCCAGTTCGGCGTGATACCGAGACCGCTTGGGTCGGACGCGTCGCGCCGGGCGGCCATGTTGCCGTCCTCGGTGTAGCACCCTGAGTAGATCCAGTTGCCGCACGAGGTCGTTCCGTCGTCAAGCAGCTTGGTGAAGTTGAGCAGCAGCTTGCCGGTCGTCAGGTCGTAACCGTTCATTTCCTTGGCCAGAAGGTGCGGGTCAGGATGCTGGCCGTAATCCCAGGTCAGGTTGAGCAAACCCTGGTCCTTGGGGTCGGTCGAACCGGCGTAGAGCTGCTTGAGTTCCTTCATCAGCTTGTCGACAACGTCGAGGTCCGGCAGAGCGTCGCCGGGCGGCGGGGCAGCGATGTACCGCCACTGCATCCAGCGTGCGCTGTTGGAAACGCTGCCTTCCTTCTCGGTCGAGGCCGCTGCGGGGAGCAGGAACACCTCGGTGTTGATGGCCTTGGGGTCGGTTCCCGGCCCCCGCCAGAACACCGAGGTATCGGTCTCAAAGATATCGACAGCGACCATCCATTCGAGGTTGGCGAGAGCCTTACGCTCCTTATTGGCGTTGGGCCCGCCGACGACCGGGTTCTGGCCCATCAAAATCAGGCCCTTGATCTCGCCCGCGTACATCGCCTCAAAGATGCCGATGTGCGACATGTTCTTGCCGGCCGGAGCCTTGGGCAGCCACTGATAGCCGAACTCGTTGTCCGCCGTCGCCGCGTCCCCGTACCACGCCTTGAGCAGGCTGACCATGAACTTCGGAGTGTTCTTCCAGTAGTTGACGCTATCCGGATCCTTGGATACCGGCGTAGTTTGCTGCAGGAAGCTCGCAAGCGTCGGCATCGCCGACGTCGGAACCTTGAGATAACCGGGCAGCAAATGGTACAACAGCGCCGCGTCCGTCGACCCCTGCACGTTTGACTCGCCGCGCATGGCCTGGACGCCGCCGCCCGGCCGCCCGATGTTGCCCAACAGGAGTTGCAGCACGCTGAACGCGCGCACGTTCTGGGTACCGATCGTGTGCTGCGTCGTGCCCATGGCATAGAGGATGGTGCCCGCCTTGTCTGGCGCGCCCGTGGCCCCAAACGCCGCTGCGACCGCGAGGAACTTGTCCTTAGGGACGCCGGTCACCCGGGCCACTGTATCTGCATCATAGCGTGAGTAATGCTGTTTGAGCAGCTGGAACACGCACCGCGGGTTGCAGTGAGGGTCTTGTCCCGCAGAGGTATGCCCTGGAGTCGAGCGCGTAGTCCCATTTGCTTTTGTCGTACGCCCGGATCGTTGCGTCGTACCCTGCGAACAGGCCATCCGCAAAGCTGTAGCCCGAGTTGATGATGAACGAGCCGTTGGTGTACTCGGCAACGTACTCCTTGTGATAAAGGTTGTTCTGGATGATGTGGTTGATCATTCCGCCAACGAAAACGATATCCGTGCCGGGACGGATCGGGGCCCACACATCCGATACGGCCGCGGTACGGGTAAACCTGGGATCGACGTTGAGGATCTTGGCGCCGCGGTTCTCACGGGCCTTGAGCAGCCACTTAAACGACATCGGGTGGTTCTCGGCCGCATTGGCCCCCATGATCAGGGCGCAGTCCGTGTTCCTCAGGTCAACCCAGTGATTGGTCATTGCTCCTCTGCCGAATGAAGGCGCCAGACCGGCGACCGTGGCAGAGTGTCATATACGCGCCTGGTGGTCTAGCCAGGCGACACCGAGTCCCCGGACAAACTTGGAGTACGCGTAGCACTCCTCATTGTCAAGAGCGGCTCCGCCCATGCACGCCAGCGCGTTCGTGCGGTTGACAGTGACGCCGGCCTGATCGACGGTTTCAAAGGACTCGTCTCGGGTCTTCTTGATGCGCTTGGCGATCTCCGCGATCGCCCAATCCCACGTCTTCTCCTCCCAATGATCAGAACCGGCCGCCCGGTACTTGACCTTGGTGAGACGCCGCTCGTTGACGGCCAACTGGTACAGCGCTGAACCCTTGCTGCACAGAGAGCCGAGGTTGATCGGATGGTCCGGATCACCCTCGCAGTTGACCACTTTCCCGTTGATTGAGTGGCAGACGATACCACAACCAACGCCGCAATACGGGCAGATGGTCGTCGTCTCCTTGGCTTCGGCGATGCGCAAGGGCGCCGCCGAGGCTGACCGGACCTTGAACCCCAACCCGGTCAGGGCAGCCGCCGTAACGGTTGCTCCCGAGAGCTTAAGGAAGGACCGACGGGAAAGCTTCACCTGCTGATCACCTCTCCTCCTCGTCTATCTCCCGCTAACCCGCATCCGGCCGGCCGCTATCCTCACCGACCGGGCTGAATCCACGCTGTCGCGCGACTTCATCCAAATGCAGGGTCACTATATCCTCAAGGGGCAGGTATGCCCTGACCCCTAAGAGCCGTTCATCGGAAACCTTAAAGTACTGCCCGCACCGTTTGCATAAGTACACCCGGTGGCTCTCGTCGCCGTGGACGAACAGCGACTCGATATCGTCTTGCCCCGCGTCTTTGCAGCCAGGACAGGCGATCCGCGGAAACGCCCACTCGTTGCCGCACTCCCGGCAACGCAGAAACCGCCCGCCGTCGGGTTCGACATGCTTGCCCATCAGGGGGCGCCCGCCGCATGCGGGACACGAACTTCGTGCGGGGTAGGCTTGGTCGGCGACGCTCGCAGGCTCGGCCCCGCACCGCCACGCGGTAAAGGGTTGCGAGGCCATCCGAAGGACGTACAGCGCAACTTCAGGCGAAACCCCGGTTGCAGCTGCAACATCCAGGACGGCGTTTGAATCCGAGCCGGTCGCCGCGCGGGCCAGCGCGCCGGTATCGATCAACCGACACTTGGCCGCAAACTCACGAAGTGCCTCGGCTCCGAGAGGGGAGTGGCCGCCCACCGCACGCGCGACACGGTCGATGGCGTCGTAAGTCCAGCCGGCCGGCGGAAGGGATTGCCGCGGAATATCCGTCCCGGAGCGCTCCAATGCGTCGAGCAGGTCGGATTGGGCCTGGGCAACCGCGGCGACCATCGCCAAGAGATCCCCGGGCAGACTCTCCTGCCGGCGGTAGAAGGAAATCGCCGCTTCAACGTCGTCAGACCAGAACAGCTGACGGCGCCGACTCGAATCGTTTGCGGAAATGGGCATGACCCCCTGCCGTTGCGGCTGATATGTCTGCGACTGCTGAGCCGATGTTGGTTGCATGATGGCTCCGGCAACACCCACAAACAATCGACCAAAGTCATTTACTACGACA
>JAXGPL010000020.1:0-41574 GCA_040766985.1 Bacillota bacterium
TTCGGGGATTGACCCTCGCAGCCGGTCCGTGTAGGGTCCCTGGAGATAGGTCAAAAATGCGCCAATCGGCACGTAATTGCGCCGCTTGGCGCGGTTTTCCTTTACCTTGACACTATATAGTGCGTGTGCTAGAGTCATAAGGTGCTAAACTGGCCTTGGTATCTGGTGGGTGAGGGGAGGCAGGACAAATGCGCGACCAGATCACGCTCGCCTGCACTGAGTGCAAGCGTCGCAACTATATCAGCACCAAAAACAAAAAGAACGATCCCAGCCGGGTCGAACTCAAGAAGTACTGCAAGTTCTGCCGGACCCATACGGTTCACCGCGAGACCAGGTAAACCAGCGCTTCTGCTTTGACGGCGGACAGGGATTCTCGATAGGCCCGTAGCTCCAATTGGTAGAGCGGCGGTCTCCAAAACCGCATGTTGGGGGTTCGAGTCCCTCCGGGCCTGCCAGATTTGCAGGGGATAGTTCTTTTTTTGTGTTATGAAGCAGGATGATTCGGGGCGACCGGGGGTGGGTCCGTGCAGAAGACCCTGGGTAAGATCGGGCGGTTCTTTCGGGAAGTACGTGCGGAGTTGGTCAAGGTCATCTGGCCTGACCGCCGCTCTGTTGCGGTATACACCGGTATTGTGGTTGCCTCGGTGGTCGTTATCGCGGGGATAATCTGGGTTGCCGACGTCGTCCTCGGACAGATCGTCGCATTCCTATTGAGATAACAGGTATCTCCAGGGAGGTCGTCTCGACTGGAAACCAACCTTCCGGCCGGCCATGTGGAGCAAGACGTTGCCGAGAAGCGTGAGGATCTAGAGGCCGCCGTCGACACGGCGCCTGATCCCGCGTCCGCCCCGGACGATGATGACGCTCCTCGCAAGCGCTGGTATGTCGTTCACACCTATTCCGGATACGAAAACAAGGTCAAGGCCAACCTGGAAAAACGCATCGAGACCATGGAGAAGGAAGACAAGATCTTCCGCGTCGTGGTTCCGATCGAAGAGGAAATGGAGATCAAGGACGGCAAGCGCAAGATCACCAAGCGCAAGGTCTTCCCGGGATACGTCCTTGTCGAGATGATCATGTCGGACGACTCCTGGTACGTGGTGCGCAACACCCCCGGAGTCACGGGTTTCGTCGGGTCGGGGTCCAAGCCCATCCCGCTGCAGCCCGCGGAAGTACGCTCGATTCTGCGGCAGATGGGCGTTGACGAGCCGCGTCCCAAGGTCGCATACGCACTGGGCGAGAGCGTGCGCGTGACCGCCGGCCCGTTCGAGGGTTTCGTCGGTGTGATCCGCGAGATTTACGCGGACAAAGGCAAGCTGCGTGTATTCGTATCCATGTTTGGCCGCGAGACGCCGATCGAGCTTGATTTCGGCCAGGTGGAGAAGCTTTAGGAGGAGCAGGGGCATGCCCAAGAGACTTACAGCCAAACTCACACTTCAGCTCCCGGCAGGGAAGGCGACTCCGGCTCCGCCGGTTGGACCGGCGCTTGGCCAGCACGGCATCAACATCGTGGCCTTCTGCAAGGAGTACAACGAGCGCACCTCTAAGCAGGTCGGCACGGTCATTCCCGTCGAGGTTTCCATCTTCGAGGACCGGTCGTTCAGTTTCGTCCTCAAGACACCTCCCGCCGCGATTCTGATCAAGAAGGCTGCTGGTGTCGAGAAGGGCTCCGGTGAGCCCAACCGCAACAAGGTCGGCCGGGTTACTTCGGACCAGGTCCGTGAGATCGCCCAGCAGAAGATGCAGGATCTCAACGCGGCAAACGTTGAATCCGCGATGCGCCTGATCGAGGGCACCGCTCGCAGTATGGGTATTGAGGTCGTCAAGTAGGAGGTTTATGCCGCAAATGTCCCACGGTAAGCGATATGAGGCTGCACGGCAGGAGGTCAATGCCGAGACCTTCTACCAGCCGGTCGAAGCCATTGAGATGGTGAAGAAGAACTCGACCGCCAAGTTCGACGAGACCGTCGAAGCTGCGATCAAGCTGGGCATCGAGGTCAAACACGCTGACCAGATGGTCCGCGGCGCTGTGGTGCTCCCGCACGGGACCGGCAAGACCCGGCGGGTTCTCGTTTTCGCCAAGGGCGACAAGGCCAAGGAAGCCGAGGACGCCGGTGCGGACTTTGTCGGCGCCGAAGACATCGTCGCCAAGATCCAGGGCGGCTGGCTCGACTTCGATGTGGCCGTGGCAACTCCCGACATGATGTCGCTGGTCGGCCGCCTCGGCCGGATCCTCGGCCCCAAGGGTTTGATGCCCAACCCCAAGACCGGCACGGTCACGACGGACGTTTCCAACGCAGTTCGTGAGATCAAGGCGGGCAAGATCGAATACCGCGCCGAGAAGGCCGGCATTATCCACGCGCCGATCGGCAAGGCATCATATGATACCGAAAAGCTCGTCGAGAACCTTGAGACCCTCGTCGATGCGTTGGTCAGGGCCAAGCCGGCTGCGGCCAAGGGCCAGTACCTGCGCTCGATTTCGGTAAGCTCCACGATGGGCGTCGGCGTCAAAGTCAGCCCGCAGCACATCGGGGCAAAGGTTTAGCAGGGCTGGCAACAACGCCGGCAGCATCAGGAGCAACCCAACTCCATATCGGATTTTCCCAGCCGTAGACCGCGGGCGCGCGACGCTTAATACCGGAACTCCGGTGCCTGCCGAGGCTGCCAAACCCCTCAGGGGCATTTTGGCTCTCGCCGTCTACGCGAGAGCCTTTCGTTTTGGAGGTGACACTTTGGCCAATCGGGGCGAGAAAGAAACGGCGATCGCCGAGATGGCCGGCAGGTTCCGTCGTGCCCAAGCCATGGTTGTGGCCGATTACCGGGGCCTCAACGTTGCGCAGATGACGGACCTGCGGCGCAAGGCAAGGGAGATGGCCGTCGAACTCAAGGTGGTCAAGAACACGCTGGCTGCCCGCGCCGCCAAGGATGCCGGGATGGCCGCTCTGGACGTCCACCTCAAGGGGCCGACCGCCATCGCCATCGGCTACGAGGACCTGACGGCGCCGGCAAAGTTGATTGTCGAATTCGCGCGTACGGCAAGGGCGCTCGAACTAAAGGGCGGCTTCGCCGAGGGTCGATCCCTCGACGCGGCCGAGACGCGGGCCCTCGCGACGATGCCCAGCCGCGAAGTGCTGCTCGGCATGGTCTTGGGCGCCATATCGGCTCCGCTCAGCAACATGGCTTCGGTCCTCGCGGCGCCGATCCGCGGACTGATTACAGCAACCGATGCCGTCCGTAAGCAGCGGGAAGAGGCGGCTGACTAGCGGCCCCGGCATCGCCGGAGGCAAACACCTTTAGCTTAGGGAGGAACGAAAGTTGTCCAAGACAGAGCAGGTTCTCGATCTCGTCAAGCAGATGAGCGTTCTCGAACTCGCCGATTTGGTCAAGGCGTTTGAGAAGGAATTCGGCGTGTCTGCCGCAGCAGCCGTCGTCGCTGCCGCCCCCGCGGCTGGCGGCGCCGCAGATTCGGGTGCCGCGGAGGAAAAGGAGCAGACCGAGTTCGACGTCATCCTGACGCACGCGGGCGACCAGAAGATCGCCGTCATCCGCACGGTCAAGGAGATCACGGGCGTGGGCCTCAAGGAGGCAAAGGAGCTCGTCGACGCGGCCCCCAAGGCCATCAAGGAAAAGGTTTCGCGGCAGGAAGCCGATGCGCTCAAGACCAAGCTCGCCAGCGTGGGAGCGACCGTCGAGATCAAATAGTACGGTCGGGTCCGGTTCAGCGAAGGACAGCCTGAGGTAACGAGGGCTGTCTTTCGCCATCTGAACCGGCCGGCTCTGCGGCCGCGTCCGTGCCGGGCGGAGAATCAAATTGGGGTCTTTTCCGCAGCGTAGGGTTGGGGTATGATTGTCAGGCGTCTATCTGGGGAGCTATGCGGTTATACTAAACGATCAGTGCAGCTAAGGGCCTTGTTGACGAGGCTGGTTGGCCAGTCTTATAATGAGGTGTTGATAACTCATCAGGCAACTAGCACCCCAGCCCAAGCGGGAGAAAGGGACCCGTAGACCCCCATCATATCCACCAAAACCAGACGGTGTTTGACGCACCGTCAGTATCGCTTTTCATAAGCGGCAAGAGACCCTGTTCCAGGCGAAAAGGAGGCTCTCCTGCATATGCCCCAGCTGGTGAAGGTAGGCGAACGCGAGCGTCTTAGTTATTCCCGGATCCGGGAAGTCCTCGATGTGCCTAACCTCATCGAAATCCAGCGCAAGTCGTACGAATGGTTCCTCGGTACCGGACTCAAGGAGATGTTCGAGGACATCTCGCCCATTCAGGATTTCACCGGGAACCTGGTTCTCACCTTCGGCGAACACTCACTTGGCGATCCAAAGTACTCCGTCGCCGCCTGCAAGGAGCGGGACGTTACCTACGCCGCTCCGCTCAAGGTCAAGGTCCAGTTGATCAACAGGCAGACGGGCGAGGTCAAGGAGCAGGAAGTCTTCATGGGAGACTTCCCCCTGATGACCGACAACGGCACGTTCGTGATCAACGGTGCCGAGCGGGTCGTCGTGAGCCAGTTGGTCCGCTCGCCGGGGGCGTACTACGCAGAACAGCTCGATACCCAGGGCAAGCGGCTTTACTCGGCGACGGTCATCCCCAACCGGGGGGCGTGGCTCGAGTTTGAGATGGATTCGTCGGACATCATTTACGTCCGCGTCGACCGCACCCGCAAGATCCCCGCGACTGTTCTGCTCAAGGCCCTTGGCTACGAGAGCAGCGATCTCATTCTGCGCCTGCTCGGTGAGGACAATCCGTACATTCAGGCTACGCTGGACAAGGACGCCACAGACGATCAGGACGAGGCTTTGGTGGAGATCTACAAGCGTCTCCGCCCCGGCGAGCCCCCGACGGTCGAGAGCGCGCGTTCACTGCTCAACTCGTTGTTCTTCGATCCCCGCCGTTACGACCTGGCCGGGGTCGGACGGTACAAACTCAACAAGAAGCTGGCCTTGCGCCGCCGCATGATCGACACGACGGCCGCCCAGGACGTCATCGACGAGGAAACCGGCGAGATCGTCTGCCACGCCGGCGACATCATCGACCGTGACCTCGCGATCCGGATCGAGAAGGCGTTGTCCAAACCGCAGATGGATGTCCAGCTTGGCGACGGCAGCACCGTCCGCCTGGTTGGCAATGGGCAGCCCCCGTTCGACGTCAAGACTCTCACCCGCGAGGATGTCCTTGCGTCGGTCAGCTACCTCGCCAACCTCTACCGGGGCGTCGGCAACACCGACGACATCGATCACCTCGGCAACCGCCGGTTGCGGTCGGTCGGCGAGCTTCTGCAGAACCAGTTCCGGATCGGTCTTGCCCGGATGGAGCGCGTCGTCAAAGAGCGCATGACGATCCAGGACGTCGATATCATCACGCCACAGGCCCTGATCAACATCCGGCCGGTGGTGGCCGCGGTCAAGGAGTTTTTCGGTTCGAGCCAGTTGTCGCAGTTCATGGACCAGACCAACCCGCTCGCCGAACTGACCCACAAGCGGCGCCTTTCGGCGTTGGGACCGGGTGGCCTGTCGCGCGAGCGCGCAGGCTTTGAGGTCCGCGACGTCCACTTCTCGCACTACGGCCGGATGTGCCCGATCGAGACGCCCGAAGGTCCGAACATCGGCCTGATCGGCTATTTGTCGACGTTTGCGCGGATCAACGAGTTCGGTTTCATGGAAACCCCGTATCGCCGCTGCGACCGCGAGAAGAACGTCGTGACCGACGAGATCGTCTATCTGACGGCGGACGAAGAAGACGAATGCACCATCGCCCAGGCCAACGCGCCTGTCGATGACAAAGGCAACTTCCTCTCCAACCGGGTGACCGCCCGCCGCCGGCACGAGATCGCCGTGGTGCCGGCGACTCAGGTCGACTATATGGATGTTTCGCCGAAACAGGTCGTCAGCGTCGCCTCGGCGTTGATCCCGTTCCTGGAGAACGACGACGCCGGTCGGGCCCTTATGGGTGCCAACATGCAGCGGCAGGCTGTTCCCCTGCTGCGGTCCGAGGCGCCCCTGATCGGCACAGGTATGGAAGGCATCGTCGCGATGGACTCCGGGATGGTCGTTCTGGCCAAGGAGAGCGGCGTCGTCACAGCCGTCACCGCCAACGAGATTGAGGTGCATGCCGACGACGGCGTCGACCACCTGCACCCGCTGCGCAAATACGAGCGCTCCAACCAGGGCACGTGCATTAACCAGCGTCCGGTGGTCCGCGTAGGTCAGGAAGTCACCAAAGGCCAGGTAATCGCCGACGGCCCCTCGACCGACCAGGGCGAGCTCGCGCTTGGGCGTAACGTGCTCGTCGCCTTCATGCCCTGGGAGGGCTACAACTACGAGGACGCCATCTTGCTCAGCGAGCGCCTGGTGCATGAAGATACCTTCACATCGATTCACATCGAAGAGCATGAGGCCGAGGCCCGCGACACCAAGCTCGGGCCCGAGGAAATCACCCGGGATATCCCCAACGTCGGCGAGGACGTCTTGAAGGACCTCGACGACCGCGGCATCATCCGGGTCGGCGCGGAGGTCCGTCCGGCGGACATCCTCGTCGGCAAAGTGACCCCGAAGGGCGAGACCGAGCTTACCGCCGAGGAGCGGCTCCTGCGTGCGATCTTCGGCGAGAAGGCGCGCGAGGTTCGCGATACATCACTCCGCGTGCCGCACGGCGAGAGCGGAATCGTCGTCGACGTCAAGGTGTTCTCGCGCGAGAACGGCGACGAACTGACGCCTGGCGTCAACCAGCTCGTACGTGTCTTCGTCGCGCAGAAGCGCAAGATCTCCGAGGGCGACAAGATGGCCGGACGGCACGGCAACAAGGGCGTCATCGCCCGGATTATGCCGGAGGAAGATATGCCGTTTCTGCCCGACGGCACGCCCATCGACATCGTGCTCAACCCGCTCGGAGTGCCGTCCCGGATGAACATCGGCCAGATCTACGAGACGCACCTCGGCTGGGCCGCCCGGGCCCTCGGCTACTATGTCTCGAGCCCGGTCTTCGACGGCGCAACGGAAGGCCACGTCAAGGAAGCGCTCCGCGAGGCATACCTGCCGATCGACGGCAAAACGGTGGTGCGCGACGGACGGACGGGTGAGCCGTTCGACAGCCCTATCACGGTCGGGTACTCGTACATGATGAAGCTTCTCCACCTGGTGGACGACAAGATCCACGCGCGTTCCACGGGTCCTTACTCCCTCGTGACCCAGCAGCCGCTGGGCGGCAAAGCGCAGTTCGGCGGGCAGCGTTTCGGCGAGATGGAGGTCTGGGCCCTCGAGGCCTACGGCGCGGCATACACGCTGCAAGAGCTCCTGACGGTCAAGTCCGACGACGTCATCGGGCGGGTCCGGACCTACGAAGCGATCGTCAAGGGCGAGAACGTCCCCGAGCCCGGCGTGCCTGAATCATTCAAGGTCCTGATCAAGGAGCTTCAGAGCCTCGGGCTCGACGTCAAGGTGCTGTCCGAGGACAACCGCGAGATCGAGATCCGCGAGACGGATGAGGACTACATGGAAACCGCTCGTCGCCTCGAGCTAGACATCGAGGGCCGCGAGGAGATGCCGGCGGTGGCACGCGGGCGGCGCTTCCTGCAAGGTGAGGAAGTCGACGAAGAGGCCGCCGAAGCCAAGGCTGCCGGTGACGAGTTGGCCCGTAGACGCGATGCGCGCAAAGTTGCGGGTACGGAGACCGACGTTTCAGGCCTGGCCCGCATTTTCCCGTCGCTCGCCAAAGCCGAACAAGAAGAGGCTGAGCAGCCCGCCGAAGAGCCGGCCGAGTCCGACGAGACCGCGGCGGATGAGGTCGAGACCGAGGATGCGGCCGCCGTGCTGCCCGACGATGAAGAAGTCGTCGTCGCGGACGACGTCGACGAGTCCGAGGACGAAGAGGACCTCGACGAGGAAGAAGAAGACGAATTGTCGTTCTTCGGCGACGAGGAAGAGGAAGAGGAAGAGGCAGAAGGGGAGCCGGGCGAGCCTGTCGACCCGGAGGCCGAAGAGGAACGCGAGTTCAGCGGCACCCGCCGTCGCAGGGCCAAAGCCCGCGTCGCAAAGGTCAGAGCAAAACAGCGCAAGGCCGACACGGACTACAGTTACGATCCGCTCGATCTGCGGCGGTATCTCGTCCGTGATCCCGACGAAGAGGACGAGGAGGACGAGGAGCCGTAACCTGTTCCCGGACGATTCCGGGAGCGCAACACGCCGGACCGTAGTGGATCGTCGAGCCTGTTGAAAGGGGACGTCGCCCTTGTTGGATGTTAACGACTTTGACTCACTCAAGATCGGCCTGGCTTCGCCGCAGCAGATCAGGGCATGGTCGCACGGCGAGGTCAAGAAGCCTGAAACGATAAATTACCGCACGCTAAAGCCCGAACGCGATGGGTTGTTTTGCGAGCGGATTTTTGGGCCGCAGCGTGACTGGGAATGTCACTGCGGCAAGTACAAACGGGTACGGTATAAGGGCATTATCTGCGACCGCTGCGGCGTAGAGGTTACACGGTCCAAGGTGCGCCGCGACCGGATGGGGCACATCGAGCTGGCAGCGCCCGTTTCGCACATCTGGTACTTCAAGGGCATCCCGTCGCGCATGGGGCTCCTGCTTGACATGTCGCCGCGGCTTCTGGAAAAGGTTCTGTACTTCGCCGCGTACGTCGTGACGGACCCGGGCAATACGCCGCTGGTCAAAAAGCAGATTCTGACCGAGCCGGAATACCGCGAGGCCCGCGAGAAGTACGGGGCCGCGTTCAAGGCCGGCATGGGAGCAGAGGCCGTCAAGACCCTGCTCGAAGAGCTTGACCTCAATGAGATGGCCAAGGACCTGCGCACGGAGTTGCGGCAGTGCAGCGGCCAGCGGCGGGTGCGTGCCATTCGCCGGCTCGAGGTCGTCGAAGCGTTCCGCAAATCCGGGAACAGCCCCGACTGGATGATCCTCGAGGTGGTCCCGGTCATCCCGCCGGACCTGCGCCCGATGGTGCAGCTCGACGGCGGGCGTTTTGCCACGTCGGACATGAACGACCTTTACCGCAGGGTGATCAACCGCAACAACCGTCTGAAGCGGCTGCTCGACCTGGAGGCGCCGGACATCATCGTCCGCAACGAAAAGCGCATGCTCCAAGAAGCCGTGGATGCGTTGATCGACAACGGCCGGCGGGGCAGGCCCGTCACAGGCCCAGGCAATCGCCCGCTCAAGTCGCTCTCCGACCTGCTCAAGGGCAAGCAGGGGCGGTTCCGCCAGAACCTGCTGGGCAAGCGTGTCGACTATAGCGGCCGCTCCGTGATCGTGGTCGGGCCCAACCTGCAGATGCACCAGTGCGGGCTGCCCAAGGAGATGGCTCTCGAGCTGTTCAAGCCCTTCGTTATGAAGCGGCTGGTTCAGCTCGGCTACGCGCACAACATCAAGAGCGCCAAGCGCATGGTCGAACGGGCACGCGACGAGGTCTGGGATGTCCTCGAAGAGGTCATCCGCGAGCACCCGGTGCTGCTCAACCGCGCGCCTACCCTGCACAGGTTGGGCATCCAGGCGTTTGAGCCGGTGCTCGTCGAGGGACGGGCGATTCAGGTTCACCCGCTTGTCTGCGCCGCCTACAACGCCGACTTCGACGGCGACCAGATGGCCGTTCACGTGCCGCTGTCCGCCGAAGCCCAGGCCGAAGCCCGCGTCCTGATGCTCTCGGCGCACAACATCCTTGCGCCCAAGGACGGCTCGCCGATCGTGACGCCGACCAAGGACATTGTGCTAGGGTGTTATTACCTGACGCTCCAGCGGGAGCCGGAGGGCAAGGCCTCGGACGAGCCGGAGCACGTCTTCGCCTTCCCGGATGAGGCGGTCATGGCGTACCAGCAGGGCGAGATAACCCTGCATGAACGGATTTCCGTGCGCTGGCATGACGGGCAGCGGATCAAGGATACCACCGTCGGCCGGGTGATCTTCAACGATGCGCTTCCCGAAGACATCCGGCGTGAGCAGTTCATCAACAAGGTCATCGACCGCCGTGAACTCGGCAAGGTCGTCGCGCGCGTCTACAGGCGCCACGGCAGCGCCGACACGGCCAAGGTCCTCGACAAGATCAAGGACCTCGGTTTCCATTATGCGACCCGGGCCGGCACGACCATCTCGCTGTCCGACCTCCAGGTTGACATCGGCAAGGACACGATCCTGTCCGAGGCCGAGTCCAAGGTCGAGGGGATCGAGATGCAGTTCCGGCGCGGCCTGATCACCTGGGACGAGCGGTATGAGCGCGTCGTGGAGACCTGGACCGAGGCGACCGAGGAAGTGTCGCGCAAGCTGATGCGGTCCTTGGACGTGTTCAACCCGGTGTACATGATGGCCATCTCGGGTGCGCGCGGCAACGTCGCCCAGCTCCGGCAACTCGCCGGCATGCGCGGCCTGATGGCCGACCCAAGCGGCAGGATCGTCGAGGTGCCCGTGCGGGCCAACTTCCGCGAGGGCCTGACGGTCCTCGAGTACTTCACCTCGACGCACGGTACGCGTAAGGGCCTCGCCGACACCGCCCTTCGTACCGCAGACTCGGGTTACCTGACAAGGCGGCTGGTCGACGTATCTCAGGACGTCATCGTCCGCGAGGACGACTGCGGCACGCAGATGGGCCTTAAGATCAGCGAGATCTCCGACGGCAACCAGATCATCGAGTCGCTCGAGGACCGGATCACGGGCCGGCATGCGTTCGATCCCATCGTCGACCCGGAAACCGGCGACGTGATCGTTGAAGCCGGCGAATGCATTACAGAGGACCACGTCGAGCGGATCGTCGGCGCAGGCATGTCGGAGGTCGTTGTCCGCAGCATCCTGACCTGCCGCACCCCGCACGGCGTCTGCCGCAAGTGCTACGGGCGCAATCTCGCGACCGGCGGTATCGTCGACGTCGGCGAGGCCGTCGGCACGATCGCCGCCCAGTCGATCGGCGAGCCGGGGACGCAGCTCACGATGCGCACGTTCCACACGGGCGGCGTAGCAGGCGAGGACATCACGCACGGTCTTCCCCGCGTCGAGGAGTTGTTCGAGGCGCGCAAGCCCAAGGGCCAGGCGGTCATCACCGAGATCGACGGCGAGGTCGGCGTCAACGACGATAGCCAGGGCAAGCGCGAGGTGTTCGTGACCGGCGAGGACGGCGTGGCGCAGAGCTACCCGATCCCGTTCGGCGCCCGGCTCAGGGTCAAGGACGGCGAGCAGGTTCAGGCCGGTGACGAGCTTACCGAAGGGTCCGCCAACCCGCATGACATCCTCAAGGTCCGCGGCCTCCGTGGCCTGCAGCAATACCTGCTTGAGGAAGTGCAGAAGGTCTACCGCCTCCAGGGCGTGGACATCAACGACAAGCACATCGAGATCATGATCCGCCAGATGCTCAAGAAGGTCAAAGTGGAGGACTCCGGCGACACGAGCCTCCTGCCGGGCGGCCTGGTGGACGTGTTCGAGTTTGAAACCGAAAACGAACAGGCCATCGCCGAGGGCGGCACTCCCGCCACCGCGCGGCCGGTCCTGTTGGGCATCACCAAGACGGCCCTGGCGACGGATTCGTTCCTGTCGGCCGCGTCTTTCCAAGAAACCACGCGCGTCCTCACCGACGCCGCGATCAAGGGGAAGCGCGACCCGCTGCTGGGCTTGAAAGAAAACGTGATCATCGGTAAGCTCATCCCGGCGGGCACCGGCATGGCGCGGTACCGCAACGTCAGGATCGCCTACGAGAGCGAGCCCGAGGCAGCGGCCACGGTGATGCCCGCTCTGGATGAATCGGACGAGGGTCTGTCAACCGACGACCTGGCTCCGCTGGAGGAGCCGGTAACGCCCGAGTAAAAGGACGGTGTAGTCCCACCGGTGAAGAACCTACTGCGCAGCCTAGTACCGAGCAGCAATGATCGGGAACTGCGGCGCCTTGGGCGGTACGTGGAGGCGGTCGGCGAGCACGCCGACCGCCTTTCCAGGCTCAGCGACGCCGACCTTGCCGCATGTACCCCTGAGTTCAGGCGGCGCCTCGAACGTGGAGCGACGCTCGAAGACCTGCTCCCCGAGGCGTACGCCGCGGTCCGGGAGATGGCCCGCCGGCGGCTCGGGCAGTGGGCGTTCGACACACAGGTCCTTGGCGCGGTCGTGCTGCATGAGGGCAACATCGCGGAGATGAAGACCGGCGAAGGAAAGACCCTCGCGGCGACCATGCCGCTTTACCTCAACGCGCTGACCGGTAAGGGCGCCCACCTGGTGACGGTCAACGACTACCTCGCCAGGTTCCACTCCGAGTGGATGGGCGCGGTATATAAGAGCCTGGGCATGACCGTCGGCCTGATCGCCCACGGCATCGAAACCCCGGATCGCCACGCGGCATATCGTTGCGACATCACATACGGCACAAACAACGAATTCGGATTTGATTACCTTCGCGACAACATGGCCCTGCACCCCGACGACGTCGTACAGCGCAAACTGCATTACGCGATCGTCGACGAGGTCGACAGTATCCTGATTGACGAGGCGCGCACGCCGCTGATCATCTCCGGGCCGTCGGTCCGGTCGGCGGATCTGTACGACCGCTTTGCCAAGATTGCTCCCCGGCTCAAACCTGAGGACGACTACACGGTCGATGAGAAGGCGCACACGGTCACGCCGACTGAGGACGGGCTGCACAAGGTCGAGAAGCTGATCGGGGTCCAGGACCTGTTCGCTCCCGAGTCGAGCGAGCTCAACCACTACCTCAACCAGGCCTTACGGGCCCACTGCCTGTACCGCCTGGACCGGGATTACGTCGTCAAAGACGGCGAAGTGATTATCGTCGACCAGTTTACGGGGCGGCTGATGTTCGGCCGAAGGTACTCCGACGGCCTTCACCAGGCCATCGAAGCCAAGGAAGGCGTCAAGATTCAGAGCGAGCACCAGACCCTTGCGACGATCACGTTCCAGAACTACTTCCGCATGTACGAGAAGCTCGCCGGCATGACGGGTACGGCCATCACCGAAGAAGAGGAGTTCCGGCGGATCTACAGGCTTGATGTGGTGGTCATACCGACCAACAAGCCGATGATCCGAGTGGACCACCCCGATGTCGTGTACCGGACCGACGACGGCCGCACGGCGGCGGTCGTCGAAGAGGTCGTCGACTGCTACGAGCGCGGACAGCCGGTCCTCGTCGGCACCACCTCGATCGAGAAGTCCGAGCGGCTCTCCGGCCTTTTGACGAAGCGGGAGATTCCGCACCAGGTCCTGAACGCCAAATACCACGAGAAGGAAGCTGCCATCGTGGCCCAGGCCGGCCAACGCGGGATGGTCACGATCGCGACCAACATGGCCGGCCGCGGGACCGACATCATGCTCGGCGACGGTGTGGTCGGACTCGGCGGGTTGCACGTGATCGGCACCGAGCGTCACGAGGCGCGGCGTATCGATAACCAGCTCCGTGGGCGTTCGGGCAGGCAGGGCGATCCCGGTTCGTCACGTTTTTACGTCGCGTTGGACGATGACCTGATGCGCCTTTTCGGCGCCGAGAACGTGATGGGGCTTCTCGACCGGCTGGGGATGGACGATTCCATGCCGCTCGAGCATCCCATGTTGAGCAGAGCGATCGAGCGAGCCCAAAAGCGAGTCGAGGGCCGTAACTTCGACATCCGGCGGCGGGTGCTCGAATACGACGATGTCCTCAACCAGCAGCGTGAACTGATCTACAAGCAACGCCGCCAGGTCTTGGACGGCGAGGACCTCCGCCCTGTTGTCATGCGCATGGCGGGCGAAGCGATCGAGCGCCTCGTGGACGTTCACGCTCACCCCAACCTGTCCCCGGAGGACTGGGACCTCGGCGCCCTGCTCGACTTGGCGCACGACCTGTTCCTTCCTCGCGGCAGGGTCGCGGTCGACCGCCTCAAGAGCTGCGGCACGCGGGAGGAACTGGTCTCACTCCTGCGGCAGGAGGCGGAGAGCGTATACGCCGAACGGGAAGCCCTGCTGACGCCGGAACTGGTCCGGAGCCTTGAGCGGCTGATCCTGTTGCGGGTGGTTGACTCCAAGTGGATGGACCACCTCGACGCGATGGACGATCTCAGGGAGGGCATCGGCCTGCGAGCGTACGGCCAGAAGGATCCTCTGCTGGAGTACAAGTTCGAGGCGTACGAGATGTTCGAGGCGATGATCAACGCTATCGGTGAGGAGATCACGCGCCTGCTTTACCATATCCGGGTCGAGCGCAACCAGGCCGGAAGCCAGGGTGCCGTTGTTTCCGGGGAGGCCGCCCGCCAGGAGTCACGCCAGCGGCTTGCCGTGGCGACGGCTTCCGGCAGCGGCGGCCCGCGTGAGCCGGTCAAGAAGGCGGAGGGCCGGCGCGTCGGCCGCAACGATCCGTGTCCGTGCGGCAGCGGCAAGAAGTACAAGCGTTGCTGTGGGCGCAATGCACGCTAGGACAGGGCAAGCAGGGCAAGAAAGGCATTCCGGAGGGTTGACATGATCAGCGAACAGGTACGGCTGCTGGGAGAGATCCAGGCCCAGCTCACCGAAATGAGGGATTCCCTTTGACCTCCCCGGGCGCAAGGGGGAGATGGTACGGCTCGAGGCGGAAATGGCCAAGCCCGACTTCTGGTCGGACCAAGACGCTGCACAGAAGACGATCGCCGGCCTTACCCGCGCCAAGCGGCTGGTCGACCGGTACGAGGATCTCGCCCGGCGGGCCGAAGATCTGGCGATAACCGTTGAGCTGAGCCAGGAGGACGAGGCCGGGGCAGGCGAGCTTGCCGCTGACGCCCAAACCGCCGCAACCGCGCTGGCGGAGGACGTCGACCGGTTTCGCCTGGAGCTGTTCCTGCAGGGTGAATACGACCACCGCAACGCCCTGGTGACCCTGCACGCAGGCGCGGGGGGCATTGAGGCCCAGGACTGGGTGCAGATGCTGCTCCGGATGTACACCCGGTGGGCCGAGAACCGGGGCTACTCGGTTCAGTTGCTTGATACCCTGGAGGGCGAGGAGGCCGGTTTCAAGACCGCTACGTTCGAGGTCCGGGGCGAGAACGCCTACGGGTTCTTGCGGACCGAGCATGGGGTCCACCGCCTGGTCCGGATGTCCCCGTTCGACGCCCAGAACCGGCGGCACACGACCTTCGCCCCCGTGGACGTCACCCCGGATATCGAGACGGAGGTCGAGCTTGAGATCGACCCCGAGGAACTGCGCATCGACACCTATCGCTCCAGCGGAAAGGGCGGGCAGAAGGTCAACAAGACCGACTCGGCCGTGCGTATCACCCACCTCCCGACCGGGATAACGGCTGCGTGCCAGAACGAGCGCTCCCAGCACGCCAACCGCGAAACCGCCATGCGCATCCTCAAGTCGCGCCTGCTCAAGGTCAGAGAGCAGGAACGCCGAGACCAGGTCTCGGCGCTCAAGGGCGAACAGCGCGAGGCTGCCTGGGGCAACCAACTGCGATCCTACGTGTTCCAGCCGTACTCGATGGTCAAGGACCACCGCACCGGCGTCGAGACCGGCAACGTCCAAGCCGTCATGGACGGCGAACTGGATCAGTTCATCTTTGCCTTCCTGAGACAGGAAGCCACACCAAGCTGATGCCCCCGGCAGGGGATTGACCGCCGGGGCTGAGAATAGCTAACCAGGCTCGCAGCCGGAGTTCCCCCCAGGGGAAGGAGTTGCACGGCATATGCGTTGGACGATCGGAGTCCTGGTGCTGGTTGTCGCACTGGCCGTAATCGGCGGGGAGATTCTGCTGCCGTGGATCGTGGCTCGTGGCGTCGAGGCCGGACTTGAGCGGGCCCTGGGCCAGGGTGCGGACCTTGAGGCGAGCCTCGTCGCACGCCCGGCGCTGCGCATGCTGGTCGGCAGGCTCGATTCGTTGACGGTCGAGAGCCAACGCGTCCGGTCGGCGACGCTGAGCATCGACAGCATGGCGGTGACCGTGCACGACATCGGGGTTCGGCTTGGCGATTTGCTGGCGCGCAAGGACCTCAACGTCACCCGTGACGCGTCCCTGGGGGTGGTCATCCGCATCAGCGAGGCCAACCTCAGGCGGTACGTCCTCGAGAACGTTGAGGGCCTGTCCGAGCCGCAGTTCAAGGTTTTCACCGGCAAGGTGGCGGTTGCCGGCTACGTGCCATTCAACGGCACGCCGGTGCTCGTCTCGATCGAAGGGCGTTTCGTGGCCGACGGTGAGCAGTATGTCAGACTGGTCACGGATGTGTTGAGCATCGATGGGGAGCAGTTGCCGCCGCGGGCGACGGCAACGATCATGGCTGCCCTGGGTGGCCCGGAGTTGTTCATGGACCTCGCCAGCTTCCCATTGCCGTTGGTGCTCAAGGAAGTCAAGATGACGGATGGCTGGCTCTCCATTGAGGCCGCCACGCCTGTGAGGTGACGGCAATGACTGGCCTACTGACGACCAGACGCCCGTGGGGCACGCGAATCCTGCTGATCGCCATTGCGCTGACAGTGTTTGCAGCCGGCTTTTTCACCGGCAGTAAGGGACAAGCCTCCACTCCGGCCCCCGGATCCTACGAGGACCCGTTGGTCAGCCAGAGCTATCTGGAGCAATACGTTGCGTTGATGGTCGTTGAACTCGCCGCCGGCCAGGCGATGGAGGGCTTCGGAGGCACCGAGATCATTGTCCGGTCCGGCCAGGCCCGCGCCGTGGGCAGCTCCAACGGTGGCGTTTGTGATGTGACCGCGGGCAAGGACCTCGCCAACGGCGAACGGGTCTCCCTCAATCACCTGTTGATCGTCCCCAGGACCGACGGCCGCGGCATCCGCGCGGAGGGCAAGGTTTGGGTCATGGTCCGTGGGCCATACACCATCAAGTAGCTCCGCATTCTATGCCTATGAAGCGCGACGCAGGCCCAGTCGACGGCGCCCCGGCGCAAGCGCCCGCCGCCCTACGGTGGGGTGCTCTTGGCATTCCGGTCGACGCCCTTGACCCGGATGGCGCTCTGCGTTGGGTTGAAGCCCGGATCGCGGGCGGCGGAGGCGGTTGGGTTTCGACGCCCAACCCCGAGATCGCGGTGTCCGCGTGGGGTGACCCCGCGATCATGGAAACCATGCGGCTCGCTGCCCTATCCGTACCGGACGGGGTGGGAATACTCTGGAGCAGCCGGATCCTCGGCGGGCCGTTGCATGCGTGTGTGCCCGGGATCGAGTTGCTCGAACGGTGCCTTGGGCTCTGCGCCGAGCGCGGCTGGCCGGTCTTCTTCCTCGGGTCCAAGCCAGGGGTGGCCGCCGAGGCTGCGCGACAGGCTGTGGCGCGGTGGCCGGGACTGGGTATCGCCGGGACGCACCACGGCTATTTTCCGCCGGCGGAAGCCCCGGCGGTCGCCGCTGCCGTTGCCGCGGCGCGGCCAAAACTGCTCGCTGTGGGGATGGGCCACCCCAAGCAGGAACTGTGGCTTTCGTCCTACTGCCCCGGCCTGCCAGGGGTAGTGGGTATTGCGTGCGGCGGCAGCCTGGACATCCTCGCCGGACGGGTGCGAAGGGCTCCGGCTTGGGCGCGGCGTACCGGCCTGGAATGGCTGTTCCGCATCGTTTCAGAGCCCCGCAAACGATTGGGCAGGTCGCGGGCCTTGCCCAGGTTCGCCGCCCGTGTGATCGCGATGAAGCTCGGGCTGGCGCGCCGGTTCGTCTAGACTAGGTGGCGCAGCGTGTGGGAAGGGGTACAGCAGTGCAGACACAACGGACGGGGGAAGGACCCAAGGTACGTGATCTCGCGGAAACCGCCCGGCAGATCCGCCTCGAGATCTTGCGCATGACTGCCGCGGCCGGCTCCGGGCATCCGGGCGGGTCGCTTTCCGCGGCGGACATTTTGACCTGCCTCTACTTTGACGTGATGCGCCTTGACCCCGCCAACCCGGGGTGGCCGGAACGCGACCGGTTCGTCCTGTCCAAAGGACATGCCGCCCCCGTCCTCTACGCGGCGCTCGCGCTGCGCGGATACTTTCCGCGCGAATGGCTCCTTACGCTTAGGCGGCTGGGCTCGCCTCTGCAGGGCCATCCTCACATGCGGGCGACCCCTGGGGTGGAGGTTTCCACGGGGTCGCTTGGGCAAGGGCTGTCGATGGCCGTGGGCATGGCCGCGGCTGCCAAACTCGACCGAGCCAAATGGCGCGTATACTGCCTTCTCGGGGACGGTGAAACCCAGGAGGGCCAGGTCTGGGAGGCTGCCAATGCCGGAAGGCAGTACCGGCTGGATAACCTCACCGCGATCATCGACCACAACGGGCTCCAGATCGACGGGCGTGTCGAGGACGTCATGTCCGTCGAGCCGCTTCGTGACCGGTGGGAGGCATTCGGGTGGAAGGTCTTCGAGGTCGATGGTCACGACATCGCCGAGCTGTCAAGGACGTTCGAGACAACCCGGGACGTTCGGGGCGCGCCGACCTTGCTGATCTGCCATACGACCAAGGGCAAGGGTGTTTCTTTCATGGAGGGCCGCGCCGAATGGCACGGCAAGGCCCCGTCGCAGGAGCAGCTCGCAAAGGCAATCGCCGAGCTTGGGGGCCCGAGCGCGGATGGCAGGGCAGGGGGCGATGTCCAGTGACCAGGATCGACCTTAAGGGACTTCCGAAGCAGGCGACGCGCGACGCTTACGGTCTGGAGTTGGTGGCCATCGGCCGGGAAGAGCCCCGGGTTGTTGCCCTCGACGCCGATCTCTCCGGCTCGACCAAGTCAGGGGGGTTCGCTAAGGAGTTTCCGGACCGGTTCTTCAACGCCGGGATTGCCGAGCAGAACATGGTCGGCATGGCGGCGGGACTGGCGGCCGCCGGAAAACTGCCCTATGCCAGTTCGTTTGCGATCTTCGTGACCGGGCGCGCCTTCGAGCAAGTGCGGCAAAGCATCGCTTACCCCCGGTTGCCGGTTTGCCTGGTCGGCAGCCACGCGGGTATAACCGTCGGCGCAGACGGGTCCTCCCACCAGGCAATCGAGGACATTTCGGTGATGCGGACCCTCCCCAACATGACGGTGCTGGTGCCCGCGGACGGGGTTGCGACGCGCGCTCTGGTCCGGCAGACCCTGGCCATGGATGGCCCAGTCTACCTGCGCACGGGCAGGGCAGGGGTGCCGACGATCTACGGGCCGGGCGGGTTTGAGGGCCGCGCGTTCCGCGCCGGCGGCAGCGAGGTGCTTGCGGAGGGGCGTGACGCGACGATCATCGCCTGCGGAGTAATGGTCGCTGAAGCCTTGAGGGCGGCCGACCGGGCTGCGGATGAGGGCTTGAGCGTGGGCGTGATCGATGCCTATAGCCTCAAGCCGATCGACGCGGAGGCCGTCCTCGAAGCTGCGCGGAGGAGCGGGGCAATTGTCACTGCTGAGGAGCATTCGGTCATCGGCGGCCTCGGCGCCGCTGTGGCGGAGGTCGTGGGGGCCGTCTGGCCGGTGCCCGTCGTGCGGATTGGGCTACAAGACCGCTTCGGCGAGTCCGGCGAGCCCGAAGAACTCATGCGGCAGTGCTGTCTGACCCACGAACACATCCTCAGTGCGTTGCGACAGGCGGTAGGGATCAAGACTCGATAGCGCCACAGCGCTCCCAAGTTACTGCTCGGGCCATACGGACGGCTGCCAGCCGTCCGTTTTCCATGTGAAGCTGCCGCACCCCCCATCGCCGCAGGTGCTCGTCTGCTAAGTAGTTCCATCCGCTTTCCTGCCGAAATCACCCGATCCGGGCAGGAATATGTCCCTAGCTGTCGAAAGTCACGTGCTTGCCAGGGGTTCCCGCATTATCCAAGCTCAGACGCTTTTGAGAGCAATCCTCCATCTCCGGCGGTGTCGACTTGATCGAATTCCGTAACGTGAGCAAGCAATACCAGGGCAGTGTCCGCGCCCTATCCGATGTCAGCCTGTCGATCGGTAAGGGCGAATTCGTGTTTATCGTTGGGCCAAGCGGAGCGGGCAAGTCAACGCTGCTACGGATGGTCTACCGAGCCGAAACGCCCACCGCCGGCGACGTGTTCGTCGACGGGCGTAATGTAGCAGCGCTCCACCACACCCAGATCCCTTATCTTCGGCGGAACATCGGCGTCGTCTTTCAGGATTTCAAGTTGCTGCCGCGCAAGACGGTCTTTGAGAACGTCGCCTTCGCCCTGGAAGTTACCGGGGCGCGTCCTTCCGACACGCGGCGCCGGGTTACGGCAGTCCTCGACCTGGTGGACCTGCGCGCGCGGGCGAAGGCCTACCCCAACGAGCTTTCAGGCGGCGAGCAGCAGCGGACCTGTCTCGCGCGGGCCATGGTTAACAGCCCCAGGATCCTGCTCGCCGATGAGCCGACCGGCAACCTCGACCCGGAAACCGGCAGCACCCTGATGCAGGCGCTTCACGATATCAGCCTTCTCGGAACAACCGTGGTCGTCGCGACCCACGCGCATTCAATTGTCGATACCTTTCGAACGCGCGTCGTGCGCGTGGAGAAGGGTTTCCTCGTGCGCGACGACGCCCTCGGCACTTATTGGGGGCCGCGGGGCTTCAATCCGTTGCATGACGGGATGGGCGACCAATGAGGCTGCTTCGTTATTGCCTGCGCGAAGCAGGGACAGGCATCAGGCGTAACCCGTTTTTGAGCCTTGCGACGGTGTTCACCGCGGCGATCGCCTTCTTCGTGCTTGCCATCTTCCTGCTCGGGGCCGCCAATCTGAACTTCCTCATCGCCTACGCCGAGCGGCAGGTCCAGGTGTCCGTGTACCTCAAGGACGGCGTTGCCCTCACCGACCGCGACGCGCTGATGGCCGATCTCGAGAAGGTCGACGGGGTCGGCGCCGTCACCTTCGTGAGCCAGGATCAGGCTCTGGAGCGCCTTCGCGCTGAGTTTGGAGACAACGCCGCGCTCCTGGAGGGGATCGAGGAGTTCAACCCGCTCCGGGACGCGGTCGAGGTTCAGGTCACTTCGGCGGAAAGCGTGACGGCAGTTGTCGAAGCGGTGAAGGGAAACCCGCATGTTGACGACGTTAGTTATGGCAAGGAATTCGTCGCGCGGTTGGTGTCGATGACCCGCGCAGTCCGGGTCGGTGTTCTCGGTTTGGCAGGTCTTCTCGGGCTGGCGTCGCTGTTCCTGATCCAGAATTCGGTGCGGCTCAGCGTCTTTGCCCGCCGGGATGAAGTGCTGATTATGCGGTTGGTCGGCGCGACGGACGGGGTGATTCGGTGGCCGTTCGTGTTCGAGGCAATGGCCCTGGCCTGCTGGGGCGCCATCGGCGCCAGCCTGGCGATCTCGGTTGGGTACTCGTGGGTCGTACGGCTGGTCGGGCGCAGCCTGGCATTCGTTCCGGTGCTCCCAGCCCTGAGTGTTCTGAGTTGGATGGTCCCTTTGCTCCTGGTTTCCGGTGTCGTGATCGGATCGGTCGGGGCGCTGCTGGCCCTGCGGCGCTGGTTGCGGGAGTAGCAATCAAATCCTGAGGTGAGGCCCATGCGCAACAAGCGAAACCTGCTGACAAGATTGGTGATGGGGATTCTCGTCGCAGCCCTGCTTGGTGGTATGGGGCCTTCGGACCTCCTGGTTCCCGCTCACGCGGGCGAGCTTGAAGACCTCCAGCGCGAACTGCAGGACCTCCAGCGCCAGATGGAGGACATGCTCAGCAAGCTCAATTCCTCCAAGTCCACCGAGCGCAAGGTTCTGACGGACCTGAACGCGATCGAAAATCAGCTCAACAAGACGCAATCGCAACTCCGCGCCCTTGAGAACGACATCGGCTACCTTGAAAACGAGATCGTGGTGGCTACCGACGATCTGGCCGCCGCCGAAGAGCATCTCGCCCTGCGTCAGGACTACCTGTCGCGGCGAGTCCGTGCAATCTACGAGGGCGGTACGGTGGCTTACATCGAGGTGCTGCTGGGGTCGACCAGCTTCGCCGATTTCATCAACCGCTACGAGTTGCTCAAGCAGATCATCGCCAAAGATAACGAGATATTCCATGAGGTCAAGCAGGAGCGCGCCGAGGTGGCGGCCCGCAAGGCGGACCTTGAGGCCAAGAAGCACCGCGCACTGAGCCTGCAGGCCCAGGCAACGGCCCGCAAGGCGTCGATCGAGTACCAGCAGTCGGTCAAGGAGCGGTACCTGTCCCAGGTCCAGAAGGATCGCAAGCTATACGAGCAGGCGTTGGATGAGCTTGAGGAAACCTCCCGCCAACTCGAACAGCAGATCCGCAAGATGGATCCATGGGGCACCCGCCCGACCGGCAAGCTGCTCTGGCCGGTGACGAGCCGGCGCATCACCTCTCCGTTTGGGATGCGCTATCACCCGATCCTGAAAACCTATCGCATGCACACAGGCATAGACCTCGCAGCATCGACAGGGACCAAGATCGTCGCCGCGGAGTGGGGGATCGTTCGCACTGCCGGTTGGCTGGGCGCATACGGTAACGCCATCATGATCGACCACGGCGGCGGAATCTGGACGCTATACGGCCACCTCTCGAAGATCAGCGTCAAGGTCGGGCAGACCGTGGCCCGCGGCGAGTTGATCGGGCTGGTCGGCAGCACGGGCTGGAGCACTGGTCCCCACCTGCACTTTGAGGTCCGCGACGACGGCACTCCGGTCAACCCGATGGACTGGCTGCCGAGGTAGGGCTGATCCCGGAAACCACCGCGGCCGGCGTCACGCCGGCCGCTCCTCTTTCCTGCGGATACCCGGGCCAAGGTTTCGCAGCCGGGAACGGGGAACCTAGGCAGTGGTCCTGCAGTACAATCATGTGCATAGTGCTTATTGACGGCGGCCGCCCGGAGGCCGTCGAGCCTAGTCGGTCATAGGTGGGTGAGCGATGAAGCGCAAGGCCTTACTGATAACCGTTATCCTCCTGCTCCTGGTCTCCAATCTTGGTACCTACATGATCGCCACGGGCCGAGTGCCTTTCCTCTATACCCGCGGGGTCCTTCCCGAGGGATCGGACGCCTATCGCGCCTTTATGGAGGTCCTTGGGCATATCCAGTACCAGTTTGTCGACGAGGCCAAGGCCAGCGACGCTGACGCTCTGATGCGGGGTGCGACCGCCGGCCTTGTCAGCGCCCTTGAGGATCCGTATTCGCTTTACATGGGCCCGGATGAATACCAGCGGTTCCTGTCGTCGAGCATCTCAGGCACCTACACAGGCGTTGGGATCGAGATCATCGCGCAGGACGGCTATGTTACAGTGGTGGCCCCGATCAAGAACACGCCGGCGTACCGGGCGGGCATTCTGCCCAACGACCAGATCATGGCCGTCGACGGCCGGAGCATCGTGGGGTGGACAACCAACCAGGCGTCCTCCGTCATCAGGGGCACGCCCGGGACTCCTGTCGTCCTGACGATCCGGCGTGGGGGCCAGACGCCGTTCGACGTCTCGATTGTCCGCGAGGTCATCCAGTTGAGCACGGTCGAGTGGAAGATGCTCGAGCCAGGCATCGGATACGTCCAGTTGACCGCATTTCGTGAGGACACCGCGGAACTGTGCCAGTCCGCTGTCGAGAATCTGCGGACGCAGGGGATGAAGGCGCTGATCCTCGACCTCCGCGACAACCCGGGAGGGTTGCTGGATGAGTCGATCGACGTGTCGGACATCTTCGTGGCCCCGGGAGTAGTGGTTTCGACGGTGTACCGGGACGGCCGCAAAGAAGAGCGCATGGCGGACGAGCCCGGCCTGGGCATGCCGCTGGTCGCGCTGATCAACGGGGCCTCGGCCAGCGCGGCGGAAATCACTGCGGGGGCGATCCAGGACCGTGAAGCCGGTATCCTCGTCGGCACAGAGTCGTTTGGCAAAGCGACGGTGCAGCATCTTTACCAGCTGTCCGACGGGAGCGGCCTGAAGCTGACCACCGCCCGATATCTCACCCCCAGCGGCCGGGACATCAACCGCCGCGAAGACGGCACCGGTGGGATCGAGCCGGATGTCGCGATCGAAAACCTGGAGCCGCAAGGCCGGCTGCGCGTCGAACTGGACAACCCCGACGACCCCGCCAACCTCCAGCTAAGGAAAGCCATTGAGCTGGCTAAGGAGCGTATCGAATAGCTTGCAACAGATCTACATGCTATTGGGGACGATCCTCCGCGGCCTGCCTGGGCTACTCCTCAGGCCGTGGGATTTCCCGCTGTTCTGGGTCCTGGTCGGTCTGGTCGCGCTGCAGTACCGCCGCGTCGCGGAGAGCGAGCGCCGGCTGTACGGGGTAGCCAAGAACGATGCCCTGCACCAGGTTGTCATCGCGCTCTTGTTCGGCCTGGGCGGCGGTATCCTCACGAGTATGCTGATGGCCGCCCTCGGAGCGAGCCTCAGCGGCGCCGGCGTCACGTATCTGTTGCCCCTGGCCCTTCTGCTGATGGCCGTCAACCCGCGGCTGATGTGCTTCTCTTACGCCAGCGGCCTGATCTCGTTCAGCTACCTCTTATTCGGCTGGCCGAAGGTATACGTGCCGTCGATCATGGCGCTTGTCGCGGTACTGCACCTGGCCGAAAGCGTCCTGATCTACTTCCGCGGCTCCGGGTGCACGACGCCCGTGACCGTCCGCAACGCCAGCACCGAGACAGTACGCACCGGTTTCCTGATGCAGGGCTTCTGGCCGCTGCCGTTGTTGCTCCTGTTTGTCGTCTCGCTCGGCCCCGACGCCGGCCGCGAGGGCCTGATCGAGATGCCCTCCTGGTGGCCGTTGATTGTGCCGCCGGCGGAGATCGCAGCCCAGGAGAACGCGGTGTTCACCCTGTTTCCGGTAGCCGCGGTGCTTGGGTACAGCGATCTGGCCGCCCGCTTCAGGCCCGCGCACAAAGCCCGCCGGAGTTCGATCATGCTCCTGGGCTACAGTGTCATTCTGCTGGCCCTGGCAGTGCTGGCGTCACGTGAGCCGCGCCTGGTCTGGCTTCCCGCAATCTGGGGTCCCGTAGGCCACGAGTACGTCGTCAAACTCGGCGCCCGCGGCGAATTCAGGGCCGAGGCCGCGATTGTGGCCGCGAGCGACGGGCTGACTGTATTCGACGTTTTGCCCCGGAGCGGGGCAGCAAAGGCCGGCTTGCGCACCGGCGACGTTATCCTGTCTGTCGACAGCCTTCCCGTGGCCGACATACTTGGGCCGGGAGCCGCCTTCGTGTGGGGCGCCGAGGAGCGCCAAGCCAAGATCGTCTACCGCAGGGACGGCCGCGAGTGCGTTGTCTATGCGCGCATCAAACCGCTCGGACAGGGCCAGCCGCCGGTACTGGGTGTGATCCCGGTGCCGCCGGCCGACGCCGTCCCGCAGATGGAAGTTCACAACCGGGGCTACCTTGCCACCCTTCTGGCAAGACTGCGCGATAGACGGAGGCAGGGCTAGCCGTTTCCGGGCCGGGACTTTCCGCCTCCTGGGTTTGTCTTCTTCCCGTACATATGTTCGTATGCTATAATGCGCTTAGCTGATAGGAGTGATTGAAGCTGGGCGTTTATGTCTCTGCCCCTGAGGGCGGTAGGTTCGAGCTGGTCAGCCAGTTCGTCCCGCGAGGGGACCAACCCAAGGCCATTGAGGAGCTTGCCGCGGGCATCCATGATGGTGTGCGCGAGCAGGTTTTGCTCGGCGTCACGGGTTCCGGCAAGACGTTCACCATCGCCAACCTTGTCGAGCAAATCCAGCGCCCGACGCTCGTGATCGCTCCCAACAAGACCCTGGCCGCACAGCTCTGCGGCGAGTTCCAGGAGTTTCTCCCGCGCAACTCTGTCGAGTACTTCGTCAGCTACTATGATTACTATCAGCCTGAGGCGTACATCGCCCAGACCGATACTTACATTGAGAAGGACGCCCTGGTCAACGAAGAGATCGACAAGATGCGCCACAGCGCGACCATGAGCCTCTTCGAGCGACGCGACACCCTCATCGTTGCCAGCGTCAGCTGCATTTTCGGCCTCGGCTCGCCGGAGATCTACAGCACCCTCGTCGTTTCGCTTCGCGTCGGCCAGCAGCGCGACCGTGATGAGGTTCTGCGCCGCCTTGTCGACATCCAGTACCAGCGCAACGACATGACTCTGGTAAGGGGCACCTTTCGGGTGCGCGGCGATGTGCTTGAGGTCATGCCGGCAGGCGCATCGGAGCGGGCTGTCCGCGTGGAGTTCTTCGGTGACCAGATCGACCGCATTTCGGAGATCGATGTGCTGACCGGCGAGGTCCTTGCCGAGACCAAGCACGCCGCCATTTATCCGGCGAGCCACTACGTAACCGACCCGGGCCGGCTGGAGAAGGCGCTAGTGACGATCGAGGCCGAGTTGGAGGAGCGGCTGGCGGAGTTCCGGCGTCTCGATAAGCTTCTCGAAGCCCAGCGGCTTGAGCAGCGGACCAGGTACGACATTGAGATGTTGCGCGAGGTTGGGACATGCTTCGGCATCGAGAACTACTCCCGTCACCTCACCGGGCGCAAGCCGGGCCAGCCGCCATACACGTTGCTCGACTTCTTTCCAAAAGACTATCTGATTGTCATTGACGAGTCGCACGTGACGATTCCGCAGCTTCACGCCATGTACGGGGGCGACCGCTCCCGCAAGGAGGCGCTGGTGGAGTACGGTTTCCGTCTCCCCTCGGCGTTCGACAACCGGCCGCTGACCTTCGCCGAGTTCGAGGCGCGGGTCAATCAGGTGGTGTACGTCTCGGCAACACCGGGCCCCTACGAGATGTCGCGGAGCAGACGCATCGTCGAGCAGATCGTCAGGCCCACGGGGCTGATCGACCCGGCGGTCGAGGTCCGCCCGACGAAGGGCCAGATCGACGACTTGTTGGCCGAGATCAACCTGCGTCTCGCGGCGGACGAGCGCGTCCTTGTCACGACGCTGACCAAGAAGATGGCCGAGGACCTTGCCGACTACATCCGAGACGCGGGCATCAAATGCCGGTACCTGCATTCCGAGATCAAGACCTTGGAGCGGATGGAGATCCTCCGCGACCTGCGGCTCGGCGTTTTCGACGTGCTGGTGGGCATCAACCTCCTGCGTGAGGGCCTGGACCTGCCCGAGGTGTCGCTGGTGGCGATCCTCGACGCGGACAAGGAAGGGTATTTGCGTTCGGAGACCTCATTGGTCCAGACCATCGGCCGTGCGGCGCGCAATTTGCATGGCAAGGTGGTCATGTACGCCGACCAGGTCACCGACTCCATGCGCCGCGCAATTGCCGAGACCGAGAGGCGCCGTAGTCTTCAGATGGAGTTCAACCGGATGCACGGGATAACCCCGGAGACCGTGCAAAAGGCCGTCCGCGACGTCATCGAGCACACCCACGTGGCCTCCGACAGGGCGATCGGGCTTCTGCCGAAGGATCTCAAAGAGCTTTCCAGGCGTGATATCCCTGCCGTCATCGAGAAGGTCCGCCGCGAGATGCAGGAGGCGGCCAAGCGGCTTGAGTTCGAGTACGCTGCAGACCTGCGGGACATGCTCTATGAGCTGGAGGAGATGTCCGGGGAGAAGCGGCAGGTGGTCAAGCGCAGCGGCAGCGACGCAGGCGTGCAGCGGTCACGCACGCGCGGCAGGAGGACCGGTGTACCGCGGCTCGGCGGCGGCCGCCGCAGGCACTAGACCCGGAGGCGCAACCCGCGCGGCGTGTACAGCGGGGACGTTCTCCGGGCATACGACGACCTGAGGGGGATCAACCAGGGGCGCACCGCACAACTGTGCGCCGCCACGCCATGCTGCACGATAGGATACTGGTCAAAGGCGCAAGGGAACACAACCTCAAGAACATCGACGTAGAGATCCCCCGCAACAAGCTGGTGGTCATTACAGGGCTGTCCGGTTCGGGCAAGTCCTCCCTTGCTTTCGACACCATCTTCGCCGAGGGACAGCGCCGCTATGTCGAGTCGCTTTCGGCCTACGCCCGGCAGTTCCTCGGGCAGATGGACAAGCCGGACGTGGATTACATCGAGGGGCTTTCGCCCGCCATCTCCATCGACCAGAAGGCGACCAGCCGCAACCCCCGGTCCACCGTCGGCACTGTGACGGAGATCTACGATTACCTGCGCCTGCTCTTTGCGAGGATCGGCCGCCCCCACTGCCCGCGGTGCGGGAGGCCGATCACCCAGCAGACGGTACAGCAGATGGTCGACCAACTCATGGCCAAACCGGAAGACTCCCGCCTGATCGTCCTCGCCCCGCTCGTGCGCGGGCGCAAGGGAGAGCATGAGCGCGTGTACGAGGAGCTTCGCCGTGGCGGCTACGTGCGTGTGCGTGTCGACGGAGAAGTATGCGAGCTGGCGGAGGCGCCCAAGCTCGACAAGAACAAGAAGCATACCATCGAAGCCGTCGTCGACCGCATCGTTATCCGTCCAGGCATCGAGCAGCGCCTCGCGGATTCCCTTGAGACCGTGGTCGGCCTGAGCGGCGGGCTTGTGCTGGTCCAGGAGGCCGACTCCGGCGAGGAAACCATCTTTTCACAGAACTACGCCTGTCCCGACTGCGGCATCTCCCTGGAAGAGCTGACGCCGCGGATGTTCTCGTTCAACAGTCCCTTTGGCGCGTGTCCGGTATGCACGGGCCTCGGCAGCAACATGGAGATCGACCCCGACCTCGTGATCCCGGATTCGCGCAAGTCGCTCGAAGACGGGGCGGTTGCCCCGTGGAGCAAGGGCTACAGCACGTACTATCCGCAGTTGCTTGAGGCGGTGGCGGCACACCTCGGTTTCAAGATCGATACGCCCATCTCAGACCTCGCCCCGGAGCATGTCGATGCGCTTCTCTATGGCATCAAGGACAGCAAAATCCGCTTTAGGTACGAGAACCCCTGGGGCCGCGTCCGGGTCCACGAGACGAGGTTTGGGGGTATCATCGCTAATCTCGCGCGGCGGCATCGCGAGGCGCACTCCGAGTCCGCGCGCATGGAGATCGAGGAGTATATGTCCTCGCGCCCGTGCCCAGCGTGCAAGGGAGCCCGGCTCAAACCCGAGGCCCTGGCGGTCAAGATCGGCGGTAAGTCGATCGCCGAGGTCACCGCCTTGTCCGTGACCGACGCGCTCTCCTTCTTCAGGGGCCTCGAGTTGACGGAGCGTGAGCGGACCATTGCACGGCAGGTGCTCAAGGAGATCAGCGAGCGGTTGGGGTTCATGGAGAACGTCGGCCTCGACTATCTGACCCTCGACCGGGCGACGGGCACGCTCGCCGGCGGCGAGGCGCAGCGCATCAGGCTGGCGACGCAGGTCGGGTCCAGCCTCGTCGGAGTGGTCTATATCCTCGACGAGCCGAGCATCGGGCTCCACCAGAGGGACAACCAGCGCCTTCTGCGCACGCTTAAGCGTCTGCGCGACCTGGGCAACACCGTGATCGTGGTCGAGCACGACGAGGAAACCGTCCGCGAAGCCGATCACATCATTGATGTCGGCCCCGGTGCAGGCGAGCACGGGGGACGGATTGTCGTCGCGGGAACGGTCGAGGACGTCATGGCCTGCCCCGAATCGATGACGGGACAATACCTCTCAGGTGCCCGCTGTATCCCCGTCCCGCGGCAACGGCGCGACCCCAACCACCGCCGTCTGACCGTGCGCGGGGCCGCCGAGCACAATCTCAAGAGGGTCGACGCGGAGTTTCCGCTGAACGTGTTCGTGTGTGTGACAGGGGTTTCCGGATCGGGCAAGTCCACCCTTGTCAATGATATCCTCTACCGGCGGCTGGCGGCTGAGTTGCCGGAGCCCGCTCAAGCCGGGCGAGCACGGCGCCGTCGAGGATCGAATTCCTCGACAAGGTCATTAACGTCGACCAGTCGCCGATCGGGCGGACGCCAAGGTCCAACCCTGCCACGTACACCGGCTTGTTCACGTACATCCGCGAACTGATGGCCCGCACGCCGGAGGCGAGGATGCGGGGGTATAAGCCGGGGCGATTCAGCTTCAATGTCCGCGGCGGTAGGTGCGAAGCGTGCAAGGGCGACGGGATCATCAAGATCGAAATGCACTTTCTGCCCGACGTCTACGTGCCGTGCGAGGTGTGCGGCGGCAAGCGCTACAACCGGGAGACCCTCGAGGTGCATTACAAAGGGCACAACATCGCGGACATCCTGGACATGACGGTCGACGAAGCCCTTGACTTCTTCCGCAACGTCCCGCGGATCAAACGCAAGCTGCAGACGATGCACGACGTCGGGCTGGGATACATCAGGCTTGGGCAGCCGGCCACACAGCTGTCCGGAGGCGAGGCACAGCGCGTCAAGCTCGCCGCGGAATTGTCCCGCCGCACAAACGGCCGCACCCTCTACATCCTGGACGAGCCGACCACGGGTCTGCACCTGGCGGATATCCACAGACTGCTTGACGTCCTGCAGCGTCTCGTCGAAGCCGGAGACACGGTCCTCGTCATCGAGCACAACCTCGAGGTGATCAAGAGCGCCGACTGGATTGTCGACCTCGGACCCGAGGGGGGCGAGAGGGGCGGCAGGATCGTGGCAAGCGGGACACCGGAGGACGTCGCCCGGGTCCCGCAGTCGCATACCGGGCGGTTCCTTGCGCCTTTGCTCGGTGGACCGGCAGAGACGGCACGGGCTGCGGCAGGGGCCGCAGCTGAAGCGCGGGGCTCCGCGAACGCCGGCGGCGACGGCCCTGGCAGGGGTGACCCGGTTCACCACCTCAGACCGGCGGGAGATGGCGCCAATGGCGGTACCGCCTGAGCAGCAGAAGGAGTACCCGGCGGGCCTGCTTCACAAGCTGGAGATGCTGCCGGACCAGCCCGGGGTGTACCTTTTCCGGGCATCCGACGGCGAAGTCCTCTACGTCGGCAAGGCCAAATCGCTGCGCAATCGGGTCAGGTCGTACTTCCAGCCGGGCCGCCAGTTGGACGCGCGCAAGGAGAGTATGGTCGAGCAGGTCGCCGACCTTGAGTATATCGTCACCCGGACACCCATCGAGGCGTTGACCTCCGAATCCGACCTGATCAAGCGAAACCGGCCCCGGTACAACATCAGGCTCAGGGACGACAAACAGTATCCCTACGTTCGGGTCGGGGTGGAAGAGGAGTTCCCGAGCGTGACCCTCGTTCGTAACCTCGCCGCGGACGGAGCGCGGTACTTCGGGCCGTTTACCGCGAGCCGCGCCCTGCGGGATACGCTCCGGACCCTGCGCAAGGTGTTTCCGTACCGTTCGTGCGCCAAGGTCGAATCCAGGCAAAGGGCATGCCTCAACCACTTCATCGGTCGTTGCCCGGCGCCGTGTGTCGGAAAGGTTTCACAGAACGAATACCGGGAGACCATCCGCGGGCTGCTTTTGTTCATGTCCGGCCGCGCCGACGAGGTGGTGCGGTTGCTCGAACGGCGGATGGGCGAGGCGGCGGCCAGACTGGAGTTTGAGCAGGCGGCCGCAATTCGTGACCAACTCGCGTCATTGCGGGCCGTGATCGAGGGCCAACGTTCACCGGTAGCATCGACCATCGACTGCGACGTGGTCGCAATCGCCTCTGATCCGGTCCAGGCGTGCGCCCAGGTGTTTTCCTTCCGCCACGGCCGGCTGACCGGTAGGGAAACCTACTTCCTGCGCGGCGCCACGGATGCTGAAGCGGGCGAGGCGATGGAGGCCTTCCTCAGCCAGTATTACCCCCGGGCCGCAGATATCCCACGGCAGATCCTGCTCTCGACCGCAATCGAAGACCCTGAGACCATGGAGGGCTGGCTTTCGCAGCTTCGAGGCTTCCGGGTTCGTGTCCGCGTGCCGCAGCGCGGTGAACCCCGCCGGTTGGTCGCCACGGCGGAGAGCAATGCCAGGCTGGCCCTGCGCGAGCGGCGCCACCACCGCGAGATCGATGATGACCAGATCAAGCGAGATCTGGTCGACCTTCAGCAGGCGCTGGGGCTAGACGATTACCCGCACCGGATCGAGTGTTTCGACGTCTCCAACATCTCCGGCACCGATGCTGTGGCCTCAATGGTGGTGTTTGAAGGCGGCCAGCCGAAGAAGTCGGACTACCGGCGGTTCAGGCTGCGGACGCCGGGCCCAGACGACTACGCGATGTTGGCGGAGGCTATGCAGCGGAGGTTGCGGCGGCGCGGCGGAGCGGAAGCCGATTCGAACGAGTCGTTCAACGTCCTGCCGGACCTGATAGTGATCGACGGGGGAAAGGGACAGGTCAGGGTTGCGGCTGAGGTCCTGGAGGCGGAAGGCCTTCCCGACCTTCCCGTTTTTGGCCTGGCCAAGGAGCACGAAATCCTGTTTCCGCCGGGCTCCGAGCCGCCGGTCGTGCTGCCGGAAGGATCAGGCGCCCTCTTCACAGTAATGCGCCTGCGTGACGAAGCACACCGCTTCGCCGTGGCTTATCACCGCAAGCTCCGGCAGCGTCGCACCCTTCGTTCGGCCCTGGACGACGTCCCGGGCATCGGGAAGGCGCGGCGGACGGCCCTGCTGAAGCACTTCGGGTCCGGCCGGGCAATTGCCGAAGCCGCCTTGGCGGACCTGGTGGCCATGCCGGGGTTGCCCAGGCGGGTCGCGGAGGCGGTGTATGAGCGGTTTCACGGCGGTGAGAAGGCCCAGGTGAGCGATCAGGAAGACGGAGGTGGTTCTGGTGACGGTGTCCGGGCAGCCCAAACCGAAGATCCCCGCTAGGGACGGAGGAAGCCGCGCGACCGGGAGGCGGACGACTAAGCCGCTGTGGGCAACTGTTGTAGGCACGCTGGAAGGCTACGCCGCAGTAGCCGCCAGCGCATACGGCGTGGTGGCCTGCACGTGGCGACACGACACCGTGGACGAGGCCCAGAGGTCGCTGCTTTCCATTCTCCGCCCACAGACCGCCAACGGGGAATACGCGCCTCCGGTTTTCATGTGCCCGACGCAAGGGCTGATACCCCACCTCGCTGCGGCGCGGGCAGGACTGCAAGCCTACGGCGCCGGCGACTACAACTCGCTTCGTGACCTTGAGATCGACTCCCGCGTAAGGAGCCAGTTTGTCAGCCGGGTGTTCAAGGTGGTGCAGTCCATTCCGGCCGGCAGCGTGCTGAGCTATGGCCAGGTTGCCCGGCGGGCGGGGAGCAAGGGCGGGGCTCGTGCGGTCGGACAGGTGATGGGCAACAACCCGCTCGCTCCGATCGTGCCTTGCCACCGCGTCATTGCGGCAGGCGGCCGGATCGGCGGCTTTGGCCCCGGCATCCCGGCCAAGGTCAGGCTGTTGCAGCGCGAAGGGGTCGACGCCGACGAACGTGGCGTCGGCTACCGGAGAGCCGGTGACGGCAGGCAGGAGCGGTTGTCCTTCTAGCGGCAACCAAACAGACTAGTGGCAACCAAACAGAGACAGAACCGGTTTCGGGCCCGCATTGTTGAAGATTTCAACGTGCGGGCTTTATACTTTTGACAACCGCCTTAATCCGGTTCCAACGCTCGCGGACCCTTCAGGGTGGCGGGCATGGTCCTCGCCCCATCTCGCTCACCGCTGCCGGAGCGGTCCGACAGGGGCGGAGGCAGTCCCGGCAGGCGGTCAAACGGACTCTGGAATTGAACTTCAGGGATTGACGATATTAATCCTGACACTCTATAATCTTGATGTACAGCTTAAACGATTATACTTGCGAGTATAGACGCTTGGAGGTGCTCCAGATGCCCAACCGGCTGCCCGGGCGGTGCCCGGTGTGTAACGAGACGATGGAAGTAACCAGCCTGCATTGTCCTGCCTGTGATACCACGATCAGCGGCCACTTCGCGACCTGCAAGTTCTGCCAGTTGTCAGAGGAGATGCAGGACTTCATCGAGATCTTCATCAGGTCCCGCGGCAACATCAAGGAAGTCGAAAGAGCCCTCGGCATCTCGTACCCCACAGTACGTGGGCGGCTGGATGCCGCGATCAACGCGCTGGGGTATGCTGTCGACGCAGAAGTCATTGATGACGCGGGAAGGGACGCCGACTTTGTTGAGGCTCCCGACACGGCCGGCGCCGGCTCTGGCTCCCCACCTGGAGTTCCTGCCGCCGCCGTGAGCGCGGAGCGCCGCCGCGAGATCCTCGCAGCCCTGTCCAAGGGTGAGATCACCGCCCAGGAAGCCGCCGCTCGCCTGCGGCAGCCGTAGCGGGGCCCGGAGGGTTCGCGATGGCGGATCAACGTATCAACCGCGAGGAAGAGTTGCGCAAGATCCTCGAACTTGTCGCAGCTGGCGACATCACCCCGGAGGGCGCCGCCAAGCTGTTGGATGCGATTGAGGTATCGGCGGCGGGAGAGGCACGGGCCGGGGAGCCGGAGCCGGCACGCGGACCGCGACGCGGATCGGGCGCATCGCGGCCACACCGGGTGGTTCTGCGTGCGCCGGGCCACACGGCAGGCAAACGCTCCGGCAACGACCTCTCGCGCGAGTTGCGGCGGCTTAACCGTGAGGCGCGGCGAATCTCCCATGAAGCTCAAAAGATCGCAAGGCGAGACATGAAAGAGGCCATCCGCGAGGCCAAGGGCGAGATCAAGGATGCATTCAAGCTGAGCGTCACCGAAGCCCGCAAGGCAGCCCGCCAGGTCGAGACCGAACTGCGCCGCGTCTTCAGCGAGGGCGGCGGACTTACCGGGGATTTTTCGTGGCTTGCCAACCTTACCGGGATGGGCATCGCGCGCGACAGGACTAAGCACGTCGCAGAGGTTGTGCTTCAGGAAGAGGTCGGCGCCGAAGACAGGGTTTCCGTGCGCAATGCAGCCGGTGACGTCCTGATCCGCGGCTGGGACGAGCGACGGGTCGAGGTCAGGGGCGCGAAGACTGGCTGGGGCATTGACAAGGAGATGGCGCAGGACCGGGCGGAGAGCATGCCGCTCGAGGTGCAGAGGCGCGACGGGGAGATTTTGGTCGAGGCGCGGCCGCCGGTGCCCTCGGGGATAGGGCTGTTCAACCTGCAGCGCATGAAGAGCGATTTGACTGTCATGGTGCCCCGCGGGATGGCGGTCGCCGTGAACGCCAGAGGCGGCGACATAACTGTTGAAGAGCACGAGGGAGACCTCAGCGTCAATACCACAGCAGGGGACGTCGTTATCGGCGTTTCGCGCGGCGAGGTCGATGCCGAAACCGTCAACGGCGATATCACCCTGCGCGAATCCAGGGCCAGGAGCCTTGCCCTTACCAGCCTGTCCGGCGACATCACCATCTACCTTTCACCCCAGCCCGGCGGGGATTACCGTCTCCGGAGCGCAAGAGGAGACGTTCGCGCGCATATAGCCCCGGACCACGACATCGAGTGCGATCTGGAAACCGTCAGCGGCGACCTCAGCGTCGGCGGCTCGTTCCGCATCGTAAGCCGCGGCCGGGGCCGCGTTCGCTGCGCGATGGGCGCCAAGGAGCCCGTGGCCGGAACGTCCGCACCTGAGCTTGGCCAGGCCAGACTCAAGTTCGTGACAATCAGCGGCGACGCGTCAGTGTCGTGAATGCACGCCGGGCTGCGGCCGTTTGGAGGTAGTAGGTATGAAAGAGGAACGCAGGATGATCCTGGAGATGCTCGCGGAGAAGAAGATCACGGCCGAGGAGGCCGCGGAACTCCTGCGGGGCGCTGGGCGGACGGATGCCGGGTACGGGCGACTTCGCAGCGCCGCCACGCGGGCGAGGCGACCGGTGCACCGCTGGACGACGAGCAGGGTGATGAGGGAGCGACGATCCGGTTTCGGCCTCGGCCGTCCTCGGGTTCGGCCATCGCATCCTGGAGGACTTCCTCGGCAACCTTGACATCGATTGGAGCAACCTTCCGTTCGCGTTTGGCGGTGAGGTACCGGTTTGACGAGGAGCACAAGCGAGTTTTCCACCACCGGACCGGTAAAGCTTGACCTTTCCGGCCGCAACGGCCGCGTGGGAGATATTCGGCTGGGACCAGCCCGGGGTGGCGTGTTATCCTGCGCAAGAAGATCAGGCGCAGAGCGAAGAGCGCGCTCGGGAGCGGCGGCGGAGATTGTCCGTTTTGAGAGCGGGCCGGCGCACTTCGCTGCGAGGAGCAGCCAATGGGCTGGGGCAACAGCGGGGTGTCGGTGGAGGTCCACGTGCCCAAATCACTGACTTACGAGGTCGTCGCCCACAGCAGCAACGGCCGTGTCGTCGTCGAGGGGCTCAACTGCCTGACGATCAACGGAAAGACGGCCAACGGCAAGGTAGCGGTCAGGGCGGTCACCGCCCGGGGCGTCGATCTGTCGACAGCCAACGGCGGCATTAGCGTTTATGCGCGCGGACCGGGTGAGTGCGACACCTCCAACGGCACGATCACCTGCTGTCCGCAGCCAAAGGCAGACATGGGATGCAGGCTGCATACCAGCAACGGAAGCATCCGGGTGCGTACGCCGGAGGGCCCCGGCACGGGGTACCGCATCGACGCTCACACCAGCCACGGCGTGATCGACGTCAGCCTACACGGTTTCGAGATCCAGGAGCAGGAAAAGCAACTGGGCGGCGCACCCTGCGGGTCAGAGCGCCGGCTACGATGCCCAGCCTGTCAAGCGTGCTCGATCAGCGCCCGCACGACCAACGAGCATCCGCTTCGTGCCGGCCCTCAGGACGAGGAGTGCTAGGCTCTGAGACGACCGAGCAAGCAGCTTATCAGGGGGCCGGCCTGCGGGCCGCAGGCGGCCCCGCGCTTACAGGGTCTCAGTTCCCGGAGGATATCCGTCGGTCCACGTGAAACTACGCGCAGCGAGCGGCGATATTTTATACCCTGATACGGATCGGTGGTCAACGCCGTAGCCTTGCTTGCCGTATCCTACTTCTTGCCGGGGGCTGGCCTGCCGCGGCCGAATCGGCTCTGGTAGCTGCGCTTGTTCTTGGGCTGGTCAACGTGACCCTCCGCCCGATACTGCTGTTCTTGACGATCCCGATTAACCTGATGACGCTGGGCTTGTTCACCTTCGTCATCAATGCGGTTATGCTTTCTGATTGTAGGCAGGGTCGTTACGGGTTTCGAAGTCGGGCCCCGCACGCGCTGGTTAGGCTTTGCTCCTCAGCGTCGTTAGTGCGATACTGAACGGGCTTGCGGGGAACTGCTGACCGTGGTCGGAGGAGGTAGCATATTGACCGAGACGACGTCATCCGGCACATATGAAGAGAAGCCCAAGCCCAACTGGTTCTTATGGGTCGCTGCGGCCTTCTTCGGCATTATGATCCTTGCCCTTTGGGAGATGCCCAACGCAGGTATGAAGTGGGCCTGGATGGGCATCGCAATCCTGAACCTGGCTGCGAACGCGGTGCAGATCAACAACACGCGGATAACACGCTACGTCCTGTGGAAGCGCGGGCTGAGCATCTACATGGGCAAGAGCCGGGAAGCACTGATCCGCTTTGATAAAGCCATGATGTTCAGGCAATTCAAGGGGCTCCGCGACGCCAGGGAGGATCTCACCTCGTTCGGAGTCTCCGGACCGGTGCGCTCGTACCCGGCCTTTGGCGGACGCCGCCGCTGGCTGGTCATTTACGAGCGAGACGACGGCGTCGCGCAGGCCCTGGTGTTCGATCCGACGCCCGTCCTCGAGGGCATGTTCCGGGACCGGCTGATTGAAGTCGACCGGGAACAGGAGGAGCCGCCGGCCGACGACGGGCAGCCGGCAGTGGAGGAGGACGCATGGGAGGAAGAAGAAACGCGGGAAGAAGCCCAGACCTCCGGCGCAGCAGTCGAAGAGCAGGCCGGCGACCGGCGCGGAGAGGACCTGCCGCCGCGGTAGCGGATTCGGCCCCGCTTCACGTAGTCGTAGCTCCGGACTCATATAAGGGATGTTTGATGGCCTGGGACGTAGCCCGGGCCATTTCTGCGGGCGTCGCGGAGGCCTGTCCGGCGGCCCGGGTGGATGAGATCCCCCTCGGCGACGGGGGCGAGGGCACGGCTCAGGCCCTTGCTCACGCGGTCCCGGGGGCCGAGATGCGGTCGGCTGTGGTCAGGGACCCGCTCGGTAGGCTGCGCCAAGCCGACTTCGCCCTCTTGCCCGAACGGCGCATGGCGGTGGTCGAAATGGCCGCTGCCTCAGGGCTCGGGGTTCTGCGTCCGGCCGAGCGCGACCCGATGGCTACGGATACGTACGGCACCGGGCAACTGATCGCCGCCGCGCTGGACGCGCTCGGCGCGGCCGGCGGGGACAAAGAGCAGGCGTTGATCCTGGCCGTAGGCGGCTCGGCGACCGTGGACGGGGGAATGGGAATGCTGGCGGCGCTTGGCGCGCGCTTCTACGAGGCCGGCGGCCGGGAGCTTGCCCGGTTCGGCGGAGCGCAACTCGCCAAGGTGGAGCGTGTCGACCTCGACGGCCTGGACCCGCGTCTCCGAGGGCTTCGCATCACCCTCGCCTCTGACGTCACCAACCCTTTGCTCGGGCCGGACGGGGCGGCCGCCGTGTTTGGTCCCCAGAAGGGTGCCGGCCCTGCCCAGGTCAAAGCCCTTGAGGCAGGACTCGGCCACTTCCGCGATGTCGTCTTGAGACAGACCGGACGGGAGTTGGAGGGGTTTGCCGGTGCGGGCGCCGCGGGCGGTGTCGGGGCCGCCGCAGTGGGAATCCTTGGCGCAGCGTTCCGGCCGGGCATCGAGATCGCCCTTGAGAGCACGGGTTTCACCGCAAGGGCGGAAGGTGCAGACCTGGTGATCACGGGCGAGGGCCACTATGATACACAGACGCTGCGCGGCAAGGCGGTGGCCGGGGTGGCTGATGCCGTCGCACGGCTCCGCATCCCGGTGTGTGTGTTGGCGGGTGGCATCACGCCCGGAGCGGAGTGGCGGCTGCCCGGCGACTGCATCGTCATGGCCATCGCTGATGGAGCCATGTCCCTGGACGAGAGCCACCGGCGGGCTGCCGAACTGCTCAAGGCGGCAAGCCGCCGCGCGGTAGCCCTTTTCGCCGCCGGGATGCGGGCGCGTCGTCCTGCGAGAGGGGCGCGTCGATGAACCGAAGTCCGCGCCGCGCGGCGCTCGTCCGCCTGCTCATCGTCCTCCTGATCCTGTCGATGACCCTTCCGTTGTTCCTTGTCCGATGCGGGGGGTGCGATAGGCGCCCGGATGTTGTGATCTGGCATTCCTTTGCCCCGGACGGCAACGACGACCGGATTCTGCGCAGCGTGCTGAGTCAAATTGCCGCCGAGCAGCCCTCTATCTCCCTGGAGGTCAGGGCCCTTGGCGAGGACCTCGGCACGGCACTTGCAGAAGGCATCAGCCAGCGTCAATTGCCTGACATCCTCATCGCCCCCGCAGAGTGGGCGCCGACCCTCGACCGGGCGCAGTTGCTGTTTCGGGTGCCGCTGGAAGAAGGCGACGACTGGCTTCCGGCGGTGACCGCGGCACTGGCACGGGACGGGCAACTGCTGGGGCTGCCCCTGTTCTGTTCGACCATCGCCCTGGCACGCACCGCCCGGCTTGCCGGGGGCGCCTGGCCCTCGTCGGTCAAAGTCCTCGCCGCTTCCGCGGATGCGGCCGCCGAATCCGGCGCCGGTGAGCTGTACTGGCCCTTCAGCGACGCGTACTACACGCTTCCATGGTTCTTGGCGGCCGGCGGGCGGCTTGAGCCTCCGGCCCCTCCCGGGAACAATCCGCCGTGGGATGAACCGTCGGAGGTCGATGCCGCGGCGGCCGGCGCATGGCTCGGCAGCGTTGGCACGTTGGCCGACGCAGTCGGCGCCGACCGGCGGGCCGCAGCTCCCCTTCAGGCCTGGCGGGAGGGAGAGGTTTCTTTTGCGCCCGTGACGCCCCAGGAGTGGGTCCTCGCCCGCGCCGTATCGGTCGCCGCCGATCTCGGCCCGCTCCCGGGGGGCGTTCCGTTCATGAGCACCTGGGCCGCCATGCTTCCGCGCCTCCAAACCCAGGCCGAAGCCGCTACGAAGGCGGTGGAATTGCTTATCAGGTTGCGGACGAGCAATGATGACGGGCTGCTCTACGTGGCCGGCGCGATGGGGATGCTGCCGGTCCTGGGCAGGCACTTCGAGAGCGAGGTGATGGCAGCGAACGGCCTCAATCTGTTCGCGGCCGTGGTCGCGGAGGCGGAGGCCATGCCGGCCGGCCGGTTCGCCGCCGAGGTCTGGGCGGCATACGAATCGGCCCTGGCTGAATTCCTGTCCGGGGCGAAAGCTGAGGAAGTCATCAACCGTCTTATGGTCGGAGTGGCCACCCTCACGGGCGGCAGCCAACCGTAAACATCCAGCTCGCAGAAGGGCAGGTTCGGAAGCAATATGAAGCGCCTTTACCGTTCGCGTAACAACGCCATCCTCGGCGGCGTTGCCGGAGGCATAGCCGAGTACTTCGGCGTCGACCCAACGATCGTCAGGCTGGCCTGGGTCATCGCGGGACTGATGGGTGGGTTCGGAGTCGCAGCGTACATCATCGCATGGCTGATTGTCCCGGCAAACCCCGGGCAGGATTCCGACAGCGATTGGCACTGGTCCGAGCGGGTCCGCGAGACACTCGGCGAGGCAGCCGGCGGGACAAAGGTCCACGGCGGCGACGGGCCCCGGACCTTCGGGCTGATCCTCGTGGCCGTTGGGGTCTATCTGCTGGCGCGCAACTTCCTTCCGCACCTCGGCCTCGGCCGTTTCTGGCCTGTGTTGCTGATTGCCGTCGGGGCATGGCTTGTGCTTGCCGCCGTGCGGGGTGACCGCTGATGCGCGCCAACCGGCTCGCCGGCGGCCTCGTCATCCTGCTTATCGGCCTGATGTTCCTGCTTGCCAACATGGGTGTGCTCGACCTTTCGGTGTGGGCGTTGGTGTTCAGATTCTGGCCGGTCCTGCTGATCGTCGGCGGCCTCACGCTTTTGGTCGGCGGGGGGTTCCGGTGGTTTCTGGTGGTCCTGTTGGCTGCGGTGATCGCCGCGGGCACGTTCGGCGGTCCTGTCGTGTGGGGTTGGGCGACCGGCCCGCTGACGACCGAGACTTTCGTCCCGCAGGCCGCGACAGCGGCTACCGCGCTCGAGGTTGAGGTCGACATGAGCGCGCCAAGCCTCCGGGTGCTGCCGCCCACCGAAGAGGCGTACCGGCTCGAGCTGGGCTATCGGGCCGCGCGGCCCCCCGAGGTGTCGTATGAGGACAGTGCGACGACCGGCAAGCTCTCCATCCGCCAGGAGGCGCATTCCAACACCGTTGTCCCGGGAGGCCCCGGGCTGAGGCAGAACCTTGCCTTAGGGTTTTCCGCCGCGCTTCCGCTCGACCTGCTCTTTGACAGCGGGGCCTCAAGCGCCGACCTTGATCTCCGCCAATACCAGGTGCGTTCGCTGCGGTATCATGCCGGCGCCGGCCACCTCAAGCTGCGTCTGGGCCAGCCCCAGGGGCCGATGACTGTTGACGCCGATACAGGCGCGGGCAATATCGAGATCTGGGTGCCGGAGGGCGTCGGCGTTCGGGTGGTTGCGAGCATCGGCGTGGGGCCGAAGCAGCTAACCGGCGCCGGGCTCCACCGCTCCGGAGACACCTGGCAGGACGACCGCTACGAATCGGCGACCGACAGAATCGAGATCAGGGTTTCCGCAGGAGTAGGCCGCCTGGCTCTGACTAGATATTAGGCCCGGGGCCCCGGCGCCGGGGCGCGGCGGGGCTGTGGGGCGGACCGTTCGGTGACCGGCGGGGGCAGGGATGCCCCCGCCTTCGCACGAACTCAGCCCGCAAATCCTTGAGGGCAGAGGTGACGCCAGTGTTCTTTCCGGGCAAGGGCAAAGACTACACGGTCGAGACGGCGCGGCTTGCGGTCCAGAGGGCAAGGGAGCTGGGCATTAAACACATCGTGGTGGCCTCCAACACGGGCTACACGGCGCAGGCCTTTCTGGATCAGCTAGGGGCCGGCGGCGATATCGCGCTTTCGGT
>JAXGPL010000021.1:0-39851 GCA_040766985.1 Bacillota bacterium
GTTCATCAAGATGGGCCCTCGAACAGGGCCTGCAGCCCGCCGGTGACCTGAACCTGGCCGTCGTCGGTGTACATCACGGCTTCGAGCCCGAGTTGGCGAACAAGGACCAGCCCCGCCTCGGGCCCCAGAACGAAAGCGGCGGTCGAGACGGCGTCCGCCTGCATCCCGGTCGCGGCGACGATCGATATCGATACGATGCCGTCCGCAGGGTAGCCGGTCTTGGGGTCAAGCAGGTGGTGGTAGCGCTCTCCGCCGGCTTCGAAGTACCGCTGGTAATCACCCGATGTCGCAACACTGTGATCAGTCAGGGGTATCACGCCGAGAAGCTGGTCGGTTTGGCGGGGGTGCTGGAGTCCGACACGCCAGGATGTGCCCTCCTGATTCAGCCCAAGCGCGTAGATGTTGCCCCCGATGTCGAGCACCGCCGAAACCACGCCTCCGTCGCACAGGATTTGGGCAACACGGTCGACCACGTAGCCCTTGGCGATCGACCCGAGGTCGACGCTCATGCCGGGACTAAGCAGTTCGGCCTCGTTGGATTCGGGATAAAGAACCAGCTTACGGTAGTCGACAAGGTCCAAAATCGCGGCGATGTCCGCAGCGTCCGGCACCGTCTGCTGTTCTGAATAAGGGCGGAAACCCCATATGTCAACCAGGGGGCCGATGGTCGGGTCAAAGCTGCCGTCCGACAATTCGGCCATCTGCCGGGCGGCGGCCAACACGGCCATCGTTTGGGGATCCACGCTGACCCTTCCGCTGCCTGCCGCGGCATTGAGCCTGCCGACGTCGCTCCCCGCAAGGTTGTACGAGAACAGGGCCTCAAGCCGGTCGATTTCCGCCATCGCGGCATCCAGAGCGGCGGGAGCCTTCCTGCCGGCGGCACGCAACTGGATGAACGTGCCCAGCTGCAGCCCCGCCCGTTCGTGCATCGTTGTGGCGTCGCGGACAGACCTCCACCACAGAAAGGCCCCGGCGGCAAGGGCGGCTGCCAGGAGGAGCACAACTATCGGCGCCGCTCGCCCGGGGCGCATTTCTGCCGTTCGGTTGTCTGCGCTGTTGCTCATGCGACCTGCCTTAGTCCTTGGTCTGCTCGGACCAGACCTAATCCGAAACAGTTTTTTCCTGCTCCAGGGTGTACTGCTCCCTTGGCGCGCCAAGGTCGACGATTGTCTTCGTCGGGCATTTTGCGATCGCCGGCGAGACGTCGACATCGGCATCGTAAAGGACGGATGCCAGGTTGTCCTGAATCGCATACCCTTCCGGCACCGCCCTGGCGCACGCCCGGCAGCCGATACAACCGACCGTGCAGTACTTGCGGACGGCCGCGCCCCGGTCCTTGTTGCGGCACAACACGTGGACGCGCATTGACACAGGGTGCAGTTCGATTATGCCCCGCGGACATGCCGCGACACACTTGCCGCATCCAGTGCACTTCTCACGGTCGACGACCGGGAGCCCTTCCGGGCCCATGTGGATCGCGTCGAACGGGCATACCGTCGTGCAGGTGCCGAAGCCAAGGCATCCGTAGCTGCACTGGGTATGACCGAGCTTGCCGGCGATCTGCGGAATCGTGGCAGCGCGGCAGTCGGCGATCCCGTCGTACATGAACCTGCCGCTGACCTTGCCCAGACCGCCGCCGCAGTGGACCACCGCAACCTGGCGTTCGGACATCGATCCCGCGGACTGCCCCATGATCTTGGCGACCGCGGCCGCGACCGTCGGACCGCCGACGACACACCCTTCGCATGCCGCCTCCCCTTTGACGATTGCCTCGGCAAGGCCGGTGCACCCGGGATAACCGCACGCGCCGCACTGGGCCCGGGGGAGCACGTCGACGATCTGCTCGACCCGCGGATCGGTCGGCACGGCAAAGACCTTCGAGGCGAAGGCCAATAGCCCACCGAACAGGACTCCGATTATTCCAAGACTGACAATGGCATTTACCACACGCGTCACCCCGCTACTTTACGAACAAGGACTTGAACAGCCCCTGGAAACCAAAGAACGCAATCGACATCAGCCCGGTCGCGATGAGTGCGGCGGGGAAACCCTCCAGCGGCTTGGGAATCGGGGTCACCTCCCAGCGCTCGCGGATCCCGGCGAACAGGATGACCGCGAGGCTCCAGCCCAGCGCACCGGCGATGCCGTTGACGACGCTCTCGATAAAAGTGTAGTCCGACCTGATCGACAGGATCGCCACGCCGAGCACCGCGCAGTTAGTCGTGATCAACGGGAGATAGATGCCGAGCGCTTGGTACAAGCCGGGGCTGGTCTTGAGCATGACCATTTCGACGAACTGCACAAGGCCGGCGATGACCAAGATGAACGCAACAGTCTGGAGATAGCCGAGCCCGAACGGGTCGAGGACGAGCCGCTGTACCGCCCAGGTCACGGCAGAGGCCACCGCCATCACGAAGACGACCGCCATGCTCATACCGGTTGCGGTGTCGACCCGCTTGGATACGCCGACGAACGGGCAGAGCCCGAGGAACTTGGCGAAGATGAAGTTGTTGACCAGAATGCCGCCCAGCAGGATCGCTACGAAGTTCATGAGTCAGCCCTCCTCTGCCGCGGCCGCGACTGCATCCAGTTGAGCAGCCCGAGCAAAGCCCCGAGGGTAATGAACGCTCCCGGGGGCAGGATCATCACGATGGCCGGGTCAAACCCTGCGCCGGACGCACCAAACAGGGGCGTCCCCATCAGAACGATGTTACCGGTACCAAGGAACTCGCGAATCGCCCCGATGACCATCACCGCAAGGGTGAATCCGAGCCCCATGCCAATGCCGTCGGCAGCCGCGAGGGCGACCGAGTTCTTCGATGCGAAGGCCTCGGCACGCGCCAGGATGATGCAGTTGACAACGATCAGCGGGATGAAGATCCCGAGGATGTTATACATCTCCGGCATATAGGCGTGCATCACGAGGTCGACTATCGTTACGAACGCCGCGATGACGACGATGAAGCACGGGATCCTGATCTTGGACGGGATCACGCTGCGGAGCGCCGCGATGATCACGTTGGAGCAGGTCAGCACAAAAATGACTGCCAGCCCCATCCAAAACCCGTTCTCGGCGGCGGTCGTTACGGCCAGCGTCGGACAAAGGCCAAGAACCAACCGGAACGTCGGATTCTCACGGACAAGCCCGTTCGACAAGACCTTGATAAAGCTGTTCATGCCTGTCCTCCTCTGGCCCTTTAGCGCCCGGGCATTGCTTGGTACAGCAGATTCGCTGCGTTGACGGCTGCGACCGCACCCCTGCTCGACCGGGTGGCTCCGGTCACCGCCTGGATCTCGTTGGCGCCCGGCGCAGCGTTGGTGACGGACAACCGGGAGGCGGACTTGCCCACGAACTGGCCGGTAAACGGTGCTTCGGTGATCTTCGTCCCAAGGCCGACCGTTTCGTCGGGAAGGTCCACGAACACCGCGCTGAGGATGTTGCCGCCGTCGCCATAGCCGACAATCGCGGTGATCGGGCCGGCATAGCCCTGCCCGGTACCCTCCAACGCGAGGCCGATCACCGTCTCGCCCTGCTTGGCATAATAGATGCCGCCCGCGTCGGCTAGGCCTGGGTCTGCGGCCTTGAGCTGCTCAAGCAATTCGGGGTCCGTCGCCACGCTGTCGGCGGCCGGGAACATCGCCTTGACCGCGTCCTCCTTGAGCTTGGCCAGCCTGTCTCCCCCGCCCCCGGAAACCGCGCGGTATACTGCTGTCGCCCCATTGACCGCCCGGAGGACGGCCGACGAGGAAATGGTCGCCGCGGCGATGGCCTGGACCTCTGAATCGCCGGCAGGCGGGTTCTTGACCAACAACAACGGCTGCGTGCCGTTCTTGCCGGCGAACTGCGCCTGGAATCCGGCGTCTTTGATCTTGGCCCCGAGCCCCGGGGTCTCGTTGGCAGCCGAAATGACCTTGACCCCGGTGATCACGCCGGCGTCGCTGACGCCGACCATCAGTTGCACCGGCCCCCCATAGCCTGTGACCGAGACGCTGCACGCGAACCCGACCGGGTCAACGAGGCCCATGGCGCGGTAGAGGCCGGTCACGCTTGCCAGGCTCGGGTCGGCTGCCTGCGCTTCGGCCAATACTTCCGGCTGCGGCTCGAAGCTGGCGGCGCTTGGCATGACCTCCGCCAGCGCGGCCTGGGTGGCCTTCTCCAGTTGCTGCGCGATCTGCCCGGCAGTCAGTTGGTTGGTATAGGCCAGGGCACCCGCGGCGACTGCTGAGATCAGCCCGAGGATCAGTGCGAATCGAAGAATCTGGCTCATGCCTTCTTCACCAACCCAAACTTGCGTGGCACCGTAAACCGGTCGATCAACGGGGTTGCCACGTTCATAATCATGATGGAATACGAGACACCTTCCGGATAGCCGCCGTAAAGACGGATCAGGACCGTCAACAGCCCGCACCCGATGCCCATGATCAGGCGCCCGCGCGGCGTCACGGGAGAGGTGACGTAGTCCGTCGCCATGAACAGCGCTCCCAGCACAAGACCTCCGGACAAGACGTGGGCGAGTGACGCCTGGGCCCGCGCGGCCATCGAAACATCCCCCAGCAGGCCGCTCGGCCCAAGGAAGAAGGTCAACGCCGCGACCGTGCCGACAAACCCGACGGGCGTGTGCCAACTGATGACCTTGCGCCAGAGCAGATAGGCGCCGCCGATCAGGAGGGCGAGAGCTGAGGTTTCACCGATGCAACCCGGGATCCGGCCGACAAACATCTCCCAGTGGCCCGGCAGCGGCACACCCGCCACGCCCTTCGGAACGAGCGTCGCGAGCGGAGTGGCCGTTGCCACGAGGTCGAACGGCCTCGCCCACTTGGTCATGTGGACGGGCCACGCCGCCAGCATTACGGCGCGGGCCGCGAGGGCCGGGTTGATGAAATTGCCGCCAAGGCCGCCGAACATCGCCTTGACGACGTAGATCGCGAATACGGAACCGACGACCGGGAGCCAGAGCGGCGCTGTCGGCGGGATATTGAACGCAATCAAAAGGCCGGTAATCGCTGCCGACAGGTCGCCGACGGTCGTCTTGCGTTTGCCCGCCAGGGCCAGCGCGTGCTCGGCAAGGACGGCAGATGCGACCGCCGCGACGATCAGCGCGACCGCCCGCATGCCGAAGATCCACGCGGCCACGGCGGTCGCCGGAGTCAACGCGACGAGGACGTCGCCCATCAGCCGCCGGGTGGTCTCCCGGGTCTTGATGTGCGGCGAGGAAGATACAATCAACAGGTCGGATTGAGCCTTTTCGACCACTTACCCAAACCCCCTCTGCAAGGCCCTTATGTCGTCTTTGCTGCTTGGGCCTGACGCCGCCGTCGCGCCGTGATATCGCCTTTGGCCAGCCTGATGGCCTGAACCAGGGGCCTGCGCACCGGGCAGACATAAGAACAGCAGCCGCACTCCACGCAATCCATGGCGTTGAGGCGCTCGGCTTCTTCGTGCATCCCCCGCTCCGCGTAAGCTGCAATCCACAGCGGGGTGAGGTGCATGGGGCACTCCTCGACGCACCGGCCGCACTTGAGGCAGGCCGTCGGCTCGTCACGAACGACCTCGTCGTGCGCGAGGCAGAGGACCCCGGAAGTGCCTTTGACCACAGGGACCTCGAGGGTGCTCTGGGCGATGCCCATCATCGGGCCGCCGTTGATGACCTTGCCGGCCGGTTTGTGGAAACCGCCGCATTGCTCGATCAAGTCGGCGAAACTCACACCGATGCGGCAGCGCATGTTCTGCGGGTTTGCCACGGCTGAACCGGTAACGGTCACGACACGCTCGTACAGCGGCGTCCCATGCTTGATCGCCTTAGCGACAGCCACTGCGGTACCGACGTTGTTGACGACCACGCCTACGTCGAGCGGAAGGCCGCCCGACGGCACCTCGCGCTGGAGGCAGGCCCAGACAAGTTGTTTCTCCGACCCCTGGGGGTACTTGGTGTGGAGCAACACGATCTGGATCCCCGACGTGCCCGAAAGCGCCGCCTTGAGGGCTTCGGCAGCGTCGAGCTTGTTATCCTCGATCGCGATCAGGCCGCGCTCGGCGCCACAGGCCTTCATCAAAGCGCGCAGGCCGTAGACGACGTCCGCGGTTTCCTCGAGCATGACACGGTGGTCGGCCGTCAAGTACGGCTCGCACTCGGCGCCGTTGAGGACCAGAGTGTCGATAGTCTTGCCTGCAGGCGGACTGAGCTTGACCGACAACGGAAACGCCGCGCCACCAAGGCCCACGATACCGGCCTCGCGGACGATCTTGCGGATCTCGTCGGCGGACAGCGCCGCAACGTCGCCCGCGCCGGCGATTGACGGGTCGGGCGTGTCGAGCCCGTCGGATTCGATCACTACCGCTGTGGCCGTACCGAGCGCCGGGTGCGGGCGCGCATCGACCGCCGTAACCTTGCCTGAGACACTGGCGTGCACCGGTGCGGAAACGAACGCCTTGGCCTCACCGATCTTCTGCCCGAGCCTAACCTCGTCGCCCACTTTGACGAGCGGCTCACACGGCGCGCCGGTGTGCTGGGAAAGGGGGATAACGACAACCTTGGGCGGTGCTGCGTCCACGATCGCCCGGGAAGCTGTCGCTTCCTTGTTGTACGGAGGATGAATGCCTCCGCGGAAAGTCCTGCTCGCTGTCATCGTCCGGCCTGCACCTCCTTCAAGCTCGCTGCCTGCGCGGTCCTCAATCCGTAGCATAGCAGCCGCTTGTCCAAACCAACCGGCGCGTTCGCGGCTGGCGCAAAAAGACCACGAAAACATACCTAATTTCGACAACGAGCCCTGCTGTCCTGCCGTGACGCACGCCAACATTATCAGCTCTACCAGCACATAAGACAAACCGGGCGCGATGTTGCGTTGCGCCCGGCAACAATTCTGGGCGAGCAGCCTAACGCCAGCTGTGCAGAGACTGGCCGAACGCCGCCACGAAGCCCATGAACTCAGACATCGCACGCGGATACTTGCCGCCGGCCCCCGTCGCAGCCTCGGCGAGCTCCAGGGCCGAGGCATCGGCCATATTGATCAGGCCCTGCAGGACCTGGCGCTCGCCGAGGTCGGCCGGCGGCGTAACCCCCGCGAGAGCCTGCCGCACCTTGTTCGCCGCCGCATTGACGCTGCTGCTGTGCGCGCTCAGCGACTGGGCCGTCAATCCGCCGCGGGCGAACGCGTCCCAGGCCGCGAGCTCGGCGTCAAGCAGGGCCGCCAGGTTGACGACCGCGTCACGGAAGGCGTTAAGGTACGTCTCCGATGACGCCGTGACGGCCAGGTCAAGGGCCGGCATCTGAACGGTGGCCACAAACGCCTCGCCGTACCCCGCCGCTTTGGCGGAGGGAAGGAGTGCGTCCGCCGCCTGACGCGAGGAAACCACCCCGACACGAACCCGGTACAGCTTGTCCTGGCCCGAGATCGGATCCCAAACAGAACCAGGCAGTCCTCGCTGCAGGGCTTCGTGCGCTACGTTCTGCGCCTGCGCCCGCTCCGAGAACGCCCCGATCTGCACCGCAAGCAACGACCGCGCCTCGACCTGAACCCGAACCGAGGCAGACCCGGTCCCGCCGGGGGTTATGCCGCTAGGGGTTGTGCCACCGGGCGTAGTCGGCGTGGTGCCACCGGGCGTGGTGCCGCCGGGCGTAGTCGGCGTGGTGCCTCCGGGGGTTGTGCCGCCGGGGATGGCCCCACCCGGCGGAGACCCGGGCGACGGCGACGTCGCGTCGATCAGCGACCGGATGATGTACGTGCCGAAGACCGCCCCGACCACGAGGCCGAGCACAGCCAGACCGACAAACAGCAAGGGCAGGCCGGCGCGGATGCCGCGCAGCTCGCCCTTGCGACCGGATCTGTGCAATCGCGTCGCCCCCTCAAAGAGCTGGGTATTGACCGGTGATGCCGAACACCGATGCCTGAGTTACCGTCCGGGTGTTTTCGGGGCAGAGCTGTCCCAACCCTTTCCTGCCTGCTAGGGAGTCAGGGCGGCTGAGCGGAGGGCGGCGACCGGGAGGCTGAGGACGCCAGCGAGAACGCGCGGTGGTTGGTGGAGTGAGGATGGCGGAGTGAAGATGATGTGGTTTCCAAAACACCAGGTTTTGCTGAAACCGTGTCTCCTAAGGCCCACCTTTTGTAGAACTAGTACCTCAAACGACCACCAAGCCCCTTCAAGGTCGCCGCGCGACCACGTTTCTGGAGATCCGGTCTATTGGAAACCGGATTCACAGCCGACCTGGTCTCCAGACGCACACATCACCCAGCGACACCCTCATGGCCCGCTCCCGCTCCCGCTCCCGCTCCCACGCCCGCTCCCGCTCTCACGCCGACGCCCACGCCCGCTCCCCGGCCCCTGCCCCCGGCCCCGCCAGCGCCCACGCCCCTCCGCGCGCCGCGCTGAGATGAGCTAAAGGAGGCCCCCACGGAGCATCGTCCGCGCTGCCCCGACCAGGTAGAACGAGCCTGTGACAAGCAGCATGGTGTCGTGCTGCGCCGGCCGTACGCGGCGCAGGCCTTCCGCGAGTGCCTCACGCAGGTCCGGGATGGCCTGCACCGCCAGACCTTGACGCCCGCTGGCCCTGCTCCCCCTCCCGAACCTCTCCGTCAACAGGTCTGCCAGGGCCTGGGCCGGCATCGCCCGCGGGGCAAACGGCGGAGTCGTGACCAGCGCGGCCGAAAGCAGCGGGACCAGATGGCCGAACATCGCCTCCAGGGCCTTGTCGCCCATTGCGCCGAGCACGCCGACCACTCTGCGGCCCGCGAATGACTCGCTGAGTGTTGCGGCCAGCGCCGCGATGGCGTCGGGGTTGTGGGCCCCGTCGATGATCACGAGAGGTTCGCGCGATACCACTTCGGTCCGCCCGGGCCAGAGGGTTCTCTCGACCCCGTCCCGGATCGCCTGCGCGCCTACGGGAAGCCCCCGCGCCGCAGCGCATTCGGCGGCGGCCACGGCGACTGCGGCGTTGCCGGCCTGATGCCTGCCCAGCAACGGAAACCTCAGGGAACGGTACTCGCGCTCAAGCCCGCGCACCGATACCACGATGCCGCGCTCGTCGGCGCTCTCGACAGTGCAGCCGAAATCGCGGCCGAGCGCAAGGTGCCGCGCGCCGCGCGCAGCGGCTGCGGTTTCGACGATGGCCGCGGCTTCGGGCCGCAGGTTTCCGGTGACGACGACCCCACCGGGACGGATGATCCCCGCCTTCTCCCGGGCGATGTCGGCCACCGTCGGGCCCAGGCGTTCGGTGTGGTCAAGGCCGATGCTTGTGATGACCGCCGCGAGCGAGCCCGGGATCGCGTTGGTTGCATCGTTGCGGCCGCCCATGCCGGCTTCGAGGGCGACAACGTCGGCCCCGCGCCGGCTGTAGTAGAGGGCGGCCAGCGCGGTGACGGCCTCGAATTCGGTCGGGCCCGGCCACCCTGCCGCGATCATCGCTTCGATCGCGGAACGGACCTCGGGGACCAGGTCGGACAGCCATTCGCCGGGGAGCTCCTCGCCGTCAAGCTGGATCCTCTCGCCGAAGCGCTCCAGGTACGGCGAAACAAACAGGCCCGTGCGCAGCCCCGCCGCGCGGCAGATCGACGCGACGGCGGCCGCGACGGACCCTTTGCCGTTGGTGCCCGTGATGTGGACGGTCCGCAGGCCGGCCTGGGGACCGCCCAGCCTGCGGAGGAGTTCGGAGATGCGGTCGAGGCCGGGTGGCGCGGCGGCCCCCGGCCGGAACAGGCCGTGCAGATACTCCAGCGCCTCGGCAGGGGTCAGGACCGCGGCGGCCTCGCTCCCGACCTCCGCAGCATTGGTCCCGCCCTCGCCCTCGGCAGCCTCGCTCCCGGCCGCCGCAGCCCCGGTCCCGCCCCGCGTATGCAGATCAGTTTTGCTCAAGGATCCTCAGGCGCTCCTTCAGCCGCGTCACCGAGTCGGCAAAGGTCGCTTCCCTATCGCGCTCCTTGGCCACCACTTCCTCGGGCGCGCGGCTGACAAAGTTCGGGTTGGAAAGCCGCTCGCGGGTGCGGGCAAGGTCGGACTGGGTGTCCTCAAGGGCCTTGCGCAACCGGGCGGCCTCCTTTTCGAGGTCGATCAAACCGCGCAGCGGTAGGTACACCTCAAGGCCGGGCAGGATCGCCGCCGCGGATTGCGCCGGCTTGAGGCTGCTCGCCGCCGCGATCTCCAGGTGCGCCACGGAGGCGAGGCTGAAGAGATAGCTGCTCGAGCTGTCGAGAAGCTGCCGCATTGGCTCCTCTGTGTACTGGATGACGACGTCGGCGCGTTTGCCGAGCGGGACGTTCATCTCCGCCCGGATGTTGCGGATGGACCGCACCAGTTCCATGATCGTGGCCATGGCCTGTTCCGCTGCGGGGTCTTCGAGCTCCGCGTTCGGCGCAGGCCAGGGCGCAATCATGATGCTCGGGCCCTCGTGCGGAAGGGCCTGCCAGATCTCCTCCGTGATGAACGGCATCACCGGGTGCAGCAGGCGAAGGATCTGCTCCAGGCAAAATACGAGCACGGCCCGCGCGGTTGCCTGCCCGCCGACGTCGTCGCCGTAGAGCCGGATCTTGGCAATTTCGATGTACCAGTCGCAAAATTCGTTCCAGGTGAAGTCATAAATGCGGCGGGCGGCCTCGCCCACCTCATAGCCCTCGAGCAGGGACTGCACTTCGCGGACAAGACGCGAGGTCCGCGACAGGATCCAGCGGTCGGCCAGCTCCAGGCCCGCATGCGTGACCTGCCCCGGCGAGGGCGCAGCCATCTCCTCGGGCAGGTTCATCAGGACGAAGCGGGACGCGTTCCAGAGTTTGTTGGCGAAGTTGCGTGCAGCCTCGGCCCGTTCGTATGAAAAGCGGGTGTCCGCCCCCGGCGCAACCCCCGCCAACGTCGCGTACCGGGTTGCGTCCGCGCCGTACTTGTCCACCACGTCGAGCGGGTCGATGCCGTTGCCCAGCGACTTGGACATCTTGAGTCCCTTTTCGTCACGCACCATCCCGTGGATCAGGACGTCCTCGAACGGTCTTTCGCCCAGGAAGTGCAGGCCCAACGTAATCATCCGCGCGACCCAGAAGAAGATGATGTCGGTCCCGGTTGACAACACCGTCGTCGGGTAGAAGTACCGCAGGTCTTCTGTATCGTCAGGCCAGCCCAAGGTCGAGAACGGCCATAGCCCCGACGAAAACCAGGTGTCGAGCACATCAGGGTCCTGCTCAACGGGACCGCCGCACTTGGGACACTCTGCGGGCGCCTCCCGCGCGACCGTCATCCGGCCGCATGCGGCGCAGTAGTAGGCTGGAATACGATGCCCCCACCAAAGCTGGCGGGAGATGCACCAGTCGTGGATGTTGTCCATCCAGTTGAGGTAGATCTTCCGGAAGTGTTCCGGCACGACCCGGATGTGCCCGCGCCGCACCGCAGCCGTGGCCGGCGTGGCCAGCGGCTGCATCCGGACGAACCACTGCGTTGAGATCAGCGGCTCGATCAGGGTGTCGCAACGGTGGCAGGTACCGACGGCATGCCGGTAGGGCTGGATCGACCGCAGGTAGCCGCTGCCCTCTAGATCCTGAACGAGCTTTGTCCGGCAGGCATCCCGGGCCATGCCTGAGTACGGCCCTGCCGCGGCCGTCATCTTGAGGTCCGGGCCGATCACATCGATGCTCGGCAGATCGTGGCGCAGCCCCATCTCGTAGTCGGTCGGATCGTGGGCCGGGGTCACCTTGACCGCGCCGGTCCCGAAATCCGGGTCCACCGCGCTGTCCGCGATGACGGGGATGAGCCGCCCGAGGATCGGTAACACACAGTTCTTGCCGACCAAAGACCGGTACCGTTCGTCGTCCGGGTGGACGGCGATGGCGGTGTCGCCCAACATGGTTTCCGGGCGGGTGGTCGCCACGACAACCTCGCCCTGGCCCGGTTGCCCATCCTCGTCCGCCACCGGGTAGGCGATGTGCCAGAGCGAGGAGTCGACCTCCTCGTGCTCCACCTCGATGTCCGAGATCACCGAGTGGCAACCGGGGCACCAATTGACCATGTAGTTGCCGCGGTAGATGATGCCTTCTTCGTAAAGACGGCAGAACACCTCGATGACCGCCCGCGACAGGCCCTCGTCCATCGTGAAGCGCTCGCGCGACCAGTCGCAGGAGCACCCCAGACGCCGCAATTGCTTGAGGATCGTCCCGCCGTACTCCTCGCGCCAGGCCCAGGCCAGCTCGAGAAAGCGCTGGCGGCCGTACTCGAAACGATTGGTGCCCCGTTCGGCGAGGGTTTCCTCGATCTTGGCATGCGTGGCGATACTGGCGTGGTCCGTGCCGGGCAGGTACAGGGTCGGCCGGCCGGTCATCCGCTGCCAGCGGATCAGGGCATCGATGATGGCGTTGTCGAGGGCGTGCCCGACGTGCAGCGCTCCCGTGATATTCGGGGGCGGTATGACAATCGTGAACGGTTTCTCACCTGGACGAATCGGGGCTCTGAAGTACCCGCCCTCAAGCCAGCGGTCGTAGATTGGCCCCTCGACGGCAGCAGGGTCGTACACCGTGGGCAAGCTTTGACGTGCCATGGCCTCGTTCACACTCCTCTGGAGGTCCCCTGGAAACCAAAAGGCGCCTCCGTCCCCAAAGGACGAAAGCGCCGGCTTCCGCGGTACCACCTTAATTCCTGCCGCCGACCACCTGGCCGCCCACATGGCGGGCGCCGGCCGGCCGTCAAGCGCTTGACGCTGTATCGGGCTTCTCCCGGCCGGCCCTCCACCCCGCCAACTCCCCGCGGTGTCTCGAACCGGCTGCTCTGGGGCGACCTTGGTCCCTTACCGGGTCCGGGCAGCCTCCCAGCCTGTGGGCCGCCCTCTCTTTGGCCGTCAGGGATTACTCTTCCCCGTCATCGCCTGTGCTCGGATTTGTGATTACCCCAATGCTAGCAGGGCACTGCCTAGGTGTCAACAATAACCCTGCGTCCTGCGCCTTCCCACGCCGTGCGTTCGAGTTCCATGAGCACGAGTTCGTCGTCCCGCCCTGGCTGGCGCCTGCTGACCGGCAGGCGCGCACGGGCACGGAAACCGCACTTCTCATAGCACCGCTGCGCGCGCCGGTTGTGCCCAGCCACGCGCAGGTAGATCAGGTCCAGGCCGGCCTCGCCGAAGACCGTCTCCAAGAACAACTGCACTGCGGCGGTGCCGTAGCCGTGCCCGCGGTTGGTTTCCTCGCCGATGAACACCGACATCTCGCCATACCGCCGCCGCCAACAGATGTTCGCGACCTCGATCAGGCCGATCACGGTGGCGGGTTGGAGAACGATGGCCATCGACAGGCGGCGGCCGCGGCGGGACTGCTCGCGGAAACGTTCGAGCTCGGCAGAACTGCCGAACGGCTTGCCGAAATGAAGCTCCACTTGCGGGTCGTCGCCCCAGGCGACGAGAAAGGCGATGTCGGCCTCCTCAAGAGGCCGCAGATAGACGGGGGCCCGCAACCTACCCCTGACCCCCCTCCCAAGACGACAAAGAACCTGGTAGGTGAGGTTCGCGGGGGCTCGGGCCGTTCCTTCTCGTCGCGGGCTAGCTGATTATGGCAAAGGCCCCGCGCACTGCGGGGCCCTTCCTACCGTGTCCGGTGTGTTCCGGCCCGATGCTAATCGCCGGTCTTGGTCTTAATGATCCGATCCTGCTGTGTCCAGCGCTCGACCGCGCGGTCCAAAATCGCGTTGATCAGGGCGCTGTATGAATAGCCGGCCGCTTCGGCCAGTTTGGGATAGTCGCCGTAGTCGGGCGCCAGCCCGCAGATGGGGTTGACTTCCAGGATACAGGGCTGTCCATCGCGGTCATATCTGACGTCTACGCGCCCAAAGTCCCGACAGCCAAGGGCCTGATAGGCAGCGAAGGCAGTCTCGTGAATCCGGCGCTGCTCCAGATCACTGAGCGGGGCAGGGCAGTTGTAGTACTGCCACGAGTACCACTCCGACTTGAAGCGCTGTGAGTAGATCTGAGACCCATCCGGTACTGCCTCGTAGTTGATCTCCATGATCGGGAAGAACTCAACGTCGTGGGTGCCCAGAATACCGACCGTGAACTCGCGGCCGCTCAGAAACTCCTCCACGAGGGCCGGCTGCCGGTAGTTATAGTGCACATCGAGAACGAGCGCTCGTACTTCCTCGTAACACTCAGCCCTGGAGCGCTCGTTGATACCCATGCTTGACCCTTCGCGGAGCGGTTTGACGAACAGCGGATAGCGCAGGCCCTGAACGTCGACCTCATCTCTCTCGCGGATGACGCGGAAGGGCGCGGTAGCAATCCCTTCGTAGGCGAAGACGCGCTTGGCCATAGCCTTATCAAGTGCGACGGCAAGGGTCATAACCCCCGAACCGGTATACGGAAGGCCGAGCACATCGCAAATGGCGGGGATAAAGCACTCGCGGCTGCCGGCAAAGCCCATGCCCTCAGCAATATTGAAGACGATGTCGGGACGCAGCGAATCGAGCTTAGCCAGCGCACCTTTGTCGGCCTCGACAAGAACCACCCGATGGCCGGTTTGGGTCAGCGACTCGTAGATACGGTTGATCGTACCCTCGGAATCAAGCTCGCAATTGAGGTCCGGAGGCTCATCATCTCGGAGGACGCGGTCCTTGCCGAGATTGAAGCAGAGCGCAACGGTCAAGCCCACCTGGTACCAGCTCCTTTAGTCTAACTAGAGTAAAGCTAAGGAGAAGACGGCTTAACACTCTGCCCCGTACTCGCTCGGACCCCTCCTTGGCGGGCTGCGGCCCAGGTCAAACTGCGCGGGCGGTTGGTCAGCCTGCCGAAATGTCAGACCAATTATACTTCGCCGCCTATGGCTGTCAATCGATTGCGAAGCTGGTTACGAAGCTGGTCACGAAGCTGGTTGCGATGCCGGTTTGGATGCCCGAGGGTGCAAAGAGCGCTGCCGCTCGCGGGCAGCGCCCTTTGGGCCTCTAACTGGTTTTTGAGACTACGCTTTGGTTCGCGCCCCGCCCACGCGGCGGCCTTACCTTATGCAGGCGGGCTGACAGCCTCCTGCGCCGGGGGCTGGTCGCCGTGGATAGGTGAGCCAGCCATATCCGGCATGCCGCCAACCAGTGCCACATCCAGCACTTCATCCATGTGGTCGACCATCACCAGACGTATCTCGCGGCGGATCTCAGGCGGCACATCCTCGATGTCCTTCTCGTTCTCCCGCGGCACAATGACGGTGCGGATGCCGGCGCGATGGGCCGCGAGGACCTTCTCCTTGAGCCCCCCGATGCCGAGCACCTTGCCGCGCAGGGTGATCTCCCCGGTCATAGCCACGTCATGCCGCACGGGCACCCGCGCCAGGGCCGACGCGACGGCGGTCGCCATCGCGATCCCGGCGGATGGGCCGTCCTTAGGCAACGCGCCCTCCGGGATGTGGACGTGCAGATCGAACTTCTGGTGCCAGTCTTCTTCGGTGCTGAAACGGTCGGCGCGCGAACGGATGTACGACAGGCCGGCCTGTGCCGACTCGCGCATGACCTCGCCAAGCTTGCCGGTCAACATGACCGAACCCTTGCCGTGCAGCACGGTCACCTCGATCGACATCACCTGGCCGCCGTAATCGGTGACACCAAGCCCCTGAGCAACGCCGATCTCGTCCGTCTTCTCCGCCTCGGTGCTGTGATAGCGCGGTATGCCGAGGTGGGTGCGGAGATTGGTTACGGAAACCTTGACCCGCTTCTGCCGGCCGCTTACCACCTCGCGCGCCACCTTGCGGCAAATCGCGGCCAGCTGGCGTTCTAGCTGGCGGACGCCGGCCTCGCGCGTGTAGTGACGAATCATCTGGCGCAGGGCATTTTCGCTTATGTCGAGTTGCTTGGTCTTGAGTCCGTGTTCCTGGATCACCTTTGGCAGGAGGTGCCTGCGGGCGATCTGCACCTTCTCCTCCTCGGTGTACCCGCCGAGGTGGATGACCTCCATCCGGTCAAGCAGCGGCTGCGGAATCGTATAGGCGCTGTTGGCCGTGGTTATGAAGAGCACGCCCGAAAGGTCGAACGGTACCTCCAGGTAGTGATCCGAAAAAGTCCTGTTCTGCTCGGGGTCAAGCACCTCAAGCAACGCAGACGCAGGGTCGCCCCGGAAGTCGACGCCGAGCTTGTCGATCTCGTCCATCAGGAAGACCGGGTTGGAGCTTCCCGCCTGACGCATCCCCTGCGCCACCCTGCCGGGCAGCGCGCCTACGTAGGTGCGGCGGTGGCCACGGATTTCGGCCTCGTCGCGCACCCCGCCGAGCGATATGCGCACAAACTTGCGGCCCAACGCGCGCGCCACGCTCTTGCCGAGCGACGTCTTGCCGACGCCGGGCGGCCCGATCAGGCAAAGGATTGGCCCCCGCAGGTCGTCGGACAGGTGCCGGATGGCGAGGAACTCGAGTATCCGCTCTTTGACCAGCTTAAGCCCATAATGATCCTCATCGAGGATCTTCGCGGCATGGTCGAGGTCCAGATTGTCCTCCGTGCTGATGCTCCACGGCAGCGCCAGAAGCCAGTCGAGGTAAGTCCTGACGACAACGGCCTCGGCGGCCATCGGCGGCATCTTCTCAAGGCGGTCGACCTCTTTGAGGGCCTTGTCCTCGACCTCCGGCGGCAATTTGGCCTCGCGGACGCGGTCGCGAAGTTCAAGAGCCTCGCTGGCGCGGTCCTCTGAACCGTCGCCCAACTCCTTATGGATGGCCTTGAGCTGCTCACGCAGGTAGTACTCGCGCTGCGACTTTTCCATCTGCTTGCGTACGCGGTGACTGATCTTGCGTTCCAATTCGACTATCTCGATCTCGCGTTGCAGGATCTCCGCCAGCAACGTCAGCCGCTCGCGGACATCGCTTGCATCCAATAGCTGCTGCTTCTCTTCAACCTTGAGCGTCAGCAGCGAGATGATCTGATCGGCAATGGCCCCCGGCTCGGTGAGGCCCTGAAGCGAAGCCAGCGCATCGGAACCAGACGGCGGCTCTGTTTGACGTATTGCTCAAACAACGTTGCGACCGTCCGGGTCAAAGCCTCGATTTCGGCGTCGTGTCTCTGGCTCAGCGGTAATTCCTCCACATGGACTCGATGGCTCGGATCGACCCGTGAGAAATCCACAATCCGGGCGCGTACCACGCCCTCCACAAGCACCCGCAGGTTGCCGTCGGGCAACCTGACCAACTGCTTGATCTCTGCAAGCGTTCCGATCTCGTGGATATCCTCCGGGTCCGGTTGCTCAATATCAACCTGCTTTTGGGTGGCCAGCAGGATCAGCCGATCGCGCGCCATCGCGTCTGTGACCGCGAGAATCGACTTCTCACGGCCGACCTCCAGATGCATCATCATGCGAGGGAATACAGGCATCCCGCGCAGCGGAAGCAACGGTACCTCGCGGGGGACATGTCTGGTTTGTGGCCGACGCAAAGGCAAAACTGGCCAACCTCCTCTCAATCGCCTTCTTGATAGGCATGTTATTGGCCGACTTAGGAGTGGATTCGCGCAGTACTGATGGTTGTCCTGCCTTTTTGGGTTCCTTGATGGGGGTCGGACACCTGTGGGAATGAATGGTTATGCAACCAACAACCGTACGGAGCGGGCCGGTTTGATTGCGCTCCGGAGCCGGAGCAGCCTGCTAGGCGGGACCCGCCGGGCGGGCGAGGAGGAGGTTTCCCTGCTGGGATTGCGCCTCGGTCAAGATTGAGTAGTCAAGCACTTCCCTCAAATGGCAGACCGGGATCACGGCTATCCGGTCCTGATGCCCGAACATCTCCTGCCAGTTTTCGCGGGGGATCAGGACGCGCGAGACGCCGCCGTGCAGCGCCGCCTGGATCTTTGCTACGACACCGCCGACTGGTCTGACGTCTCCGGTAATGGAAACCTCGCCGGTCATCGCCACCTTGTTGTCAACCGAGCGGCACGTAATGGCGGAGTAGATCGCCGTCGCCACCGCGACTCCCGCGGAGGGCCCGTCGGCGGGCACCCCGCCGGGGAAGTTGATGTGTAGATCATAAGCCTGCGCGTCGACGTCAAAGAGGTTGCGCAGGACGGTCATGACGTTTTGAATCGCGCCCATCGCCATGCCCTTGCGCCGCAGGGTGCGGCCTGTGGAGGCGATTTCCTCCTCCTCGATAATGCCCGTGACGGTCAGGGCGCCACGGCCCTTCTTGGCGGCAGGCGAGGCCACGCATTCGATTTCGATAAGCGCGCCGCAATTGGGCCCGACCACGGCAAGCCCACAGACCACGCCCGGGCGGGGTGTTGCCGGGGCCCGGAGCAGGTGCCGCGGTGAGTATTGGCCGCTTGCGACGACCCACTCGATGTCCTCCCGGGCAAGGTCGGTGCGTCTTTCGCCCTGGGCGAGGCCTGCCGCGAGCTGCACGATGTTGACCGCATCGCGCCCGTTCTGGGCGTAGTTGCGGATGACCTCGGCCGCACCGGGTGACATCTGAAAGGAAATCCGCTCCGCCGCGTTGGCCGCGATTAGGCTGACCTCCTCCGGCAGCAGCGGGCGGAAGAACACCTCGACGCACCGCGAGCGGATGGCCGGCGGGATCTCCTCGGGCAGGTGGGTCGTGGCTCCGACGAGGCGGAAATCCGCCGGCAGCCCGTTGTCGAAGATGTCTTTGATGTGCCGCGGGATGTTGGCGTCCTCGCTGCTGTAGTAGGCGCTTTCGAGAAACACCTTGCGGTCCTCGAGCACCTTGAGCAGCTTGTTCATCTGGACCGGGTGCAGGTCGCCGATCTCGTCGATGAACAGCATCCCCCCGTGGGCCTTGGTCACCGCGCCGGGTTTGGGCTGCGGTATGCCGGCAATGCCCAGCGGACCTGCACCCTGGTAGATCGGGTCGTGCACCGAACCAATCAGGGGATCCGCGATACCGCGCTCGTCAAAGCGGGCGGTGGTGGCGTCGATTTCGATGAACTTGGCTTCGGGACCGAACGGCGAATCGGGGTTGCGCTTGGCCTCGGCCAGCACCAGGCGCGCCGCGGCCGTCTTGCCTATGCCGGGCGGGCCGTAGATGATCACGTGCTGCGGGTTCGGCCCGCAGAGCGCGGCCCGGAGGGCCCGGAGCCCCTCGTCTTGGCCGATGATCTCCTCGAACTTGCTCGGGCGGGTACGTTCAGCCAGCGGCTCCGTGAGCCTGATGGCCCGCAGCCGCTCAAGCTTGTCCAGTTCCTTCTTGCTCTCGCGGTCGACGGCCACGCGGGTGCCCTGCTGCGCCCGCAGCAGGTTAAGGAAATAGAGGCCGATGACCACAGCGAAGAAAAACTGGACCATCGTCAGAATGCTGCCGATTTCCAACGCGATCCTCCCGATGCGCAACAGTGAACGCAATATGCCAAACAGCCGAGTTTCTAGTTTGAGTATTCCCGCGAAAAAGCAGCTATCCGACAGAAAGCCCACGAGCCGCATAGGGTCCCGGCCGCATGCGCAACAAACGCACGCCGGCGAGGCCGCCGGCGTGCGTTTACCCGATGGGGACTCTAGAACGCGGTGAGTTACTTGCGCATGCTCACGCTAGCAGTCAGTTCAAGCAGCTTGCCGGCGGCCTTGACCTTGTCCAGGGTTTCCTGGTCAACGACCTGGTCGGCATCGACAAGCACCAGGCCCTCGTCGTCGCGCACCGCGCGCTGCGCGGTCTTCCCTAGCAGAAACCGCTCCTGCCGCTCCCTAAACAGCCTGGCAAGGTCCGCGCCAGTCGTGGGAGTTGCCGCCGGGGCGGCTGGGGTCGCGGGCGTGGCAGCGGTCCCAGCGGCTGCAGGGGTCGCCGGGGCTGCAGGGGTGGCAGCGGCCGCCGGGATCGCAGGGGTCGCCGGCGTGGTCAGCCCTGCGGTCCGGAGCGGCGCCGACAGAGAGGGCAGAGTCGCGACAGTCACAGGAGGTGCCGGGACCTGCGGCCGGAGCGATGTTAACGGCTGCGGCTGGGCCGGGGTATGCGCTGTCGCCGCCGCTGCTTGGGCCGTTGCCGCGGCAGCAGGTGCGTGTTGACCCAGTACGTGAGGGCTCAAAGCAGTTTCAGCGGCCCGAGACGCGGGCGGGGCGGTCTGAGACACCGGGGGTGCGGCCAGCGGCGCCGGGGCGGCGCTCGGTGCCTGCACCGGGGGTGTTGCATCCGGGGTCGTCTCCGGCGCCTGCACTACTTGGGTTGTTGTAAGCCGAACGGCGTCCGGGGCCTGTGCCGGAAAGGTTGCCGCCGGGGCTGTGCCGGGAAGGTTGCCGCCCGGGCCGGCTCTCCGGCCCGCTGCGCATCCGGCGAAGCAACAACCGGCGCCGACGGAAGTGCTGTGGGTGAGGTTGCGGTGACTGATCCAGAGGCAACTTGGTCGCACACAATCACGGCGTCGCGGCCGAGGACCGAAACCAATTCGGCGCCGATCTCCTGCGCCGCGGCCGGATCACCGTTGGGCTGGACCACGATCGTGCCGATTGCGCCGGACGGATGGTCAAACCCAAAGTCCTTGACCCTGCCAATGAAGCGGCCGGTCGACGCCAATACGGGTCGGCCGGCAAGATCGGACTCTGCAAGGAGCAACTGCTCCAACTGAGGCTGCTCTTCGATGATCGTCAGGCTTTGTGCCGTGGCCACGACGAGAACCTCTCCCGAAAGCCCTGCCACCGCTCCGATCTCCACGACGCGGCACGGCCGCCACCAGTGGGGCCCTTCGACTCCGAAGGCCACCACCGCGGCCCGTTTGGAGTCAACGACAATCTGCTTCACCTTTCCCAAGCGCGATCCGTCGGCCAGGCAGATTACCGGCACACCGTTGATCTGGCTCGCTCGTGGCAATCGGTCCACCTCCAAGGCAAATGCGAGGCCGAGTGGCCTCATGACCTCTATCGAATGGTTGGGCCGCGGGACTGTACAGCGTTTGCACACTCTGTTGCCGAGGACTTCCATGTGAAGGGCCGAGGTCCTGTTTCCCGGAGCCAGCGCAGCGGTCGGTCTCCTCTCCGCGGCAAGGCCTTGGCCGGAGCCCGGGCCGGGCATGAGACGGGACCCGGGCCGGGCATGAGACGGGACCCGGGCCGGACCTGGGCGAGCGGGGACCAGGTTTCTCAAAAACCAGGGTCCGAGGAGCACTCATCTGCAGAAAAGAGGACTCCAGGAGTACCTGAGGGCCTTTATTGGTTGTTTGGAGCACCGGTTTCCAGAAACCAGGTCCTCGATCGGCCCGATTTTGTGGAAACAAGTACCCCTAGCGCCCACTAACGCCCACGACGCCGCCATCGCGCATCTCCCGGCCACGCCACGGCAGCCACAGGGCGGAAGGTGACGGTAAAGGCGCCGCCCAGGAAGGACGACGCCGTGTTGCTGAGAGATTGAGGTTGATCCGCGGCAAGGCAAGGCCTCTAGGCCGACGCTGTCTCCTCTTTGCGCTTGCGCTCGGCCGTGACCATTAACGGGTCCTCACGCTTGGTGATGACCTCGCGCGTGACAATGCACTTGGTCACGTCTGTCCGCGACGGTACTTCGTACATCACGTTGAGCATGACGTCCTCGATGATCGCCCGGAGGCCGCGAGCTCCCTGCTTGCGCGCGATAGCCTGCAGCGCGATCTCGCGCAGCGAATCATCCCTGAACTCAAGGTCGACGCCGTCCAGTTCGAAGAACTTCTGGTACTGCTTGACCAGAGCGTTCTTGGGCTTGGTCAGGATATCGACCAGAGCCTGCTCGTCGAGCGGATCGAGGGTCGCGATGATTGGCACGCGCCCCACGAATTCGGGGATCATCCCGTACTTGAGCAGGTCCTGCGGCATGATCTGAGCGAGCACCTCGCCCAAAGAGGTATCCTGGCGGCCCTTGACGTCCGCCCCGAAACCGATTGCCCGCTGGCCGACACGGCCCTGGATGATCTTGTCGACACCCTCGAACGCCCCGCCGCAGATGAACAGGACGTTGGTCGTGTCGATCTGGATGAACTCCTGATGCGGATGCTTGCGCCCGCCCTGCGGCGGAACGCTGGCGACTGTCCCCTCCAGGATCTTGAGGAGGGCCTGCTGCACCCCTTCACCGGAAACATCGCGGGTGATTGAGGGATTCTCGGACTTGCGGGCGATCTTATCGATCTCGTCGATGTAGACGATCCCCCGCTCGGCCTTTTCGATATCGTAATCCGCCGCCTGAATCAAGCGCAGCAGGATGTTTTCCACGTCTTCACCGACGTACCCGGCTTCCGTAAGCGACGTTGCGTCGGAGATGGCAAAGGGTACGTTCAAGATGCGGGCGAGCGTCTGCGCCAGGTAGGTCTTGCCGCAGCCGGTCGGCCCGAGCATGACGATGTTGGACTTGGCCAGCTCGACTTCGTCCGATTTCTTGCCCATGTTGATGCGCTTATAGTGGTTATAGACCGCAACAGCCAGAATCCGCTTGGCACGGTCCTGGCCGATAACGTACTCGTCCAGGGATTCCTTGATCTGCTTGGGTTTGGGGATGTCCTTGATCTTGACTTCCGCTTCGTCGTTGAGCTCTTCTTCGATGATCTCGTTGCAGAGCTCGATACATTCGTCGCAGATGTAGACACCTGGTCCGGCGACCAGGCGCTTGACCTGGTCCTGCGCCTTACCACAGAAAGAACATTTTAGCTGGCCTTTGTCGTCACTGAATTTGAACAAACCCTCACCCCCTTCCATGATGTGGCTCGGGGCGGGAAGCCCTGAGTTCGTTCCATAATAGCACTATCGGGCAAAAGGTACACAGCGTACCCTCCGGACCCTCCAATCGGCCCCCTGCCCTTTCTATCTTTGCCGCAATCCCGTCACTTGCCGACCTTGGGGCGCGACATCACACCATCGATGAAACCGTATTCCTTGGCTTCCTCCGCCGACATGAAAAAGTCGCGCTCGGAATCCCTGATCACCCGCTCGTATGGCTGGCCGGTCCGATCGGCCAGGAGCTTGCTGAGCAACTCCCGGCTCTTGAGGATTTCCTTAGCATAGATTTCGATGTCGCTGGCCGGACCCTGCAGACCGCTGATCGACGGCTGGTGGATCATAATGCGCGAATGGGGCAACGCGAATCGCTTGCCCCTGCTGCCACCCGCGAGGATAACCGCCGCAATGCTCGCCGCCAGACCTACGCAGATCGTCGAAACCGGCGCCTTGATGTACTGCATGGTGTCATAGATGGCCAAGCCCGACTCGACCACGCCACCCGGAGAGTTGATGTACAGCATGATGTCCTTATCCGGGTCCTCGCTCTCCAGGAACAGCAGCTGCGCGACGATAAGGTTGGCGATGTTGTGCTCAATGGGTGTGCCGAGAAAGATGATCCGGTCCTTGAGCAGCCGCGAGTAGATATCGTAAGCTCGCTCGCCGCGGCCGGTCTGCTCAATGACCATCGGTACGAGACTCATGGTCAACTCCCTTTCAGTCGGCTTTGGGCTCGGACGGTGCCGGCTCCGCCTCTTCAGCTTCCACAGGGGCTTCCCCCGCCTCTTCTGCGGGCGCGGCTTGCTGCGGCCCCGGTACCTGAGCCTCCGCCAGGAAATCAATCACCTTGCGGCGCGTGATCTCGTCACGAATACCCTCTATACCGTCGTTGTCCTCAAGGCGCTGCCGCAAGACGGCTACATCCTCGCCCCTCATCTGGGCGAAAGTCTTGATGCGCTCATCAACTTCTTGGTCAGAAGCAGTAATACCCTCTTTGCGCTCCACAGCCTCCAGCACGAGCTCGCGCCGGACGGCTTCGAGCGCCCCGGGGCGCATGTTCTCGCGGAGCGCCTCCTCGGTCAATTCACGTTCGCTCATGTATTGCTCAAGTGTAGTACCGTTACGCCTGAACATATCCTCGAATTCCTCGCGCCTTGACTGAACCGCGCGCTCAATCATCGGCTCGGGAACGTCAAGCTCAGCGAGTGCGGTGACCTTGGCGACGACCTTCTCCTCCCACTCCTGGCGGATACGCCGTTCGGCAGCCGACAGCAGCCGGCGGCTGATCTCCGTCCGGAGGGCTTCCAGATCGAAGTCGTCGTCGGCCTTGAGCCCGACAAGGGGCGCAGCCTTGCGTGCGAACTCATCGTCGACTTCCGGCAGATCACGCCGCTTGTGGCCCTTGACCGTGACCTTGAACACAGCGTCCTTGCCGCCCAGACCACCGCCGTAGGTCCCGGGGAATTTGACGTCGATGGCCTTTTCCTCGCCGACCTTGGCCCCGATCAGGCCGTCCTCGAAGCCCGGCACAAAGGAGCCTGAACCGATTTCGAGCGGATATGCCTGGGCGGCGCCGCCCTCAAAAGGTTCACCGTCGACATAGCCCACAAAGTCGATCACGGCGATGCTGCCCTTGGCGAGCGGCTCGCTTTCCGCGACGTCGACCATCTGGCTTAATGCCTGGCGCAATGACTCGAGGTCCTGGTCTACCGCGTCATCGGTCACGACGGGCTCCTCGCGCGGGATCTCCAGGCCGGTGTACTGGCCGAGGGTGACTTCCGGCTTGGTTGTCACCTTGGCCGTGAAGACCAGCGCCTCTTCCGGCTCCCACTTGGTGATGTCGAGCTCCGGCCGGGAGACCGGCTCGATCTTGGCCTCGTCGAGCGCCTCGGGATAGGCTTCAGTGATCAGGGAGTCGAGAACCTCCTGATCGAAGAAGGCACTGCCAACAAACCGCTGGACAATCGCCATCGGCGCCTTACCGCGGCGGAAACCAGGGATGTTGTAGCGTGAAGCCATCTGGCGGTAGACGGACTGGCGTGCGCGTTGGACACGGTCGGTTGGTACCTCGATGGAGAGCAGTGCGACGTTCTTTTCAGGGTAGGTGAGGTCGAACTTCACGACGTGGTGCCTCCTCGGGTCAGGGCTCGAATGGGTGGATGTGGTGCGGACGGGGGGACTCGAACCCCCACGGGGGTGACCCCACTGGATCCTAAGTCCAGCGCCTCTGCCAATTTGGCTACGTCCGCATGGTGGGCCATGAAGGCCTCGAACCTTCGACACCCCGCTTAAAAGGCGGGTGCTCTACCCCTGAGCTAATGGCCCACGCAAACATCTGATTTACCAAGTCCAGAACTATTGTAGTGTATCATAGCGTCCGGACAATCGAAAAGACTGCGCAGAGCCGCCCATTGGCGCGCCTGCGCAGTCGGGATCGCTTGGCTGGGGCGGTAGGATTCGAACCTACGAATGCCGGATCCAAAGTCCGGAGCCTTACCGCTTGGCTACGCCCCAAAGGCGGCATGACCGCTGCTGATGCACATTATACCCTCTTTTGGAAGGAGCGGGCCTCCCTTAGCCAGGGAGGCCCGGAAGACTTGGGGTGAATGAGGGGTCTCGAACCCCCAGCCTCCGGAGCCACAGTCCGGCGCTCTAACCCTTGAGCTACATTCACCGTGATAGCAAACCTGCTGCGAGCACAAAACATAGTACCACATCGCAACCTGATTCGCCACAGGCACGCAGATCGCCGCCGCGTGATAATTGCTTCCAAGGCATGGACAACCTAAGCGCATCACGACAATTACGCGGCAGGGGGTAATCGGCTTGAGCACTGTGGTAGGAATCTTCAGATCGCGCGACCGCGCGGAACAGGCAGCAGGCGAACTGCGCAACATGGGTTTCCACGACCGGATCTCCATCGTCACCAGGCATGGCGCGGGTGGCGAGGGTGGTGGAGGCGGCAGGGAGGAAAGGCGTGAGGAAGGAGGGCGTGCGCGCGAAGGCGGCATAACGATGAGCCGTCACACGGGATCGGGCACCGCGACCGGCGCGGCAATCGGCGGAGCGGGTGGCCTTCTCGCTGCGGCTGGGCTGTTCACCATCCCCGGCATCGGCCCTATCCTGGCGCTTGGCCCTCTGGCCGCGGGCTTGACAGGGGCTGCGGCCGGCGGCCTGATCGGCGGCCTGGTCGACATGGGCGTCCCGCGCGAGCGCAGCGAGTACTATGAGGGACAGGTCAGGCAGGGTCAGATCCTGGCGACGGTCGACGCGGACGGGCGCGAGGAAGAGGTCCGGGAAGTCCTGCGCCGCCACGGCGCATCCGAGGTAGAAACCCACTAGGCCGAGCGATGCCCGTGGGGTAGCGATAGAATAATCGGCGGCAGGGCTCCACCTCAGGAGCCCTGCCTTCGCTTCCATTCCATAATCCGCCTCGTCCGTACGGGCGGCCTGAATACGTGAGGGCTAGACCGAGAACCACCCGCCATCAACGTAAAGAACCTGCCCGGTGATGTAGGTGCAGGCGTCCGAGGAGAGCAGGAGGAGGGCCCCGTCCAGTTCACCCGGCTTGCCGATGCGGCCCATCGGGCAGTGGTGTCGTATGAACTCCTGGAATTGCGGGGTCTCCAGCAACTCCTCGGTCATCTCGGACTGGAAGAAGCCCGGGCCGATTGCGTTGACGGTAATGCCGTGTCTTGCCCACTCCGCCGCGACCGCCCGCGTGAAGGTGTTGACGGCGCCTTTTGACGCGTGATAGCTGGATGCGGGCATGTACGTGTTGCCGATGGCGCCGTACATGGAAGAGATGTTCACGATCCTCCCGTACCGCTGCCGGATCATTACCTTGGCCGCGTGTTTGGTGAACAGGAACACCCCGGTCAGGTTGGTGTCGATGGTCCGCTGCCAATCGGCCAGTTCGTGCTGTTCCGTCGGCTCGACGGCGGCCACCCCGGCGTTGTTTACGAGGATGTCAATCCGACCATAATCCGTCGCTACGCCTTCCACTGCTGCCTTGATCTGGTCTTCATTGGTCACGTCCGCGACATAATAGCGGCTGGCGATCCCCTCCGCAGCCAGTTCGCCGGCTACCTTTGCGAGCTTCTCCTCACGCCGCGCGACCAGCGCAAGCCTGGCCCCTGCCCTGCCCAGCGCCCACGCGAATTGCACCCCTAGCCCGCTCGAGGCGCCTGTGACAATTGCGACTTTACCTGTTAGGTCGAAGAGGTTCATCGCAGCACCACCCCATGGGTTATGCTGCACCGTCGCCTCGGACGGGATACCTGTGGCCGAGGCCGCCGCGGGAGGCTGGTTTGGCGGGCGGTGCGGTGGCTTGGCGGGCAGTGCGGTGGTTTGGCGGGCGGTTCGGTGGTTTCTGCAACATAGGTTTGACGACCACGACCAGGTCTGCATCGTCGCAGCCGGGGGAAGCGGTGCAATAATCACCCTAGGCCATCACGCCGGAGGCCTAACGGTGTATCCTGCATCATAGACCTCCCGCCCATGATGTGTTATGAACCATAGCCGCCGAACCAATGATGCACTTTGCACCACTGGTCTCCACCCCGTCGCCGCGGCGAACGTAACCGCGACCTAGACAGTCGCCGCGTACATCAACAGGCCAAGGTTGCCACGAATCATCTCCGGCAACTGCGATATCGGCAGGGGGTTCTGGCCGCGGCCGACCTCAACGGTGAAGCCCGGCCTCCGGTACGCCAGGATGAACCAATCTTTGAAGCCCGCGCTGCTGGCGTATTCGGGCGGCTCCTCGATCGGCGTGTACCCGCTGAGCCGCTGGAACTCGGTCACGATCGCCCGCGATTCGGCGGGGGCGAGGCCGAGGTAGTTCCAGAATACCAGTTCGCCCTGCGAATGATAGGCCAAGACCAGCCGGGGCATCAACGTCCTCGCCAGGTTGGCTGCGGCCCTTGATTCGGGCTCGGACTCCGGCGCGGGCCCGGCGTAGGTCGACGGCGCCGGTCCCTGCGCGCCGGCCATCTTCGCGGCTTCCCAGTTGGCCCGGTACTGGCGGTTGAGGTCTACTCCCCGGATATTGGCCTTCCAGAGGTGAAAGTCCGGCGAACCGTTGTTCCAGCCGATGACCCGGGAGTAGTAGGGATTGGCGGGCTCGATGCCGCGGATGACGAGCTCCACGCCATCGGGGTTTACCATCGGCAAAACGACGATCCGGGTGGAGCTATAGACCTGGCGCACGTTGAAACCCGCCAGACTGCCTCCGGCCTCGTATGCCGCTGCGTACTCCTCGATGAATTTCGCCAGGAGCGGAACCGTGATCCACTCGTTGGCATGGTGGGCCCCGTTGTAGAACACGACCTTTGGCCCGACCCCCAGGGTGACGGTGGTCAGATCCCTGCCCACAACAGACTGGCCCGCGCTTCCGAACCGCAGGAAGGAATACCGCTGCCGCAGTGCGGCCAGATCGGCCTGCAGTTCCTGGTATCCATAGGGGACCTTGGTCCGCACAATGCCGCTCGCCGGTGGCGCTGGAGCATCGGCGGGGACGTTGATGACCTGCCCCGGCTGGATTCGGTCGGGATTGGTGATCTGCGGGTTGGCCCGGATCAGTGCGCCCAGGTCGACGCCGAACCGGCGCGCTATCGAGTACAGGGAGTCCCCGGAGCGGACTGCGTATGTGACCGTCGCGGGGGGCGTTGGCGGCGTTGGCGGCGTTGGCGGCGTTGGCGGCGCGCCGGGGATGGTGATTACCTGGCCCGGGAAGATCAGGTTGGCGTCGGTGATCTGCGGGTTGGCACGGAGAAGAGATGCCAGGGTAACCCCATATCGTTGCGCAATGCGGTAGAGGGTGTCCCCCGGCTGGACTGTATAGGTCATAGTGAGGTCCTCCGATCGGGCGCCCCGGAGTGGTGCCCGGGATCGGGCGAATCAGCCTTAACGGGCTCGATAATGGGCCGCCCGGCACAGCTTACGCAGGCCCTGCCGGTTTGGCTTCCGCGACCGCCAAAGGACACCGGGCTCAATGCCGGCCTTGGAGTCCTAAGTCATTGGGATCATTGGGGGATTGTGGGGCTCATTGGGGCCAACATCGACTGCGGAAAGCCAAGCCCTCTGCCGAGGGGGCGTTGACCTTTTTGCGGAGGGGATCGCCTTCTACGGCCCGGTCACACACTTCGCGCATCCGATGTCTTTTGCGGGCTGATCTCGCGCCCTTTTGTCCTGGGCCTGCCTAGCCGGCGACTGTCAAGCGATTATCGATGCCGACCACATCGGCCACGGACAGGACCACACGTTGCACGTTGTGAAGTGCTTCGGCCGACGGAACCGCTCCCTCAAGAGTCACCTGTCCGCGGTTGACCTGCATTTTGATGAAATCGCGGAGAGACTCAGTCGAGGGGTCCACCTTAAGCGCCACACGGATCTTGAACCACAGACTCTCATCCTGGGGACTCATTTTCCTCTGCGGCTGCGACACGGCTCTCACCTCCTACTCGGGTGAGCGGCGGCAACCAGCCCGGCGCGGAAATCCCCTCCATAACATATTATAGGACCTTACGCCAAGCGAAGGTCTATGACTTGCGGCATATGTCGACATGTACCGCTGCCGTGGCCACGGCCGGTCAGCGGCGACACGGATCAGCGGAACAGCCCGATGATCGCACCGGTTAGCCCTTCGATCCACCTGATGGGAGATGCGATCTCACGACCAAGGACGAGTTGATAGGCCAGCCCATAGCCCACTCCCAGCAGGATCCCGATGAGCGCAAGTCGCTTCCAGTCGCGGTCGCGCACCGGTTCGGCCGCAGCGGCTACCGCGACGAGGAGCGTGACGAGTGAGAGGGAGACGAGCGCTGAGGTCATCGGATCACTTCGCCCTGAGGGAGGATAGGTTCGTGCCGGACCTGAGCACCCTGCCGCGTACGGCGACCTCGACCTCAACCTCCGGGAAGACCTCATCCCAGGCGTCCTTGACCTGTGACCATAGCTCGGGGATTTGACGATGCAGCGCCGATCCCCAGCCGAAGACGTCGCTGCGCATTTCGTCTTTGCACTCGAGAAGCGCCGTGTTGACTTCGGCACGGATCTGCGCCTCGAACCGCTCCTGCAGGCGGGCAGGGAAGTCAGCCGTCTCCAAGGGCGAGATGGGGCCCTGGACGTCACCGAGGTATGCGGTCGCCTTGATGTCGACAGAGGCCTTGATGCGCCCACCGGCAACCTGACTGAACTTTGCCTCGACACTGCTCTGCGACAGCTCGAGTCCCATTTCAACCCCCGCGTTCCACGGGTCTTCGACAACCATTAGGCCGCCGCGGGTCTCTCCGGTCAGCCAGAGCAGACCACGGGCCGCGAGGGGCTCAAGCCAGCCGACCATCCGGTTGTTCCTGAATACCGCGAGCCCGCCGACGATCGGGGTCAGCCCGATGTCTTCGCGGATGAGTTCTCCCGGCAAGTCAATCGGCTGCTTATACATTGGCTTCATCCGGACGGCCAATGCCGCGGTACCGGGCGAGTTTAGCCTGATCAGAAACTCGTGGAGGTCTATGGCAAGGGTTGTGGACAGCGACCCCCGGACAAACCGGATGTGTTCCACCATCTGCATACCCGGCTGGTCGTCGAGTTCGTACGCCGCCTTGAGCATGTGGTTTGCGGTGCAGCCCTCGGCCACGACAATCATCACGTCATGCCTTGTCTCGCCGTCGCGCTCAAAGAAGTCGATGAGTTCCGCGACACCGCGGCGGGCGGTCTCCTCGCCGATAATGAGGACGTTGTTGTGCGCCCAGAACAGACGCGCAGGAAGTTGCTGGATGGAGTTGCGGACCGCCTCGAAGATGGTCTTGCCTGTGGACAAGGCCTGGACATACGCCTTCTCGGTCATATTGCCCTCGGTGCCCGCCCGCGGCTTAATGACGTGTACGGTCAATTCATAGAAACCAGTTGCTTCGTTGTAGTCGACACCGGCAGCGCTGACGAAAGCCAGCGTCTCCAGCTCGCGGCGGTTCCAGCAGCCCGGCAGGGCCACCATACAGAGGCAAACCAGCAGAACGAGCGCAATCTCGCCGCGAAACAGACGCGGCACCATCAGCCGAGCCCTAGATTTTGGCACGCCGGTTTCCCCCTCGAAGGGTCCGCACGGCTGATGCCACAACCAACAGGATGATCAGCCCTAGCTGGAGGACGGTGCCGTAGATGCCCCAGACATCCCAGGTGTAGAAACGAAGCATCTCAAAGAGGCTCTTGGCGATGAACGCGGTGATCACGACACATAGGTAGCCAAGTGGCAGTACGAGGCACCTGCCCTCTTTCAGACCGAACGCGCGGGTGAGACATGCCGCTGCCGCCCACAGGAAAAGGCTGATCCGCATGCATGCCGATGCCGTCCACACGGTTACGGGCAGGATCTCCATGCGCTGGATCAGGTTGGCGATATTCACCCGCCGGGCCAGGCTCAAGACCGGAAACGCCAATTCGTACGAAAGGGGCCCGTGAGACGCCACAACTGCGGCGATGGACATCACCAACAGCCCCATGCTAATCAGGCAATAGGCTGAGAACACGCCAACCATGGCTCGGGCGCTGAGGGGCTTGAGGTGCGGAAACAGCATCGCACCGGCTATCGCCTGCATCGTGAAGGCGAAGGACACCGAGGCGATCTTGGCGTAGTCCGAAAGCCCGGTCTGAAACGCCGGTCTGAGGTAGTTGACGTCCATCTGGTTATATCCCAACAACGCCACCAAGGTCAGGAGCGGGATGGCTGCCGCGAATACGAGCAGGCCGGTGCGGCCCAGCACGTGGATTCCGCAGCTTCCGGCATAGACGGCAAGGAGTACGATCAGTGCCGAGAACACGAGCCCTGGGGTTTCCGGCATCACGACACTGGTATAGGCCTCCATGACGTGCCTTGTGGTGCATCCCGCGCAAAGCAGGAAGAAGACGGCGAGCACCACGCCGACCGCTGCTCCCAAGGGCCCGCCGAAGAGCGTCTTTGACAGGCCGACGAGGCACTTGCCGTCGTAACGTAGTGACAGCCAGCCTAAGGTTACCAACGGGCCCAACCCCAGCAGCACACCCACGCCACCTGCCACCCACGCGTCGCGGGTCGGCGGGCCGGTGGTGAGCGAGGGCAGGAAGATCGAGGCGACTTCGATCCGCGATAGCACCAGCAAGGCCGTAAGCTGGACCGGGCTGATCGTCAATTCCCCGCCACGGTGGCTCACGGGCTCGCCCCCCAGTCATCGCCTTCCCTGCCCCCGAGCGCCGTGCCTGGCTGAAGCCCGGGTTTGCGCTTAGACCCCCACAGCGGCCAGCGGACCATGGTGTCTTTGAGCCCCTGCGGGCTCGTGGGGGTGAACGGAGCGGTGTAGGGGACGCCGAAGGAGTCGAGGGCAGTGATGTGAATCACAATGGCGAGCAACCCGAAGAGGACGCCGAAGATGCCCAGTGTGCCTGCCAAGAAGATCAGGATCGGATTGAGCAGTCTCACCGCAAGGCTCATGCTGTAGATCGGCGATACAAACGACGCAATGCCCGTGACGGCGATGATGATCACCAGGAAGGGCGATAGCAGGCCGGCCTGGACCGCCTGCTGGCCGAGGATCAACGCGCCGACGATGGTCAGCGCCGGGCCGAGCGCCCTGGGGAGGCGGATTCCAGCCTCGCGGAGCAGTTCGAACACCGTTTGAAGGAACAACGCTTCTGCGAGCACGGGGAACGGAATGCCCTGGCGCTGCTCCGCGATGCTGAGCACCAGAGGGGTCGGGACCATCTCCTGGTGGAAAGAGGTTATTGCGACGTATAGGCACGGCAACAGCAGCGAGGTCGCAAAGCCAACATAGCGGATCGACCGTAGGATACTGCCGGGGAAGAACCCCTCGTACCAGTCATCGGCAGTGGTCAGGAACATCGAGAATACGGCCGGCACCAGCAAGGCGAACGGCGTACCGTCAACCAGGATCGTCACCCGACCTTCCAGAAGGCCCGCGGCGACCCGGTCCGGGCGCTCGGTCCGGAAGACCATGGGAAACGGCGACCAGCGGTGGTCCCGGATCAGCTCACCGATCGACCCGCTCTCCAGGATCCCATCCACGGCAATCCGGCCCAGGCGCCGCGAAACCTCAGTTACGATTGAATCATCGGCCAGCCCCTTGAGGTAGGCGATGACGACCTTGGTGTTCGACTTTCGACCCACAGTGTGTGATTCACAGCGAAGGCTCGGGTGGCGGATCAGTTTCCGGAGCAATGCGACATTCTGGAGGACGGAGCCGCTGAAGCCGTCCCTTGGACCGCGGATGGCGATTTCGGTGTCGGGCTCGGTGAGGCCGCGGGTCGGCCATCGGTTATCGGAAGCCTCCAGAGCGACCCGGGACCCGTCGACAAGCAGGACCACGCGGGCTTCAAGGACGGCCTCCACGGTTTCCTCGACAGTCTGAAGCTCGCCAATGCTGCCGACACCGATGAACCGGTCGCGGAGGGCGGCCACAACCACGGCCGGCGAGGCATCCGCCGGAAACCCGAACTGTCGCAACGGCCGGATGATGTCGCTGGCGAGGAGATGCTCGTCGGTTGCCGCGCGCAGGTAAACCACAAGGAGCCGGCGACCCTTCGGTGCAGGCAGCAAGCTGCGGAAGACGACATCGAAGCTGTCCCCGAGTTCGTCGCGCAGGGCGGCTTCGTTTTTGGTCAGGCTGGCGCTGAGCGGCCGGCGTCCGGACTGCTGCCGGTTGCCCCACGCCAGTTGTTTGTCGTCACCGCCCTGCGGCGGCCGTGCCCGCAGCCTTCGGGCCAGCCTGCTGAGCATCGACATCGCGAACACCACCTCGGGCCTCTCCTGCACATAGCTTGCTCATTGTGCACACCCAGCTTGTGCAGTGAATTGGGGGCCGCAGGGTAGAGAACCAGAATCGCCCGGAACATGACGATGGCCCTGACTAGGGACTGGGACGCCAGGCTGCAGCCTTGCTTGGTCCAACATTTTGAGATGGACTTACAGGTGTGGATATTTTTGTATGATCTTCTTGTACTGTGCTGCCAAAAATGATACAATTTCGACAGATAGAGACTCCACACCAACCTATCCTTGGGATGTTACCGCAATGCAGAGCAGCTCCCTACGCAGGCGCAGGCCAAAACAGGGGTCCCCCTATGGCACGGGCAGGTCTGTTTTGACCTCCCGATAACCCTGGGGGTGTACGGCTATGAGAGCCAAAGCAGCCTTCCCGATACTCCTCGGTCTGGTCCTCTTTCTTACGTCCATCCCCGGGTACTCAAGCGTTAGGGCCCAGACAGCCGACTTCGCTGACGCCAACACAGCACCCAGAGGCCCATCGGCCCTTGAACGCGTGGTCGAAATCGTCATATCCCATGCCGACAACATGCTTCCTACAGACGAGATGATTCAGGTTGGCGGTCTCTCGGCAAAGAAGAGCAACTACCATGGGGTGGGCGTAGACGATTGCAGGTTCTTCTACTGCCTCGCCCCTCACTTCTGCAGTTGCCCGGTGTGCCGCGGTAGCCGTGATGTTGACAACACAATCCTCCTCTTCCTTGACGAATCCCCCACCTTCCCCATGGCCATCTATACCTTGGATGAATTCGATCTTCACCAATCGGCGCCCACACGCTAATCGAGTTCTATAACCGGCCCGGGACTCAACGACAGCTGAGGAACCAGAACCAGCGTCACTGTCTCTACCGGCAGAGCTTCAATGCGGCGCGCACTGATGGCCGCTGGAAGTTGGGGTATGGGTGGGGGCTAGGCAAGAAGCTTTGGTACATTGTGGTTGGGTTGATCGGGCTGGTTAGCTGGGCAACTCATGAAGGGTGGCGGCTATGGCCTTGTCGGCAACATTTATCGGCGGGGTGGTAGATCCGCAATCCGTATTCGTGTTCACCGGAACGGCAAAGCTGTTCACCCCACGCTGAGCAGTTGCCTCAGAATGCAGCGTGTCTGGTGGCGAATTCCTCTGAAGTCCGAGTTTGAGGAGTTGCTGTCCACGCTGCAAGGTGGCGCCCCAACAGACGATTTGTGGGTAATTTGGCGCGTCAGACAGTGAATCAGAGTAGGTGCATGAGTGCGCAACGATCGCGCAGGGCAAGTAGGTTTCCGCGAGGCCCCCGCCGAACGCCCCGTCAGATGAGCACAAGATGAACATGCATCAGGAATTCTGGACGCTCTACGGCAGAGAAGACCACGCGGCGCTGGCTACCTGGGCGGCGGCGTGTGCCGAGCATGTCCTGCCTTTCTTCACCGGGGTGCGACCGGATGACCCACGCCCTGAACAAGCCCTCACAACCCTCTGGGAATGGATCGTCACTGGCAGATTCAGCATGGCCGTCATCCGAGGTGCGTCGCTCGCCGCCCATGCCGCCGCCCGCGAAGTAGCTGCCAGTGACAGCGCGGCGTGCTTCGCCGCGCGGGCCGCAGGCCAGGCGGTGGCGACCGCGCACGTGCCGACACATGCGCTTGGCCCCGCCCTCTACGCCATCAAGGCCGTCGCAGCGGCCAACCCGGCGGATATCGAGAGGGCAGTGTTCGCCGAGCTGGAATGGCAGGACTGTTGCCTACCCCCCAACCTCCGAGATTGGGTGCATGCCAAGATGCGCGGCGGAGAGCGGCTATTGCCCAAGGAACTAAGACGTTTCCTGCCCCAACCGTCCACCTGGCGGTGATGGAGGCTTCCCTAGGCCCCTTCCACGAGCATGGCCGCCGGGAGCGATTCCGCCCACGCGCGAATTGCCTCCCAATCGCGGTCATCGCGCGCCGGGATGCCGTGAAGCGGGCTCGCGGGCAGCATGGCGACTAGACGATCAGCCAGGCGCAACCGGGTGGGGTCGTACTTCCCAGCGAACATCGCGGCTGCCACCGGCCGCAACCACGCCAGCTTGGCCAGGGCCCCGTCAAGCTGACCGCGCGCCTGCTCCAAATCTTCCTCCCTTGAAACCGGCCCCAAAGCGAACACCGCCACGGGCACGCGCGCAAGCGCTGCATGATGTGAATCCAGAAACCGGCGTGCCTCCCCTAGCATCGAGCCGATGTAGAATGGCGTGCCTAACACCACTGCCGAGTAACCGTCCAGCGACCCAACCTGCGCAACCTCTCTGACATCCACACTGTGTCCCAACTCGGCAAGCCGAGCGCCGATAACCTCGGCGACCTCTCCGGTCGCACCATACCTTGTTGCGTAGGCAATCAACAAACTGGCTCCCATAGCCGTCACCCCCTCAGGTCAGGCCGCCCGGGCCGCGGTCAGCTCTGATGCTGCGGCTTCGCCCGGAGCGTCACGCGCCAGGCCACTGATGAACGCCAGGAACAACAGCCCAAATGCGCTGAAGAACGCAGCCGGAACGATCGCAGCGCCATCGACGGCGAAGTAATACCCGAGGAGATTCGAGCCGGGAAACAGCATTAACCATGCGGCCACAAAGCAGACATAGATGGGGCCCCACCACCTGGCCAGAAGCACCCTGACGCGACCTGCCTGGGCTCGTTCTCCAACGTGTGGCCGGCGCGCAACCACCGCAGCCATGGCGCTCACGACTATCCCAAGCACGGGAGGGCCGAACCCCCCACCCACCAGCAGCAGGGCCACTGACAGCAGAAGGCCGCTGAACGGGGACCGCTTCGTCCCGATGGATCTCACCGCCCACACCGCCAGGACCAGCGAGAGTAGTACCGTCAGGATCCCGGACGCCAGGAGATTCGGGATGACTGTCATCGCCGGCTCCCCCGCCTGAACGCTGAAGAATGCCGAGTCTGGCCATGACTCAACAACCAGGCCCGGCCGGCCTGACGTTCCCCTGCAGGATCTCGCCTATTCCGTGCTCGATCCCCGCAACCGCCGCGATTACGCCCATCGTGGCGATTGTCGTTCGCGCAGCCCCCCGCATCCCAGAGCCCCCCTTCATTCCGTTCCGGGCGGCGAGACCCGCCCTCGCTCGATCCGCTCCACCGACAACAGAAGGATTCCTGCGTTGTGCAGGTGGCGGATGAAGCCGACGATCGCCGGCTGGTCGGCGACGATATTGGCGATGACCGTGGCCTGCCGGCCATGCCGGCATGCTTCACGCACCTCGACACCTGGGCCCAACCACTCTGCAACGCCAGATGCGACCCTGCCCTGGACCCAGATCGTGTATCGACCGACCCTTCCGATGGCGCTCAACCTGGTCTCACCGCTTCTCCCGGTTCTCGTTGCCATCCAGCGTACTGCCTCCGGCACCCTGGGCACACCACACGTTCATGTAGTGTTGGGAGGTTTCAGATGTGGTCTTGCGGGATGAAGGCGCAGCCCCCGAGTGCTACAGCAGGCCGAGGGTCCTGGCCCGTTCGACCGCGCCGGAGCGGTTGTGGGCACTGAGTTTGGTGTAGATCCCTTTGATATGGAAACGCACCGTATTGACACTCACAATCAGGCGGTCCGCGATCTCCTGATACGAAAGCCCGGTGGCGGCGAGCCTAAGAACCTCCAGTTCACGCTCGGTGAGCTGCTCCATTGGGCCGGCCCGAGTGGGAGGCGGAGCATCTGCTCCAAACCCCTCCAACAACCGGTTGACGTATCCCGGCCTTCCGACCTCGTTACACAGCACGCCCAGCAAGTCCGCCATCGGCCGGCCCTCATCGACAAAGATCCGCAGGTATCCGCCCGGCTCGGCGTACCTCACGGCCTTGCTGAGGTCGGCGAGCGCGACATCGAGCTCATGCTCACCCTTGGCGCGATGGGCCAGGGCGCGGAGGGCGAGCACCTCGAGGGCGGGCCCAAGACGGCCGGCAGGCTCCGCGGCGTTGAGCAGCCGGCCGGCAAGCTCGATGGCGGTTTCCAGAGAGAAAGGGTCCCCGCCGGACGTGGCTCCACGCCGCACAAGCAGCCGCAGGCGGACGATCTGCGCCGCCTCGAGGGCGTAGTCGAGTTCGTTCTCAGGGCCGACGCCCGCGCTACTAAGGACTGCCGCGGCACCCTCGAGGTCACCCCGCCGCAGCGCAAGGCTCGCCCTCTGGACCACCGCAGTCCAGGCCACCCACTCGGGCATACCGGGTTGGATGAAAGGGTGCGCCCCGGCGAGAACTTCCTCAGCCCCGGCGAGGTCGCCGCGCTCCGCGCGTACCCACGCCGCGACAAGGTAGGCGTTGGCGCGCGCAACGGGGTGGCCACTCCGTTCTGCCACTTCAATGGCGTCGCTGACCGACTCTGCGGCTTCGTCGAGGTTACCCCATTGGCACAGGATCTCCGCCCGCTGGCCCACGATGATCGAGCGGATCACCTCCACCTCATCGGATCGGGGACCTTGGGCAAGCTCTGCGGCCGCTGCCCGGCAGTGCGCTTCGGCCCGCCGCAGCTCACCGCGCTGGATCAGGGCCGACGTAAGCACCAGTCGCCCCCGTGGACCGATTCTGTGGCGGTCGGCGGCCGAGAAGGCAGCAAACCAGCGCTCAACGGTCCGCACATACCCGGAAAGGACGATCTCACGGGTGCAGGTTTCGAGAAGTGAAGCAACCCGGCTGAAGTCACCCGCCGACAGCGCATGCTCGATGGCCTCGATGGAGTCGCCTTGCTCCTCGAACCAAGCGCTCGCCCTGGCATACAACAGGGAAACCGCCTTCGGCCGCAGCCGCCGCAGCTGGGCCCGGAGAAGGTCGCGGAACAAGTAGTGGTAGCGGTACCATTGGTGTTCCCGGTCGAGCGCGGTGAGGAAGAGGTTCGCTGCGTGAAGACTCCGCAAGATGCTGTCGCCGCCGCCGCGCTCGGTCACCGCATCGCAGAGCGGGCCGGAGAGGCGGTCGAGCACGGAGGTTTCCAGGAGGAACTGCCGGACTTCGGCCGGCTGCCGAGCGAGCACCTCTTCGCTAAGGTAGGTAAGGATATGGTGGTCGCTGCCGGAGAGAGAAGCAACCAGGCTACGTGGGTCTTCGCGGTCGCGCATCGACAACGCGAACAACTGCAGCCCGGCCGGCCAGCCCTCGATACGCGAGTCCAGGCGTTCGATATCGGAGCGGTCCAGCGAGATGCCCATGTTGGTGCGCAGGTAAGCGTCGGTTTCATCCAACCGGAAGCGTAGATCCTCGCCGCGAACCTCCACCAACTCCCCACGTGCGCGCAGGGCCCCAAGCGGCCAGGGCGGGTCATCGCGGGTGGAAATCACGATATGCAGCCCAACAGGTTGATGTGCGATCAGAGCGGAGATAACCTGGTGTATGATCGGCTCGTCGATCACGTGGTAGTCATCGAGGATCAGGGTGCAACGGTACGGGAGCGCCTCGATGGCATTGGCCAGTGCCGCAACCCAGGATTCGATCGCCTGCGATGCGCCAGACGGGGTGGGCAATTGGCCAAGCTCCCTGCCGGCTGTCTCGTCCATCTGACCGACAGCCGCCGCGAAATAGGCGAAGAAACGTGCCGGATCGTTGTCCGAATGGTCGAGCGAGAGCCATGCCACATGGTGCTGTAAGTGCTGGATCCGGCGGGCCCAGGCGCCGAGAAGTGCCGTCTTGCCGAAACCCGCGGGAGCCGAAACAAGCGTCATCTTGCGATCTGGCTGTTTGTCGAGCAGGTCGAATAGCCGCGGGCGGGAAACGAGTTGCCCGCGGGCCGGCGGCACCAGGATTTTGGTCCTGAGGAGACTCTGGGACATCAGCGGGCCTCCTTGAGCCTCGGGAAGCGCTTGGTTCCCTGATTCTCAAGTCCCCCGTCGCTACCTGCCTGGCAGCCCATTCTCGCCTATGGGTTAGTGCCACTCAGGGCATCCGTCAACAAACCCCAGTGAGCAACTTGCCGTTCAGCGTTAACCCGTCCAGTACGACAGTACTCCTGACCTACTTCACTTCGGACACCGGTACCCATTTTTCCAGTTTGAAACGGGGGATCTGCCATGCGGAGACGAGGTAACAACCTGCGGATAGTAGTTTTGGTGGTGGCGATGGTTTTCCAGTTGGCACTGTCCGCCATACCGGCGATGGCATGCGAGGATGGCAGGCACGAAGTCAAGACCGCCGAGGGAGGCAATCTCTCGTTCAAGGACGTCCCACCCGGCCATTGGGCCCACAACGCGATCATGTGGATGGCCCGCAACCAGATCCTCAACGGGGTCGGTGGCGGCAAGTTCAAGCCGGACGACGCGGTGACGCGCGAGCAGTTCGCCAAGATTATGGTTCTTGCGCTACAGATCAGCACCAAAGGCAGCTACACGCAGTCGTTCAGCGATGTCCCCAAGAACAGTTGGGCGTTCAAGTACGTCGAGGCAGCTAAGCCCTATTTGACGGGTTGGCGCATGGGTAACAACCAGCTAGACATGTTCAAGCCCGGCGATGTG
>JAXGPL010000022.1:0-38053 GCA_040766985.1 Bacillota bacterium
CGAGGCGGCTGTATCGTGGGCAACGAGTCCCGAGCCGGAGCCGGAACCCGAGCCGGAGACTGAGCCCGGCGCACCCGTGTTCGATGGGACCCAATCGGGCTGGGCCGAGGGGGAGCTGACGCTAGCTTACCAGAACGGCCTTACGTATCCCGGAGTGATGTGCGACTTCGGGCGCAAGATCACCCGTGAGGAGTTCTGTACAATTGCCGTCAGACTCTACGAAAAGCTGACCGGTCTGACCGCGGTTCCGGGACCCGATCCGTTCGACGACACAGGCAACCCTGATATCCTCAAGGCGTACGACCTCGGAATTGTCCGGGGGGTCAGCGCCAACCTGTTCGCACCCTCCAATAACATCACCAGACAGGAGATCTGTGTGATGATCTTCCGGGCCCTCCAGGCTGCCGGCAAGAGCACCCTCCTGTCGCCCGGGACGCCCTTTCCGATGACAGATGCCGGGGAGATCGATTCCTGGGCGATCAACGAAGTGCGCTTCTGTCACCACAACGACATCATGCGGGGCATGACACCGACGACGATCGTCCCGCTTGGCAACACAACACGGGAGCAGGCGATTGTCCTGCTGTGGCGGACGTACGACGCGTTCAAGTAAGAACGCCGAGAGCCCTAAACCGGCGAAGGGGCGCGAACGCGCCCCTTCCCCCGCCTATCGGATCCTGTATCCAGATTGACCGACCCGCTACTCCCCGACCGTCAGGCCCTCGCCGCGCGGGTCGCTGGCGCCCTCGCGTACACCGCCTTCGCGTATCCTGATTACCTGCGCGTCGCCTCCGCCGGCCCAGGGACCGACGACACGAACCCTGTGGCCCATCGCAGCCAACGCTTGCCTGACCTCCTCGGCCATCCGGGATTCGACGAATAGCTCCACCGGCGCGTCGAGCCCGGCCGGATCCGTGCCGGGGGCGCTCCGCCAGCGCGGGGCAGCGATCGCTTGCTCAACCGGCATCCCCAGGTCGAGGAGGTTGGTCAGAACCTGGAGGTTCCATTGCGGCTGGCCGTCGCCGCCCGGGGTATTCCCGACGCAGTACGGCTCACCGTCGCACTTGACCAGATAGGTATTCAGTGTGTGCATGGTCTTCTTGCCCGGCGCGATGGCGTTGGGGTGGCCTTCGATCAGCGTAAAACCCCGTCCTGCCCGGTTGTTGAGCAGAATACCGGTGTCGCCCGCGATCTCGCAGCAGCCAAAAGCATTGCTGAGGCTGTGGATGAAGGAGACCATATTGCCCTCCGCATCCACAGCGACGTGCGACGTCGTGTCGCCGGGGCCGTGGTCAAGGTCGGCGCCCTCCACCTTTCCCAGCGCCCGTTGCGGATCGATCAGCTTCTGCCGTTCCCTGGCGAAGTCTTTGCCGAGCAGGGTTTCCAGGGGCAACCTGACGAAACGCGGGTCTCCCGCCCAGCGGTTGCGGTCGGCGAAGGCAAGCTTCTTGCACTCGACCAACGCGTGGGTGGAGGCGGCGTCGGCCTGAGGCAAGTCCTGCCCGGGGCTGCCGGCCAACCGCCGCAGTTCGAAGCCTTCGGCGAGGTTGAGTTCCTCCAGTATTATCAGCCCCTGGGAGGGAGGGCTCGTCTGGAACACCTCGTAACGGTCACGGTAGGTGACGCTGATCGGGGGCTCGTAGATATCCGTGGTGTGCGCCGCCCATTCGTCGCCGCGCCACAGACCGCCATGGGCGTTGGCATACGCCAGGATGCGTTCACCCAATTCGCCCCCGTAAAGGACATCGGGTCCGCCCGCGGCAAGCGCCTCAAGGCTTGCCGCCAGGTCGGGCTGGCGAAGGACCTCTCCCGCCCGTGGCGCGCGGCCCTCCGGCAGGTAGACGCAGGCGGAGGTCGGGTACTCACGAAGCATGGCTTCGGCCTGGGCGAAATGCCCGGCGAGCTGCGGCGTCACCACAAACCCGGCGCTGGCGTAACGGATCGCGGGACGAACCAGTTCTGCGAAGGACACTGTCCCCCAACGCTCCAGGATATCGAAGTAGGCACGGACGCCTCCCGGCATGGCGACAGACAGCATCCCGGTGCCGGGCATCTTGGAGTAGCCGTGGCTTCGAAACCATTCCAACGACGCGCCCCAGGGAGCGATACCGCTGCCGTTGACGCCGAACGTCTTGCCGGTCTTGGCATCGTGAATGATCGCGAAGACGTCTCCGCCAAGCCCGCACATCATCGGGAACGTCACGTTGAGCACCAGCGCCGCCGCGATAGTCGCGTCGATCGCGTTGCCGCCCCGCTGCAGGACGGCGAGCCCCGCCGCCGCGGCGGCCGGCTGCGAAGCCGCAATCATCGAGCCGCGCCCCCAAGCCGATGGCATATCTCTTCTACCCCCTGTCCTCTTTGGACGAATGCGAGGCCAGCCTGGCCGCAAAGTAAGTCTGTGCACAGTAAATGGCCGCTGCGGGATTATGTCCCGTGGCGCGGTCCTTGGCGACCAACACTGTTGCGGGCACTCCGCGCCGGAAGCTCTCGCCCAAAAACAACGCGTCATGGCCGACGCACAGGCCGACGACGACGTTGAGGTCGCACTCCTCCGCTGCAAGGAGCGCCGCCTGGCCGATCGGGTTGCACATCGGCTCACCGGTGCCTGGCTTGAATTGGGCCTCGTCGGGCACGCCGATCTCGTCTTTGGGGATCGCTCCGACCGGACAGATCACCGAGTGGACCTCAAATCCGCAGTCCCTGAAGACCCTTGCGACGACATTTCCTTCCCGGCGCAACCCGACACAACACGCGATACCGATGCGGCGATAGTTGAGGCGACGTGCGAATTCGACGGTTTCCTCAAGCCTGGTCCATTTGCAGTAACCAGTCTTCTCGGTCCAGGCCGCAGCGTGCGCGACCGCGCGCACCCGGGGATCTTCGTATGCTTCGCGGGCCTCCCGGAGCGCCTGGGCCTGGACGGGAGTTGGGTGCGCTGTAGGACACCCTTCGGGGTACCTGCCGTCCCGGCTGCTGCAACTCCATGTGCCGCACCCTGTACAGTTCACGTTGTATGACCTCCTTACCGGCGCATGCCAAGCTCACGCCGTTCGAAGGCAAGTTTTCCGGCGAGGCAAAGTTTCCCCTGCAAGGGACGCAAGGCGTGCGAGGCGCAGCCGCGGCGAAGCAGAGCCTAGCGGTGGCCGCCGGCCGGGCGGAGCGATCCCGGGCCGTCGCGTTTGACCGCCCAGCGGACGACCACACCGGCGAAGGCACCGATGACCCCGATGCCCGCGGCGATGGTAACCGCAACGGGCCACCATCCGGGATCATAGCCGGGGAGAAGGACAACCATGGCGGCGGCCAGCGAAGCAAACCAGCCGGTCACCGCGCCTGCAAAATAAGGCCTGCGCGGGGCGACATATGTCACCACTGCTGCCGCCAGAGCAGCCGCCGCCGCAATCCAGGCGGCGACCAACGCCAGCCGGCCGCCGTACGCGGAGCCGGCGAGCAGAATTCGCCGGGCGACCAGCCCGACGGCTGTCGTCCATGCAGACCCAAGAAGGACGTACCGTAGCCAGATGGGCAGTAGCGCAACCCCCTTGCCACGGCGCTCTGCCGCGCGCAGCGCGGAAACCGCGCCCCGGGGATGCGGCGCCGAGGGCATCCTTGCCGTTCGCTCAGTCCATAGGTTGGCTACGATTGCGGTACAGGATACCTGGTGTGCCACGCGGCCTGGTTTATACCTTGCCGATGACCCCGAACTCCCGGCCGACGCGCTCGATCACGCTGAGGGTTTCGTCCAGGTCGGCGGAGGTATGCGTCGCCATAATGCTCAGGCGAAGCCGCGAAAGCCGCTTGGGCACAGCGGGGTAGTAGACCGGGTTGAGGAAGACCCCCAGTTCGTGGACGCGTCTTCCCATTTCGCGAGTGACAACGTCGTCGCCGATCAGAATCGGGACGATCGCGGTGGCCGTCGGGCCGATGTCAAAGCCTAGCTTCTTAAGATTGTCGTGCATGTAGTGGATGTTCTTCCAGAGCATCGCCCGGAGTTGTGGCTCATCCTCAATCACGTTGATGGCCTCGATGAGCGACCCGGTGACCGCCGGCGGCAGCGCGGTGCTGAACATGTAGGAGCGAGCGTAGAAGCGGATGTAGCGGATCACTTCCCGCGACCCGCAAATGAAACCGCCGACCCCACCCAGCGCTTTGCTCAACGTCCCGGCGACGATGTCGACCTGCCCCTCCATGCCGAAGTGCTCGGGGGTGCCCCGGCCGTGCTCGCCGATTATGCCCGATGCGTGCGCTTCGTCGATCATCACCCTTGCGCCGTGACGGCGCGCGGTCTCGACCACGCTCGGCAGGTCAGTGATGTCTCCGTCCATACTGAACACGCCGTCGACGACCACAAGCTTGCCGAGGTATTTGCTCTCGCACTCGGTCAGGACCCTCTCGAGCGACTCCATGTTGTTGTGTTTGAATGTGCGCAGTTCGCCGCCGGAAAACCGGCAGCCGTCGATTAGGCTCGCATGGTTGAGGCGGTCGTTGAGCGCCACGTCGCCCTTGCGGATGAGCGCCGAAATGCAGCCGACGTTGGAGGAGTAGCCAGATGAGAAGACCACGCAGTCCTCAGTGCTCTTAAAGCGAGCAAGGCGCTGCTCCAACTCCTGGAGCAGGTCAAGGTATCCGGCGAGCAGCGGCACGCCGCCGGCGCCCGCACCGTACTTCTCGTTGGCCTTGCGGCCCGCCTCAACCACCCGCGGATGGGTTGTCAGACCGAGATAGTTGTTTGAGGCCATCTGGATCATCTCGCGACGCTGTCCGGTGGCTGCGTCCTGGATCAGAACGCGATTGCGGTTCGCTCCGAGGATGATGCGGGCGTACGTATAGTGCCCACGCGCCGAGACGTCCTCGACGAAGCGGTTGAAGGAATGTGCCTTGGCGAAGATATCGGGGTCGGGTTGCTCATGGAAGTCGGCCAGGCTGTACTCCCGCGAGTCCATGGGCACGGATACGTCGTGCTTGGCGCTGATTGTCATGCTCTGGGTAACCCCCCAAGCCCCTGCGCCGGTTCGGCCTCGATGAGGCCCTGGCACTTGCGCGGACACATGTGCACAGTTTTGTGAACAGGGGACTCGGCCTCATTATACCGGGCAATTCGCGGTAGGGGAAGCTCAGTCGCTGCATCCCCGCCTGGTTGGCTAGCGGGTCAGGAGAGCCCAGACAACCGCGAGGAGCACCACGGGCAATAGGATCAACATGTACCTGTCTCCACCCTGTGGACGCTTGCGAGCGACGGTCATCATAACCCAGGCGGGCACAGCGGCCATCAGCCCGGCCGCTAGGGCGAGAGCAAAGAGGTTGAACTCCGTGAGGGGCGGCGCGAAGAAGTCGAACAATGCATATTCGTTGACGACGGCGAGTAGTGCGCCGATTGCGCAGGCGCTGCCGGCCGCGCTGGCCCGGTACTCAATCGCCAGCATCACGCCACTGCCGCAGGCACAGACGACCGGCCAGACAAATGCCGCCGCGGACGCGCTGCCCTGCACCACTCCAAGGCCAAGGAGGGCGAGGCCGAGGACCATCGTCGGCAGACCCGTCGGGACATCGCGTGACCAGGCCCACAGATCAGAAAGCGCCTTTCGCAGCCTATATCCCTCCCTCCGGCAAGCGTTACGCCGCCGACATGCCGTTTCTCCTGCAGGGCCGGCGCGCGGGACGGCAATCGCGCCGCCGGTTCTGGGACAGGCAGGAACGTCCAGAAAGACGTCAAATTCCCTCGTTCATCCAAAGCAATGTTCGAAGTAAGGGGGTGATATGGAATGCCCAGCACAACAGCATATCTCGACGCCGAAGGCCGCCTCGACCTGGCCGCCATCGGCGCGCCGTTCGGCCCCGGCGACATGGTAGAGTTCTACATCGCCGCCGGCCGGTTGATCCTTAAGGAGTCTTCCGCGAGCATGGGCCGGGGCGGCAACGACCGCGAGACCGGCCGGCCGGATCTCAGTGCTAACACCCCTCGCCGATGACCCTCACCTCAGGCTGGAGTTCGACGCCAAATTTGGCCATCACCGCACACCTGACATGCTCTGCGACAGCGAGTACGTCTGCAGCGGTGGCGCCGCCGGTATTGATGATGAAATTGGCATGCTTTGTAGAAACCTCGGCGCCACCGACCCTGTAGCCCTTGAGCCCGCATTGTTCGATCATCGGGCCCGCGTAGTAACCGGGCGGACGCATGAAGAAGCTCCCGGCGCTGGGGTATTCAAGTGGCTGGCGCTCGCGGCGGCGAGCGGAGAGGGCGGCCATCCGTCTTCTGATCCCTGCGGGATCTCCTCGCCTGAGCCGGATTCTTGCCTCGAGGACGGCCAGGTGCGCGCCCTGGAGGGCGCTCCGCCGGTAGCCGTAACCAAGCTCCTCATGCGCCAGCCTGCGCCTTGAGATCGAGGATGGGTTGCCGGATGCCGCCGCCGGAAGGTCGAGGACTTCCACCCATTCGACGAGCGGGCCGATCTCTCCGTCGTAGGCGCCCGCGTTCATCACCAGGGCGCCGCCGAGGCTCCCGGGAATCCCCTCAGCGAATTCGAGGCCGGAGCAACCGCGCTCGGCCGCTGCGGCAGAAAGGGTCCGCAGGTGGATGCCGGCCCCGGCGACAACAGCGGACCCTTGCTCGTCCCAGGCGGCATACGCCATCTCCGGGCCGATCCTGACTACCAGCCCGCGGACCCGCCGTCGCGGACGAGCAGGTTCGTTCCCCACCCGATGATGTGGTACGGTACGCCCAGGCGGGTTGCCGCAGCAACCGCAAGCCCCACATCAGCGGGGCCGGCCGCGTCCAAGAAGACGTCGGCTGGCCCCCCGACGTGAAACGACGTTAAAGAGGCCATAGGTACATTGGCCTGCACCGTGCCGGAGACCGCCGGGTCGCGACTCAGTGCCAGATACAGTTCGGATAAGCGGCGGTCCCCCATGGTTTCCTCGCCTCAAGACCTACCAATTGGATAGAGCGATCATCGACCGGAAGGCCCGGTAGCATTCAAGGTAATCTTTGCCCTGCCACGCTACGGCATTGCCCGCAGTACGCTGTGCCCCGGGGAGAACCTCTGCCGAGTCGGCCATCACCGAGCGAGCGAACTTCAGCTCGAGGGTGACCGGCTTGGCGACCTCGAACAGGGCCGGGGGTTGGGTGATCGCCGCGCGCACCGCCTCTGCGGCGCCCTGGCGGATCATCGCCCGCGCCCGTGCCGGGTGCACCAGGTTGGCGGCCAGCTGGCCCACGGTTTCCTTGACCTTGACCGTGCGCACGCCGGGAAGCAGGGCTTCTGCTTCGGCTGTGGCCTCGGTGTCGCCGGTGACGAGGATCACCGGGATACCGAAATGGCCGGCAAGGGCGGCGTTCATACCGCATTCGCCGTACAACTGGCCGTTGATCCTGTACTCCAGAAGAGAACCGGTGTAGGTGTGGTTCATCACGCCCCGGGAGTGGGCGCGCGAGTGGTAGCCGACGAACATGGCGACGTCGCAGCCGGGAGCTCCCTGCATCATCGACAGGAATTTCGCCGACCCGGAGATCAGGCGGATGCGTTCGTCCAGATCCTCAACTAGGATATTGCGCATGCCCCCGTGGGAATCGTTGATCAGGACTTCCGACGCCCCGCCGTCAAAGGCCCCCAAGGCCGCGGCGTTGGCATCCGCGGTCATGAACCTGCGCGCCCGCTCGTACTCGCCGCCGTTCTTGCTGCTGGTCTCGTCCCAATGGACCACGCCGCTGAGTCCTTCCATGTCGCACGAAATGAAGACCTTAATTGCCAACGCCCCCTCGCTCTTGTCTCGGTCGCGATACCGGCGCCGGCTGCGGGAAGACAGGATTGCTCCACGCTCTGCGGCCGGCGTAGTCGGTGACGACTACTCTCACGTAGGTTTCCTTACCGGTCAGGGGATAGGTTGCCCCGGTTAGCGGCTCCTCGCCCTCTTCACCCGCTTCGACCACCATCCCAAGCCAGCGGTCTGCGTAGAAGACGATCCTGCGGCAGGGCGAGCACTCCAACACCACCTGCGACCGCGCTCCGGGAATCATCCCGTTGCCGGGCAGGTCTTCTAGTGAAACCCTCTTGATCTCCGGCCCTTGGGTCGAATAGAAGTCACCGGTCCTGATGGCCTTAAGTATTTCCTCAACGGTCAGTTCCCGCGCCCGGACCATGACCCAGCCGCCGCCGGCGTCCAGCACCGCCAGTGGCAGTCGTCCACGGCAAGCCCCCACAGCCGCTTGCCCTTGAGCAGCAATTCGTCCCAGTGCTGCTCACTCGAACCTTTGGACCGCTCAAGCTCGCAGATGTTGTTATAGACCTCGATGCCGGACGCGCCGCGCAAGGCACCGGTTTCCGCGGAGGAAAGGCCAAGCCAGTAGGGATGAGCCAGGATTACCGTCGCCCCGGCTGCGGTGAGTTCGTCCAGCACCCGTTGCGGGGAGCCGACCTCAAGGCGGGCAATCGAATCCGCCTGCTCGGAGGTCATCAGTGCGACAAGGTGATGGAAGGCGCCGGACCGTTCGTCGTAGGCCGTGACCTCTGCGCCGGGGATGATCAGGATTTCGCTGTTGCGGGGCTCGTAACGGGTCACCCTGCCGTGGTCGGTGATGGCGAGAAAGTCGTATCCGCGCCCGGCATACCAATCGACCACAGCGGACGTGGGCAGCCTTCCGTCCGAACGGTCGGTATGCGCGTGGAGATTGCCCTTATACCACCTAAACCCGCCGCCAGGCGTCTTCTGCACCAACGCGGCACCTCCTCGGGCTCAAAAGGGCCATTGCCATCCCGGATGTATTCGCGTCTTCTGGCTATTGCCCTGCGAGGAGGATCTCGCCGACCTCGGCGAGGTTCTGGGCGGCGCCCAGAAGGCGGCCCGGTCCGGTGCGCGAGAGCAGCGTGGAGACCCGTTCGGCAAGTTCCGGGCGGGCCGACGTCTCCGGCCAACTGCCCGACCCCCCCCGCGTCGTGGCCGCTGACGGCGGTACCTGAGCCTGGGAGGCGCCTTCAGCCGCCCGGTGGTGGCCCCAATACCACAGGCCCGCTAAGCCTGCGCCGATTGCGCCGGCCACATCCGTCTCAGGATCGTCGCCGACGAACGCAACGCCGGCGGCAGGCAGCCCGAGCCTTGCCAGAGCCATCTGAAATACCTGAGCCTTGGGTTTGCGCCAGCCGGCCTCGGAGGAATAGACAACCACGTCAAGCAGCCGGTCGAGTCTCTGCGAGTGCAGATAGCTGTCCATGGGCTCCCGCGAAAACGCGGTGTTGGAAACCAGCCCACACCTGACCCCGCGCGCCCGCAACGCCTTGAGCAGTTCGATCGCACCCGGCAGCGGCCTTTGCCGGGACATCCTGGCTTTGACGTACAGCTCTTCAAGCTCTGCGCGCGACGCTACAAGGCCTGACGCCGCCGCGATCTCACCCTGAAGGCGCGAAAAGACAGCGCCTGGTGGAGCCTCACGCCCCTCGCTCCAGTACCGTGCCGCCACATCGGCCAATCCATCGTTGACCGCCTTGACCAGACGGCCCCCGCCGATCTCTGACATCCGCGCCCGCTCGTCGGGTGTGAACTCGTCACCGCTCCGCATGGAGCGGCGGCGAAGCCATATCTCCAAAACCCGCGCGATGTGCTGGTCACGAACCGTGGGGTCCAACGGATGGTTGTCGACCAGGGTGTCGCCCAAATCGAAAAGCACGCATCGCCACACCGCTGACTCCGCCCTTCCAGATGGTTCCTGGGTACTCTGTTCGTCCTCAATGGCCCGCACTCCTCGGAGCGCCCGTGATAACACTTATCCTCGCCGTCACTGGCGTAGAAGCCCGGGTGATTCCCTCCTCATCCACCCGGGATAGAATAAGCATGGAGGTGCTTGCTGTGGGTACTGGCCCTGGACTGCTATCCCCCCTCAGCGTCAACGGACTCGAACTGATTAACCGGATCGCGATGCCCCCGATGGCCAACAACAAGGCCACGCTGGCGGGCGATGTGACGGATGCGATCATTGAGCACTACCTCAAACACTGCGCCGGCGTAGGCCTGGTCATCGTCGAGCACAGCTATGTCAAACCCGCCGGGCGCGCCAACCCCAACCAGCTTGGCATCCATGAAGACAGCAACGTCCCCGGGCTCGCACGGCTGGCAACCGCGATCAAGGGAGCAGGGCCCGCGAGCGCGATCCAGATAACCCACGCCGGGGCGAGGACCACGCACGCGGCGGCGGGTAGCGAGCCCGAAGGTCCATCGCCACTGCCCCTTCCCCGCTCGGCGGTCGTCCCGCGCGAGTTGACCCCTGCGGACCTCGCCGAGCTCATAGGCATGTACGCCGATTCGGCGCGCAGGGCAAAGCGCGCCGGCTTCGGCGCGGTCGAACTCCACGGGGCGCATGGTTATCTGCTTAACCAGTTCTACTCGCCGCTGACCAACCAGCGGCGGGACCGGTACGGGGGCAGCAGGGAAGCGCGGTTACGCTTTGTGCTTGAGGTCGTCGACGCCGTAAGGACGGCGGTCGGCCCCGGTTACCCGGTGATGTATCGCCTCGGCGCGGACGACCTGATTGATGGCGGCATCTCCCCCGACGACGGCGTCTATGCCGCCATTCAGCTGGCCCGGCACGGCGTCGACCTGATCGATGTCTCGGGTGGCTTGGGCGGTTCGGAGCCGCCCGGTTCGGACCGCGAGGGTTATTTCGACTACCTGAGCGCGGCGATAAAGGCGGCGGTTTCCATACCGGTCATGGTCACCGGCGGGGTGAAGCAACCCGAGACCGCCGACCGGCTGATCCGTGAGGGGCAGGCCGATCTGGTCGGAATCGGGCGCGCGCTGCTGGCCGATCCCGCGTGGGCGGTCAAGGGGGCAGGAATGTTGCGACGAACCAGGTAGCCGCGAAGGCAAAGGCCCCGCAGTCTGCCCGCCGCCGCCGCGTACGTCCACATCCTTTGCGGCTTTTCGCGCGTCCAGAATAGGCTATCTTTGCCCACCCGCATACTAACAGCTGATTGATGCAGTCTGCTGCAGTGAAACAGCTTCCTGGGGCTACCGGCTGAGCCGAGGGCTCGCTTCCAGGGCTGCATCCTCTGGAGGTGTGTATGGGTGGCTTCAATCTACTCCGAACGGCGGCGGCTTGCGCTTGCGGTGCTGCTCTCCCTGCTTGTGGTCGTCGTCTGGCAGGTCTGGTTCTTGACTCCCCCTGAGGCCAAGGCCGCCCCGGGCACGCGCCCGACTCTGGCCTGGGGCAGCCGTGGCGCCAATGTTCGACTCGTCCAGGAAAAGCTGCGCCAGTGGGGCTACTACAAGGGTGCTGTCGACGGGATTTTCGGCAGGCAGACCTATGCGGCGGTGCAACTGTTCCAGCGGCGTAACGGCTTGGCCGTGGACGGCATTGTCGGGCGCCGCACCTACGAAGCACTTGGCATTAACTACTTCACCACTGGTACAGCGCCGGCTCCGTCCGGCGGCGGCACAACCGCAAGCCGCGGCGGGGCGACCAGCTCGAACGACGTACGTCTGCTGGCGCAACTGGTCCGGGGCGAGGCGGAGTCGGAGCCCTACACGGGTATGGTCGCCGTCGCTTCGGTGTGCCTGAACCGGGTGCGTTCGAGCAGCTTTCCCAATACTGTCGCGGGCGTCGTCTACCAGCCAGGCGCGTTTGAAACCGTGAACAACGGCCGCATTAATCTCGCCCCGCGGGACGTCCACCTTCGTGCTGCGCAGGATGCGGTCAACGGCTGGGACCCCACGTATGGCGCTCTGTTCTTCTGGAACCCCGCCAAGCCCGTGAACCCATGGATTTGGTCGCGGCGGATCACCCTCCGCATCGGCAGGCACGTTTTCGGCATCTAGTTACTGACGCGACACCCCGGAGGTGCGTTTGAAATGACAGAACACGAAAGCCGGCGGGACAACGGCGGTTTGGCCTCGCGTCCTCACGGCGGGACCACCACCCTCTGGTTTCTTCTGCTCGGCCTGGCCTTGGTTGTTGCACTCGCCTACGGCATCGGCCAACGGCAGGCCAGGCTCAGCCAGGCAATCCGTCTGGAAATGGACCGGCAGCGGGCCTTTGAGCAGTTGGTCGACCGAGCCCAAGCAGTGGAGGTGCTCCTGGCCAAGGGCCTTGTCACGTCCAGCGGGTGCGCCGGGTCGCTGGTCTTCACAGACCTTTGGCACCAGGGCTTGGCCGCTCAGGAAGACGTCACTGAACTGCCGGTCGCGCACTACTCCATCGCCAACACCGCCAAGTTCATGACCCAGGTGGCCGACTTCAGCCGGTACCTGGTTCGCAAGTGCGCCACCGACGAGCCGATGACCGACGAGGATTGGACGACTCTCGCCAACCTCCACACCGCCGCGGGTGAACTGTCGCTGCAACTCAATGAGTTGTCCGGCCTCATCGCGGGGGGCGGTTTCCGGTGGGGTTCGCTGGCGGCGGCCGCTACCCGCGTCGGCAGGACGACCGGTCAGGTGCAGGGCAAGCTTGGCGACATCGCTGAGCACATGCAGGACCTGCCGACCCTGATCTACGACGGGCCGTTCTCCGACCACATCGATACAATGCAGCCCAAGGGTATTCCGGCCGGGGAGGTGACAGCCGAACAGGCGATGGCCATCGCCAAGACCTTCGCCCCGGCGTTGGGCGGCGAGCAGCCAGCGACGTATCATGTCGTTCAGGTTGGTGACGTCGCCGGCAGGATCCCTGCTTATGCCTTTGCCCTCTATCCACCGGGGGTGACACCGGCCCCGACTGCGCCTGCCGCAAACGTTGTGCAGCCGGAAAGGCAGGGCGCGGGCCCGGAGATCCGGATTGACGTGACCAAACAGGGAGGAAGAGTAGTGTGGATGCTGGTCCAAGGCATCCTCGGAGTCGACGCGGGCGAACCACCCACCGCCTACGGCCCGGACGTGCTGGCGCAGGCCCCTGCCCCAGGTACGGCAGGGGGTGAATTAACCCTGCCGCAGGCGATCGAACTGGCCGGCGAGTATCTTCGGTCGCGCGGATTCGCCGACATCGTGCCGACCTTCTCCTCTCTCCGGGAAGGGATCGCGACGTGCCAGTTCGTCGCCTCGCAAGACGGCGTCGTACTCTACCCCGATCAACTCAAGTGCAAGGTGCGCCTTGCAGATGGGCAGATCCTCGGGTTTGAGGGCGCCAACTGGCTGATGAACCATGTCGAACGGGAGTTGCCGACGCCGCAGATAACCGAAGCCCAGGCCCGCGCCAAACTCAACTCGCGCGTGTCGGTCCTTGGAAACCGGCTCTGCCTCATCCCCACTCCGTCGCTCAACGAGGTGCTGTGCCACGAGTTCCACATAACCCTCGACGGGGCACCGTTCCTCGTCTACGTGAACGCAACGGACGGCGAAGAGGAAGCGATCTTCCGGATCATCGACCAAGGCGACGGGAGCCAGCTGGTTATGTAAGGGCGGGATCATCACTGACCGGGCCCGGCCAAGCCGGGCCCTGCTTGCTTTGGCAGGTGGTTCATGGGAACATATCAACGGTTTCGATGTTGAGAATCAAGTAGAATGAAGCCTATTATGTCGTAATCTCGGTCAGCGGGATATCTTTGTCTTCATCTATTTTCGCCTCAATATCTTCTACGATTTGATCTAACACCCGCTCCCGATCCTTAGATGTATCATAAATGGTAAAGCCGTATTTAACTAAATGATCAGACATATATCTGCTAAATGAAACGGCGTCTTCAGAAATTGCCCTTAGATCATCATCACTAAAGTTATATGTCCAATCGTCTTCTGTATCGTATTTTTTGAAATCACTAATGAACTCATCAACCGTCTTATTGTTTTGCACCAACCCTATAAGCAAAAATTCGTCTTTCAGCTCTTCTATTTCATACATTTTCAGAATAGGGGATATCTTCTCAAAATCAAAATAGCCCCCTTCTAACACAAACCTATTTCCTTTTACAGCGCCATGACTGTACGGCAGCAGTCCGCGTCCACCGGTCGAAGAGAACAAACCAAGATAATGGCCAAGGAACGGCGCTAAGTTTGCCGTGGTCTTCTCCCTATTCCAATTTAACCTGATATTCAATTGCGGATATGCACCTTGAAACACAGCGACAAGTTTGTCGACACTGATGACGAAGTGATTCAGTTCTTCGTTAATTTTCATCGCTAATGTTGATTTACCTGACCTACTCGGGCCTGCGATTATTATGTTTTTCATAACAGGCATGTCCCCAATATAAATGACTTGATAAATTCCAATATACTGTGCTGACATCTAACCCAGCAAATACTGCCTTTATGGACCTGCTTCCACGAAGCGAAAGAATCTCATTTTTGCCTGGTGGTTTCATACCCATATGTGTTAAAAGCCTTGATATATAAGGGTTCTTTCACACACTCAATCTTTTACCCTTGACATCAATACCACCGTCTCCACATGGGCAGTGTGCGGGAACATATCCACCGGCTGCACCTCGGCCAGCTTGTATCCACCCCCGGCAAGCTTGGCCAGGTCTCTGGCCAGCGTCGCGGGCTCGCATGACACGTACACAATCCGCCGGGGGGCCATCGCCAGCGCAGCCCGGATGACCTCGTTGTCCGCGCCCTTGCGCGGCGGGTCAAGGACCAGGACCTCCGGCCGCACGCCGCGCTTGGCTAGATCGGGCAGCACTTTCTCCGCGTCGCCCAGGAGGAACTCGACGTTGTTGATGCGGTTGATCCGGGCGTTGTTCCGGGCATCGGTAACGGCGGCTTCCACATTCTCAATGCCGTACACCTTGCGTGCCTTCCGCGCGAGGAGCAGCGTGATCGTGCCGATGCCGCAATAAGCGTCGATCGCGTCGTCCGCGGCGCCGACGCCGGCGTACGTCAGGGCGATATCGTACGTCACCTTTGCCTGGGCGGGGTTGGTCTGAGCGAACGACTCCGCGGACACCTTGAACCGCAGGCCGCCGAGGCGGTCCTCAATCACCGGCTCACCGGCCAGCGTCCGCGTAACCTGCCCCAGGATGATGTTGGTGCGCTGGGTGTTGACATTCTGGACGACGCTCGACAGGCCGGGCACGCGGTTCGTCATTTCCTGGGCAATTTCGCGCTCGTGCGGGAAGACCCGCGTGTTGGTGACAAATGCGGCCATCCCCTGCCCCGTTTCAGCGGCAACCTTGGCCAGGATGTGCCGCAGCATCCCCTCTCCGGACCGCTCGTCGTAGGCTGATATCCCGTATTTCGCAGCTACCCTTAGCGCCTCGGCCATGATCCGGTTGTTGGTAGGGTGCTGCACGGGACACGTTTCGACCGGGACCAACCGGTGGCTTCCCGGCCCGTAGAAACCGGCGACCAGCCGGCCGCGCCGCATACCGACGGGGAATTGGGCCTTGTTGCGAAAGCCCCACGGATTCGCCATGCCCAAGGCCGGCAGGACGCGGGGTTCGGTGAACTTGCCGATCCGGGACAGGGTTTCCCGAACCATCTCCGTCTTGAGTTCAAGCTGCCGCTCGTAGGAGATGTGCTGCAGCTGGCAGCCGCCGCAGGAGCCGTACACGGGACAGGCCGGCGTGGTGCGATCAGGAGACGGGACGCAGAGGTGAACGACTCTGGCGTACACCATGTCGCGTCTGATTTCGGTGGCTTCCGCGTCGATCTGATCCCCCGGGCATGTGTACGGAGCGAACACGGCAACGTCCCGGTGCCTACCGACGCCTGCGCCGGAATGACCCAGCCCGTCAATCGTCAGGGCAAACCGGTCTCCGACCCTGATCCCGGAAAGGGTCGCTTCGGAGGTGCCTTGACGGGCCCCCGCTACGCCTCCGCCCGGCCGGCGGCCACCGCCGCCGTCGCGTCCGCCGCCGGAGCCCGGCCGGCTCCGCCCGCCACCAGGCCTCCCCTTGCCCCTGGCCTTTGCCCCGGGCTTGCGCTGGTTTGTCGCCACTCAACTGACTCCCTTAGCGCCGGCGAAGCCGCACCACCAACGCATCGCCGTCGACTTCCAGTTCGGTCCGGTACGCGTCATCCGCACCGGATACCTCATCGAGGCCGGCCGCGACGAGTTTGTCGGCCAGAACCTCGCGTGCAATATGCGCCCGATGCGCTTCGATCGCCGCCCGCAGAGGGCCGCCTGCTCCGATTACGGCCTCGATCCGGTCGGACACCTCAAACCCTGCTTCCTTGCGGGCGCGTTGGATGCGGTTGACTACCTCCCGGGCTAGGCCCTCCCACAGCAGCCGCTCCGACACCTCGGTCGAGAGGGCGACCTGCATACCGGAATCCCGTTCCACGGCGTAGCCTTCGCGTTCCTGGGTTCGGACAACGATGTCTCCCGGCTCGAGCTCGACGTCCTCGCCGCCAATGGCGACGCGCACCTTGGCCCCCGCCGCAACCTGCGCCGCGACGGCAGCCGGGTCCATGCCCGAAAGGGCCCTGGCGACCTGCGGCGTCAGCTTGCCCAGTTTGGGGCCGACGGTCTCGAAGTTGGGGCGCAGCGTATACGTAACGTAGCTTGCCGCCTGCTCATCGTAGCGGACCTGTTTGACATTGAGTTCCTCGATCAGCAGGGCTTCAACCTCGGGTCCGAGCCCGGCCCCCGAGACCACGAGTTCCGGGAGCGGCTGCCGGGTGCGGATCTGGGCCCGGTTGCGGGCGGCCCGTCCGAGGCCGACGAGGCGCCGGCATGCGGCCATTTCGGTTTCCAGGCCCTTGTCCATGGCGGCCTGGTCGGCCTCTGGATAGTCGCAGAGGTGCACGCTTTCGGGCTCGCCGGGGAGCCGCAGGCTCTTCCAGATGGTTTCTGTGATGAACGGCACGAACGGCGCCATCAGTTTGACGATCCTGGTGAGGGCTTCGTAAAGCGTCCAATGGGCAGCCGCCTTGTCCTGGTCGTCGTCGGCTTTCCAGTAGCGCTTGCGGCCGCGCCTCACGTACCAGTTGGAGAGGTCGTCGATGAGGTCGGCGACGAGTCGCGCCGAACCGGTCGCGTCAAAGGCATCCATGCGCGCGCGCAATTCGGCTGTCGCCCCGGCCAGCCGCGATAGAAGCCACCGGTCGAGGGCGGGCCGCTCCCCCGCCACCGGCGCGCCTCCGGATGTCGGGTCAAACCCGTCAATGCTCGCATACAGCATGAAAAACGCGTACACGTTCCAGAGCGTATCGAGCACCTGGTTCTGGCCCTCGGTCACAACGTTGGCGTCGACCCGCTTGACCGTCCACGCCGGGCTGCCCGCGTAGAGGAACCAACGCAGAGCATCGGCACCCTGCTTGTCGAAGAACGCCGCCGGCGAAGGAGCGTTGCCCCGCGATTTTGACATCTTGAGCCCCTCGGCGTCGACGACGTGTTCGGTGCAGAGGCACGTGAGGTACGCCGGGCTGCCGAAGATGATCGAGGCGATGGCGTGCAAGGAGTAGAACCACCCGCGGGTCTGGTCGATGGCCTCGCAGATATAGTCCGCGGGGAACATGGAGTCAAACAGGTCTTTGTTCTCAAACGGGTAATGGTACTGCGCGAACGGCATCGACCCCGATTCGAACCAGCAGTCGATCACGTGCGGCACACGCTCCATCTCGCGGCCGCATTTCGGGCAGCGCAGCTTGACCTCGTCGATGAACGGCCGGTGCGGGTCGAACGGGTCGGCGAGGGGCGCGATCGCCATTTGGGCCAGTTCTGCGAACGACCCGACGCAGTGTTGGTGTCCGCACGTATCGTCACCGCAAATCCAGACCGGCAGCGGCGAACCCCAGTAACGCTCGCGGGACAGGTTCCAGTCGACGAGGCTGTCCAAGAAGTTGCCGAACCGCCCTTCGCGCAGGTGAGACGGCAGCCAGTTGATACGCCGGTTGTGCTCGATCAGCTGGTCCTTATATTCTGTGGTCCGGATGAACCAGGACTCCCTGGCGTAGTAGAGGAGCGGGGCGTCGCAGCGCCAGCAGAACGGATAGGTGTGCTGGTACCGGCCTGCGCGGAAGAGGATCCCGCGCTCCTTGAGGTTTCTGGTGATGTCCGGGTCGGCGTCCTTGACGAATTGGCCCTGCCAATCGCCCACCGCCGCGGTGAAGCGGCCGGACGGGTCGATCGGCTGAAAGAACGGCAGGCTGAACTTTACGCCCATCTGGTAGTCGTCTTCGCCAAAGGCCGGCGACATGTGGACGATCCCCGTGCCTTCGTCGAGCGCCACGAAGTCCGCGGGCAGAACGGTCCATGCGTTCGGGCCCGGGTCGACCCCGGCCGCCCGGGTGAAGTCGAACGGCGGCGTGTACCGGTGCCCGACGAGCCTGCCTCCCGGAAACTCCTCCAGCACGCGGTACGCCCCGTCACCAGGGGCCGCGTCGTCCGCGCCCGCGAAAACGGCTTCGAGGCAGCCCTTGGCCATCACCAGGCGCTCGCCGGAATCCGGCAGGGTCACCTCGACCAGGACGTAGGTTTCGTCGGGATGGACAGCGACAGCGGCGTTGGAAGGAAGCGTCCACGGCGTCGTGGTCCACACCAACAGCGAGGTCGGCCCTTCGACCGGCCGCCCGAATAGCTCCCCAAGGGGCATGCGGATGTAGACGGAGGGGTCTTCAGCCTGTTCGTACCCCTGGGCGACCTCGTGGCTGCTGAGCGAGGTCCCGCAGCGCGGGCAGTAGGGCACGATTTTGTGCCCCCGGTAGAGAAGCCCGCGGTCCCAGAGCTGCCGCAGGGCCCACCACACGGATTCGATGTACTCGTTGGTATAGGTGACGTAGGCGTCCTCGAGGCCGACCCAGTAGCCAAGGCGAAGGGTGCTGTCCTCCCAGTCCTCGAGGTAGCGCCACACGCTCTCTTTGCACTTGCGGTTAAACTCTACGATGCCGTACTCCTCGATGGCCTGCTTGCCGCTTATGCCAAGCGCCTTCTCGACCTCGAGCTCAACCGGCAGGCCGTGGGTGTCCCATCCGCCCTTGCGCGGTACCTGATAGCCCATCATCGTCTTGTACCGCGGGAAAAGGTCCTTAAAGGCCCTTGCGAGCATGTGCCCGACATGCGGCTGCCCGTTGGCCGTCGGCGGCCCTTCGTAGAACCGAAAAAGAGGCGCGCCCTCGCGCAACTCGAGCGACTTCTGAAAGATGTCCCGCTCCCGCCAAAACTCGAGGATTTTGGCCTCTTGCTCGGGGTAGGACACTTTGGTATCAACGGGCTTAAACAAGTTGACCCCTCCACACGATGCGGTTGGACGCTCTATGCACGGCACGGCGGATCCCGGAAACAATAAAGCCCGCCCCACCAAAGGGGCGGGACGGAGCCCGCGGTACCACCCTTATCCGCCCGACGATAGCCGAAACAACCAGGCCCGGCGGGCCTCAACGCCTCGTAACGGTGGCAATCCGGCAGGCTCTACTTGGTTTGCACTGGACGGGCAACCGTTGGAGCCGGCGCCTTGGGGGCGATATCGCGCACACGTTGGCCCGCCGGCTTGCACCGTCTCCGGCTCGCTGTTGGCTGCGAATGCACGACGTATCCCCTGCATTGGCTTTGCCTGCTAGGGAAGGTTTATTAGGAGGGATTGTAACACGCGCGAATGTCTGGGGTCAAACCCGCCAAACGCACGCGAAAACGGTCAGCCGCAGCCCGCTATGGCTCCGGCGCTATCTGTGCCACCAATCGCCACACGCCGCGGCCGCCAGAAGGCCGCTCAGCGACAGCAGCAGCACCAGAAACAGGGAACCATAGCGGCGCATGAGTCCCCAGTGGACGGCACGATTCTGCACGAGGCTTCTCTCCTCACGGAAAACCAAGGTTCATGTCAACCCAAACGCCACATTTGTTCGAAAGCAGGTTCGATTTTGGAGGGGGATGCAGCGGTTTCATCGAAAGCATCGACCCTACCCCCCCACCATTTGGCGGCGCTGGGGTTTCTGGGAGACTATCCTTGGAGGCGGGTTTCCGTGGGCCGCAAGGGGTACGTTCTGACGCCGGTAAGGGACCGGCTCGGCGAGCACGCTTACGACAGCTTTCTTACCAGCCAGCCCGCGGGCGACTTTCTCCAGACGCGCGCGTGGGGGCGCGTCAAGTTGATAACCGGCTGGCGGGCCAACCCCGTGCTGCTCCAGGACGGCGACGGCAAAGTCGTACTGTCAGCCCTCCTTTTGGCCCGTAAGATCCCCGGCCTGCCGGTCAACCTCTTCTACGCGCCACGCGGTCCCGTGCTCGACTGGGACCTGCCGCCTGAGCTTCTCGCCGAGGTCTTGCGCGCGTTCGCTGCGGCGGTGCGGCAATTGGGCGGCAGGACCCGGAGCGTCCTGCTCAAGTGCGATCCGGCGCTGCCGGCGGACAACGAGGCCGCTGCGGCCGCGCTGAAGGGCGCGGGCTTCCGGGTCGCATCCGCAGGGCTCAGCTTCGAGGGCCTGCAGCCGCGGTTCGTCTACGAGATTGACATAACCCCACCGGAAGAGGCGCTGCTCGGGTCGTTCTCGGCCAAGCACCGGTACAACATCCGCCTCGCCGGCCGGAAGGGCGTGGAGGTCCGCCGGACGGAGGACATCGCGGACATGACGGAGTTCTATCGCGTGCTCCAGGTAACGGCGGAGCGGGACGGTTTCAACATCAGAAACCTCTCCTACTACGAGGCGATCTGGCGGGAAGTGGTGGCGACCGGAGGCGCCCACCTTTTTCTGGCGGAGTACGAGGGCGAAATCCTCAGCGGCGCCTTAATCTTCACCCTCGGCAAGCGAGGCTGGTACGTGTACGGCGCAAGCTCCAACGAGCACCGCAACCTGATGCCCAACTACGCTCTGCATTGGGAGATCATGCGCTTTCTCAAGGAGCGCGGGCACGAGATCTACGACATGCGCGGCATTTCCGGCGACCTGACCCCAGGCAGCCATCTGTATGGGCTATACCGGTTTAAAAAGGGCTTTGCCGGCCGGGTGGTGGAGTACAGGGGCGAGATGGACCTGCCGCTTGTCAGACCGGTCTACTGGGCGGTCAAGGCCGCCTTGCCGCTATACCGTTCGCTGATGCGGCTCCGCAGCCGTTCACCCGCCGATGGGGCATCGGGCGCATCGAGGCCGTCCGGCGGCACGAATGTCGACGCGGAAGACGCGGGTCCGGAATAGGGGAGATAGAACCATGGACCCAAGCGAGCGGCGATCGCCTAAACGGGAGGCCGGACAGGCGGCGCGCGAAGTAGCCGCGGACACCGCCCTCGCGGAAGGCGCCTCCGCGTCATGGACATCTGCCGGGGCGGCGCTTGATGACGCAACGGCGCGCGGCGCGTGGGCGGAAATCGACCTTCTGGCCATCCGCGGCAACCTGGACTACGCCCGCGGCCTGATCCCCGAGCCCACCCGCATGATGGCTGTGGTCAAGGCCGACGCCTACGGCCACGGTATGGCCGCGGTCGCGGCGGAGGCCCTTGCCTGGGGGTGTGATTGGCTCGGCGTCGGCAACCTCGCCGAGGGCCTGGCACTGCGGGATCTGGGCATCCGTGCGCGGTGCCTGGTGCTCGCCCCGCCGCTCGCCGGAGAGGCCGCCGATTACGTCGCGGCGGACCTCGTCCCGTCGATCGATTCCGTAGAGCAGGCCGAGATGATCTCCGGCGCCGCCCAGGCCGCTCGTCGCGGCCCGCGCGAAGTGCACCTGCTCGTCGATACCGGCATCGGGCGATACGGCGTGACGCCGGCGGGCCTGGCGGCCCTGGGTGCGGCAGTGGCACGCCTGCCCGGGGTGAGGGTGGCGGGCGTGTATACCCATTTCGCTTCACCGGCCAATGCCAGCCAAACCCGGCGCGACCTCACGACCTTCCTCGATGCGGTCTCATCGCTGCAACGCGAACTCGGCGGAGAGCAGTTGCTTATCCATGCCGCGGGAAGCGAGGCGGCCTTGCTGGTCCCCGGAACGCGCCTCGGAATGGTCCGCCTCGGCAACATCATCTACGGCTACTGGGGCGGGCCGAGGGGCGAGCTACCGGCGGCGGCCGCGGGCGGACCCGGCCTGCGCCCCGCATGGCGACTCAAATGCCGCGTCGCCGCGGTGCGGGACTTCTCCCGGGGACAGCGCCTGGGATACGGCGGTTACCGCGCCCCGCGGGCGATGCGCGTTGCCGTACTGCCGGTCGGCTTCTCGGACGGGGTCGGGTTGCGCGCCGTGCAGGGAGGCGCGGGCACATTGGCTGTCCTTTGGACGATGGCCAAGGAGGCCCTAAAAACGCTTCTGCCAGGTTATCGCCAGGCGGTTATCGTCGGCGGGAAACGTGCCCCGGTGGTGGGCCGCGTGGGCATGCAGTTCACTCTGGTCGATGTAAGCTCCATCCCGGATGTGGGCGCCGGTGACGAAGCCGAGCTGCCCGGCGTGCGGGCTACAGCAGCCGCCGGAGTGCCCAGGGTCTATCGCCGTTAGCCTGCCTCTTGGGCCGCCTGCCCTGGTCGCCGCCCCGCTGCCCTCAGGTGGTTTGCTTTGAGCTGCTGAGCGCCTCCGACACCAGACGGTTGGCCAGGGACGGGTTGGCCCTGCCCCGGGTGGCCCGCATCACCTGGCCGACCAGATAGCCCAGGGCCCTATCCTTGCCGGCCCGGTAGGACTCGACCGCCTCAGCGTTCTCTGCCAGAACCCGGGCCACGACTGCGGCGAGGGCCTGCTCGTCGCTGACCTGTTCGAGGCCCTTCTCTTTGGCCAACTCCGAAGCCGGCCTGCGGCTCGTCCAAACCTCTTCCAGCAGCTCTTTGGCCATCTTGCCGCTGACCTTGCCGCTCCCGAGCAGGCTGAGCAAATCGGCAAGCAGTTCCGGCGACACGGGCAATTCGTCAAACCCCATCCCGGCGGCATTTGCTAGCCGCGCCAGGTCGCCCGTGATCCAGTTCGCCGCCGTCACCGCCTGGGCCGGAACTCCCACATCGCTCACGCCGGCCCGGCTCACTCCAGCCAGCAGTTCTACAGTCCTGTCGAAATAGGCGGCCATGGCGAGGTCCGCAACGATGACCCCCGCGGTGTATTCGGTCAACCCAAAGTCCCTGATCAGTTGCCCCTTACGCTGGTCGGGCAAGACTGGCATCTCGGCCGCCACGCGGGCCTTCCACTGCTCGTCAACCCGCAGCAGGACGAGGTCGGGCTCGGGGAAGTACCGGTAGTCGTTGGACTCCTCCTTGCTCCTCATGCTCGCTGTGCTGCCGCGATTCTCGTCCCAGGCGCGGGTTTCGCGGACCACTCGCCCACCGGAAGCGAGGACCGCGGCCTGCCGCTCAATCTCGTGCTCGATGGCGCGCGCGGCAGCCCGGAAGGAGTTGAGATTCTTGACCTCGACCAGGTTTCCAAGCTCCTCGCTCCCGCGCGGCCGGATCGATACGTTGACGTCGAACCGGAACGAGCCCTCCTGCATCCGACAATCGCTGACCCCGGTGTAAAGGATGACGTTGCGGAGTTTTGTCAAGTACACCCGCGCTTCCTCGGGAGACCGGATGTCGGGCCTGGAGACGATCTCGATCAGGGGTACCCCGCCGCGGTTGAAGTCGATCAGCGAATAGCCGTCGCCGCCATCCTCGTCGACGTGAAACGACTTGGCAGCTTCCTCTTCGATATTGATCCGGGCGATGCGCACCCGCCGCGGGCCCAGGTCGGCCTCGATCTCAAGCGCCCCATCGTAGGCGAAGGAACGCTCAAACTGGGTGATCTGATACCCCTTGGGCAGGTCGGGGTAGAAGTAGTTCTTGCGCGCGAACTGGCTTACCGGCTCAATGCGGCAGCCCAAGGCCAGCGCCGCGCGCATCGCGTACTCGACAACGCGTCTGTTCAGCACCGGCAGGACCCCGGGATGCCCCAGACAAACCGGACAGACCTGCGTGTTGGGGCGAGCGCCGAAAGCGGTCGAGCATCCGCAGAAGATCTTGGACTCCGTCTTCAACTCGACGTGGACCTCGATGCCCACCACCGACTCGTAACGACCCGCCGGATCGCCGCCCTGCCGGGACGTTGGTGAGGAATCAGTCACAATGCTCATCTAAGAGGCTCCCCTTTCCGAAACCGCTGCCGCCGAAGGGCTCACCGGCGGCTTGGGGTTGCGGATCCCGAGGGCGCCTTCGAGCGCGTAGCCCACCCGAAACAGGAGCGGCTCGCCGAAGTGAGGCCCAATCAACTGGAGGCCGACCGGAAGTCCGTCCGCGAACCCGCAGGGCAGGGTCAGGCCCGGCAGGCCGGCGAGGTTGACCGGCAGCGTGAAGACGTCGTTGAGGTACATCTGCAGTGGATCGTCCATGTTGGCCCCCAGCGCGAAGGCGACCGTCGGGGTTGTCGGGCCAATAAGCGCGTCAAACCGAGCAAACGCCGCCTCGAAGTCGCGCTTGACCAGGGTCCGGACGCGCTGCGCCCGGAGGTAGTAGGCGTCGTAATAGCCTGCGCTCAATACGTATGTGCCGATCATGATCCGCCGCTTGACCTCGGGCCCGAAACCCTCCGACCGGGTAGTCTCGTAAAGCTCCTGCAACTCGTGGTTTCCCTTGGCACGGTAGCCGTAGCGCATCCCGTCGAACCTGGCCAGATTGGCCGAAGCCTCCGCGGGAGCGATGATGTAGTAAGTCGCGACACCGTAGCTCGTATGCGGTAGCGAACACTCCTCGACGACCGCGCCGAGCCCGCACAGCACTTCGACGGCATCTTCGACGGCCGCCCTAACGCCAGGCTGAATGCCCTCGCCCATGTACTCCCGCGGCAGCCCAAAGCGCAGCCCTTTGACCTCCGGCCGCAGGGATGCGGCGTAGTCCGTCGCCGTCCGCGGCGCCGAAGTGGAGTCCAGCGGGTCGTGGCCCGCCAGCGCCGACATTACGAGTGCGCAGTCCGTGACGTCTTTGGTGAACGGACCGATCTGGTCGAGCGACGACGCAAAGGCCACGAGCCCGTACCTTGAAACCAGCCCGTAAGTGGGCTTGAGGCCGACGACACCGCAAAACGCCGCCGGCTGCCGGACCGAGCCGCCCGTATCGGAGCCGAGCGCGAAGGCCGCCATGTCTGCTGCCACAGCTGCGGCCGAACCGCCGCTTGATCCGCCGGGGACCAGGTCCAGGTTCCAGGGATTGCGCGTCGGAAAGAATGCTGAGTGCTCGCAAGACGAACCCATCGCGAATTCATCCATGTTGGTCTTGCCGAGAAGCCTTGCGCCGGCAGCATCGAGCCGCCGGACGGCAGTGGCATCGTAAGGCGGGACGTACCCCTCAAGGATCCGCGAGCCGCAGGTGCACGGAATACCCGCGACACACATGTTGTCTTTGAGCGCGTACGGTATGTCTTGGAGTGAAGCATGGACATCGACGGGCGGCAGCCCTTCCCCACCGGCGCCGTAGCCCGCCGGACTGGCGCCTCCCGCGGTCCTACCGGACCGCGAGCCCTCGGGAGGAGGCAGGTGAAGATAGGCCTTGATCTGGGGATCGAGCGTCTGCGTCCGCTCGTGGTAGGCCCGCCAGACCTCGTCCCCGGAAACCTCTCTCCGGCGGAGCTTGTCCAGCGTCTCGGCAACGGTCAGCGATGTGATCCCGCCGGTGGACATCAGGAAACCTCGACCACACGGGGCACCTTGAACATCCCGTCCTGGGTGGCGGGAGCGGCGGCAAGCGCCGCGGCCTGCGGAATTGACGGCACGGCCCGGTCGTCGCGAAGGACGTTGCGCTGGGGGTCCAAGGCATGGGACGTCGGAGGTACGCCCTCAGTATTGACATCTCTTAAGCTGGTAATGTATGCTAAGATTCGGTCGAGTTCGCCTGCCATCTTCTTGGCGGATTGGTCGTCCAAACCCAGTCTGGCTAATGCAGCGACGTGCTCAACCTGCGCCGCGGTGATGGTCACGACATCCCCTCCCCATCTTGCGGCAATAATAGCACGTGAGAATATGCCTAGCAAAGAACGCCAGACCGGCGTAGATTGGAGGATATGCATTTTGCGCAAGCACACCATTGTCGCCGCCGTCCTGATCATGGCGCTCTTCGTCACCCTCACCGGCGCCTGCAAACCCAAGGTTTACACTGACGGGACATACATGGCGGTTTCCACTGCCGACGATTATGGTTACGGAACAGCCAAAGTCGTGATCGAAAAGGACAAGATCAAGTCGGTTGAGCTCGCCGAGGTCCTTGAGACGGGCGTGGAAAAGGACTGGGCGACATATCCCTGGGCCCAAGCCAAACAGGCCAAGGACGAGATGCCGGCCCAGTTTGTCGCAAAGAATGACTGGAACGTCGACATCGTCGCAGAGGCAACCAGTTCGAGCAACAAGTATAAGGAAGCAGTCAAGTTCGCCCTCGAGAAAGCCAAGCGCAAACCCACCGTGACGACGACCTACTTTGACGGCACGTTCATGGGCAAGTCGGATGAAGACCACGGCTGGGGCGTTGCTTGGGTAACCATACAGAACGATGCTATCACCGCGGTCAAGGTAACGGATATCGTAACGGATGAGGAAACCGGCGTCGCCGAGGAAAAAGACTGGGAGAACTACTCCTACCAGGAGGCCAACGAAGCCCGCCCGGTCATGGAGGAGCGGCTGGTCGCCGCAGGCCCAGCGGGCATAGCTGACGTCGAGATCGTTGCCGGGGTGACCGGCAGCAGCGATAAGTGGAAGCAGGCCGTCACCCGCGCGCTGGACAGCGCGAAGGTCAAGTAGGAGAGACCAGGTACGTAACAAGGCTAAGTCTAGGGCGGGAGCCGAGCGGCTCCCGCCCTTTTTGCTGCCGTGCCGGGCCGATCCCGAATCCGCCTATCCCGCGCGGTGGACAAGCGCCAGGAACTCCTCTTCCGTCAGGACGGGAATGCCCAAATCCCGGGCCTTGTCAAGCTTGCTCCCAGCATTGGCTCCTGCGACTACGTAGTCCGTCTTGCGGCTGACCGAGGAGGCCGCCCGGCCGCCGGCGGCTGCGACCAGTTCCTCGGCCTGCCCGCGCGTCAGGGTTTCCAGTGAGCCGGTAAGCACGACGGTCCTGCCGGCAAGCGGTCCCTCTGCTTCACCCGGGGCCGTTCCGGAACCGGCAGTCTCGCCGGCACCCGGCTCGCGCGTGTTGACGCCGAGGGCGGCCAACCGGTCGAGCAGATCGCCGGCCTGGGGCAACTGCATCCACCCGTGCAGGCTGTCGGCGATCTTGGGCCCGATCTCGCGGACAGCCTCCAGTTCGTCCGGCTGCGCCCGCCGCAGGGCGTCGAGGCTCCCGAACTGCCGTGCGAGCAGCATCGCGGCGCGCTCCCCGACATGACGGATGCCCAGGGCGAACAGGAGGCGCCGCAGCGGCCGCTCTTTGCTGCGCTCGATCGCGGCCAGGAGGTTCTCGGCGGATGTGCGGGCAAAGCGCGGCAGTTCCTCGACCTGTTCGACGGTGAGCCGGTAGAGGTCTGCGACATCCCGGACCAGCCTCGCCTCAAGCAGCGCAATAACGGTCGAAGGGCCCAACCCGTCGATATCCATCGCCCCCCGCGACCCGAAGTGGATGATCCCCTCAGCGACCTGCGCCGGGCCGGTCAACCCGCCCACGCAGCGGTGGGCGGCCTCACCGGGCTCCCGGACGACCTCGCTCCCGCAGACCGGGCAGACGGCTGGCATCCGCCACTGGCCCTCGTCTGAAGCATGCTCGGTAAGCACGCGGACGACTTCCGGTATGACTTCGCCGGCCTTTCGGACAACAACTCTGTCGCCGACCCGGACGTCCTTCTGCCGCACGATGTCCTCGTTATGCAGCACTGCCCGCGAAACCGTACTTCCGGAGATCTCCACCGGCTCCAGCACGGCGGTTGGCGTCAGAACCCCTGTCCTGCCGACCGTAACCTCGATGTCGAGGACGGTGGTTTCCTGTTCCTCGGCCGCAAACTTATACGCCACAGCCCACCGTGGGCTCTTGCTCGTGAAACCCAGCCGCTCCCGCGCCGCCAGATCGTCCACTTTGACCACCACACCATCGATCTCATAGCCCAGGTCATGGCGGCGGGCCTCCCAGCTATGACAGAACTCGGCGACCCCATCGATGTCGTGGTACACCGCCCGGTGCGGATTGACCCTCAGCCCCACCGTCGAAAGCCACGTCAGAGGTCCATCTGCGTAGCCAAAGCCTCGGGCAGGCCCTGGGGAACCGCGTAGAAGAACGAATCCAGCGGCCGCGACGCCGCAACGCGAGATCGATCTGCCGGATCGTGCCCGCCGCAGCGTTACGCGGGTTGGCAAGGGCGGCTCGCCAGCATCGATGCGCTCGGCGTTGAGGCGTTGGAAGTCAACCACCGGAAAGTAGATCTCCCCGCGAACCTCGACTTCGGGAGCCAGACCGGCATCCTCGTTGAGCCGCAGCGGCACGCTGCGCACCGTCGGACCTGCGCTGTAACATCCTCTCCGACCTCGCCGTCGCCGCGAGTCGCCGCCCTCGTGAGGACGCCTTCGAGATACTGCAGTGATATTGAAAGACCGTCGATCTTCAGCTCGCAGACGTAGTCAACTTGCTCTTCGCCCAGCAGCGACTTCACCCGCCGGTCGAACTCCCGCAGTTCGTCGAGACCGAAGACGTTGCCCAGGCTTAGCATCGGCACTTCGTGTCGCACGGGCGCGAACGCCGTGGACGGGCGGCCGCCGACGCGCTGCGTCGGCGAGTCCGGAGTCACAAGCTCCGGATGCTCAGCCTCAATCGCCGCGAGCTCTCGGACAAGCAGGTCGTACTCGCGATCCCCGATCTCCGGCCGGTCAAGCACGTGGTAGAGATAGTCGTGACGGCGGATCTCCCGGCGCAGTTCCGCCACACGCGCCCGCAGCGAATCGATCATCTATCACCGCTCCCATCGGGACTTCACATACGCTACCATTTTCCCCAGCAACGCCGCCCCTTGGCTCCAGGTACAAGCCTTAGCGGCACTGCCCGCACGACCAGCTCTCCCCGGTGCCCGCACACGTGCCTCTTCGTCCCCACTTCCGCAGGGTGGGGGCGCTGCGACGCCGCCTTGGCACGTCCATCCCCAGGAGCACGGCGTACAAAGGGCCATTAAGGCGGCGCAGAGCCCGTGCTGCCCGCACGACCAGCTCTCCCCGGTGCCCGCACACGTGCGACCCTCTTCCTCGCTCCCACCACTTCCGGCTTAGGGTGGGGGCGCTGCGGCGCCGCCTTGGCACGTCCATCCCCAGGAGCACGGCGTACAAGGGCCATTAAGGCGGCGCAGAGCCCGTGCTGCCCGCACGACCAGCTCTCCCCGGTGCCCGCACACGCGCGACCCTCTTCCTCGCTCCCACCACTTCCGGCTTAGGGTGGGGGCGCTGCGACGCCGCCTTGGCACGTCCATCCCCAGGAGCACGGCGTACAAAGGGCCATTAAGGCGGCGCAGAGCCCCCACCCTATAGCCGCTTGAGACGCGCATACCCCGCCAACAACCTCTTAATCCCCAACTCCGGAAACGCAACGGTAATCTCCGCATCTCCACCCTGCCCCTTGACCGAAACAACCGTGCCCTCGCCCCACTTGGGGTGCTTGACACGTTCGCCCGGCTGAGGCAGATCGGCCGTGGACAAGACCTCCTTGGGACGCCCTGTGTCGGCGGAACCGACGGCCGACAGAACTTCGCGGCTTGCCCGGTTTGCCTCACTCCAGGAAACCGCAGGCCGGCCTCTACGTCCGAAGGCCGGGCCGTCATGGCCCCCGCCGCCTCCCGCGGCCCATCGCCGGGCGTAGTCGCGCCCTTCCGCAGCTCCGTCCCGCCCGACGACCCGGATCAGGTTTCCGGGCAACTCACCCAGAAAACGCGACGGCCGCAGGGTCTCGGCCTCACCACCGAAACCCAGTCGTGTGCTCGCGCTCGACAGCCAAAGCCGCCGCTCCGCCCGCGTTATCGCCACATAGCAGAGCCGCCGCTCCTCCTCAAGCTCGGCCTGCGACCCGAACGAACGCTGGTGCGGAAAGATCCCTTCGTCGAGCCCGACCACGAACACGTTCTCAAACTCCAGCCCTTTGGCCGTATGCACGGTCATCAGCACAACACGGTCGGGGGTTTCCTCCATCGAGTCCACATCGCTCACGAGGGCGACACGTTCCATGAAGCCTCGCAGGCTGGGATCAACGGGGTCCTGCGTGTGCTCGACGGCCAACCGCATGAACTCGTCCAGGTTCTCAAGGCGGCTCTGCGCCTCGTTCGTGCCTTCGGCGGCCACCTCCGCGGCAAGCCCGGTGCGGTCGAGGAGGACCGCCAGCACGGAATCGGGCCTGGCCTCATCCCGCCCGACGTATAGCTCTGCCAACAGGGCAGCCAGGTCGGCCAACTCCTGCTTGGTCCGAGCCGCGACGCCGCCTATCTCGCCCGCCCGCCCCATCGCGGCAACGGGCGTGATACCCTCTCGCTCAGCTAAGTCCATGAGCTTGGCCCAGGTCGCAGGTCCGACGCCCCGCTTGGGGACGTTGATGACCCGCTGAAGGCTGACCGAATCAGCCGGATTGAGGACAAGGCGCATGTAGGCGACGGCATCTTTGATCTCTTTACGATCAAAAAAGCGCAAGCCTCCGACGATCTGGTACGGCAGGCCGAAATGAGTGAGGGCCTCCTCGACCAGCCGGGACTGGGCGTTGGTCCGGTAGAGCACCACCGAGCAGCCAAGGCCGGTCCCCTCCCTGCGCAGAGCAGCCAGGTTCATGGCGACGTACACGGCTTCATCGCGCTGGTCGGTCGCCTGGTAGTAGCGGATGGGTTCGCCATCAGGGTTCTCGGTCCACAGCCGTTTGGTCTTGCGGAAATCGTTGTGCCCGACAAGGCTGTTGGCGGCCTCCAGAATGGTGACGGTCGAGCGGTAGTTCTGCTCAAGCTTGACGATCCGCGCATTGGGCCAGTCCCGCTCGAATTCGAGGATATTGCGGGTATCGGCCCCCCGGAAGGCGTAGATGCTCTGGTCGTCGTCGCCCACGACGGTCAGGTTGCCGTGCTCCCTGGCGAGCGCTTTGACCAGCCTCGTCTGCACATGGTTGGTGTCCTGGTACTCGTCGACAAGGATGTGCCGGAACCTGTTCTGGTACTTGGCCAGCACATCGGGGCACTCCTCAAACAACCGGACGGCTCTGCCTAGCAGGTCGTCAAAGTCCAGTGCCTGGTTCCGATCAAGCCGCCCCTGGTACATCCGGTAGACCCGCGCCGTACGTTCCGCCCATGCGTCGCCGGGACGGAGCGCAGCCCGCGAGGCGTACTCCTCCGGGCCGACCAAGTTGTTCTTGGCCTCGCTGATTGTCGCGAGAAGGGCGCCCGGAGGGAACTTCTTGCTGTCCCACCTCAACTCTGCAAGGATTTCCTTGACCAGCTCGCGCTGGTCCGCGGTGTCGTAGATCGCGAAGTCCTGGGCAATGCCGGCGGCATCGGCCTCGCGCCGGAGAATGCGGGCGCAGGTCGAATGGAAGGTCGCAACCCAAACGTCACCGCTGATTTCGGGGAGGAGCCCCGCCACCCGCTCTTTCATCTCCTGTGCGGCCTTGTTCGTGAAGGTGATAGCGAGAATGTGATATGGGCTTACGCCCCGCTCCTCAATGAGATAGGCAATGCGGTAGGTCAAGGCCCTGGTCTTGCCGCTGCCTGCCCCCGCGAGAATCAGAAGCGGGCCGTCCGGGCTCGTCACGGCCTCGTACTGCTTGTCGTTCAGCTCTCGGCGCCAGTCTGGCAATCGGTTCGCCTCCTGGGACGTTCTTCGCCGGGCCGCAAATACGCCCCTCTGTCAGCCATAGCTGGGCTTTGGTTCACGTCAAACGACACCACGTGCATATGATGGCCCAGCAGTTGAAGAAGGAGGGGGTTAGTCGTTGGGCACCGAGACCTACGCGGCCTGCCCGGAACCACCGGAGTGCCGACAAGGTTTCATCTACACCGTCAAGCAGGGGGATACGCTCTACCTGATAGCTCGGCGCTTTGGCATCCGGCTTCAGGACCTGATCGCGGCGAACCCGCAGATCAAGGACCCGGACGAAGTCCGCTGCGGACAACGGATTTGCGTCCCATTCCCCGAGCCGCCGGCGTGTCCGAATGGTTTCTACTACACGGTCGAGAGAGGTGATACGCTCTTCAGCATCGCCCAGAAGTTCGGTGTGACCGTCGAGGCTCTGCGGACGGCCAACCCGCAGATCATCGACCCCAACAAGATCTATCCCGGGCAGCGGATCTGCATCCCGGTCCCGCCCGTGCCCGAATGCCCGGGGGGGTTCGTGTATCAAGTCGTGCAGGGCGACACCATCTTCCTGATCGCACAGAGGTTCGGCGTGACCGTTCAGGCGATCCTCGCCGCAAACCCGCAGATTGTTGATCCCGACAAGATCTACCCGGGGCAGGAGATCTGCATCCCTCTGCCTCCGGCTCCGCCTTGCCCCGGCGGGACCATCTACACCGTGGTTCAGGGCGATACCATGTTCCTGATCGCGCAGCGGTCCGGGATCACGCTGCAGGCCCTTATCGCAGCCAACCCGCAGGTCGTCGATCCGAACAAGATCTACCCAGGCCAGGAACTATGCATCCCACCTGCGCCGCCGCCACCGCCGCCGCCTCCCCCGGAGTGCCCGGGCGGGTTCATCTACACGGTGGCGCAGGGCGACACAATGTTCCTGATCGCCCAGCGGTTCGGCGTATCGTTGCAGGCCCTCATCGCGGCCAACCCACAGATTGAGGACCCGAACATGATCGTTCCCGGACAGCGTATCTGCGTCCCCGTGCCCGCGGCTCCGCCCTGCCCCAACGGCACGCTCTACACGGTCCAACAGGGTGATACCATGTTCCTGATCGCCCAGCGAAACGGAATCACGCTCCCGGCGCTGATCGCCGCCAATCCACAGGTCGTCGACCCGAACAGGATCTATCCGGGTCAGGTGCTATGCGTCCCGCGGCCGCCGATGCCGCCGAAGCCACCAACGCCGGAATGCCCGGAGGGCTTCCTCTACACCGTAGTTAAGGGCGACTCGATGTGGAAGATCGCGCAGCGGTTCGGTATCAGCCTTGAGGCGCTGATTGCAGCCAACCCGCAAGTCGAGGATCCAAACATGATCCTCCCGGGACAGAAGATCTGCGTGCCCCGGCCGACGGCCCCGGAGTGCCCTGAGGGGACCCTGTACACAGTCCAGCGCGGCGATACCATGTTCCTGATCGCGCAGCGCAACGGGATCACTCTGCAGGCGTTGATCGCGGCCAACCCGCAGGTCGTAGACCCGAACAAGATCTACCCGGGCCAGGTGCTCTGCATCCCACGGCCTGCCCCACCGCCACCGCCACCCTGTCCGGAGTGCCCGAACGGGTTCCTCTACACGGTTCAGAAGGGCGACACGATGTTCCTAATCGCCCGGCGGTTCGGGGTCACGCTGGAGGCCCTCATCGCGGCAAACCCGCAGATTGAGAACCCCAACCAGATCAAACCCGGCCAGCCCAGCGGCGTGCCCCGGGCTGTAACGCCCCCGCCGGACCCCGGGTTCTGTCCCGAGGGCCAGATCCACGTGGTGGAGCGGGGCGAGACCATGTTCACCATCGCTCGGAAGTATGGAGTCACGCTCAACGCTCTGATTGCTGCCAACCCGCAGATCACGGATCCGAACCTGATCTTCCCGGGCCAGCACATCTGCGTGCCGATCGATCCGCCGGCGACCGCGACGGCCGGTCTGTCCGCCGTGACGGCACCGCCCGGCTGGCGTCCCGGCCCTTGGCCGCCAGGTCACACGTGCATGCACAATTGCCACATGCTGCACCCGACTGCGGAAGCCAGGCGCCACGGAGTCTACGGCGGTTGTGCGTATGTAGCGGATGACGCCGAGCATCCCATGATGGGAGTCGCCTGCTATGGCATGCCACAGCCATCCAAGATGGGCAGCTGTCGCTACTACTTCTGCTGGGCAGAGGCGCGAGGCGGACAACGGGTATGTTTCCGCCTGCACCCCAAAGCCGGCGTATACTCAGGCGACCACCACTACCGCGCGAAGACCCCGGTATGCTGGGTGCGGATGTACGTAACCGCTGAGAAAGACAAGGATCCGAAGCAACCAAGCAAGTACCTGATGCTTGACACGCGGATGTGACCAAACGGCAGGCGGCAGGGGGCACCAGGCCCCTTGCCGCCTGCTGGCGTCTAGAATTCGGTCACGCCTGTGAAGTTGAACTGTCCGAGCTTCAGGGCCGGCGTCAGGATCGCCCCGCCCATTGCGCCGATCAACTTACGTTGGGCCCCCACGGCGGTCACTGACGACAACGCCTCGAGAATGGACTGGGTGAACCTGAGGTTGTTCACCGGTCCCTTGACACGGCCATCTTCGATCAGGAACGTTCCGTCGCGGGTCATCCCCGTAACGATAGTCCGCAGCGCGTGCACCGGATTGACATAATGAAACCGGGTGACGATCAGGCCGCGCCGCGTCGAGCTGACCATATCGTCCACTGTCTCCGCGCCCGGTAGACAGAACACGTTGGACGGGGCCGGACCCCGCCCCCCGCGCGTGGCGTGGCCGGTCGACTCCCTGTCTTCCCGGCCCGCGCTCTGCGAGTCATACGCCACTCCAGCCGCTACTCCATTGCTGACGAGCTCAAGGCGGCGTTTGGGCACGCCCTCTGAGTCAAACGGCACGGAAGCCCGCATCCAGCCCATCGTCCACAAGGGTAATCTTCTCGCTCATCACCCGCCGGCCCAGCTTTCCGCTTAGCGGCTCGCGCCCTTCCTGGACCGCCCCTGGCCGAAAAGGCCATCCGGCTGAGGAAACTCGATCAGTGTAGCAACAGCATACGGCTCCAGGATGACCTCGTAGGCGCCGGCATCGAGGGGAGTCGCGTTCTGGCCCCTGAGGCACCTGTCGAGCGCCTCCGCACGCCGCCGCCAGGGGATCGATTTCGAAAGCGTGTAGCCTGTCCGAGCAGCATACCCCGTGCTCTGTCCCTCACCCAGGGCCATGACCACTGTGAGGTGCGCAACGGTGCCGGGGTGGTACACCCTTACTCCAAGCGAGTTACCAACCGCGGTCTCAAGGGCGGCGGTGGAGAGAGCTCCGGCGGCCTCGGCTCCCGCATCGCGTGCCAGGTCGATAATCTTCTTGACGGCGCTGGCCCGCTTTGGCGCCGGGCACTCGGCAACCGAGTCATCCCAGGCACGGACCGAACGGACCGGGGCGGGCCCGGGCAGCGATTTGAACTCCTCGTTCGACTGCTGCAGACTCGCGATCCGGGCGGCGGCGGCGACGGCTTCCCGGACGGCCTGGTCGGAGAGTGAGTTTGCGGATGCCTGTCCGATCCGCCTGCCCATGACCACGCGCACGGTGAGACTCGAATTGCGCTCGCCGACGTTCTGGTGGATGTAGTTCCTCGTGTACCGCGTCAGATAGGAATCGGAAGCCCTGACAACCACCTCGGTCTGATCCCCCGGCGAGCACTCCAGGGCCCGATCGATGGTCCAAAACAGGACGTCGCGACCTACCATTTGCCCACCCCCACGCGGACAGCGCGGAAGCGGGCAGGGCTCGCGCCGTGGCCGACGTGCGCCACCTGCGGCGGCTCACCCTTGCCGCAGTTGGGCAGGCCCCACAGCGTCCAGTGAGCCGGGCTGCAGACCGCGTCGCAACTACCCCAGAATTCGGGCGTGATACCGGTATACGTGGGGTTCTTATAGAGCCGGCCAAGTGAGCCATCGGCAATCTCGTAAGCGGCCTCGGTACCGAACTGGAAGTTTAGCCGCCGGTCGTCGATCGACCACGATTTGTTGGTCAATAGCAGTAGCCCTTTGCCAGTGTCGCGGATCAATTCGTCAAGTCCCCAGTCACCGGGGAGCAGGTTGATGTTGGTCATACGGATGATGGGAAGGCGATTCCACCCGTCGGCCCGCATCGCGCCGTTGCTGGCTTGGCCGAGCATCGCGGCGGTTTCGCGGGATGTCAGGTAGTTGACGAAGCGGCCCCGATCGATGATTGGGAAGCGCCGGCCCGGCACGCCCTCATCGTCGTAAGCGTACGTCCCGAGCCCTCCCGGCGCGGTGGCGTCGCCCACGATGTTCACATGCTCCGAGCCGTACTGGAATTTGCCGAGCTTATCCGGGGTCAGAAAACTCGTCCCCGCATAGCTGGCCTCATACCCCAGGGCCCGGTCAAGCTCGACGGGATGGCCGCAGGACTCGTGGATCTGCAGCCCCAGCTGCGAGCTTTCAAGGATGATGTCCATTTGCCCGGATGGGCACTGGGGCGCGGCAAGCAGTTGGGCAGCCTCCTTGGCGCATTGCTCGGCGTGCGCGGCGAGGTCAAGCCCCCGCACGAACTCATATCCCGCCTGCGCGACGTTGCCGCCGAACGAAGCCGGATAGCTTCGCCGCTGCATCTCGCCGGCTCCGACAGCCGTGGCCGTGATACCTGCCCCGCACTCGACGAACGACTGCTCAATCACCCTGCCCTCGGTATTGGCGAACAGCTGCTCCTCGCGGCTCATCGCGACCTGCCCCTGGGCGAGCCGAACGCCGCCCGCCGCGCGCATCCTGGCGTCCGCATCCAGCAGGAGACCGATACGCTCCTCAAGCTTGACCGCGAACGGATCCTCCGACACGGGGGTCCGGTACTCGGCACGCAGCGGTTCCAGGGCTTCCAGTGAAACCGGGCTCGGCGGCCCCGCAAGAGCGCTTGCCCGGGCGATGGTGGCCGCCTCCGCAGCGACCCGCTCCACCTCGGCGGGCTCGTAACTAAGGGAGGAGGCAAACCCCCAATGTCCGCCGACCAGGACCCGGATGCCGAAACCGCCGCTCTGATCCGACGAAACCGCCTCAACCGCTCCGTTCTTGGTCTGGACCGACTCCCTCTGCTCGCGAATGACGCGGATATCGGCGTAACCCGCGCCGGCCTTGCGCGCGGCATCAAGGGCTCTTTCCCACAACTCCACGGCCGCGAACCCCCTTCCCGTCTCGTGCTCAACCTGCCTAGGCGTAACTTTGGCGGCAATTGGTTACTTCCTGCCGCGCCGCCGGGCGCGGCAGATTTGGTCGAGGGCAGGGCTGAGGGGACTCCCGGTTAGAATAGGCTATGGCACAAATACTCAGCCCGAGGAGGCAGCAACCTTGAATCAGACTCTCGACGCTCAGGCGGCCCTATCCGTCCGTTTTGGCGAAGGCGGCAACGCCTGCGTCATCTTCCGCGCAAGCCGCGGCGAGGGACCGCGCAGCGGTTCGATCCCCACCCTGGTCGGCGCATTGCTCGCCGGCTCGCTCGCCCGGATGGGCCGCACGGCGGCATCGGACAAGCTGCTTGCTTCAGTCGAGCGCGCGGCCAACCTATTCGCGTCCATGAGCCAGCCGAACATCCTGCCCCCGGACATGAAGCTCGTCGACCCGGCCGACATCGGCGACGCGCACACTGTCTGCACCATCTTCATCCCAACTGAGGGCCAGGACTTCGTCCGTGCGGTGTTCGCTCAGGACGACCCGGATGTGGCCTATAAATCCTTCCTCTATGGCTTGCAGTACGCGATCGACAGTCTCGCCCCGGAAACCCTCGTCGCCATGTCAAGCGTGCTCAAGGGCGTGGTCGGGCATTTCCGTTCAAGCAAGCAGTGGCCGGACCCCACTACGGTCGAGCAGGAGTTGGCTGCGGGCAAAGCTGGCCTGACCAGGAGTTGAGGGGCTAGCTCCCGAGCCAGATCCGGATGGCCCGGTCGCCCAGGAACTGGCTGAAGAAGTAGCCGAGCACGAGGAAGGATCCGAGGGGCACCGCCGGGCGGCCGTTGATCATCATTATGCCCAAGAACCGTTCTTCGATCTCCGGCTCCTCGTCATCGTCCATCCCTACTGTGACGCTTTTCAGTTGCTGGAGGCGTCCCCGGAAGACCGTCATCACAAGGACTGCGACCAGCAGGGCCGGCACGGAGCCCGCGAGTACCGCGAGCAGCACTTTGAGCGGTCCGAGGGCCAACCCCAGAAACAGCATCAGCTTCACGTCGCCCATCCCCATGCCGCCTCCGCCGCTGAGCAAAAAGAGGGCAAGAAAGAGCCCGGCACCCGCCAAAGCTGTGAGAGTGCCGCCGAGCAGCGAGGGGCCGGCCGGGTCAAGCCGGAATACAGCGGCTGTGAGCGCCAGGCCGGCAGCCGGCAGGACGACCGCATTGGGGATGGTGGCACGCTCGAAGTCCGTGAAGAAGACAACGATCATCCCAAGACCATAGGCAAGATGCAGACAGAGAGCGGCCGCGCTGCCTGCGGACAGGGATGCAAGCCCACCGGGA
>JAXGPL010000023.1:0-32627 GCA_040766985.1 Bacillota bacterium
AACCCCGGAGCGCTCGGTGATCAGGTCCGGGTGGCGTTGGTACACAAGGACAACCGTCAACGCCTGGCTGCCGACAACCAACAGCAGGTACAGCCAGCCGGCGGGGTGGCTATGGGTCCAGACGGGCGGCGTGTCGTTCCCATCGGGTCGCTCCCCTCTCCATATCTCCCGGATGATGTGCCGCGCCGGCATAACCGCGCCGGCATGACCCGCCGGCATGACCGCCCCGGCAGGGGCGCACCTAGAACGGGTACCTGAGCTCCAGCCGCAGGACCTCGTCCATCTCGTAGCGCTTGAGGATGGCCTCGATTTCGGCCTGGGTCTGCCGCCGCGCAGGCCAGTCCTCTGCCCGGGACATATGCAGCATCAGCCGGGCGATATGCAGCGCGGCGGACTGTAGATTGGCCGGGGAAACCTTATCCAGCGTATCCGCCGCCGTGTGCCCCCAGCCGCGCACGCCCGTCGGTGGCGCGTCCATCCGCGCGTAACTCGCCGCCGGCACGCCGCCCAACATGAACGGGAAGTGGTCGCTGTAGATCGAAAGCCCGTTGTCGGCGACCAGCGACTGGCCCATCGCCTTGCCGACCTTGCGCAACGGCAGCACAAGCTCGGTGCGGTCGCCCTGCAGCGATATACCGCCGTATTCCGACCCCCGGCCTGCGCCGTCAAGGTTGAGCATGAACTTGAACTTGTCCAGTTCACTCCGATGGGCGTCCACGTAAGCGTAAGCGCCGATGAGGCCGATCTCCTCGCACGGGAACGTGATGAACCGGAGCGTCCTGCCGAGCAACTCGCGATACTTGGCCAGGGCGCGGGCAATCTCCAGCACGACGACTGCGCCGGCCCCGTCGTCCATAGCGCCGGGGGCGATATCGTGGCCGTCGAAGTGGGCGCCGATGATCAGGACCTCATCAGGCCACCGGGAACCGCGCAGGTCGCCGGCGATGTTCCAGGACGGTACGCGCTTGATTTCGTTCTCCGTGCGGATGCGTACGATGACGGGGCCCTGCTTCGCCATCCGGTTAAGTTCCTCGCCGTACTCGCGCGCGACGCCGACGACCGGGATCTCTGCTTCACGGTTCCAGCGGGCGGCGCCGGTTTCCGGAAGGAAGCCAGCATCCCAACGCATCCAGATAAAGCCCTTTGCCCCGAGCGCGATCGCCCTGCCGATCTTCTCGCACCGGTGTACGTTACGCCGGTAGTAGGAGGGCGACCGCGCGGAGCACATCACGATCTTGCCGGATATTTGATCGGCCAGCGCCCCGAAGTCGGTCGGGGTGCCGTAACCGACGTAGAGGACCTCGCCTTCGATCTCGTGGGTGCCCGTGTACGGCAGGGCCATGACAGGGAACTCCTTGGCGATTGGATTGATGGTTTCCAGAGTTGTGACGCCGCGCGTCCACCCGGTGAACTTGAACTCCTCTGTGTGGGAGTCATCTAGCCCGTATTCCCGCATCCGGCTGAGGATGAAGTCGCGGGCGCCCTTCTCGCCTTCGGTACCGCCGAAACGGCTGCCGAACCGGTCGCACAACACGACGAGGTTGCTCCACGCTTCGCGCGAGGTAACGAGGTCGCCGATGATCCGCTTTTCCGCTTCCTGCAGGCTGATCTCCACTCTACATTCCCCCTGTCGGCTATCGAGCGCGCTCGAGCGAACCAAGACGGCGCATGAAACCGCTTCGGCTACGCCCTTCTACCTTTCCAGATACACCCGTGACGGACGGGCCGACAGCAGCGTCAGAATGTGTTCAACGGCTGTGCCAGCGGTCTCGGCGACTTCCTCCAGCGTGATGACCTCTCTGCCCTGCTCGCCGATGATGACCACCTCGTCTCCGACCTCGCACCGGTCCAGAGCGCCCACATCGATCATCGACAGGTCCATCGCAATCGTGCCGGCCCGCGGCACGCGCCGGCCGCGCACGAGCACGTCCCCGCAGTTGCCGAGATGCTTGTCGAGCCCGTCGGCGTATCCAACCGGGACGGTGGCAATCACCGTGTCGCGCGGCGTGGTGTAGGTCAAACCGTAGCCGACCCCTGTCCCGGCGGGAACCTTGCGCAACCTGGTAACCCGCGTCTTGAATGACAGCGCTGGCCGCAGCGGCACTGTCTGCCGGCAACCGCGGTACGGGTAGTGGCCGTAAACGGCAATTCCGGCGCGGACCATGTCGAGCCAGGTTTCGGGGGATTCCAGAAACGCCGCCGACGCCGCCGCATGCCTGATTCGGTACCGGTACCCGGCCGTCTCCAGGCGCGCCAACACCCCGCTGAACAGGGCGTATTCCTCACGGGTCCTGGCAACGTCGCCCTCGTCGGCGCACGAGAAGTGCGTGAACACACCGACGACGTCGAGGGCCGGCAAATCGGCCAGGGCGGCCGCGAAAGGCACCGCTTCGCCCGGCGCGACGCCGACCCGGCACAGGCCGGGGTCCACTTTGAGGTGGACGGGAGCTTTGCGGCCCTGGGCGGAGGCGGCGGCGGCGAGGGCGCGGGCGGTTTCCAGGGTATACACTGCGACCGAAATCCCTGCCTTGACCAGGGCCGGAGCGTGATCAGGGTGGGTGTGCCCCATTATCAGGATCGGGCTTTGGATGCCGGCGGCCCGCAGCGCAAGAGCCTCCTCGGGTGCCGCCACGCCTAGCGCGTCGGCCCCGAAGCGAAGTGCGGCCTTTGCCATCGGGACCATCCCGTGGCCATATGCGTTGGCCTTGACGACGGTCATCAACAACCGCGGGGCGATCGCCTTCTTGATTGTCGCTATGTTTGCCGCGACGGCGCCGAGGTCGACTTCAATCCATGTCCGCCCGCGCCCGATGTCGATCGGGGCGAGGCCGGTGCCGTATCGGGACTCGTAGTTTTCAGGGTATGAAGAATCGGTTGGAGAAGTCCTGTTGTCGGTCACGTTAGCCATCCCTTCCCTTGCGCAGCACGCGGCCGGCGACCACGCCGGTTGCGCGCTCATCCTCCACAACCAGCTTGCCGTTGACCATCACGTACTTGATGCCGACCGGAAACTGGCGGGGGTTCTCGTACGTCGCCCTGTCAAGGACGGTTTCCGGGTCAAACACCGTGATATCCGCATGGAAACCCTCTCTGAGCAGGCCGCGGTTCTTCAGCCCGAGCCGCTGGGCCGGGAAGGCCGTCATGTGCCGGATGGCGTTGGCCAGGTCAAGAACGTGGTGTTCTCTGACGTACCGTCCGAGGACCCGCGGGAACGAGCCATAGACCCGCGGGTGCGGAGAGCCGCCGAGGAGACCGTCTGTACAGAACATGTGGTACGGGTGTTGCATAATCGCCCGCACGTTATCCTCGCTCTGCGAAAACGAAACCATCCCCACCGCGTTGTCTTCCTCAAGCACGATGTCGAACAAGGCTGTGTAGGGGTCGACGCCGCGCGACTCCGCGATGGCCGCGAGCGACTTGCCGATAAGGCCGGTGTTCTTTGCCGACGCCACTGACGAAACCATGACCTTTTCCCACGACGTGTTACGGCTCATGCTTTCCCAGCCGCCCTGGGGCTCAATCATCCCCTGCCGCATCGCTTCACGCTGTGCGGGATCCGCGAGCCGTTTGAGCAGCATGTCCGTGCCGCCGGCGTGCGCGAAGGGCGGCAGGAGCGACGACAACATGGTGCTGCCGGCGGTGTAGGGATACTGATCGAAGGTCACGTCGAGGCCGCGGCCACGCGCCCCTTCGAGCAACTCGAACATCGCCGGGAGCTTGTGGAAGTTGGCCTCGCCGGCCGCCTTGAAGTGTGAGAAGTGCACGGGACAGCCGTGCGGTTCCCCCGCGCCGATCATTTCGATCATGGACTCAATGACCCGGAAACCCTCGTTACGCTGGTGCGATACAAAGAAACCGCCCGCCTTCGCCGTGGCGGCGGCAAGGGCCGCGAGTTCGCCCTCGTCCGCGTAGCAGCACGGCGGGTAGATCAGGCCGGTGGAGAGGGCGAACGCGCCCTCTTCGTGGAGCGGACAACGGCATCCTGCATCCGGCGCATCTCATCCGGCGTCGCGGGACGGTCGTCGGGGCCCATGACGACGAGCCTGACGTTGCCATGGGGACGTATGTCGCCACGTTGTGGCCGACGCCAGCCTCCTCAAGCGCATCGAGGTAGTCGCCGATTGAGCCAGGCCCAGGAGACGGGGATCGCCGTTGAGGCCGGACAGGTGGCGGCGCCACCGGACGACGTGCTCGGGGCCATCGGCGCCGCGGCAATGCCGTCCTGGCCCACGACTTCGGTGGTGATGCCCTGGCGGATCTTGGGTTCGACGACCGGGTTGATGAGGAACGCCACATCGGAGTGGCTATGCATGTCAATGAAGCCCGGGCCGACGATGCATCCTGTAGCGTCGATCGTCTTGGCCGAACCGGAGCCGGCGGCGCTCAGGTCGCCGATCGCGACAATGCGGTCGGCGATGATGCCGACGTCCGCCTTGCGCCACGGGTTACCCGTGCCGTCCATGACGCGGCCGTTGCGGATGATGGTTTCGCACGTGGATTGCTCTCCTTCCGGGGCGGGGACTGTGCCGGTCGGGGGCGCAGCCTTGCGGCCCTTCATACCGGCTACATACACCTATTAGGGAGATGAATCCTTGTTTGGGCGAGGTGCCTTGGTCCAGGAGGTCGAGAGAGGATCCTTCAGACTCAACCGAGGCTACCCAATTGCCTTACACTAGTGCCCCCTCCACACCTCCTGCGGGCAGGTGCCCCAGTCGACGCCCGCAGGCCCGTCCTCCACAGGTGTCACCAGCAGCACACGCCGCCCCTCCAGCAACACGCTCTTGATCTTCTTCCCCAGCAGGACGCGCTCGTGCCGTTCAAGCGGCGGGACCATCCACGCCCCGCACTTCATCCACACCGGTCTGCTCGTAGATGTCTGCCACGGAGGCCCATCCGTCCACGGATTTGACCAGGTGTTTTCCCTTGAAACGCCCGTCGTTGCCGCCAAGGCGCAAGCCCGCACCGGCCAAAGCGCCGATCACACCCTGCCCCGTCCCGCCGTGCTCGGACAGGTGAACGCCGATCTCGGCGGCCAACGCGTACGCATCCTTCTTGGAAAGCACTTGCCGCTTGGCGCGGCGGCCGTAGTCAACGAGCTTTGTGCCGCCCTCATCACCTAACGGCAGCTCGACAAGACAGAAACCAGGATCCGCCCCCGGTGCGCTCTCGCGAGCGAGGAACGCCGAGACGTACTCAACGATCTCGCGCACGCGCCCGCCCTCGACGTCCGCAGCCATGCACATCGCGCTGTTGTGGGAGGTGTAAGGGATGTCCGGATGGACAAAGAGCTGGTGCCGCGTGATCGGCAGGCATCAGTGCCCAGCCGGCGGCTTCCAGATAGGCTGATATCTCCTGGAGCAGCCTGCCCGTGGGCTTGGACTCCTTGTCGTCTGTGTCGTCGATGCAGATCAAAACTCGCATTGCCCGGCCCCCTGTCCGCCTCTGCCGTCGCTCAGTTCTTGGGTATGCGCATCCCGCGCCCACTGAGGATACCGTGGAGCTCGTCGTCCGTCAGCTCGTACCGGAAGAACTCGATAGAAGCCCCGGGTCATCTCTTCGAGGTCTACGTCCGCGAACAACTCGGGGTACAGAAGATCTGCGGTCCAGACCAGCGCGAGTGGGGTTTCCAGGGAGTTGGGGTGGCCCCACCGCGACACTCCGTTCGGCATTTGGTAGACCTTGCCCTGTTTGACGGCCTTGAGCGGCGACCACTGGGGGTTCTCAAGGATGTAGTCCGTGACTCCGTCCTCGTTGACGATGATCACGTCGGGGTTCCAGAGCAGGATCTGTTCCAGGCTCGCGAAGTACTTGTCCTCCAGCAGGCGCAGGTCCTGGTCCAGGGACACGTTGACAGCGCCGGCCATCTCAGTCCATTCCGCAGGAAGGGTGCCTCGCTTGTCGGTCCGTGTGGCCTCGTTAACCGAGTGGTAAACGCGGATCCGGTCGGCCTCCGGAATCGCGGCGACCCGTTCGGTCACCAGGTCGACGCATTCCTGGTAGAACTCGTTGAACCGTTGGGCAAGCCCAAGCGGCCGATGGCGCGGCCGATCATCTCGATCGTGCCCTTCTGTTCCTCGATTGTCGAGAAGCTGACGACCAGCCACGGTAGGCCGACCTTATCGAGCTTCTCGGTCTCACCCTCGCTGTTGAAGGTTGACTCCCTGGATGAAGACGACGTTCGGATCGACGCTCAGCAGTTCCTCGATGTTGATAACCCCGGAAGTGATCGGGACCGCGGCATCGCCTATCGATGGGCAGATCGAGAGTTAAGCACCAGGTCACGGTGCAGCCCCTCGACGACGGCAACGACGGCCTTCCCCTGCCCAGCATTGTCACGGCATGGCCCGATACGGCAAACAGGCACGCAATCCGTTCGACCTGCTCGGGTACCGCGACCTCGCGTCCAACGTCGTCGGTGACGAGGATGGTCTTGCCGCCGCCACCGGTCACGACCGGACTGCTACAGGCACCGGCGGCAAGGGCTACGATGAGCAGCGACGGGATCAAAAGCCTGGTGAATCGGCTAGTCGGTTTCATCTTGCAGGGTCACCCTCCTGGTTCCGGGATTTCGACCGCACCGCCTGCGTGCTGGAGACGATGCCTACCGGCACGATCTGCAGGCCGGTGCGGGCGCCGCCGAGCGGGTAGTCGAGCGGGTATGGGACAATCCGGGTGCTTACCCCGAAGGTATCCCGCATGTTCTCGTCGGTCAGCACCGCGGACGGCCTTCCGGTGAGTTGTAGCACCCCGCCGCTCATCAGAGCGACGGTTGCCGGTAGGCCGTTGTTCTCAAAGTACAGCGCGTGGTTGGGCGAATGCGTGGCCACGACCAGGGACAGCTGTTTATCGCGCACGAGGTGGACGATGGTTTCCAGGATCAGCAGTTCGTTACGGAAGTCCAGATGCGTGGTCGGCTCGTCCAGGACCAGCACCGGGGCCTGCTGAGCCAGAGCCCGGGCGATCATCACCAGTTGCAGTTCGCCGCCGCTAAGCTGGGTATAAGGCCGGCCCTGAAGCCGCTTCACACCGACCGTCGCCATGGCCTCCGCCGCCACAGCATAGTCCTCCGCGGACGGCGATGAGAGCATCCCGGTGTGCGCCGTGCGCCCCATCAGGACCACTTGCTCGACTGTGTAGGGAAAGGTCCGCCGGTGCAACTGCGGGACATATGCGATCCTGCGGGCCAACTCGGCAGGACCGAGGCTGGCGACAGAGACTCCTCCGATGAGGACGTCGCCACGCTTGACGTGCGCAAGGCCCAGGATGCATTCGAGGAGCGTCGTCTTGCCGCAGCCGTTGGGCCCGAAAAGGCAGAAAACCTCGCCGCGGCCAACGCTCATCGTCACGCCATCCAGCACGGTCTGGTTGCCGTAAGCGAAAGCGACGTCTTTGGTTTCAAGGATCACTGGTGATTCCGGAGCGACGGCCCCCATCTAAAACCCTCCCCCTTTGGTCTTCTTGAGGAGGTAGACGAAGAACGGTGCTCCGACCAGGGCGGTGAGAATGCCCAGGGGTATCTCTGAGCCGCTGATCAGCCGCGCCAGGTCGTCGATCAGGATCAGGAACGTGGCGCCGAGGGAGATGCAGCACGGAATCAGAACCCGATTGTCGTTGCCCACGATCATCCGTCCGATATGCGGTATGTCCAGCCCGACCCAGCCGATGACGCCGCTGACGCATACGGCGCCCGCAGTCGCGAGGGTAGCGAAAAGGGCCACCAGGCCGCGCGCCAACGAGGTGTTGACGCCGAGCGTGCGGGCCTCTTTGTCGCCCATGGAGAGCACGTTGATCTGCCATCGCAGGCTGAATAGCCCTGCGATGCCCAGGACCATGGGGATTCCCCCGGCGGCGATGTCCTTGTAGCGGGCCGAGGCGAGGCTGCCCATCAGCCAGAAGACTATCGCGGGCAACTGCGTGTGCGGGTCTGCCGCGTACTTGGCCAAGGAAACCAGGGCGGAAAAGATCGACGACACGATCACCCCGCCCAACACCAGCGTCACCGTCGGGGCGGCCTGGTAGAAGCGGCCGATCATGTAGCTGAGGAGCATTGCCAGCAGGCCGAAACCAAAGGAAAACAGATAGATGGCAGCGGTGTTGTCAAACAGCAGGATGGCCAGGGCGGCGCCGAAGCCGGCTCCGGCGCTCACCCCGAGGATTCCTGAACTCACCAGGGGGTTGTAGAACAGCCCCTGGAACGACGCCCCACTGACTGCCAGGCTACCACCCACCAACGCTCCCAGAAGAAGACGGGGCATGCGGATGCCCCAGATCAGCATGTCATACAACTCGGCCAGCTCGCTCGGAATGCCGCCATCCAGCGGGACAAAGCGGCCCGCGATAGTGCGTAGGACCGTGCCGACGGTAAGCGGATACCGGCCCAGGAACAGCGATACAAACACGCTGGCTATGGGAGCCGCGATAAACAACAGGTACCGGGATGCGAACCATCGCCGCGACGGGTGCATGCCTGCTCTGGCTCTGCGTTAGGCTAGCGTCTTATCCTCTTGAGGCCGAGGCCTGCACCCACGAGGGCCAGCCCCATCAACACCGCGGGGGCAGTCAAAGCGCTGCCTGTCGCGGGCAGGGCTGAGGTCGACGTGGTGAAGGTCAACACAATCTCCTCGCCGAGCGTATCGCCGCTCTTGGACTTGAGCTCGGGAGCGACATGGACAGAATACGTCTGCCCGGGCAGGAGATTGGCCTTGGGGACGATTTCGATTTCCCGCTTCCTCTCCGGCTCCACCTGATCGTCGGGTAGAACGACGGTAATCGGGACCTCGGCGTCCGACGCGTTCAGCAACTTGAAACACGCCTCGTTATTCTCCGCAACCGCCATGTTCACGACATTTTTGCTGAAGACCAGCTTGATCTTTTGGTTGACTGCGACGCCGGTGGCGCCGTCGGCCGGATCGGACTCGGACAGCGTCAGCGGGTCCTCCGTCGCCGCCCACGCCGGCAAAGCGACGAGCACGACCATCAGCAACGCCAACACCGTAAACGCAGTCAGATACCTCGAATGTGCCGCGAATCTCATCAGCAGACTCCTCCCGAATGCTCTTGGTGGCTTGCCATGCTTACTTGTCCCTTCCTCCTGCTCCTACCCAACCGTTATGCTCTCTGTGCTATAGCGGACATCTTCGCAATATATGACACCGCAGCCTGCTTGACCTGCTGCTAGGAGGAGTCTGTTACGGCAATCCGCGAAGGTGGGTCTGTTTGGGATGCCGAATCAGGGAGGGAACGAGCAGAAGGAGCGACGCCGCAAAGTTGGTTCAGACTGCATATGCCCTGACGTTCATCTACAACATCGCACTGGCTACGATCATCCTGGTGATCCCGCTGTACTTGCGCGACCTTGGAGTCTCCCCGATGATCCTCGGCCTGGCCGCGTCGGTGCCGCCGATGGTCCAGTTGGTGATGCGGCTGCCGAGCGGGGCAATCTCCGACCGGGTCGGCGAACGTCTCATTTTGCTGGTCTCCAACTCCGCAATGGTGCTTGCAGCGGTCCTGTTGCTCCTCGCGCCTTCGGGCCCGACGGCGGCGTTGGTTGGCGGCGCCCTGGTCATCTCCGGGTTGTCCCGGGGAATCTACTGGCCCTCGGCGCAGAGCTACACCAGCCGGGTCGCGTCTGGCGACACAGCGCGGGCGCTCGGGCTTTTCACGAGCATCGGGCACTTCGGGGCAATCATCGGCACCCCGCTGGCGGGCGCGCTGCTGGCACGGTCGGGATTCGGCGCGGGATTCGGGCTGATCCTGGGCGGCGCGGCGGCGGGCGTGCTGTTGTCGGCGCGTTTGAGCCGCCCGGCCACCGGGCGGATTGAGCAAAGGACCCCGCAAGCCTGTGCTCCCGCCAGGGCTGGTGGCGGTAGGGCCGGGCTTATGGCCGCGCTGGGCGGGCTGGTTCGGTCACGGCCCCTGCTCTTCTCCGGCTTGTGCATGTCGGGGGCCGGCGTGTCTTTGGCCATGCTCAGCTCGTTCTATCCGGTCTACCTCGCCGACCTCGGCATGGGTGAGGATGCGATCGGCGTGCTCTCCTCGTGCAGAGCGGTCACGGCCATGGTCGCCAGCTTCGCGTTTGGCATCCTCGGCAGGCAGCTATCGACTCCCGCCGCGTGGTTTACGGGCGCGCTCCTCTGCGGTATCGGCATCGGGGCGACGCCGTTCTTGGGCTCGTTCGCCGGGCTGGCGGTCGGCATGGGGCTTACCGGCGTCGCGAGCGGTGTGCTGCAGGTCCTGTCGATGACCATCGCCGCTGGTGCAAGCAGGCCTGAGAACCGGGCGATCGCCATGGCGTTTACGGGGCTGTTCTTCTCACTGACCCTTTGGGCGGTGCCGATTGCGCTTGGCGCCGTGGCCCAGGCGTTCAGCGTGGAGACCGGCTTCCTAGGCCTCGGCCTGCTTTGGGTAGTCCTGGCTGTAGTCCTGGCAGCTCCGGCGCGTGCGATGTTCCCGTCGACTGCGCCCGGGCGGTCAACACGAGGCGCTGCCGCCGGCGCGGCGAGATGAGCCGAGGAGCATGGCGCGGCGAGATGAGCCGAGGAGCATGGCGCGGCGAGATGAGCCGAGGAGCACAGGTCGCGGGGCGGACCTGAGTCGAGCAGCACAGGTCATAGCCTGACCTGTGCCAACATGCACAAGCCTAGCCAAGACCTGAGCCGACGAGCACAACCAGGCTCAATCAGGCACCACGACCGCGCCGTCGGCGCGGAGGGCCTCGATTTCCTCTTCACCCAGACGGAGGAAGTCCCGCAACACGTCTTTCGTATCCTTCCCCAGGGCCGGCGCAGCCTGGAACTGCTCGTCGACGGGGGTCCGGGATAGCTTGACGGGCATCGCCGTTATCGGAAACCTGCCTACGACAGGGTGATCGATGGACTGGATCATCCGCCTCGCCTGGACCTGCGGGTCGGCAACAACCTTGTCGATCGTGTTGATGGGGCCGCACGGCATCGCGGACGCCTCGAAGACCGATATCCACTCGGCGGTGGTCCTGGTCCGGAATACCGGCTGCAGCAGCGGCTCCAGCTCTGCCCAATTGGCCGTGCGCAGGGGGTTGGTGGTGAACCGCGGGTCGTCCGCCAGCTCAGGGCGGCCGATTACGCCGCAGAACCGGACCCACAGCGTATCGTTCCCGACAGCGATGATGAGATAGCCGTCGGCGGTTTCCATTGATGTAAAGGGGGTGATCGAAGGGTGGCGGTTGCCGACGCGCTCCGGCACCTCGTTGGCGACGACGTAGCGCATGACGGCGTTCTCCAGGATTGCCACCTGGCTGTCAAGCAGGGCGACATCGACCTTCTGCCCGAGGCCCGACCGCTGCCGCTCGTGGAGTGCGGCGAGGATGCCGATCAGTGCGAACATGCCGCCGGTCAGGTCGCCGACCGACGCGCCCACGCGCGTGGGCGGGCCGCCGGGGTGCCCGGTGATGCTCATCAGGCCGCTCATGCCCTGTGCAACTATGTCGTAGCCGGGCTTGTGCATGTAGGGGCCGCTGTGCCCGAAACCTGAGACCGCGGCGTAGATGATGCGGGGATTGACTTCGCGGAGGGTTTCGTAGCCGAGGCCGAGCCGCTCCATCGTCCCGGGGCGGAAGTTTTCCACGACGATGTCGGCACGCCGGACCATGTCCAGGACCAATTGCCGGGCTCGGGGACGCTTGAGGTTCATCGCCAGGCTGCGCTTATTGCGGTTGATGCTCATGTAGTAGGCGCTCTCGCCCTTGATGTACGGGCCGAAACCGCGGCTGTCATCCCCACCGTCGGGGTTCTCGATCTTGTAGACGGTCGCTCCCATGTCGGCGAGCATCATCGTGCAGTACGGTCCGGCCAGAATGCGGCTGAGATCGATAACAACGATGTCGGACAGCGGCAACTGCTGGTTCATTCCCTGTAAGAAACCTCCCGGCCACGGTCGAGCTAGATACCGCTTGGCTTCGCCGTCCGGGGCGCCGGCTTCCTGCAAGATTGGCGTCACTATGTGCTCATGGGTGCGAGATGACTTGTGAAGGAGGATATCGAAACCGGCGAGGCACCGGCGCAAACGGGAGGGTCGCGGGAGCTGAGTAGTCCGCAACAGCCAGGACCTTCCCGTGCCTACCCGCCTGCCGCGCCCGACCTCATCAAGCGCCGGTAGAGGTCGAGGGTCTCATCTGCGGGCCCGACGTCGAGGTCGCGGATCAAAGCCTGCTCCAGGCGGCGGTATTGCTGCAGCGCTTCGTTAAGGCGTCCTTGCCCCGCCAATTGCGCAATCAGGCCGCGCTGCAGATCCTCGCGGTAGGGGTCCAGGGCTACCGCCCGCCGCAGCCGGTCGATCGCTGTGGATGCGTCACCGCGGGCGCTGTAGTAGTTCGAGAGCCATGAGAGCACCTCAAGAACAATGTTGCGCATCTCCATCCGCGGGCCTTCGGCCCAATCCTCGTACATGTCGTCAGGCAGAAAGTCCCCCCGGTAGATCTGCCGGGCCCGCTCGAACACCTGGGCGGCTTTGTCCTCCTGTCCTTCCCTTGCCAGCCTGCGGCCTTCGAGAGCCAAGACACCGAAATCGTGGGCATCGACCTCGCCGATCATCCCCGGATTGACCCTGCACGCCCTCCGCTCGTACTGGATGAATTCGCCCTTGCCCCTCGTCCCCGCCGCCTCGAGGGTCCGGCGGGCGTGGTGGAGGGTCACACGGAAATTGGCCATCCCGGCATCGGGGTCCATGTCCGGCCATAGCTGCTCGATGATCTGTTCCACAGGCTGCCATTGGTCCCGTGAGGCGAAAAGGAGCTTGAACAGGCGCAGAGCCTTGGTCTTGGGCCATGCCGTGACGGGAACCTCGTTGCCGTCCACCCACACGGTGAATCCGCCAAGGCAGCGAATCCGTAGCCTAACGCCCTCGAAGGCCGCCGCGTCGGGCGCGAGACCAGGCGGCGGAGCGACGGCGGTGGCGGCGGCGGCCGCCGCGGGAACGGGAGCGGCAGCGGCTCCGGCCGCGTCCCGGGCGGGGATTGTTTCGATCATCAGCTTTTTGACCTGTGACCTGCGGATACCCTCAGCCGACGCCTGCTTCAACAGATCCGTCGACAAGGGGCTTTCCCGGCGGAAGAGGACCGTGGCAGCCCGGCCCTGCGCAATCGCCAGACAATTGCGCAGGTAGTATGTCCAGGCTGCGTCCCCGCGGGCCTGCAGCGCGATCGCCAACCCGAGGTAGAGGCGAACGCTCTCCATCCCCCGTGACTCGGACGTCGTCGGGCACTTCTCGGCCTCGCGGAGCAGCCCGAGCGCGGCGTCGTACTCGGAGCGGAAGAGGTGCACAAAGGCTACATTTACGAGGGACTGAAGCAGATAGTACTGGTTTCCAATCTCCCGGATCAGCCGGAGGTCCTCCTCTGCGGCCGTCAGCGCGAGGTCCAAATCGCCCCGCGCCCGGTGAAGGTTGGCGAGTTCATACTGCGCTGCCCCAACGCGGAGCCGGTCACCCATCTCCGTCGCCATGCTCAACGCGCGCTCCAGGGCGTTGCGGGCCTCAGCGAATCGCCCTTGGTCGAGATACGCTTTGCCGAGGAAGATCAGCCCGAGCATCAGTTGCCTGCCGAGGCCAAGGCGCTGGCCGGCTGCGACGGCCTTCTCAAGCTCGTCGACCGCCTCGGCGGCCCGGTCGAGTTCCTTGAGAATCCTGCCGCGGTTGGCGAGATAAAGCACCATTTGCGGCGGGGACCCGTGATCAGAGACCAGGGCGAGGGCACGCGTGTAACATCCTAACGCCCGCTCAAGGTCGCCGCGCGGCTCGTGGAACAGTACCCCGAGAATGTTGAGCACGGCCGCTTCGCCGAACGGATCGCCCGCCGCGTTATATGACTGAGCGGCTTCTTGAGCGGTCGCCCAGGCTTTGTCCCACTCGCTGCTCATCCACTGGCAGTAGGCCATCGCATCAAGCACCCGCGCCCGTACCTTGGGCGACAACCCAGCCGCCGGCCGCCCGGTGTCAAGAAGCTCCTGCAACATGGCAAGACCCTCGCCTGCGCGGCCCCGGTCGGCGAGGACGTCGGCGGACAGGGCAACGGCGGTCGCCATGGCTTCTTGCGCGATTGCCACATCCGGGCACTCCGCCCATCCGTGGTTTGCGGCCGCGGCGAGCCCTTCGGCTCCGCGCTGCCACAGAGCCAGGGCCTCATCAAGTCGTCCCTGGCTCTGGCGCACACACCCGGCGACAACGGCAATCAACGGGCGCCGGGAGACGGTTTCCGGCATGAGGGCGTCCAGCCACTGGACAAGCACAGCCATCCTTCCCCTGAGGGCCATGTCAAGCCCGATTTCTTCCAGGATGCCAAGAGCCCGGTCGTGGAGGCCGGCCTGAAGCAGGCACGTGACCGCCTCCTCCCGCCAGCCGTTGGCCACAAGGTACTCCGCGGCCCTGGCATAAAGCCCGGAAACCTGCTCGCTCACGCACTCGCGGTGCAGCATCTCGATAAGCGCCGCCCTGAGCATCGGCTGGTAGGAAAACCGGCCCTGTTCAAGGCGGACGATGAACGGCACTTCGGACGTAGCCGCACGAACCGCCGCGGCGGCCCGGTCCGGCTCGAAGCCGCAAACGGACGCCGCCGCGTCCACGGACACGAATGGCAACACGGCCGTGCACCGCAGCAGGGTCACGACATCGTCGGGCTGCCGGTGGATGACCTCGGACGAAATGTAGTCCATGAGCTCGACGAGGTTATCAACTCGCAGGCCCAGCCGGGGGGTGATCCGGTCAATCACGGCTTGCGCCGCCCTCAACAGAGCGGACTTGCCGCCATCGCCCGAGCTGTTCCAGAGGATCACGATGCCAGCCATCCAGCCGGCCGTCGCTCGCTGCAGAAGGTCGAGTTCGGCCGGAGACAGGTCGATGCCGAAGACCTCGCTACATAGACGGCTCGTTTCAAAAGGCGTGAATTCAAGCTGGGGAGGGCCGACCTCGTGGGCGATGTGGAGAACTTTCCACCGCTCAAGCGGTATCATCGGAGGAAGCGAACGGCACGTGAACCACAGGGCGGCTCCGGCAGGCATGTACTCGACGAGGTTGCGGACGAACCACATGGTCTCCGGGCTGGACGCCAGGTCGAGATCGTTCAGCACAACGAGCACGGGGTTGGCGGCCGCCACGGAGGCGGCCCCGGCCAAGGCGTCCAGGCACTGTGCGAGCAGCCCCTCTTGCTTGTCGCCCCTGCCTCCGCCGCCCTCCCTTAGATCGCCCGAAACGCCCGGGGAGATCGCCCCAAGCCCAGCGAGGATATAGGATGCCAGCCTGCCCGGATCGGCGTCAGCCTCGTCGACCTGCACCCATGCCACGGGCAGCCGGCGCCGCCGGACGAATTCGGCGACGAGGGCCGTCTTTCCGTAGCCGGGACCCGCCCGGATGCACACGGCTCTGGCGCCCATAGCAAGCGCGAGCGTCTCGTCGAGACGCTCGCGTGTGTATAGCTTATCGAATACCGGAAGGTCCAGTTTGGCCTGGATTATCCTCGACACGGCGGCCCGCCGCCTCCACAAAGATGATTGTTGGGAGACGACTATGTCTTCGCGCCGGGCCTCCTCTCTACCTTCGCCAGAAGCGGGGCCATGATGTCGGTCAGAGTCGGTCTGCCGATCTCCTGCATCTCGTACCTCACCCGCGCCGAGGGCTGCTTGATATCGATCAGGCGACGCAGGTCGATCGGCGTCGCGATCAACACCAGGTCGGCGGGGCAGGCTGCGATGGTTTCCTTGAGGTCGGCGATTTGCCGCCCGCCGTATCCCATCGCCGGCAGGAGCTGGCCGGTATTGGGATAACGCTCGTAAGTCGTCTTGATGGTGCCGACGGCATACGGCCGGGGGTCAACCAATTCCTTGGCGCCAAAGCGACGGGCAACGACGACGCCGGCGCCGTAGGCCATCTCACCGTGCGTCAGCGTCGGCCCGTCCTCGATCACAAGCACCCGCTTGCCGCGGATCTGTTCGGGGTCGTCGATGTAGATTGGCGCAGCCGCGTCGATGACCCTTGCCGCCGGGTTTACCTTAGCGATGGAATCCCGTACTCGCTGGACTCCCACGGGATCGGCGGTGTCGATCTTGTTGACGATAATGCAGTCGGCCATTCGGAGATTGACCTCGCCGGGGTGATACAGCAATTCATGGCCCGGGCGGTGGGGATCCGCGACCGTGAACAAGAGGTCTGGACGGTAGAACGACATATCGTTGTTGCCGCCGTCCCAGACGATCACATCGGCCTCCTGCTCCGCCATCCGCAGGATCTCCCCGTAGTCGACCCCGGCGAAGACAAGCGTACCCCGGTCAATGTGGGGCTCGTACTCCTCGCGCTCTTCGATGGTGCATTCGTAGCGGTCCAGATCATCGTAGGTGGCGAAGCGCTGCGCGACCTGCTTGGTCAGGTCGCCGTATGGCATCGGGTGCCTGATGACGGCGGCCTGCAGCCCTGCGTCGCGGATGACCTCGGTCACGCGGCGGGTCGTCGGGCTCTTGCCGGCGCCGGTTCTCACAGCACACACGGCGATTACCGGCTTGCTGGATTCGAGCATCGTCCGCTTGGGGCCGAGGAGCACAAAGTCGAGGCCCAGGGACATCGCCCAGCTGGCACGGCCCATGACGTAGGTGTGCGGAACGTCGCTGTAGGCGAATACCGCCTGGTCCACGGTGTGCCTGGCGACGAATTCCGGCAGCGTTTCTTCGGCGATGATCGGGATGCCTTGCGGGTACAACTTGCCGGCAAGTTCGGGAGGATATTGCCGCCCTTCGATGGCAGGGATTTGGGTGGCCGTGAACGCGAGCACCTCGTACCCGGGATTATCCCGGTAAAAAACGTTGAAGTTGTGGAAATCGCGCCCCGCCGCCCCCATGATCACTATCCTGGTCTTTTCGTTTGCCAAAGGCATCATCACCTCATAGGTCTAGATTACCGTCTTCGCGGGAACGAATTCCGTGCCGCTTTCGCCGTGGAGCGCCGTGATGCCGTGGGCTAGGCTGGCGACAGCGGAGCGCCGCCCGCCGTGCTCGATGAATCGAACACACGCCTCCACTTTCGGCCCCATGCTTCCTGCCGTAAACTCGCCCTCCATAAGCATCCGCCGCGCCTCGGCCACCGCCAACCGCGCAACCGGCCTCGCTTCCGGCTTGCCGTAGCCAAGGATTACCTGCTCAACATCCGTGAGGATCAGCATCACGTCGGCCTTGAGTTCGGTCGCCAGCCGCTCCGTGGCCAGATCCTTGTCGATCACAGCCTGGACTCCGAAGAGCTGTCCGCCTGCGCCGCGCGCCACGGGAACGCCGCCCCCGCCGCAGGGCACTACCACCAGCCCTGCGTCCACCAGACACCGGACGGCATCGATCTCGACGATCCCCGCCGGGTCTGGAGACGGCACCACACGGCGCCATCCCTTAGGACCTGTGTCAACGACCTGGTAGCCCTTGGCCTGGGCGAGCCGGCGCGCCTGCGCCTCGGTATAGAACGGCCCGACCGGTTTGGACGGTTTCCGGAACGCGGGATCTTCCGGGTCGACAACAACCTGAGTTACTACTGCGACCGGCCTGCTGTTGATGCCCTTTGCACGCAACTCGTTGCGAAGGGCTTGCACGAGCATGTAGCCGATCAGGCCCTGGCTCTCCGCGCCGCACACGTCCAGAGGCATCGGCGGCACGATGTGCCGCGCCTCCTCGTTTTGCAGCAGGATGTTGCCGACCTGCGGGCCGTTGCCGTGGGTCACGACTACCCGCCAGCCCGCTGCGATCATCTGGGCGATGTGCCAACTCGTGCAGCGAATGTTCTCGAACTGCTCATCCGCCGTGCCCTTTTGGCCCTCTTGCAGGATGGCGTTGCCGCCGAGGGCAACCACGGCCATTCCGGGTGAGTCCGCTGATCCGCACCTCCCCTCTAACCCCAATCCGCGGAACCTGACCTAAATCCCAAAGCTCCGCAGCAACAACTTGAGGGCGGCCTCGGGGTACTCCCGGGCCATTACCCCGCACGGGGCCATGATGTAGTGATGGTCTACGGCCACCCTTGCCTCAGGGCCCGGCAGCAATTCTGCGCCGCGCTGGGCGATCCGCAACCTGCCCAGGGCGTCTTCGCCATGGGGCAGCCGCGTGAGGGGGCCGCCCGTGCCCAGAATCAACCCTACGCGGGTCAGGTCCTTCCCCTCCGCGACCGTCGTTCGCCCGCCCGGCCCGTAGAGGTGCCGGATCCTGCCCGCATGGCGCAGAACCGCAGTCCTGGCGACCTTTGCCGCCAGGAGCCGGACGAGTTCGCTCTCGGTGTCGTCCCTCGGAATCGGGGGCAGGTCCCCTATCAACTCGGAAACCTGCTCCGCACCCACCCCCAGCGCCGTCTCCAGTTCGCCGGGCTGGAACAGCGAGCGGGCATGGGCCGCGTTGACGAAAACACCCAGGTCACCTTCGACCGTCCGCTTGGCCAGTGGCTCGGGGGCTATCAGGAGGCGCGTGACTTCCTCCGATCCAGCAGTCACCGAGTGCACGTCAGTTGTCGCGCCGCCGACATCGACCGCCACAAGATCGCCGGCGCCCTCGTAGAGTAATTGCGCCGCGTTCATGACGGCTCCGGGAGTCGGTATGATCCGCCCGTCAACGAGATCCCGGATTCTCTCCATCCCCGGGGCATGGACGATGTGCTCCTCGAAGACCTCCTGGATCGCCCGCCTCGCGGGTTCGACGTTGAGGTCATCGATGCGGGGGTAGACGTTCTCCACCGCGCGCGCCCTCATTCCTCCGTCTGCCAGCAGGCGCAGCGCTTCGTCCGCCGCTGCTGCGTTACCCGCGTAGACAACGGGCGTCCCGGGAGCGGCGGCTCCGGCGATCAGTGCCGCGTTGGCCAGAACGGTTTCCCGTTCACCGTGATCGACTCCACCCGCGAGGAGGATGATGTTCGGCTTAAGCTCCTCCAGTCGCTTCAGGTCTTCGCGCGTGAGCGCACCTGCCGTGACCTGGCGGACCACGGCGCCGGCTCCGAGGGCGGCTTCGCGCGCCGCCCGCACCGTCATGTCATAAACCAGGCCGTGCACGGACATCCGCAGCCCGCCCGCGGCGCTCGACGAGGCGAGCATTCGGCGCCAGCCGAGGGCGGACGGATGCCGCAGGCCCAGGTTGTCGGCAAGGTCCGCAAGCGCCGTCCCCAACCCCTCGGTCACGTCGCCCTGAAGAACCGTCGTCGCCGCCATACCCTGGCCCAGCAGGCGCGCACCGGATTCCGCCGGTTTGATGATGCCGTCGTATGCGGTGACTACGGTAGTCGTGCTGCCGATCTCGGCCACAAGCAGGTCGGCCGAAACACGAGGCCCGGGATGAGCGCCGGCCCCGGGATGAATGCCGGCCCCGGCGCAGGCCCCGTTCAGCAGGGTCACGGTCCCTGCCCTCTGGCGGGCGAGCGCGGGTCTCGCCCAACTTCGCGTTGGCGCATCCGGCGCACAAGAAAGCTGGCCACGTCAATGCCCCGGGCGCCCCGTCCAAAGCCGGCGTCAAGGCCGCAGTCCTTCGCTTCTTCGTCGGTAACCTGCGTGCCGCCGCCGATCAGCAGGAACCGGTCACGCACACCGCGCTCGCGCGCGAGGTCCGCCAGCCGGCGCATGTTCAGCCGGTGCACCCCGGCGTGGGTGATGATCGTGCTGATCAGCACCGCGTCGACGTCCAGTTCTACCGCCGCGTCCAACACCTTGTTGACCGGAACGGACGTGCCGAGGTAGTGGCACTCAACTCCGAACCGCTCAAGGCCGCCGTGCTTGATGTCGATGATCTCCCGCATACCGACCGAATGCTCGTCCTCGCCGACGGTGGCCGCGACTACACGCAGTCCGCCGCGACCGGCGACGAACGACCGGACCTCCTCCTCGCCCAACTCCTCCACCCGCTGCGGAAGGACCAGCGACGACGGGTCAACGCTGACTTCGAGGCGTCCCTTGACCTCACAGAGAGTGCCTTCCGCGGGGTGGGCGACAGATTTGTGTACCACCTGCGGGTCGGAGAGGCCCATCTGCCGGGCGATGGCAAGTGCAGCGGCCTCCGCCGCCAGTTCCGAAACCGGCAGAAACACTGTCACCAGCACCACGCCGTCCCCGGCCCACTGGACCTCGGGGCGGATCTGCCCCCGGTCGCCACGCCACGGGCGCGAAAGCTCCAGGCGGGCCGCGGCGTTGTCCTCGACGTCAAGCTCGTCGATCAACCTGATCAGCCCGGGCCGGCAGAGCGTACACCCGCCGACCGGGTCACAGGCCCGCGCAGCCTCCGGGGAGGTTGTTGACCCCGAAATGGGCGCACACCGGCGCGAGGTAATCGGGTTCGCGGGCGACGATCGAACCCGCGCCGACGCCTCCGTCGATCGTGCGAGCGATCCCATCGCCGTTGCGCTCGGGATAGAACCCCGAATCGACAAACAGCCCCTGTTCAACTGCGCTGAAGTAGCCGCCCAGGGAGAGAATCTCCTCAAAAACAGCACGGCGCGCTCGGTGAGTTCGCGCGCGACAGCGTCCAGCTCGCCTCCTGCGCAACTCGACCTGGTCGAGTAGGCCGTCCAGGCCGACCAGGGCTTGCTTGGCGGTATCGACCGCGGCCAGATTGTTGTAGTGCCAGGGCACGTTGCGCCCCTCGTCCGGGGTGATCGTGCTCTGGACGTCGACTGCCGTCAACCTGCTGATGAGAAGGTTGAGGACGTGCGTGACGGTGGCCTCGCGGGCGTCGGACTCGATGTAGCGCGTGTTTTGTTGCGCCCGGAAGCGGAACCCGCGGAACAACTCGCGTAATGCCACCGCATACGGCAGGTCCATGCGCATCGCCGGCGCCAGCGGCGCGGTCGGGGGGACCGTCGACAGGGCGATCAGGGCGGGATCCATCCCGACGCCCTGCGAGTAAGCGCAGTTGATCGCGTGCTGGACGAGCAGTTCGGGCATCACCTTCCACGCCTCACGCGCCGTCGCGTTGGCGTTGTGGGCGCCGTCGATCTGCAGCATACCGGCCCAGTTCATCAATGCCTTGGCGACCCCCGCGTCAACGAACGAGCGGAGCATGTTTACGTTGCGGTAGAGCACGTTGTACTGGGGATCCTGGTGTGCGCCGTTGACCCCTTCCTCGGCGAACATCGTCGCGATCTCCGGGCCCGCGACACCGCTCACGTAGCTGTGGAAGTTGATGGGCCTGCCAACTTCGGTTTCGATGAGGTCGAGGGCCTTGCGCGTCGCCCGCACCTGCTTGCGGCTGATCGGCACTCCGCCGACGCCCTCCGGCGTACCCTCGATCAGCCCATCGAAGTGGCTCTGGCCGGCCGTGCGGATGACCATGATGTGGTCAGCGCCGTGCCAGGCGGCCATGCGCATGCGGCGGAGGTCGTCCTCAAAACGCCCCGACGCGATTTCGGTCGTGATGACACATTCGGGCTGCGGGTCGATGCCGCCGAAGTACTTCGCGGCCGGGAGCGGCACGCCGCGGTCCAACGGCTCGGAAACCTGCCGGTAACTGAACGGGCCCATGTCCACCGGACCGGAAGCCGCACGGCGCCAGGTCCACCCGCGCCGCCGCGGCCGGTACGCATCGAGATCCGCGATTATCGCATCGACGTCCAGCTTCTCCGCCGGGTCCAGTGCCGGCGGCCCGGGGTCGAGGCCCGGCCGAAGCTCGGCGCCGAACTCCTCACCTCCCAGCGTAACCGGATAGCGCGAGGCTATCTCTTCGCCGGACGGGTCCTTGGTCCGGGGATGATTGGAGATCTTGGGCATGCCTGTGAGAAGGCCCTCTTTGATCTCCTCCCACCCTTCGCCGCGCGCGAGTTCCGCGGCTGCGGGCACGGCACCGAGGCCGCGGGTCCTCATCAGCCGGAGCAGGCAGTGTCCCGCGCCGTGGCCGAGCAGGCCATGGTCAAGGCACTTCTCGACGACGGCCTTGGCTTCAAGGCTGTCGAGCCCCATGCGGAGCAACACGGAACGCTCGATGGACGGCGATGTGTGGGTGGCGGCCAACTGGAGAAGAGGCTGCACGGTTGCCTTGGCAAGGTTCCAAAACCGCTCGCGTAGCTCGTCCAGATTGAGGTCTGCGAGGTCTTTGCGCCTTGCGGCAAAATCGTCAGGTCGGCGGATGGTCAGTTGGGTTGCCTCCTCGTATCTCCGCTCTCCCCCGAGACTTGCAGCCCCAGCTCGGTCAGGCAGCTGATGACGAACGCCCGGTCCGCGCGGGTTTCCGCCATCAGGAAGTCCACTTCAGCGGGCCCCGCCATGGATAGCCCGCTACGTTCAAAGGAATTGCGGATCAGCGAACGGCGAAGGGCGTCCAAAGGGATGTCCTTGGCTTTGATTTGGCTGGGGTGTTGGGGAATGACTATGCGCCTGCCCGGCAGGTCGTCGACAGGGTCGCCGCGCCTGATTTCCACTCCGTTACGGCGGGCGAAGGTCAGCTGCGCGCTCGGGTGTTTGCCGGCGCCGGTGTACTCGGTTTCCTGGACGACGACTACCTGGTCGCGGTCGAGCCGCTGGGCGATGCTGATTGCCGCGGCGAGCGAGGTGTTGCCCGCCGGCCCGCGTTCGACGCCCTCCAGTTGGGCGAGCAACTCTGTTACGTAGAACACCTCGCCCTGGGTCATCAGGACGTACCTGTCCATGTACCGGAGGGGACGGGCTGCGTTGCGCGGGACGTCCGCGCGGTCGGGCCAGGTTGCGAAGGGGACGCCAAACCCCGTGTGGCCCGTCGTGAACGATTTGCGGTTGAAGTCCCGGTCGCTGGCCATATGCAGCCCGGTAAGGTCCACACTCGCGGCGACGACCTGCGTATCACCGGCCCCGGCCTTGGCGAGGCCGCGGGCGGTGCCTGTGACGTTGCCGCCCCCGGCATGGGTCACCACGACGACGTCGGGGCCGCGACCCGTGAGGGCACGGATCTCCTCCGCGATTTCGGTGCCGATGGTCTCGATGCCGCTTACTCCGAACGGGGTGTACAGCGAGGCGTTGAAGTAGCCGGTTTGCTCGAGGACGGTCAGGAAGACGTAGAACAGCTCCGGGCCGACTGTCAGTTGAAGCACCTCAGCGCCATAGGCCTCGCACTTGCGCCCTTTTTCGAGGAGCTCAGGCTGGCCGACACCACGGCTGTCAAAACCTCCTGCACCACGATGCAGCCGAGGCCGCGCATGCAGGCCTGCGAGGCGACCGCGGTTCCTGCAGTGCCGCTCGCAGCGGCGGCCACGCCAGGATAGCCGAGCTTGCGGCCTGGTAGACGGTGCCGCGCGGCGCGCCTTAAAGCTGCCTGGAGGGTTCGCCGCCTCGTCTTTGAGGAAGATCCGGGGCGCCCTTGCCGGGGCCGGCGAGGGCGCGCACGGTGCTGGGTGACCGCGCAGTGCTCGAGGAGGGCGTGCCGCCGACGCCGGTTTCGCGCTGGATGCGGCGGTTTCGTCGATGTCGTATCCTGCTTGGGCCATCATCGCCTCGTAGTCAAAGGCGAGCGGCCCGCGCTCGAACGCTGCGCATCGATACCTATGGACCTGCGCATGATCTCCCCGCGCCGTGCCATGACAGCCGGGTAGCTGCGGTCGGACAGCGCGGCCGGAAGCATGCCGGTCCCCTTGCGCCGCTCCCCGGAGTCCTCATCGTTCGGCCTCCTCGGGGGACTCGGCCAGGATTGCCCGCAGTTCGCGCCCGATGCCCAGCAACTCCGGGACCGGCTCGCCGAAATCATGCCCATAGGCGGGAAGGACGGCGACCAGCCGGCCCTCCTCCCGCCTGCCGGCCAGGGTGGTAACCGGGACTTGGTCGCCAAGCGCGGCGCTTTCCACGGCCAGGTGACCTTTGACCCACATCTCCAACGGTCTTGCCTGCGTGTCCGGCGGCACCTGCGGCGCCCGCTCCCCGGCGGCGAGCAGGAGGCGGTGGATCCTGCACCCAGTTCCGCGGCGGGCCGTCTCCTGTGCACAGCCATCACCTCGCCAATCCGCCCATCATCGCCCTGGGGAACGGGAAGCCGGGACATATCCACAAGCCGGCGGGGCTGCGACGACCGTCGGGATCATGTTGACGACGACCGCGATTGTGCCGATCCCACCGGGTATCTCGGCATGATCTGCACTGCGACGGGCGGCCGGCCGTCGATCCAGATGAAGTCGCCCGTCGCCACATCTTCCAGGTGGATCTGCTGCGGGTGCTCGAGCCTGATCAGCAGGCGGCCCTCGCCGTAGCCGGAGGCCACGTGCCTGCAGCCGGCGACCATGCCGGGGCGGACCTTGACGTAGGGGGTTTCGCGGTAGGTCGCGGAAACGATCGGCTCCCGCTCCTGCTCGATACGGTCGAGCCGCCATCCGATGGCCTTGGCGATCATGCTCATGGATTCCGGAAACCCGACGTGACCCACGATCGTCCCCGCGGCGACTCCCGCGGCGAACTCCTCCGGGGTCGTGCCGACGCCCTGTGTCCGCAGCACAGTCGGTCCAAACGGGGACAGATCGTTGATCCGGGCGGCCCGGATCGCGTCCACCCGTTCGCAAACGCCGGTCAGTGTGATAATCAGCGTGTCGAGAACGAAGCCGGGGTTGACTCCGGCGCCGAGAACGGTGACCGCATTTGCCCGGGCCGCTTGGTCGATCCGCCTGGCCTCCTCCGGCGCTCCCGCCCACGGAAAAGCCATCTCCTCGGCCGTGGTAATCACGTTGAGTCCTGCCTCGACCGCCGCAATCAGGTCGTCCACGACTTCCCGTGTGAACGAGGCGGTCGCATGCAGCACGATGTCCGCGGGGCCGGTGACGGCCGGGCTGAGCGAGCCGAAGTCCGGCATAACCGTGACACCGGACACCCTGCCCGGCTCGAGCAACTCGCCGAGATCTTTGCCGTGCTTCGCCGGCGAACGCTCAATTGCCGCAACGGAAACCAAGCCCTTCTTATCCTGGACCATCCGGGCGATGCCGGCGCCCATCGCCCCCAGCCCCCAGTGGATAACCTTGATCTGGTCCACCCTTCACCTCTCCCGCCGGGCCCCGTGCGGTCCATAAATTCCTGCATCAACCGTACAGCCCCTCTAAGCTGTCCCACGGACCTAGTCTTGCCGGGTGGACGGGCGGAATCGCACTCGCCAGTCCGCACCCTTCGCCTATGATAAGATGATCTGGTGAATCACCAGCTTGACCAGCCCAGATGGGCCTTGACGGCCGACCTCGCCCTGGTTGCAGTCACTCTTGTGTGGGGCGCGACATTCGTGACCGTCAAGGAAGCCCTCGCCGACATCCGCCCGTTCGCTTTTCTGGCGGTGCGCTTTGCGATAGCGTTCCTCGTCCTGCTGCCCTTTTTCCGGCGGGAAATCCGCCGCGGCGGTGCAAGTCAGGTCAAGCACGGGCTGATCATCGGCGTCTGGCTGTTCGTGGGCTACGCTTGCCAGACGCTTGGGCTGCAGTGGACGACGGCGGGCAAGGCCGGTTTCATTACGGGGCTGTCCGTGGTCTTCGTCCCGTTGTTCGCAGCGGTGGGCCTCCGGCAGCCGCCGGGCAGGGATAGCCTTCTGGGCGTTGCTCTTGCCACGTGCGGCCTCGCGCTATTGACCCTCGGCGATTCGCTTCGCCCCGGCCCCGGCGACCTGCTCGTCCTCGCATGTGCCGTCAGCTTTGCGATGCATGTGATCACCATCGCCCGCTACGGCCGGGATCCCGGCGCGAGCTCCGGCGCATTGGCGACGATCCAGATCGGCGTCACTTCGTTGTTTTCCGCGGTTGCCTCGCTGGCCTTCGAGAGGCCGTATTGGGCGGAGCTCGCGGCAGGCCGGACCGCGAGTACGGCGGGCCGCGGGTTTCTGGTCCTGGGCGCAGCCGTCTGGCAGGCCATCCTCGTGACTGCGCTGTTGGCGACGGCCGGGGCGTTTCTGATCCAGAACATCGCTCAGCGACACACGACGCCGACGCATACGGCCCTCATCCTGAGCATGGAGCCTGTCTTTGCGGCTTTGTTCGCGTGTCTGCTGGCCGGGGAAGCCCTCGGGCCGCGCGGAGCAGCGGGCGGCGCGCTGATGCTGGCCGGGATACTCACCGCGGAACTGCGGCTCCTCAGCTTGCTGGGCGGGAAAGACGGCGGAAAGCGCCGCGCCAGCCAGATCCGCGCCGGCGCCGGCCATCACCCCTCCTGACACCGGTCTCCTTCCGTCTCTGGCCCCTTCCCTCTTGACGTCAACCCCGGCTCCAACCATCCTAGTGACAGGCCCATAGCATCCTGAGGGAAGGAGTGGTCGCCGTGGCCGACCTCGAGAAGATCACCATCAACCTCACGCCGGTCGATCTGGGGCGTATCGATGTGCTGGTTGAGGATGGTTTCTATCAGAATCGAAGCGACTTTATCCGCGCGGCGATCCGCCGCGAACTCGATGCACACGAATCGCCCCTCGCCGCCGCGGCCGCTAAACACCCGTCGTGGCAGACGGGCGTGGTCCGCTTCAGCAGGCAGGACCTTGAGACCCTCGCCCGGGAGCCTGGCAAGCGCGACCTCTATGGCCTCGGCAGCCTGATCATCGACCAAGATGCGCCCGCCTCCCTGGTAGACTGGGTCTTCGGCCACATCCGGTGGTACGGCCCGGTTGATGCATCCGCGCAGGTCCGCAGCGTTCTCTCGCGCAAGGGGCGGTAGCCGAGGGCCTGACCTTCACCGTGGCCCCCGCTGCCTGCATACCATGGGGCAAACCTGCCGGGCGCCGGCTGACGGGGGTCTGCCCTACTGGACGGTCTAGACTTTCGCAGCTTGGGCCATGCGTTCGGCGGGGGTACCGCGACCAAACCCTGGGGGCAGGAGGTCACCTGGGCCCGGACAGCCTATTACGCCGGCAAGTTGCTGTTCGTCCGCGCCGGCGATGCCCTGAGCCTGCAGTACCACCGCGCCAAGGACGAGACCATGCTCTGTCTGTGCGGTACCGCTTTGTGCCTTGTGGGCCGCGCCGTCCGCATGCTGGCTCCGGGTTCGCAGGTGCACATACCGAGGTCAGTCCCGCATCGCCTGACGGGCATTACGGACTGCGTGGTGGTGGAGGTTTCAACTCCGCAGCTGGACGACGTCGTGCGCCTGGCGGACGGCTACGGCCGGGGCGGCGGCGGCGCCCAAACCCTGTCGCCCCCAAGTGGATGTCAAGAATTTGCCGAACCGTGCCGCGAAGGCAGGAACCTGCCCCGACCGGCGGCGTATAAGGCCCCTATGGCCCGCGACCACCGACTAGCCAGTATTGCCATTATGCTCGCCTCGGGACAACGCCTTCGTGCGTCCGACCTGGCAGAGCGTTTCACTGTCAGCGAGCGCACCGTCTACCGCGACATGCAGCGCCTTGCCGACCAGGGCTTCCCGTTGGCGGCGATCCCCGGCCCCAACGGCGGCTACGCCCTGTTCGCGGCGACCACTTCGCGGAGCATCAATCTGGAGCTGGATGAGGCGGTAGCGCTGGCAATCGGCGCCGCGATGGCCAACGCTCTGATCAGCCGCGACGGCAGTGGAGCCGCCCGGCGCGCACTCGAGAAGATCCAGGCGGCGCTGCCGGAGACGATCTCTTGCGCACTCCCCGACCTGCTCGGCCTGTTTCAGGACGGCGAGGCACCCTCGCCCCCTACCGCCTCCAACAGGCACACGCCCAGGTAACCCTTTCAGCAACCAACTCCCTGCCCCCCGTCGCGGCGGCAGATCATCGGTCAGGGTGCGGGCCCGTGATCCGGCCCTGAGACCCCCTGCGGAGGACCTTAACGTAGGCCGTGGACGGTGACCTGGATCTCGCAAGTACCGGTTGGCGAAAAATCAGGGTTTCTGAGATACCTGTTCTCTGAAACCCATACTCCAAACGCCCACGAAGGCCGGTTATGGCCCCGCAATGCACAGATTCTGAGAAACGAGGACCGGAAACCTCCAGGTCTCCGGAAAACCTGGCCTCCCCGTAGCCTATTGGCGGGCGGCCGGCGTCCCCGTAGCCTGTTGGCGGGCGGCCGGCGTCCCCGTAGCCTGTTGGCGGGCGGCCGGCCTAGATCAAGATCTTGCTCAGAAACGACTGCGTCCGAGGGTGCCGGGGGTTTCCAAAGACCTCGTCCGGCCTGCCCTCCTCGACGATCCTGCCTTCGTCGATGAACATGACCCGGTGGGCGACCTCGCGCGCAAAGCCCATCTCGTGCGTCACGCAAAGCATCGTCATGCCGCTGTGGGCGAGGTCCTTCATCACGTCGAGCACCTCCTTGATCATCTCGGGGTCGAGGGCGGACGTCGGCTCGTCGAACATCATCACCATCGGCTCCATCGCCAGGGCACGGGCGATCGCAACCCGCTGGCGCTGGCCACCGGATAGCTCGGCCGGGAACGCGCCGGCCTTGTCGGGCAGGCCGACCCGCTCGAGCAGGCGCATCGCCCGCTCATCGGCAGCCTGTTTGCTGAGCTTACGGACGTGGATGGGCGCGAGGGTGACGTTTTCCAGGGCCGTTTTGTGCGAGAACAACTCAAAGTGCTGGAAGACCATCCCGATCTCGGTGCGGATGCGGGAGAGATCCTTGCCCCTGGCTTTGTGAACGGACTCGCCGTTGATCGACACGTCGCCGCCATGGATGGGCTCAAGGGCGTTGATGCAGCGCAACAGGGTGCTCTTGCCCGAGCCGCTGGCGCCGATGATCACGAGCACTTCGCCCTTTTGGACCTCGAAGCTTACGCCGTTGAGCACACGAAGCGAGCCGAACGATTTGTGGAGATCGACTACCCTAACCAATGCGGCTCGTCCTCCTTTCGATCAGCCGGACGGCCAGCGAGAGTGGATAGCAAATGGCCAGGTAAAACAGCGCCGAGAGGGCATAGGGCTGGAAACTGAGGAACGTCGCGGCCGTGACCTTGCGCGCCGCGAACGTCAACTCGCTCAGCGCGAAGGCCGAGACCAGCGACGAGTCCTTGATCAGGCTGATGAACTGCCCGGCGAGGGCCGGGAGGATCCGCCGGAGGGCCTGAGGCAGGATGACCAGGGTCATCGCCTGCATCTGGGTCATGCCGCAGGAGAGGGCGGCTTCGGATTGCCCTCTGGATATCGACTGGATCCCAGCACGGACGATTTCGGCTGTGTACGCCCCGGCAAACACCGCGAGCCCGATGGCCATGGGCAGAAACGAGTTGCCCGCCCACAACGGCGCCAGACCGAAATAGTAGATGAATAGCTGCACAAACAGCGGTGTGTTGCGGACGGCTTCGACGTAAACGGTTGCCGGCCCAGAGATATACCACCGCTTGGAAAGGCGCATGCTGCCGGCGGCGACGCCGATGAAAACGGCCAGCACAAGCGCCGCGAGGGATAGCCGAAGAGTCATCCCGAGCCCCTGAATGTAGTTTGGCATGTACTCAAGGGTCCGCTGCCATTTGATCGGGTCGAAGAAAATATCGCTCAAGTGAGTCTCCCACCTTCCACTATGGAGCGCAGTATACCGGGATGCGGGCAATCCGCAGCGTGCTATCCCCGCTGACAAACCCGGCCCGGGCGCTCATCAGGTGTGGCCGCCGGGGCCGGCCGTACTCAAGGCCGCGCATGCTCCTGAGTTACTGGGGCATGTCCTGCTTCCAGGGCATATCCCTGAAGTAGTAGCCGTACATGGCCTCATAGTCCTCGTTGCCGACGAACTCGGTGAGGAAGGTGTTGAGCCAATAGAGCAGGTCCATCTGACCCGGCCGGACAGCGATCCCCATGTTCTCAACAGTGAACGGTTCGAGGATGGCATAGGTCTTGTCCGGGTTGTCGGATGCGTAGATGCTGATCCAGTCGAGATCGTAGACCATGCCTTGGGCGTTGCCCGCCAGAACCTCGAGGCCCGCCGTCGTGGAGCCGTCGAACACCCGCAGAGTTGCGTTCTTGAAGAGGCGCTCGGCGGCGATATTGCCCGTCGTGCCCGAGGCCACGGCGATCACGTTGCCGGGCTTATCGAGGTCTTCCCAACTGCTGACGTTCTTGACGTTCTTGTTGACCAACAGCGCCTGGCCGGTGCGGAAGTACGGGATCGTGTAGTCGACGGACAGCGCACGGCTCGCCTTGATCGTCATGCCGGCAATGACCAGGTCAAGCTGGCCCTGCTCTAGTGCCGGGATGAGGGACGCAAACTCGGACATGTCCTTCCATTCAACCGTAACCCCGAGGGCATCGCCGATCTTCTCCCCGAGGTCGATGTCAAAGCCGATCAGTTTACCGTCCTTGTTGACCATCTCAAAGGGGAAATACCCCGACGAGGTGCCGATGACGATCTTCTTCTTGGCCTGGATCGCCTTGATATTTGGGTGCACCGTACCGGTGCCGGTCGACGCCTGCTGCGCAGTGCAGCCGGCCAACATGCCGGTTGCAACAACGATCAGCAGCAGCACGGCCAGGACTCTCTTAGTTCTCATGCACGTTCCTCCCTCGAATGGTATTGCTTGGCCTTTCATTAGGCCTGTCGTGCACGCCGGTTCCCCTACAGAATTGGGCGTGCGGACCGGGCCGAAGACACCGCCGGACGCTCGTAGGGGTACCACCCCAACCCGGCGACTCGATCGCCTCCCTCATCAACAACTCGCCTGCCGCGGTGGCGACCGCATCCTGCATAACTAATCACTGCGACTGCCGGCGCAATGAGCGCTTGCCGAAACAGTCAACCCGCTTCGCGGCAGAGGTATTTGGTTTCTATTCGCCGTATCTCCCTACTTTCCTGCGTGGAAATACGGCATGGTGGATTTTTATGCACTAGCAAGATCCCGCTGGGACAAGATATGGCCGCCGGGGTCGGGTCATGCTGCCTGGCACGTACATTACGCTGCCGGACCACGCCAACCCTTTGGTTTCCGAGGGCAGAGGACGCTTCCTTGAGATTGGTCCCCTCAGTGGCCCCCCGGCTGGCGTGCCCCGGCGACCTGATCGTGGGAGATCCACGTTCGCCCGGAATGCATACTCCAAAAGCCCCGATTCTCAGGGATACGGACTCAGAACGACCCCAAGGGGCGTTCGATGTCGTTCGGAAGCCGGGTTCTGCGGGATTGGTGCCGAGAAAGACCAGGTCTCCCGGTGACCTGGTCTTTTCCGATCCACATCATGGAGGCCGCGAGACGGGCGGCGGCTGAAGGAAGCAGTACCCATGAGTGCGCGTCGCGGTAGCGGCAGGGGCGGGCCCCTGGGCGGGGAGAGGACAGGCTATGCGCTCTCCTGCGGTCTACCCCCGGTCAACCAGCAGGCCAGGCGGTCGAGCGCGCGGCGCTCAATCCGCGATATATACGGCCGGGAAACCCCTTTGCGGTCCGCGACCTCGCGTTGCGTGACCGGGCGCTCGCCGGCCAGTCCGTAGCGGAGCTCGATGACCTCGCGCTCGAGCGGCGTGAGCAGGTCCACGAGGCTCTTGGCCTCAAAGGCTTCGATCTTGCGGGTTACCTCGTCGGCGAGGTCCTCGGTCTCGCCGATCATGTCCAGCATTGTGCGGTCTCCGGCCTCCGAACTCATCGGGACGTCGAGAGATACCTCGGACTGGTGTTTCTGGTTCTTACGCAGGTACATGCGGACTTCGTTCTCGATACACTGGCAGGCGTAGTTGGCGAATGGGGTCTTCCGATCGGGGTCGTAGCTGTCGACGGCTTTGATCAGGCCGACCAGGCCGACCGAAACCAGGTCGTCCATATCCCTGACCTTGCCCCGCCAGTACTTGGTCTTGTGCGCCACGAGGCGCATGTTCCGTGCAATCAAACGCTGGCGCGCCATGGAGTCGCCTTGCTTCGAAAGCCGGATGCATCGCTCCTGCTCGGCCCGTGACATGGGGCGAGGGAAACCATTGCCCAAGTAGCAGTACCCCCAGTCCCACCGCCCGCGGGATGGCGGCGAGGTCTCCCTGTCATGGTATGGAGGGTATGGCCAAACGGTAACTTAGCAGGGATTTTGTTAGAGAATAGGCCAAGCGCCGGCGTGCCGGGCCGCTGGGGCCGATTCTGAGAGTGAAGGCCGGCCTTCACACCTCCCCATGGCTGGGGCGAGGACTTCCGGCCATCGGGGGGGAATGACACGTCTAGCGGGGAATAGCCACGCATAGCCATTTGTGCCTTGTTTTGGCCTGTGGTAAGATCGAAGCAGCCCTTCTCTTACTAAACGCCCTGCCGGGAGTGGCGCCAGATGATCAAGATCCGCGTTTCGTCCAAGGGTCAGGTCGTTATTCCGATTGAGGTGCGCGTCCACTACAACATCGACACAGGCACCGAGCTCGAGCTTCGTGAAGGCCCCGGCTACATCTCGCTTCACCCCCTGCCGGACAATCCGGTCCAGGCGGCGCGGGGTTTCCTCCGGCCTGCCCAGCAATCCCGATCGCTGTTGCGCGAACTACTTCGTGACAAGCAGTCGGCGACCGGCCGCGGGAGATTGCGAGGGCGGCCGCGTAGAGACCAGGAAGACACCGCAAGTACCGAAGCTCCCCCTCCGACTCTCTTTGATCCCGTAAGGAACTGACCCGGGCCGACCGATCGGCGTCCTGCGGATGCCGAGGAGGCCGAGGAGGTGCCAACACATGCCGATTCTGCCGGACCCGGACCGGGTGGTGCTAGACACATCCGCCCTGCTTGCCTACCTCAGCGACGACGCCGGCGCCGACACGGTCGAGCTTGTCCTGAACGCGGCCGCGCGCGGCCTTGTAAGCGTGGTTTCGCCGACGCTGTGCCTCGGTGAGGCGCTTTC
>JAXGPL010000024.1:0-31691 GCA_040766985.1 Bacillota bacterium
GCCAGCCCTGTCGTGATGGTCCCCTCGGTTCCGTCGAGCAGCACGGCACGCACACGCCGGTGGGCGATTACCTCGCGACCGAGGTAATCGCGCTGCGTGTCGCGGAGCGCACCGGGGCCTGTTCACGCCCACCCTGCCTTTTGGCTACTCGGAAACCCACCGCGGCTTCCCGGGCACCCTGACATACCGCCCGGAAACCTTCCGCTCCACGCTCGAAGACCTGACCGACTGCCTGCTTGAGGTCGGGGTCGATCGCGAGTTGAGCTGAGGTGCACAATGCGGTGCCGGGGCCGGTGCTGAGGAACACAATGCGGTGCCGGGGCCGGTGCCGAGGAGCACAATGCGGTGGCGCGGCCGGTGCCGAGGAGCACAATATGGTGCCGCGGCCGGTGCCGAGAAGCACAATTCAAAGCGACCTGAGGCGAGAGGCGCGGGCAGGTGCCGCCCGGGTACGTCAGTCTAGAGCCCACAGGTCAATACTGTGCATGCGGCTCCAGAATCGTGAAGCTGGCCTGCGCGCGGGCATTGAGTTCCTGCCTCGGCCTGGCCCGTGGAGAGACCCTGGCTCTCCAGAAACCGCACCACCATCGCACCGTCCGAATCGGCGCGTTTCCGTACGTTCTTTGCCCTATCCAACCAGCCTCGTCGTAGAAATTGGATAGCCGGCGCGGACGGCGACTTGATGAGGTTTCCGATAACGGTGCGAGTCGCGCACTTCTGCATATTGGTCCCTCCAGCAGCCGACTGGCTACAGGACGTCTGCGGCCCGGTACGGGTGAAGAGGTGGAACTGCGTCTAGGTCAGAGTGACTCCTGTGTCTCGGCATCTCGGGTGGCGATGTGGTAATGATTCACCTGTGTAGGGGCTCTGCGTTCTCCGATGCCCATTGCGAGCAACTCATAGCAGAGATGATTGAGGCTTACCCCCTCGGCCTTGGCTCGATCCGAAAGAGCCTTGTGCAGTGACGATGTAACCCTCACCACAAAGCGACCACTGAACTCGCGAGGCACATCCGAGAGAGGAAGCGGAAGCGCCTCACCATCCTCTTCCGCAACCTCGACATACATCGTGGCGACTGCATCAAGCTCGCCCATTGCGGCTTCAGGGGTCTGCCCGTATGCACGGCATCCGTCTAGTTGCGGAATGTGGGCCAGCCAGAGGTTGTCGTTATCGGGTCCCAGCTTTCGCAAGGCTACCTCGTAACGCTCCCATGGCTTAGTATGCAATGGCTTCAGTCCTCCTCGAGAAGGGCATCTGACCTGTCTATCTGCTCCAACACCTGCCGAGCGCTACCACCGGCAGAAGGGCCGGTCCATGAATACAGATTGTCGCCACTGATGCCCGAGTCATGGGGCGCTTGTAGAATCTGTGTTTTCTAGCACGTCTGTGTTCAAAACCATGTCGGGTTAGTATCCAGTGAGCATCGGATTCCCGCCAATCCGTAACATTGCTGCGGAGTGACGCCTCGCGCTTGTCATCTGACGGCAACCGGCAGAACACCTCCACTGGCTACCGCCGGGCCACCCTCGATCGATACGGGTAGTATAGTATGCGATACTGACGCCGGTAACCCTCTAATCGTGCCCATCGCCAAGGAGACTTAACAGATCGTTCGGTGTGCGTTCGGGGCTAATTACAGAATCTAGGATATCACCCTTGTGGAGTCAGCACTAGTGGCATCGATGGAGACACCGTGTGCAGGTCTGAGCTTGCGCCGTTGACAGTCGAGGTGGCTAGGCTCGCCGCCGCTTGGCAGCTAGCTGCCGGAACAGGTCGATCTCCTCCGCGGTCAGGTTGCGCGGCAACTCGACCTTGACGCGGACCATCTCGTCGCCGGGGGAGCCTGCCCGAAGCGATGGTAGGCCCTGCCCCTTGAGGCGGAAGATCTGGCCGTTTTGGGTTTCCGGGGGAATCGCCATGTCCGCGCGGCCACTGATGGTCGGCACGACGATCTTGCCGCCCAGGACTGCGTCGTAGAGGCTGACGGGCGCCTCCGTCCAGAGGTCGTCGCCGCGGGCCTCGAAGATGGGGTGCGGCCGGAGCTTGACTACGAAGTAAAGGTCGCCGGCCTGGGCGCCGCCTTTGCCGCGACCACCCTCGCCTGCAATGCGTAACTTGGAGCCGTCGCGGACACCTGCCGGGATCTTGACATCGAGACGCCGGACGCGGCGGGCGCCGGTTTCGTCCGTAGTGGTAAGCTCGAGCGAACGCTGCCCGCCCATGGCGGCCTCTTCGAGCGTGACCTCCAACTCGTGCTCCAAGTCCTGACCCGCCGTAGATGTGGTGGAGTAGGTTGCGCCCGGAAAGTCGCCGTAGCACACACCACGCCCAAGACCGCCCTGCTGGACACCACCGAGGTCGCCGAAGAACGCGCGGAAAAGTCGCTGAAACCGCCGAGGTCACCAAGGTCTCCCGCCTGCGCCCCGCCGGGGCCTCGCCAGGAACACCCGCCAACCGCCGGCCTCAGTCGGCCCGCCCGCTGCCCCGCCGCGGCCCGCCGCCTGGCGGAACCACTCTTCATACGGCGTGCCTTGGGCCTGGTACTGCTGCCAGTTGGCGCCGAGTTGGTCGTAGCGCGCGCGCTTGTTCTGGTCGCTGAGGACCTGGTATGCCTCATTAACCTCCTTGAAGCGAGACTCGGCCGACTTGTCGCCCGGGTTGACGTCAGGGTGGTACTTGCGGGCCAGACGGCGATAGGCTTTCTTGATCTCGTCCTCGGTGGCTTCGCGCCTCACGCCCAGGACCTCGTAGTAATCCTTGAAATCGACAGCGGCCAGTCTGCTCACCCCTCCGTGGCACATGGAAACCCTGAATCCGTCAATCTGCTCCCAAGACTCTAGACCCTGCTACTTACACTGCTCTGATATGCCGAACCATTGAGCGTGGGTGTAAGCCACGCTCAATGGTTGGACCTCGCAACTCCACTCGAGGGCGCACACTGCGGCAGTCCGCCGGGCCGGGCCGAGGTGCCTCGGGCCTACGGCCCGCGGACTCCTACGCCGTATGCTACTCGACGCTGACCTCGATTTCCTTGGGCTTGACCTGCTCAGCCTTTGGCATGTGGACCTCCAGCAGGCCATCCTTGTAGGTGGCGCGCACCTCTTCGGAGACCACCGGCAGATTGAGGGTAAACGACCGCACAAACTGGCCGAAACGCCTCTCGACACGCACGTAGTTGCGGTCCTCGGTCCTCGCCTCCTGCTCGCGCTTGCCGCTGATCGTCAACTGGTCACCGACGAGGTGGATCTTGACGTCCTTGGGGTTGATCCCCGGCGCCTCGAGGTGGACGACGATCTCGTCCTTGGTCTCATAAATGTCCACCGGGACCGGCCAGCTGGAAGTGCTCATCTCCATCGGGCGCTCGCCCCGCACGGTGTCCTCGAACATGCGGTTGATGTTCTCACGAAGGGCCATGAAATCTCGATAGGGATCCCAAGCTCTCAGAGACATTGCTGTACCTCCTCAACAGATTGGGTTGGTTAGTTTTAGGCTGCCCGCGGAGGTGCGGGCAGTTTCATTCTAGGCAACTTGGGGGTCCTTTGTCAAGTAAGTTGTTAGACCTGCAATATGTCTTTTGTCTGCCCGAGAACATATCCCTGCTAGGCACAACAGGCAATCTCTTATTGCAGAAACCGCACCTTCCACGCCGAACCATACCGCATTCCCGCGGACCGTTGCCGCCTACTACCCCGTCACCGTATACCTCGGGGCGGGCTGGCTGGCGTGGGCATTGGGGCCTGAAACACCCCGATCGAGCGGGAACCGAGGCTCGCGGTGACCTGGTTTCTGAGAACACGGTCACCAAACAACCTTCAGGAGCCTTGATGGTCGATTCGGGGCCCTATTCTGCAGAACTGTGATCCAAATCAACCAGGTTTCCGCGAAACCTGGTCGCCCCGCGACCACCTCCTCGCATACCCGGGGCCCCCGCCACCGCCTACCGGCCCCCCATGCCACCACGTACCGGGCCCCCGCCACCGCCCACCGGGCCACAACCGCCGCCCGCCCCACTCGGCCTACCGCGCTACCCCGTCCCCCGCCTGAAGGGAACCCGCTCCGAAGCCGGGAAACCCCAGGTTACCGGACAACTCCAACATCCTCGCACTACCGCAAAGGGGGACCGTTACCAGTGATCAAGCGCTTGATCGAGCCCAAGGACTTGGGGCTGCTTAAGGCGCCGGGGGACCCGCAGCTCTCGCCGGATGGGCGATGGGCGGCATGGGTCCTGCAGACGCCCGACGTGAAGGACGACCGCAACCGAACGGACATCTGGCTGGGGAGAGCCGACGGGTCGCAGCCCGCCAGGCCATTGACCTCCTCGGGACGGGATCGCCACCCGCGGTGGTCCCCTGATGGCACGACGCTGTCCTTTGTCAGCGAGCGCAGTGGGAAGCCGCAGATCTGGTTGACGATTCGCATTGACGGCGGCGAAGCATGGCATCTGCCAACCGAACAGGCCGTTGGGACGCCGGCCGTCTGGTCTCCGGATGGTGGCAGGCTGGCCTTCGGATCCCGGGTCTTCTCACACGATGACGGCTGGGTACCTTACCCTGGCGCGCCCGCCGGCGACCGTGAACGGGCCCTGGCGCAGGCACGGCAGGAGGAGCGGCGGACCCGGGACGACGACCGCGAGCGGCAGGACCGTATGGAGCAGGACGGCGACAGCGGCAAGGACGGCGACAGCGGCAAGGACGGCCGCAACGGCAAGGACGGTGGCAAGGGCACGGACGAGCGGATCAGTGACGTCAAAGTGATCACGCGGCTCAAGTACCGCTTTGATGGTATCGGTTACTTCGGCGACCGCCGGAGCCAGCTGTTCGTGGTACCGGTCACGGCCCCCGGGGATCCCGCCCCGGCAGTGCGGCAGCTTACCTTTGGCGACTACGACCACGAACAGGCCGCCTGGATGCCGGACGGCCGGCTGGTGTACGTTGCGGTCCGCCGCGAGGACGCGGACAACCGTGACGGCATGGACCTGTGGCTGGCGGATCCGGACGCGGGTTCGACCAAACTGCTGTACGAGGGCGACGGCCCGGTCAACACCCCGTCGCCGTCGCCCGACGGCAAGGCTATCGCGTTTCTGGGGCATGACTGTTATGCGTGCCGGTCGACGACGGTTTCCGCATACGCCATCCCCTTCCGTCCCGACGGGGCGCCATTGGGGCAGAAGGACGCCGCCAACCTGACGGGTGGGGCTGACCGGCCGGCCGGCAATCCGATCTCCTCCGATGTCCGGTACATGTCGCCGCCGACTCCGGCGCGATGGGCGGGCGACAGCAAGGCGATTTACTACTTGCTGGGCAATCGCGGGCACACCGTGTTGATCAGGGCGGACCTTCCTGCCGGCTTCGGGGCCCTAGGCGGCACCGCAGCCGCGAGCCCCGGCAAGCCTGTTGTGGTGCTGGGCGGTCCGGGGCGGGTGGTTTCCGACATCGACGTCGCGGCCGGCAGGCTAGTATACGTCTCTGAAACCCCTTCCCAACCCGCTGACATCTTCAGCTGCGCCGTCGCCGACCCGGCCGGGACCGAGGTCCGGCTGAGTCACGCAAACGACGCCCTGTTGGCAGAGCTTGACCTTGCGCCCGTGCAGACCTTCACTTACAAGGGCCCCGACGAATGGGACATTGAAGGTTTTCTGATGCGGCCGCCGGCAAGCGCCGGGGCGGAGGCGCCGTACCCGACCGTGCTGTTCATTCACGGCGGTCCGCACGGCGTGTACGGAGAGTCGTTCATGTTCCAGTGTCAGGTCCACGCGGCGGCCGGAATGGCCGTAGTCTATACCAACCCGCGCGGCAGCCAGGACTACGGCCAGGAATTCGCCCGCGCAGTCGCGAGCGACTGGGGCGGCAAGGACTACGAGGACATCATGGCGGGCGTCGACCACCTGATCGCGCAGGGCGTTGCGGATCCCAACCGGCTCGGCATCACCGGCTGGAGCTATGGCGGCTACATGACATCGTGGGCGATCACCCAGACCAACCGGTTCAAGGCGGCGGTGGCGGGCGCGATCATCTACAACCGGCACAACTTCTGGGGCACCAGCGATATCGGGTACAACTTCGGGACCTGGCAGTTCGGGGGCACTCCGTGGGAAAACGAGGCCACGCTGCTTGAACGTTCGGCCGTCAAACATGTCGCCAACGTGACTACCCCGTTGTTGCTCCTGCACGGAGAGGCCGACCTGCGCTGCCCGATCGAGCAGGCAGAGCAGTACTTCGCGACGATAAGGTACCGGGGCGGCAATGCGGTGATGGTAAGGTACCCGGGCGAGTACCATGGTTTCCAGAAACCAAGCCACAAAGAAGACCGGTTCGCACGCAGCAGGGCCTGGTTTGAGCACTACCTGAAGAAGTAAGCCCGCAGGATGTCAGGATGTAGCCTGCGTCCGCCGGTAATGGAAGGCCGGGCCGGGATAATCCCGGCCCGGCCCGGACCGGCCCGGCGCTATTGGCCGCAGCTCACGCAGCAGTGCCGCTAGCTGTCGAGCGCTCTTGCGCCCCGCCAGTGATAGCGGTAGATCGGGTACGCGATCACGATCAGAACCGCGGACTGGATCAGCCGACGCCAACGCCAGTAGAGGTTCTGCCTGACCTGATCTTCGTATTGCTTTTCGACTTCTTCCTGCGCCCAGCGCGCAATCTCGTCCTCCGTGGCATTCGGGTACTGCGTGCGCAGCCGCTCGCGCACCATGATCTCCTGGGAGGGCTTGTCGATATAGGCCCGCGCGGACGGGTCGAACATGTCGATAACGTTGTTGATGAAATTGGCAATGCCGAACACCAGCGTGATGAGCATGATCAGGCTGACGAGGTAGAAGTAGACCGAACGCACTGACCACTTCATGCCATTCACCTCTCCCCCTTGCCGAAAGTCGCTCCCCCTGTCTCTCGTGCCGCATTGAGGCGGCCCGCGCAGGGGGTTGAGCCTAGTTTCTCATACGATGGCCCTGGCAGAAAAGGTCCCTCGCAGGAGCTTATGCAGCGCGGCGCCGAATTCGGACTACAGATTGTGCTGCGAACACAGCGAGGAGGCCGGAAAGATGAGGATTTACGTATCCGCGGACATGGAAGGCGTGGCGGGCGTCACCAGCCGCGAACTCCATCTCGTTCCCGAGGGCAAGGAATTCGCCGAGGCAAGGCTGCTCTTGACCGAGGAAGTGAACGCTGCGGTCGACGCGGCATTCGGCGCAGGCGCGACGTACGTATTGGTCAACGACTCGCACGGTCACATGAACAACATCCTGCCCGAGCGCCTCGACCCGCGCGCCGAACTGGCCCAGGGCTATCCGAAGCCGCTGTACATGATGGAGGGCATCGGCGAGGAGTTCGACGGCGTTTTCTTTGTCGGATACCACGCCGCAATCGGCACCGCCGACGGGATCCTCAACCACTCGTACAACTCGCGCGGCATCTACAACGTGCGGGTCAACGGCAAGCTGATGTCGGAGAGCATGCTCAACGGGCGTGTCGCCGGTCACTTCGGCGTGCCCGTTGCGCTGGTCACAGGAGACGCGGCGACGATCCGCCAGACGCAGGAAGACGCCCCCGGGGTCCGCGGCGCCGTCGTTAAGTGGAGCTATAACCGGGGCTCGGCGCGTTTCCTGGCGCCGGAGCGGGCCCGCGCCGCGATCGCGTCCGCCGCTGCCGACGCTACGCGGGCCCTCGGCCTGGGCGAGGCCGACGGCATGTTGATGACCGAAGAGACCCCCGTGTGCTGGGAGATGGACTGGATGTACACGGTCCAGGCCGACATCGTGTGCCTCGTCCCGGGCGTTGAGCGTACCGCCCCCCGTTCGGTCAGGTACGAGAGCCCGGATTACCTGAGCGGCTTCCGTACCTTCCAGGCGGTGACCATGCTCACCTACCTGGTCTGAGAGGTGTAAGTCGTGGCGGCAACTCTTTCTTACAGGCTCGCCTACGGTAAGACGGATGTCGGGCTGACCGTACCTGCCGATCGGGTGCTGGCAACTCTCGCGGTCGCCGACGCGCCTGCCCTCGGACTGACCGTGGAGGACATGCGGCCGGTGGTGCTCAACGCCCTGCGCAATCCGATTGGCAGCCTGTCGTTGCGCAAGATAGTCCGGCCCGGCGACAAGACGGTAATCGTCGTCAATGACCAGACCCGCCTGGCGCGCACGGAGCTGTTCCTGCCCACGGTGCTCGACGAACTCAATTCCGCGGGCGTGGCCGACGGCGATGTGACGGTCTTGTTCGCCCTCGGCGCCCACCGGCCGCTTTCAGAAGCCGAGATTGCGGCCCGGGTCGGCGGTGAGGCGGCGGGTCGTGTCCGCATGGTCAACCATGACTGCCGCGATGCCGCGAATCTGGTGCGCGTCGGCCGCACCAGCAGGGGCAACGAGGTGTTGGTAAACCGGCGCCTTCCGGCTGCCGATCGCGTCATCCTGACCGGGAGCATCGTGTACCACTTCTTCGCGGGTTTCGGCGGCGGACGCAAGGCCATTGTGCCGGGCTGCGCCGCGCTGAGCACCATCCAGTACAACCACAGCATGATGCTGGATCCGAGGGCCGCCATCGCCTCGCTGGACGGCAACCCCGTTCACGAGGACCTGCTCGAGGGAGCGCGGTTCGTCGGCCCGGATTTCCTGTTCAACGTGGTGCTCAACGACAGCCACGAGATCTGCGGCGTGTTTGCGGGCGACATGGAACAAGCCCACCTGGCCGGCTGCGCGTTTGTCGACAAGCTATACCGCGTGCCGATCCGGCAGCAGGCCGACATAGTGGTGGCGTCGTGCGGCGGCTGGCCCAAGGACATCAACGTGTACCAGGCCCAAAAGACGATGGACAACGCGATGGAGGCAGTCCGGCCGGGCGGAGTCGTGATACTACTCGCGGAGTGCCCGGAGGGCCCGGGCAACAACAGGTACCTCGCCTGGATGCGGCAGTACCGGACGAGGGAGGCCATCGCCGAGGCGATCCGCACCGGGTTCGAACTCGGCGGTCACAAGGCCTACGCGGTCACGCGGCTGTTGGCGAAGGCGGAGATTATCATGGTTTCCGCAATGAAACCTGCTGAGGTGAACGAACTGCTCCTCACCCCCGCCCCGTCGCTGGAATCCGCGATGGAGATGGCCAGGCAACGCGTGGGCAGCGACGCAAGCATCATCGTCATGCCGGAAGGCGGCCTTGTCCTGCCACGAATGGACCCGGTCGAGTGACGCAGTGACGACCGGCGGTTAGGCAAGGCGTCAGGACTGCCCCCTCTCGGATTCTCAAACCCAAGCCCAACAGCAGCGCCCCCCTGTGGGGCGCTGCCCCGTCTTTGCGCCCACCCCCGTCGAGCGTCATTTGTCGGATACTCATGCGCCGCACTTGGCAATTTAAGAGATGCACGCTAAAAGTGCGTTGTTGTCAGCGGGACCACGCGTTCCCAGAAGGAGGTGTAGTAAGTGAGCAAGGACATGACCAGAGGCGGCTCCAGCCAGCAGCAGCAAGAGAAGCAGCGCCAGCAGCAGCAACAACAGCAGCAACGGCAGACCACGATGCCGGGCAGGGATCAGGAGACGGCCCGAGAGTTCTTGTGGTCTGACCAGACCAGCCGCCAGCGCCAGCAGCAACAGCAGCAGGGCGGGCAGAGCGGCCAAAGCGGCCAAAGCGGCCAGGCCTATCGCAGCCAGTCGGAACAGCAGCGGAGGCAACGCGAGCGCAACCAACCCGAGTAAGCTGCCCCGCCTGGCTGGGGACGGCACGATCTTCAGTGCTTTGTGGGAGCGCCGGAGCCGGCGCCATGGGTGGCGCCGGCTCCGGCTTGCTTTGACGCCCTTCCGTTGCGGCCAGCATGCTTCCCAGGCCCAACCTTCTCACCTTCGAAAGGTGTTCCGCCGGCGCCCGCAAAATCAGCACCCATATCCTTGGAGGTGAGGTTTCCTTGGCCAGGCTAGAGGAGTTGGTGCGTAATTGCCGCAGCTACAGGCGGTTTGACGAGAACCACGCGGTGTCCCTTGAGACCCTGCGCGAACTCGTCGACTACGGCCGGCTTGCCGCGTCGGGCAACAACAGGCAGCCGCTCAAGTACATGCTCAGCGCGGGCACAGAGCGCAATGAGACGGTGTTCGCACATTTGAAGTGGGCCGCAAGCCTGAAAGACTGGGGAGGGCCGCAACCGGGCGAACGGCCGACGGGGTACATCATCGTCCTCGGGGACAAGCAGGTCAGCCAGTCATTCGGCTGCGACCACGGCATCGCCAGCCAGAACATCCTGCTCGCAGCCACCGAGCTCGGCCTCGGCGGGTGCATGCTTGGAGCAGTCAACCGCGACGGGCTGAGATCTGACTTCGCGATCCCTGACCGCTACGAGATCCTGCTGGTGCTGGCGATTGGCAGGCCCGCGGAGACAGTAGTCATCGACGAAGCGCCGCCCGGCAGCAGTGTCACGTACTGGCGCGATGCGGACGGCGTGCACCACGTGCCCAAGCGCGGGCTGGACGAGGTGATTGTGGGGTAGCTGCGGCAAGGCCGGGGCGGCCGCTTCAGCTCTATAGAAACCTCTGAAACTCCAACCTGTACCCACCCGGGTCCTCGGCGAAGAACCCGTGTACTCCGATGTCCTCGTGGACCCTGGGCTCGGTCAGGGAGCGTACGCCGGCGGCGGCCAGGTGGGCGTGCCATGCGTCGACATCGTCGACGACGAAGGTCAGGAGCATGGGCTTGTCGGCGGCGGCGCGGAGAGAGCCGCGGGTTTCGTCGACCAGGCCGACATACCCGGCGGGACCCACCGCGAAAATCTTGCACCACCCCTGGTCAACGGCGAGCGGGAGACCGATGGTCTGCTGGTAGAACGATATCGCCGCCGCCAGGTCCCTATAGTAGAGAAAGGTGATCGGATACTCGATCTTCATTGCTCCACCTTCCTCCCGTCAGGCTCGTCGCGCTCTTCCCGCTTGTCCTCCTCTTCCCGCCTGTCCTCCTCGTCCCGCTCCTGGCGGGGCGGGCGCGGCTCGGGCGCGGGGGCGGTCGAGGTGGTGCGGGGCGGGCGCGGCTCAAGCGCGCCGGGCAGCCTCAACAGCCGCTGGAACGCCAACGTCAGGAGCAGCAAGGAAACCAACAGCAGCGCCTGCGACCAGGCTGCGCTGACCCTGCCCAACTGGTAGAGCATCGCGCCCGCGTTCACCAGGGCGTGCAGGCCGACTGCCGCTGCATAGGTCAGCCAGACCCGGCGCGGTCCGAGGGCGATGCCGTAGACCGCAACGGCCGTCATTACGCCGTGGGCGTAGATACTGACGAGCCGTTCGGTCATGAACCCCGTGTATTGCCACCAGGGATACGCCGCCAGAGCAGGCGTCTGCGCCACGCTCCAGGCGATGAGCCAGAGTTCGCCGAGGCCGAAGCCTATTCCTAGCCACATTCCGGCCCACACGGCGGCGAGCCGTCCATTGGAAACCTGCCCGTCCGCCGCCGCGGCCAGGCGGCGCCGGATGGGCGGCAGCAACGCGGGCGCGAGTTTGGCGGCCTCTTCCGTGACCGGCGCAAGGAGGTGGGCAAAGACCAGAAACCACAGCGGCGCAAATGCGGTCAACCCAGGGTCGACGCCGGCGCCCGCCGCGACCCATGCGGCGAGCGGGCGCTTGACCCAGAAGTTGACGGCCGCGGAAAACGGCAGGGTCACGGCAACAAGCCAGGCCAGCCGCCGGTACCGGCCGGACATGATGCCGAAGGTGGTGCCCCACACGGCTGCGGCGAGGACCGATGTGACGGCTGATGATATGTAGATCTGAGCCAAGAGAACGCCTCCGCGATTCGGGGCCTGCAACCATGCGGCAAGCCTAAAGCCAATGTGCCCCGAAATGCGGTATGTCGAACCGCCGCGACGTCTCGGCCGCGTCCTTCGCCAACTATCCTCCCGGCACGGCGTAGATGCGGCCGGCTGAGCCGTCGCTCCGGCGTTCAACTACCACGCGAGCCCGGTAGACCCGGCTGAGCAACTCGGGATCGATCACTTCCAGGCCGCCCGCCGCGGCCACCCTCCCGTCGCCGATCAACACAAAGCGGTCGAAGAACTGCACCGCGAGGTTGAGATCATGCAGGACGGCCACAATCGTCAGACCGCGGCCGCCGTCGTTGAGGCGCCTGAGGAGGTGCATTACCTCGGCCTGGAAACCCAGGTCCAGAGGCGCCGTCGGCGCGTCGAGCAGAGCGAGAGCGGCTGCTGCGCAAGGCTGCGGGCAATGTAGACGCGCTGCGCCTCGCCGCCGCTGAGTTCGCTCAACAGCCGTTCGCGAAACTCGCACACTCCGGTCGCGCGCATGGCGTCTTGGGCGATCGCAAGGTCGGCGGCACCCGGGCGGCGCATTCCTTCCAGGTGCGGGTAGCGGCCCATTAAGACGGTTTCCTCGACGGTGTATTCGGCGCCCAGGCCGTCCGCGGGGCTCTGCGGGACCAGGCCGACGAACCTCGCGACCGCCGGTTGGCTGAGTGAGGCGGCATCCCGGCCATCGAGCAGGAGCTTTCCGGCTGACGGACGTACCACGCGGCAGATGGTGCGAAGCAGGGTCGTCTTGCCGCCGCCGTTCGGGCCGATAACGGCCACGAAGGCCCCGCGCGCCACGGACAGCGACAGCCCGGCCAACACCGGACGTCCCGGGTAGCCGGCCGTCAGGTCACGTAGCTCGATGATGACCTCACCCGCTGGACCATCGTGCGCGCCCGGTCCCGGAGCAGCGTCGACGAACGGCCCGCTCATCGCCCATCACCGCCCAACGATGCGCTGTGCCGGCGCCGGGCAAGGAGCCACAGGAAGAAGGGCCCGCCGACCAGCGCCGTGACGATGCCCACGGGCAGTTCGGAGGGTGCCAGGACGGTGCGGGCGATTGTGTCTGCGATGACCATGAGTACGGCACCGGTGCCTGCCGCGGCCGGCAGCAGAAACCAATGGTTGGCGCCTACCGCGAGTCGCACGAGATGTGGCACGACCAGGCCGACGAAACCAACCGGCCCGCTCACCGCCACGCACGCCGCCGTAAGCAGCGTCGCCCCTGCGACGAGCCATCGCCTGCTGCGCTCGGCGTCGACGCCAAGGCCCATCGCAGTGTCATCGCCCATGGTCAGTGCGTTGAGATCCTTCGCCCGGCTGAGGACGATCGCCGCCCCGCAGGCCAGGTACGGCAGCACCGCTCCGAGGCTGCGCCACGTCGCCGCGCCGAAGCCGCCCATCAGCCAGAACACAATCTGAGTAAGGAAACGGCCCGAGAAGTAAATCAGCAGCGACAGCAGCGACGACGCCCAGGCGCCGACCACGACGCCGGCCAGCAGGAGGCTCAGGGCCGAGCCGCCGCCACCGGCCCGGCGCGCCAGGACATACGCCAGGGCGACGGCCGCGATGCCGCCCGCGAATGCAGCGATTGGCATCCCCAACCGGGCCAGGAACGTCCCCGGCAAACCGAAGACCACCGCCGCGGCAGCGCCCAGCGCCGCTCCCGACGAGGCCCCGAGGATGTAGGGGTCGGCGAGGGGGTTTCGGAAAACCGCCTGAAAGGCCGCCCCCGCGATCGCTAACGACGCCCCCGAGACGGCTGCGAGAAGCGCTCGCGGGACGCGGACGAGGAGAACGATGGTTTCCGGGGGAGATAAGACCGCAACTCCCTCCCCTGCCCCTCCGCCACCCAAGCCCAGGCCCAGGCCAAACCGCAGCAGGCGGCCGATCCCCATGCCCAGGATGCGCACGACCTCGCCGGGCGAAATGGGCGTCGGGCCGATGCCGATGGCCAGTACCAGCACAACTGGTACGACGGCGGCCAGCGCCGGCCCGAAGAGACGGCGTGCGGCGGCGCGGCGGGACGGGTGCCGGTTGGCGTCTCTCATGCTCTCCCCCCTGCCCTACGGTGTGAACAGCGACGGGTGAATCAGCTTGGCCATCGCTTCGACCGCATCTGCCAAACGCGGTCCACCGCGCGACATGATATCGGCATCGATGGTCTGGATGTTGCCTTCGCGAACGGCCTTGATCCCCGCCCACCCGGGGCGCTCGGATAGCTCGGCCCTGTCCGGGATGTGTGCCCCCTCGTACGTCGGGAAGACGATGACGTCAGGGTTACGGGCAACGACGACCTCGAACCCGACTTCCGGATAGTCGGTCGCGGCGTCACGCGTGAGGTTGCTCCCGCCGGCGAGTTCGATGATCTGGTGTGTGTAGGTGTTGGGCCCCGCAGAGGTCAGCGGATTGTCCCAGACCTCGTAGAACACCACCGGCCGGCGCTCGACCGGACTCGTATCGATCTCAGCCTCGACCGCGGCGATCTTGGCTTTCATCGCGGAAACCACTTCCTCGCCCTTGGCCTCCTGCCCCACCACTTCGGCAACCATCTCGATGTCGTCGTAGACATCCTGGAGGGTGTGCGGCTCAACGACAAGGCACCGGATGCCAACCCCTTCGAGCTGCTCGACAGGCGTCTTGTGGAGCGAACTCGCCAATACCAGATCCGGCTTGAGCGCGATGACCGCCTCAATGTTGATCTCGCCGTAGCCTCCGACGCTGGCGATGTCCGCGGTTTCCGGGGGGTAATTGCTGAAGTCGTCCACGCCGACCACCTTGGCGCCGGCGCCGACCGCGTACAGGATCTCGGTGTTGGCGGGGGCAAGCGAAACGATCCTGTTGACCCGGCGTGGGACCGCCACAGAGCGGCCCATATCGTCTTCGTACGTTTGCGTTCCTCTGCCGAACAGGCCGGAGAGGGCGCTGCAACCGCTCGCCGCAAGGGCGACGGCCAGAACGATCCCGACACCGACGAGGAGCGCCGGCTGTCTCAGCCCGCGCGCCCGCAAGCTACCACGCTCTTTGCCTGTGATCCGATTGGGGTACATGCTGTCCACGCAGCTCCTTTGTGGTGGCACAGCCCGGGCGGCGGGGGCGAAAGCCGCAGCGAGTCTGCCGTGGAGAGCGCGAGAACGCCTCTTGCCACAGGTCCCCGAAACGTCAAAGAGCCCCTGCCGCAGTACGCGCGCAGGGGCCTCGTGACCTAAAGGACCGCGGGCCCATCCGCGAGGGCGCACCACGAAATGCCGCCGGCGGGCAGGTCTCCTGACTCCCCATCATCGCCGCCGGGCGCCTTCCCACCGTCTTGCGGACGGCAGTGGCTGTGGCATTTGCCTGGCCGTGCCCGTGGCTCAGCGGTTACAGTGGCGGGACCGTTCAGGTCTTGCACCTGATTCCCTCTCGTGCCCCTTGCGGGGACCCGCAGGCGTATTTGGTTGTGTTCGGCTTGAGTATATTGCCTGCCGCGCCACGCCTGCAATGGGCGTCGGACATTGCGCCGGATATTGTGGGGAAGGTCAGCCCCCGCGAATGGGCGACAGGCGGCGCGGGGCGGGACCTGTGAATGTCGTTAACAGATCCCGCCCACGGTTTACATAATGTCTCGCCCCAGGCTGCACACCGCTGGCAACCGCCTCCAGGCTGCCGACCGCACTCTATCGTCTACCGTCTGGGGCTACGGCCTACGGCCTGCCACCTGAGATCCGCTTGGGCTGCCTAGAACGGCCAGCGCTTCTCGAGCCGCAGCACCTCGCCGAGTCCCTCGGCCTCGAGCTGGGCCTTGATCTCATCACGGCTGACGTGGGCTGCGATCGGGCCTGGCTGTGCCGCCATCCGCGCGAGGATCCGCGCCAACTGGACGGCATCGCCCTGAAGGCCGCGCAGCGAGACCTTGTCCAGCGTGTCAGCGATGGTATGGCCCCTCCCGCGCGTCAGGGGCTGCTGCTGCATGACGTTGAAGTACCCGCTCGGTACACCCTGCAGGAAGAACGGGAACATATCCGAGTACATGCTGATCTTGCAGTCAACGGTCATCGGGTGGAGCATATCCTTGGCGATGCCCTTGAAGTACGGCAATAGCTCGGGCCAGCCCATCAAGGCGAGGTCCTTGCTCCCCTCGCGGCCTGCGCCGTCGAGGTTCCACATGAACTCGACGTTCTTCATCTCCGCAAGGTAATCGGCCACGTAGTGTAGAGCCCCAACGAGGCACGGCTCTTCATTGCTGAAACCGATGAACCGCAGCGTCTTCGCGAACTTGCCCTTGTGCTTGGCGAGAGCCCGCGCAGCTTCCCACACGACGCAGGCGCCCGCCGCGTCGTCCATCGCCCCGACCGCGATGTCGTGCCCGTCGACGTGGGCGCCGCTGATGATCATCTTGTCGGGCTCGGTGGCACCGGGGATGTCGCCGACTACGTTCCAGGAGGGAAGCCTCTTGCAGGTGTTCTTGACGTCGATGCGGACCCGCACCGGCGAGTTGTGGTGTTTGGCGAGCCAGAGCAGGCGCTGGCCGGCCTCGTAGGAGATGGTCGCGCCTGGAATTTCGGCGTAGGCGTCGGCGCGGAGGGAACCGGTTTCGACGAGGAAACCGGGCTCGCCCCGCATCCACAGCATCCCGATCGCCCCACGCTCGTACGCCATGCTATAGCGCTCCATGCGGTGCATGATGCGGTGGTAAGGGGGCGACTTGGCGTTGATTAAGACGATCTTGCCCTTGATCTTGTCGCCTGCAGCGTGGTACTCGGCCGGAGTGCCGTGGCCCAGGTAGAGTACCTCGCCCTCGATGATGGCGGTCTGGGTCGCGACCAGTGAGATGCCATCCAGGGGCTCCTTTATTGGGGCTGTAACCTGCATGTCGATGGTGCCGCGGATCCAGCCGTTCCACTCGTACTCGTGAAGGTGGACGTTCTCCAGTCCGTACTCGCGGAGCTTAGCGGCCAGGTGCTCGGCGGCCTGGCGCTCGCCTGGCGTGCCCCCTGCCCTACTGCCGAAACTCACCAGCGCCTCCTCGTTGCGCATGGCCTCGTCAGAGGTCCAGACCTCGCCGAGGATGTCGCGGTCGATCGCCCGGATGGTTTCCTTGTCCATACCCTCGCCTCCTAATTGCTGATACGATACCGGGTATTTCGCCACTAGAACTGTTGGCTGCCCGGGGCGTCGTCTCCTGCTACCCGGGCGACGCAACCCGGTTCCGGCACCGCGTGCGGAGAGGAGAACCAGGGAGGCGGAAGAAGGTTGAAGGGGCCTGGAGATCCGGCCCTTGTCGGCGGCCCCGGCCTGCCAGAAGCAGCCCGATAGCGGGGGGTTCGAGAGTGAAGAAGTCTACATCATCATCAAAGGCCCGCCTCGTGCTGCCCTTGCTGGCTGCTTTCGTGCTCGTGCTTGGATGGCACCTCCTCTGGAAACTCGAGGTGGCGGGCCGCCAGAGCTTCACCACCTGGCAATGGTACGTCGTCAACCGCCTCCGACCGCCACTGTTCATGCTGAGCGGGGCCATTCTCGGGATCGAACATTTACTGGTGCGGCCGGCCGCTGGCCGGCGCCTCCGGTTAAGGCTGGATGTGCCCCGGCTGATTGCCGCTCTGCCGCTGGGATATCTGGCGTTCGGTGACGTCCTGGCTTACTGGGGCCTGGCCCCGAGCCTTTACCAGTGGGTCCTGCTAAGGGTGTTCGGTGGCTTTCTGCAACCCGTGAACTCGGTCGCAGCGGGGCTCTTCGGGCATCTGCTCGTCAGGTGCCTTCAGAGAGAACCGGTGGCGCGGGAGGATGCTGCCCAGGACGGGGAACCCCACATTTACTGATTTGGCGAGTGGCAGATCCCGGCGGGAACCTCGATGGAGGCCGGTCGTAGGTACTTGTGACTGAAGAATTGGAGGCTCCCATGACGCGCAACGCGTTTGACAAGTTCCGCTGGGGATTCCTTTTTATCATGCTCGACTTCAGGATTCAGGGCATCGACATCCTCCCCGACTTCATCGGCTACATCATGCTCACAGGCGGCCTCGGCTTGCTGGCCGAACGGAGTGTGCGCTTCGCACAGGCGCGGGGCCCGGGTACCGCCATGATCTTCATATCGCTGTTCTCCCTATACGAGCGGCCCGCGCAGGGCGGCGGCATTCACTTCGGAGTTCTGGGCCCGTTGGGTTTCCTTATCGGTATTGTCTCATTGGTGGTCGGACTGCTCACGGCTTACCACCTCTTCGGCGGCATCGGCGAGATGGCCGGCAGCATGGGTCGTTCGGACATCGCTGCCGAAGCCGACCTGCGTTGGAGCCAGTATCTGACGCTCCAGATCGCCGGCCTTGCGGGAATCGTGTTGCTTATCATCCCGGCAATCGCCGTGCTTTACATCATCGCTCTTCTGGTTGCAACCATTGCCTTGACCGCGGCGATCGTGGGTTTTATGGGCAGGTGCGCCGACTCGCTGGGTGAGGCGTAGGCCCGCTCCGCCTGGGAGGAGCAGCGCCAAACCAGAGGCCCGGCGACGTGATGGAGGGGTGACCGGAGGATGGTCCGCGGTGTGACATTCGACTTCTGGCAGACGATCTTCTATGACCCCAACGAGCCGCAGCGCATGCGCGTGCGGGCCGCCGGCATGGCCGATGCACTGGCGGCGCGCGGGATTCATCGCCCGCCGGCAACGGTTCTGAGGGCGATTCTGGACTGCGGCCGGCACCGCCTCGCCATCGATCAGGAGCGGGAATTCGCTCCCTTCAACCAGGTCACGTGGATTCTGGGGCGGCTCGGGCTGGCCCCGGACGAGATGCCCCCTTGCCTGCTCGCCGCCGTTGCCGCACCCTATTGTGAAGCCGGGCTGACCGTGCCGCCCGTCGTGTTCCCCGCCGCCCCCGCGACTCTCGCCGAGCTGTCGCAGCGCTATCCCCTCGCCCTGATCTGCAACACGGGAGCGTCTCCGGGAGCGGTCCTGCGTACGGTGCTGTTCCGGGCGGGGCTGCTGGGTTTCTTCAAGGCGTGCGGCGCTGCTGCGGCTGGAGGCGCCCAGGCAGGGATAACCTCAGGCCGCTTTGCTCCGCCTAGGGTTGTTCAGCGCGCGTGGCGGCCCACTCGGGCGGGTTGTCGAAGTGCCTGTTGAGGCCCTCTACCGCTTCGGCCTGCGTACACGAATGACCGAACACCGCTTCCTGCAAACGGCCGGGGAACGCGCCGGACCGCACCAATTCGATGCCTGCCTCGTGCACGGTATGCCTGATGGTTTCGATGCGGCAGGGCTTGAGTCCGCCGGGCAGGGTCAGCGCACCGGCGTATCCGCAGCCCATGTGCTTGGCGATTCCCTGACGTGCATGATCAGCGGGTCGAAATTGTCCCGTTCGACAAAACCGCACGTCGAGACCAGCGCGATCGTATGGAGCTTGGTCTCGGCGCGCCGCACATGCCGCATGTGCCCTTCGCGAAGCTCGGCAGCGCCGTGGACGATCGGAATCAGACGGTCTATGACGGTCTTGAGGGGACCCGTCATGCCGTCGCAGTAGACCGGCGTCGCGAGGACAAGGATGTCGGCCTGCCTGACCCTGGCGAGAACTTCATCCATATCGTCGCGCACCGCACACAAACCGGGGGTACGGGTCCAACACGTGAAACATCCCAGGCACCCGCCCACCTTGAGGTCATAAACGTTGATGGTCCGCAAAGACGCGCCAGCTTCGGTCATCCCTGAAACCAACGCCGCAGCCATTTGCCCGGTGGGTCCCTTAGCCCGGTGCGGGCTGCCGTTGAGCACGAGAGCGTTCATCTTTGGGTTGCCACCTCCCTCAATCTATCAGTCTATCGGCACCCATCAGCCGACCCCGGCCGGCACCCTATTCGACGCCAGTGCCCACCGGCACGGCCAGCATGGCGGTTAGTTCGCGCCAGGGATTGGCGAAAAGCGCCATATGGTCGGGATCAACGAGGATGCGTACAGGCTGGTCGGCGACATCAACCGGAATCACGCTTGTGCAATGCTCCTTCGCCGGTATGTCAAGCCACCCCGAAAAGCTAGCGCCTTCGATGCAGTTGACCTGGATCGGAAGGCGCATCGGAAAGAACATACCCGACTGAGCAATTTCAACCTGGATGGCAACCGCCGCTTCCCCGTCGCCTTCCCCATCGCCTTCCCCATCGCCGTCCGCAGCAGTGACCAACTCGGCAGTTAACGAGGCCAGCGTGGGCAGCCCGGTCGAGTCGATCCAGGCAGACCAGAACTCGCCTACGGCTGATCGGGGCGCCGCGGCCTCAATACACCGGCGCAAACCACCCAGATCGCCCACGCCATAGGCGCAGTCGGCCAGGAAACGCCGGCACCCGAAGTCAAACGCCTCGCGGCCCACATACCACTCGAACAACTGCAGAACGGCCGGTCCCTTAAGGTACGCGAGGTGGTGGCCGGCAACCGGACCGGGAGCCAGCTTGGCCAGCGGGACGCCCTCACCGCTCTGCCGGTACGCGCCATCCCAGTCTCGCGCGCGCTCACCGGCCACTGCAGGGGCCTCATGGCGCGCCCCCAGATCGGCAAGCGCCCGCAACGACCAGTAACCGGCCATGCCTTCGGCCAGAAAACACCGCCCTCTGCAGCAAACGGCTGGCAGACCGCACCCCACCAGTGGTGCGCCACTTCGTGGGCGACCAGGCTGTGCAGATGGTAATCGGTGATTGGGGCGCCGCCAATCCCTCCGGACCAGACCAGGCTGGGGATGACCATCAGTCCGTAACCACCCTCCAGCGTCCGATCACCTGTGCGCGGAACGGTGGCGATGCGGTACGGCTCCGGCGGCGGGTACCCCAGGATACCGGTGTAGTATTTGATGACCGAGGACGCAAACCGGATGGCCTCACGAGCACGGTCCTCTTGACCGGGGAATACGTAGGCCATGACAGACGGGCCAAGGTCATAGCCGGACCCGGCCGTGGAAACCACTACGTACTCGGGGCTTGCCATGATCGCCGGGAACAACTTCAGCCCATCCTGCCATTCCCAACGCGATCGCACCATGTCCGTTCCTGCCGACGCAGGCCCGCCTGCAGATGAGCGGAAGCCCCTCTCACCGGAAGCCGCGGCCGCCGATTCCACCAGATTGCCGGTGCCGGTCACTTTCACGCCCTCATGGTGGTAGATGGTTATTGAACCCGTTGCCGGGACATGCGAACCGGGATCACAGGCCGCCCATTTGTCGTTGTGTTTCAGGAACAGCCCAGCTTCGCTGAGACCCCTGCCGGGCTCGTGGCCCTTGCGGACGGCACACTCCACGGTCAGCGTCACAAGCCCCTGCTCCGAAGAAGAATCGAGTTGCCACCCATCGGGCGGGGCGAAGACCAGTAACAGCGGACCGACACGCACATGCCCCAAGGGCACACCGGTATCCGCCAAGGCTAGGCTCCTGACTCTCATCCGCGAGTCCATCGCGAGCCAGAGCTTATCAGTGGCCCCGTGCTCAAGTCCGGCGACCGCCAAGGTCTGGACGATTGTGGCCTCATCACATGGCCAGGGCAGCCACACCTCGATGTCGTTGCTGACAATCGGGAACTTCCCCGCCTGGCCCGGATTCAGGATCTGCCCCAGCCCCGCAGCCCGGGGAACGACTCTGACGGCAACAAAGCACCAGATCAGGGCTACGACAAAAAGGACGAGCCAGCCGATCCGGGCTTGACGTCTGCTGTTGCGCGACGGTGCGGGTGGCGGTCTCATGCCGGCCTCCTCGCGGGCGGCGGATTGTGCGATCGGCACGCGGTCGCGGCCTGAGCGGTAGTGGTTTCGATGGAAGGACGCTCCAGGCCTGTCAGATGGCTAATGTCAGACCCCGGGGCAACAGGGGCCCGCTCCACGTTCGGCGGCGCGAGCCCCTAGTCGCCCTGCGGAAAGCGCAATTACCTGGCTCTACGCTCGTTGAGCAGTACGAATGCACCAAGCAGAATCAGCGCGACCGGCCACCACCGGCTGACGAAACCCCCGAAGACCAGGCCCTCGAAGAATGCTCCAAATACCAGGAAGCCCGCCGCGCCGCCAACCAACAGCCAGCGTCCCGCCCGCGCCGAACCCTCGTCGCCTACGCCGAAACCCGACGAAAACACGAGGCCCAACCCGACGGAAGCGGGAATCAATGTCCAGGCGTAGGCCCAGATCTCCCAGTGCCCGGTCATGTTGCCGTACAGCAGGATAAGCCCGACCGTCGTGATAATGCAGCCGGGGATGGCCATGGCGGCAAGGGCGTGATTACGGCTCAAACCGCCTACGACCGCGACCGCAACCATGGCCGCCCCGGGAACGAGGATGAACGCGGGCCACCACTGCTCGGCGCTTATGAGCCCGGGGAAGTAGGTCACCGCGCTGAAGAACAGCCCGAGGAAGATCAGGAGAAACGCCAAAAACATCCGCCCACCGCGATCAGGCATCTATGAAAACCTCCAGTCTATGAGCCCCGCCCGTTGTGCGCGAAGGACCGACCGGGCCGACCGCGAACTCGACTGCGGGGGGTGCGGGATTGTCCTTTTCCACCGACGAGTCGGCTGCCCTGCGGCTTGACAGGGAGGACCGGCTGGCGCCGTATCGGGAGCGCTTTCACCGGCCGCCCGGAACCATCTACATGGACGGCAACTCCCTCGGCCTTCTTTCGCTTGACGCCGAGGAATCTATTATGGCTGCCGTCGATCAGTGGCGGCGGCTGGCGATCGGCGGATGGCTCGACGCCGACCCGGCGTGGTTCACGCTCGGTGAAACCCTCGGCGCCCAGATGGCCGGCCTGGTCGGGGCGGCGCCGGACGAAGTCGTCGTTACGGGGACGACGACGGTCAACCTCCACGCGCTGCTAGCTAGTTTGTACCGGCCGGAGGGCAGGCGGCGGCGGATCGTCGCCGACAAACTCAACTTCCCCTCGGATATCTACGCGATCCAAAGCCACCTGGCGATGCGGGGGGTCGACCCCGGTGAGTTCTTAACGCTGGTGCCGAGCCGGGACGGGCGGACGATCGACGAGGGCGACGTCGCGGCGGCGCTTGACGAATCGGTTGCCCTGGTCTTGTTGCCCTCGGTCCTTTACCGCAGCGGCCAGTTGCTGGACATGGCGCGCATCACGCGCGACGCACACGCCGTCGGGGCGCTGGCCGGGTTCGACCTCAGCCACTCGGCCGGACTCGTGCCGCATCGGCTGGGAGCGGGCGCGGGGGGAGACGATGTTGACTTCGCCTTCTGGTGCACCTACAAGTACCTCAACAGCGGCCCGGGCGGTACCGGCGCGCTGTTCGTCAACCGCAGGCACCACGGAGCGGACATCGGGCTTGCGGGCTGGTGGGGCTATCGTAAGGAGCGGCAGTTCGACATGGCCTTGGATTGGGAGGCGGCGGATGGCGCGGGAGCGTGGCAGGTTTCCACGATCCCGGTGTTGTCCACTGCGGCTCTTGGCGGGTCGCTACGGGTGACGATGGAGGCGGGGATCGAAGCGATTCGCGAAAAGTCACTGCAGCTGACCGATTACCTTATCTACCTGGCCGACGAGTTGCTGGCGGGAGAACCGTACGGCTTTGTGGTCGGTACGCCGCGCGAACACGCGCGGAGGGGCGGGCACGTCGCGCTGGAACACCAGCAGGAGGCGGTCCGGATCGTCAAGGCCCTGCGGGCGCGCGGCGTCGTGCCTGACTTCCGGCCGCCCGGCGTGATCCGGCTTGCGCCGATGGCGCTGTACACCAGCTTTACGGAAGTCTGGCACGTAGTACGGCATCTGCGCGAGATCATGGAGCGGCGCGAATACGAGACGTTCGGCGCGGGAAGGGACGTGGTGGCGTGAGCGGAACGGCTGCAGGAGGAGACGGGCATAACGGCGAGGGAAGCGCGGCGGCACGCGCAGGGGGAGGCAGCGGAGTAAGCCCCGTGCCGGGCGGCAAGGTCAGCATCGGATCGTTTCCCCTGGTCTACCCGATACCGGTGGTGTTGGTCGGGGCAAAAGTCGGCGGGGCGCCCAACTTCGAGACCGTTGGCAACTGCGCCATCGCCGGGTTCAACCCGGGGCTGGTGTTTGTTTCGTCGGTGCGGAGCCACTACACCAACCGCGGGATCGTCGAAAACGGCACGTTCAGCGTCAATATCCCCGCGACGGACCTGGTGGCGGTGACGGACTTCTGCGGGATTGCGTCCGGGCGGGACTACGACAAGGGCGGCCTGTTCAAGGTGTTTTACGGCAGCCTTGCCACCGCGCCGATGATCGAGGAGTGCCCGGTCAACCTGGAGTGCAGGGTCCTCCACGAGTACACCTACGGTGAGATGCAGATGTTCATCGGGCTGATCGCCCAAACATACGTCCCTGAAGAGCACACGCGGTGGATCGCAGACCCGCGGCCGGGGGCGGCGGCCGGTGCGGGGCGTTATGTCTACTCGCGGCCGGCGCTGGCCGAGCTCGACCCGATCATCTTCCACCACGACAACCTTTACTACGGCATTGGCCAGGGCCAGGTTGTGGGCCACGGATACCGTGACGGGAAGGGCGTCGACGCAGAGAGGTTGCGCCGCTAGCTAGCCGGTGCTTGCCCTCGCAGCCCTTCAGAGCCCCTCAGAGCTCGTCGGAGTTCCTCTGAGCTCGTCTCTGAGCTCCTCTCTGAGCTCCTCAGAGTTCCTCTGAGCCTCCCGGGGCGGGGCCCCCAGCCTGCGCGATGCTTTGTGACCCCTAGCTAGTACCCTGTGTGATGACAGAAACATCCTAGGGTGGCGGCGGTGTGATGCAGTTTGCAGCAGATGGCCGCCGTCAGGGGTACCTATGTGGCAATCTGCCACGGACGATGCCTGTCGTGCGATGGCAGTTTCACCCTTCCCTCGCCCACCTAGGGGTCAAAATGCATCGCATCGCCATCGCCCGTCGCATCGCTATCGCCATCGCCCGGCGCATCGCATCGCCACATCATATCGCCGTCGCATCGCACCACGCCCGGCAGCCAGACCGTCCAGCCAGACCGTCCAGCCGCCGCCCCGCAGCCAGACCGCCCCGCCGCCGCCCTACGCCGCAGGCCGCAGCAATTGGTACACCGACAGGAAGTGGCTCACGCTGCCCGCGATGACAAACAGGTGCCATACCTCATGGAAACCAAAAACCCCTGGCACAAGGCGAGGCCACTTCGTTGCGTAGAACACCGCGCCGACCGTGTAGAACAGCCCACCCACCGCGAGCCAGACCAGCCCGGGGACCGGCACCGTCCGCATCAGCGGGCCGCCGGCGATGACGCACATCCAGCCCATGCCCAGGTAGAAGCCAGCCGAGACCCAGCGTGGGGCGTTCATCCAGAACACCTTAAGCACGATCCCGCCCGCCGCCAGCAGCCAGACCACTGCGAACAGCGTCCACCCCCAAACCCCGCGCATGGCGACGAGGCAGTACGGCGTGTAGCTGCCCGCGATCAGGACGTAGATCATCATGTGGTCGATCCGCCTCAGGATCGTCACCCCACGCGGCGATAGCGGCAGCAAGTGGTACAGCGAACTGGCGGTGTAGAGCAACACCAAACTCGCCCCGAACACCGCATACGAGATCGTGTGCCACACGGTCCCCCGCCGCACCGACAGAACAACCAGCACGATCAGGCCCGCCAGAGACAGTCCTGCCGCAGCCAGATGCGTCAGCCCGCTGACAGGCTCGCGGAACCATCTGATCAATGCCAGCAACCTCGCCCCCGGCCTCGCCTTTGCGCTCATCGCACATCCATCTCCCATGTGGAAACCGCCCTGCGCCGGGTCCAGCCCTAGCGACGGCGGTTCCGGGTCGCTGTCCCACCCAATGGTATCACAGCGGAGCTGGTTTCCAGTTACACGGCCGGGCGGCATGGCAAACATCGAACTACGCACACTGCACCGGGAACGAACCAGGACTGAGGGGTCAGACACAGTGAGTGGGTACAACCGGGTGGCCGCAAGCGTGTTGAACCGGGCCGGCTAACTCCAGCAAGTCGAGCAGTACCCCATACGCCGTCTGCGGCAACCCCGGCGCCTGCTCCGTGATTGTCAGGTCGCCGAGCAGGTCGGTGGAAACCGTCAGGATTGAGGATGTGCCCGCTACGGCCGCGTAAGGGTGACCGGCAGGGACTTCCTCGGGGCCGACTGTCAACAGCAGATCAGCGTCCCCCGTTGACCGCTGGGCGCGGCAGTACCAGCTTGATGACGGCGCCGCGCGAACCGGCGGCTCGAACGTGCGACGGCGTGAGGTGTCGGATCCCCAGCCGTCTGACCTGCAGCGGGGTAAGTTCGGCCCCCATGAGCACATTTGCCAGGGCACAGAGCTTGGCCGCCGGGTCCCAGCCGTCGACGTCCAGCGTGGGGTCAGCCTCCGCAACGCCCATTGCTTGGGCTGTGGCTAGGCCCTCGCGATATGAGTCGCCGGCGGCAATGCGGCCGAGGATAACATTGGTCGTGCTGTTGAGGATACCGCTGATGCCCGTGACACGGCACCCGCGCAGGCAGTGCCGGTAGAGCCCAAACACCGGAGCGCCGTCCATGACCGTGGCCTCGAACAAGAACCTGCGGCCGTGCTTGCGGGCCAGCGCCTCAAGGCGCCGGTAGGCCCATGCGATCGGGCCCTTGTTCGCGGTCACGACGTGTTTGCCGGACTGCAGGGCCTCCTCAATATGGCGGATCGCCGGCTGTCCGGACGAAACGTCAAGAGTGGTCAACTCGACGAGCACATCCGCGCTGACGTTACGCGCGAAGTCCGCGCCGTCCCACCCCTGCGGCCAGGGAGCGAAGCCGGCGGCTTGATCCGCTCCTCCCAGGGCCGGGGGCGCTGCATCGACGGCCGGAGCCGCTGCATCGACGGAAGGGGCCGCTGCGCCCGTGGAAGGACCCGCCGCGCCCGTAGAAGGACCAGCTGCGCCCACGACCAGTTCGGCTGCATCGACCCCATCCGGACACATCAGGACGCCCCTTCTGCGGCTGGCAGCCGCGACAATCCGGAACAGCTCCCGCCCATGTGGATCCCGCCCGTGCCCGTCGGCCAGCAGACGACACAGGGCGGAGGCCACGTTGCCCAGGCCGAGGATCGCAATGTCAAGAGGCCTGGGGCGGGTGGGAAGGACGGGTCCCGTGGCCAAATACCTCTTCGCCTTACCCGTTGTCACGGTGTAAGACCGGCATGTCGCGCTTGGGAATGCCCGCTTCGCACGGCACGCCGGTCTGGCACTTCCCGCAGCCGTACCTTGAGTCGTACAGCGGCTTGACAACGTGGTCCAGGTAGTGGGCGCAGGCGGCGGCGTCCTTGCCGCCTGATTTGATGGCCCCGGACGGGCAACGGTCGATGCACGCTCCACACGTTCCGTTGGCCAACCATGGGCACCGGTCATAGGGCCCCTCGTAGTCCCGCACCGTCGCGGGCAGCTCGAGCGTCGCTATGACGCTGCCAAACCGGCCGGCCGAACCGCGCGCGGTGATCATCGACTTGCTCAGGCCGAACGTCCCGAGCCCGGCGACGAAGGCCGTGTGGCGCTCGGACCAGTTCGCGCGGCGCGCGACGATCCGGTAGCGATCCGTGTGGCAGGGGACGACTGCCTCGCCGCCCAACTCGCGTATCCACTCGGCAAGCAGGTCGCGCAGGTGATTGTTGAACGCCTCGCCCTCGAAACGCCCCGCCACCCACTCTGCCGCGACCATGCCCGGCCTGCGGTTGGGCGCGCGGATACCCTGCGAGAACGGCAAGAAGTACGAGACGACCGACCTCGCCCCCTCAAGCCATTCGCCCGGCGTCATGTGTTGTGGGCCGATGACGTCAGTTTGCTTGAGCTTGAGGTAAAGTGGGTCGGCGGCAGCCGCCACTCCCACGAGCGGATCGTCGTAGATCCGCATGCCGCCGTACGCGGGCAGGCGGTTCTTGGGATCCTCTCGGCAGGCCTGGGCCAGCCTGGCGTTCAACACTGCAAGCGTCTCGTCGCCGTCGCGTTCGTCGTGCATCTGCTGAGCACCTCACACCGTGGATTGCTGCGATGTTGACCAAGCCTAGCCCTGCCTTGTCGAGATCGACACCCCGCTGACCAGGGCCCAGGGCAGGATGTGCGTGCCGAGGGCTTTGGTTTCCAAACTAAGGGCCTTGAGCTGGGTCTTTAGCTGCGTGAAGACGTTGATGCTGAACATGCAATCCTTGACGCGTCCGACGATTTTGCCGTTCTCGACCAGGAAACCGAGGCCGATGTTGCCACTGACCTGGCCGCTGTAGGGGTTGCCGGCCCAGGCGCCGATGGTTTCGTCGATCACGATGCCCCGCTCGATGCCCGCCAGCATCTCCCGCCAAGGCGTAGCGCCGGGCAGGAGCAGGACGTTGTTGGCGCGCGGGCGGGTCAGGCCGCCAGTGCCCGTGGGCCTCCGACCGAGGCGGGCGGCTGAATCCAGGTCTAGCAGGTATTCCTGCAGCACACCGCCCTTGACGAGGATGTTGCGCCGGCACGCGACTCCCTGGTCGTCGTACACGGCGCTGCCGACGCCGCCGTCCAGAGCGCCGTCTTCCACCAGGGTGAAGAGGGGCGGCAGGATCTCCTCGCCGATCCGCCCGGCCAGGGGACTGACCCCGCGCACGACGGCCCCGCCGTCGACGCACGACAGCACGGGGGAAACCAGGTATTCGAGCGCCACCGGCCGGAAGAGGACATCGTATGCCCCCGGCTTGACGCCGACCACGCGCTGCGCCGCGGCGAAGTCGTCCGCGATATTGTTCAGAGTCCCGTCAAGGTCGAAGTCCATCCGGGTGGTCGCGATGCCTTCGCCGACCGAAAGAAAGTCCTTACCCTGCACCAACTCGATGCGTACGTACAACTCGAAGGCGGTCTTGTCCCAGCCGGCGTCGAGGCCGGCGGTGTTGGCGACGGTCTTACGCATCACGGTGCGGTCCATCATGCAGAGAACCTGGATGTCCGGGTGGAGCTTCTTAAGGAAACCGGTCGCCTGCTCGCCGTAGCCGATGAGCGTTTTGGGATCGAGAGCGGCCACCGCGGGGTCGTACATCACCGGCTGTGACCGCGCCTGGGCCTGCGGCAGGCCGTACTGCACCGGAGCGCCGAACTCCGAGACCTCCGCGGCGTTGGCGAGCAGTTCGTCGCCACCGCCCCCTGCCCTGCTCGATGCAGCGATACCGAGCTTGCCGTCCTTGATCACCTGGACGACGGTCGACAGTTCCTCCGTGCTCTCGAGCCCCTTGAGCCGGCTGAACTCGAACGTGACCAGGCTGGTGCGCGCCTCCGACTGCACGACGGTCCCCGTCAGGCCCTGCGCCGCAGCCTTTTCGACCAGTTGGCGGTAGCTCATTCGCCCTCACCTCCCACGACGACGCCGCGGATCCGAACGTGCGGCGCGCCTTCCGCGGTGGCGAGCGGCGATTGCATGGCCTTGCCGCAGCCACCGGCCGAGTTGTTGACCTGAAAGTCGCTCCCGATCATGTCAATGGCTTCGAGGGTGGCAAAGACGTTGCCGCTGAGGTTAACGTCGCGGACGGTTTCGGCCATTTCGCCACCGCGGATCATGTTGGCCCGGGTAGCCATGAACGTGAACATTTCCCCGTTGGTCTGCCCCCCGTAGGCCCCGCGCACGTAAATCCCAAGGTCGATGCCCTTGAGCATCTCCGCGAAGCTTGCTTTGCCCGGCGCGATGCAGGTCGTCCGCATCCGGACGATCGGCGGAAACCGGTACGAGATGGCCCTGGCGTTGCCCGTCGGGGATTCGCCCATCAGGGCGCCGGTTTCCCGGGAGTGTAGGTGTCCCGCGACGGCTCCGCCCTTGATCAGATAGGTGCGCTGCATGGGAACCCCTTCGTCGTCGTAGGCCGCCTCGCCGCGGTTGCCGCCCTCGATACCGCTGTCGAAGACGTCCAGGTCGGGCGGCCCGTAGCGGGTGCCGATCGTCAGCAACTCCTTGATCTTCTCGTTTTCGCTGAGTTGGTCGGCCTCACTGAGGTGGCCGAAGGCTTCGTGGATGAAGATGCCCGCCATCTCCGGGTCCAGGATCACGGTGTACTCCCCTGCCCTGACCACCGGCGCGTCGAGCATCGACCTGGCGGCTGCCGCAGCCTCGATGAGTTCGTCCTCGAGGCCGTACACGACCCCGTAGTCCCGGTTGGAGCCCCGCGAGACGTCGGCCTGGGTCGACGCGGCCCCGCGCGAGGCCATCGGGGCGAGGCGGCAGGCCAGGTCGAGCTTCTCCTGCGCGATGTAAGCCCCTTCGCTGTTAGCGAACGCCAGCGACGTCCGCTTGTCGAAGTAGAAGACCGCCGTTGAGACGATCTCGGGCTGTGCGAGCAGCAGTTCGTTGTAGCGCTGCATCACTTCGACACGGCGGGCCAGCGGCAGGGCTGTCGGGTCGTTGACAAAACGCCCCGGCACCTCGGCCTCGACTGGTTCGACCGGTGCGAGCTCGACCTTACGCTCAAGGCGTTCGCCCAGCATGGCGGCCTGGGCGCACGCTTCCTCGACCTTGCGCGACAGGTCGTCAAGGCGGTTGAACGACACGAACCCCCACCCCCCCTTGACCAGCGCGCGCACGTTGCCTCCGGCGATGATCTCGGATGTGACGTGGCGGTTGTCGCGGCCCCTGAAAGTCACTCCGGTCTGCTGCGACTCCTCGACCCGGATCTCGCAGTAGTCGGCTTTGGCTGCGCTCAAAGCCCGCCTTAACAGGTCTTGATTGACGATACCCAAGGCGTCGCCCCCTTACGGCGTTGGATTCTCCCATATCCTTGTCCCGCGCGGCGCTGATGAAACCGGCAAGCCGCAGCGTGAGAACTTTGGTTTAGCAGAACAGTGCCGGCCTCCGGCCTGCCGAGGCCCGGGCTATGGCTTGAGGCGCCTTTCGAACTCCCGCTCAATCTTGGGGAACGCGTCGCGCCACGTGCGCTTGTGCCGGAAAGTGTGCACCTCTTTGGGGTAGTAATAGGCTTCGTACTCCACCCCCATCTCGACGCAGTCGAGCACGATGCGGTCAAGCTGCCCGAAGTCCACGTTGGCGTCGTCGGTCCCTTGGAGGTTGATCAGCGGGCGCTTGAGACCCCGTTTGAAGGTGCACGGCGATCCCTGCGCGTAAAGCTCCGGACGATCTTCGGGCTCGCCGCCGAAATACGCCTGGAAACCGCCGCCCCGCCCGTGGCGTTTCTGGACCCACTTGGTCCACTGGGCGAAATCCCAGATCCCGGCGATGTTGACTCCCATCGCGAACTCCTCGGGGTACTGCGTAAGGCAGTGCAGCGTCATATACCCGCCGTAGCTGAGGCCCCAGACGGCCACTCGCTCCGGGTCGACGTACGGCAGCGACTTGAGGTAGCGGCCCCCCTGGACGACATCCATGACGTCGTCGACGCCCATCTTGTGGTAAAGCCCGTGCCGGAATTCCCTGCCGTAGCCGATGCCTCCCCGGAAGTTGATCACCAGGACGACATAGCCCCGATGCAAGAGGTACTGGTGATAGGCGTGGAACAGGGCGTACGAATGCATTGGGTGCCATGTCGGCCGCATCTGGCGGATCGGTCCGCCGTGTACCCACACCAGGGCCGGATAGCGGCGGCCGGAGTCGGGAGCAAATCCGTGCGGCAGGTATAGCTGCGCGTTGATCTGCCAGCCGAGGGCGCCCTCGTATGTCACCTCCTGGGCTTTGACCTGGTTCTCCGGGGTCCAGGCGGCCGGCATGCCGTATGTCAACTGGCGGGCTTGTTCGGGCTCCGCCAACGGAGCGACCCAGATGCCGGTATGCCGGTAGGGATCGCACCGCACAAAGGCCAGTTGCGCGCCGTCGGGCGAAACGTGCGGCTGGACGTCTGTGGTTTTCCCAAAGGTGAGCTGGCGGTTCTCCCCCGTCGCAACCTCGAGGGCCCACAGATGCCGGTATCCCGCCCCGTCGCGGTTGGACGCGTAGATGACGTGCTGGCCGTCAGGGGTCCAGACGGCATGGTCGCCGGCGTGCCCGAAGTCTTCGCACTTGCCGAACGTCACCTGCTCCAGCT
>JAXGPL010000025.1:0-29682 GCA_040766985.1 Bacillota bacterium
GAGTACATCAAGGTTGAGGGCAACGCGGGGTACGTCGGGCTCACCAACTATGCGCAGGATCAGCTCGGCGATATCGTGTTCGTCGAGATGCCCGAGATCGGCCAGGAAGTCAAGCAGTTTGAGCCGTTCGGTGTCGTCGAATCGGTCAAAGCTGTTTCCGACTGCTATTCCCCGGTCAGCGGCAAGGTCGTCGAGATCAACGACAAGCTCAACGACGAGCCGGGGACGATCAACTCCGACCCGCACGGCGAGGGCTGGATCATCAAAATCGAACTGGCGGATGCCGCCGAGCTAGACAACCTGATGGATGTCCAGGCCTACGAGAAGCACGCCGAGGAAGAAGCAAAGGCGGGACATCACTAAGATGCGCTATTTCCCCAACACCGATCGCGACCGCCAGGCGATGCTGGCGGCCATCGGGGCAAAGAGCATAGCCGACCTGTTCGCGGACATTCCCGAGCAGACCCGGCTGAAGAGGGAGCTCAACCTCCCCGCGCCGATGGCCGAGCAGCAGTTGCGCACCTACATCGGCGGGTTGGCGGCGCAGAACTGGAACGTCGACAACTACGCCTGTTTCCTCGGGGGCGGAGCCTACGACCACTACATCCCCGCGGTTGTGCCGCAGATCATCGCGCGCAGCGAGTTCTACACCGCGTACACGCCGTACCAGCCTGAGGTCAGCCAGGGGACCCTGCAGACGATCTACGAGTATCAGACGATGATCGCCGAGTTGACCGGGATGGATGTCGCCAACGCTTCGATGTACGACGGTTCATCCGCGACGGCCGAAGCGATTCTCCTCGCCATGGCAACGAACCGCAAGCAGCACGTCGTGATTTCGCGGGCGGTCCACCCGGACACCCGCGCCGTGTGCAAGACGTACACCCAAGGCCAGGGCGTCACGTTCGCCGAGGCCCCGGTCAAGGACGACGGCACAACGGACGTTGCCAGGCTCGCGGAGTTGGTCACCGACAAGACCACGTGCGTGATCGTGCAGTACCCCAACTTCTTTGGGGAGATCGAACCGCTGGCGGAGCTGGCCCGGGTTGCGCACGACAAGGGTGCTCTGTTCGTGGTCAACGCCAACCCCATCGCGCTCGGCATGCTCAAGCCCCCAGGCGAGTATGGCGCGGACGTGGTCTGCGGCGAGGGCCAGCCCCTTGGACTGCCTCTGTACTACGGAGGCCCGTACCTGGGCTACTTTGCATGCCTTGAGAAGTTCCAGCGCAGGATGGCCGGCCGGCTGAGCGGCATGACCGTTGACAACCGCGGCCAGCGTGCTTTCGTGTTGACACTGCAGACGCGCGAGCAGCACATCAGGCGCGAGAAGGCGACGTCCAACATCTGCTCCAACGAAGCCCTGTGCGCCCTCGCGGCAGGCGTGTACATGGCCACGATGGGCAAGGAAGGCATCAAGGAAGTTGCGGACCAGTGCCTGCAGAAGGCCCATTACGCGCAGGCCAAGATCGCGCAGTTGCCCGGCTTCGAGCCGGTATACGGCAAGGCGTTTTTCAACGAGTTCATGTTCAGAACACCGGTGCCGCCCAAGCAGTTACAGGAGGCCCTCGCTCAGCGCAAGATCCTCGGCCCGCTCGACGTCGAGCGCTTCTACCCTGAGCTCAAGGGCGTCGCCATGTTCGCGGTGACCGAGAAGAGGACCAAAGCCGAGATCGACAACCTCGTCGCGGCCCTGGAGGTGGTGAGCAAGTGAAGCGCCTTGAGCCTCTGATCTTCGAACTCTCCTCACCCGGCCGCTCGGCTTACTCACTGCCGGCTCTGGATGTGCCCGCACAGGACCCGGCCACGCTCGTTCCGGGACAGACACTGCGGGAGAAGGCCGCCGAGTTGCCTGAGGTTTCCGAGGTCGATGTGGCCCGCCACTATATCCGGCTGTCCCAGCTGAACCACGGCGTGGACATCGATTTCTACCCGCTCGGCTCGTGTACGATGAAGTACAACCCCAAGATCAACGAAGAGATGGCCAACCTCGGCGGATTCGCCAACGTGCACCCCTACGTCCAGGAGGACGGCGCCCAGGGCATGCTCAAGATGCTGTACGAGGCGCAGCAGTTCCTGTGCGAGATCGGCGGCATGGACAAGTTCACGCTACAGCCGGCCGCGGGCGCACACGGCGAGTTCACAGGGTTGGCGATTATCCGGGCGTACCTGAAGTCGATCGGGCAGGGCCACCGCACCAGGGTCATCGTTCCGACCGGCGCACGGCACCAACCCGGCTACGGCGGTCATGAACGGCTGCACAATCGTCGAGGTCAAGTCCGACGCGCGTGGCGTCGATCTCGAAGCCCTCAAGGCCGAACTCGACGACAATGTCGCGGCGATCATGCTCACCAATCCCAACACGCTCGGCCTCTCCGACGAGAACATCCACGTCATCGCGAAGCTGATCCACCAGGCGGGCGGCCTGCTCTATTATGACGGGGCCAACGCTAACGGCACCCTCGGGTGGATGCGGCCCGGCGACATGGGGTTCGACGTGATGCACTTCAACCTGCACAAGACCTTCTCCACTCCGCACGGGGAGGCGGCCCCGGGTCGGGCCCCGTCGGCGTCAAGGGAGCGGTTAATCCCGTTCCTGCCCGTTCCGACGGTCGAGTTCGACGGGACCAAGTACTACCTCGACTTCGACAGGCCGCAGTCGATTGGCAAGGTGCGTTCGTTCTACGGCAATGTCGGTGTCGTCGCCAAAGCCTACACCTACATCCGCGAACTCGGTGCGGCCGGTCTCAAGCGGGCGACCGAGGATGCGGTACTCAATGCCAACTATCTCATGGCCGAGCTGAAGAAGTACTACCTCTTGCCGTATGACCGGTACTGCAAGCACGAGTTCGTCATCTCCGGCAACTGGCAAAAGCAGCGTTCCGGCGTCCGCACGCTGGACATCAGCAAGCGGACACTCGACTTCGGCATGCACCCGCCGACCAACTACTTCCCGTTGATCGTCGACGAGGCCATGATGATCGAACCTACCGAGACCGAGAGCAAAGAGACGCTCGACCGTTACATCAGCATCCTCAAAGAAATCGACCGCGAAGCGACCGAGGACCCCGAGAAGGTCAAGGACGCTCCGCATACGACGCCGGTGGGCAGGCTCGACGAGATCGTCGCCAACCGCAAGCCCAACCTGCGCTGGACCAAGGAGTAGCCCTCTAGTGCGTGGGGAGCCCCGGCAAGAGGCTTCCGCCAGGGAAGAGGGGGGCGCCCGGATCTTGGGCGCCCCCCTTACGTGGCAGGGGTTGCTTTCAGCGTCATCCGCTCTTGCTTCCTCCCTTGAGCGGGCGTGGGCGGCACGCGTGGCCGCCTTCCCGCCCGTCATTTCCTTTGTGCGCCCGGCGGACACCCTGCCGGTCAGCCTGACCGGCGCGTCATGCTCCCTTGGCTGCGCGCACTGCGGTGGCCACTATCTCAAGCACATGGCGACGCTCGGCGAAGCCCTGGCCGGCAGGACCGCGCGCGCGGGGGCCGCAACGAGTTTTCTGGTAAGCGGCGGCTGCGTTGCGGCCACCGGGCGTGTTCCGTTCATGGACCACCTTCCCGACCTGACCGTCCTAGGTCGCCGCGGTAGGCTCAATTTCCACGTGGGACTGGTCGGCGAGGAAGAGGCGAGCGCCCTATCCGGGCTGGCGGACGCCGTTTCGTTCGACGTCGTCGGGGACGACGATACGATCCGGGAGGTCCTCCATCTCGACCGGAAGGTGGTGGACTACCGTCGTTCGCTGGACGCCCTGCGAAGGCCCGTCCGTGGGGTCCCGCCCGTGCGGGCCGGCCTGCACGGCGGACGTCTGCGGGTGAGTGGGAGGCAGTGAGGATTGCGGCTGCGGCCGGCTGCGATGAGTTAGTCTTGATCGTGCTGATCCCCACCAGGGGTACTGAGTTCGCCCACGCGGAGCCACCGCCGGCGGGGGAGGTCGCAGAGTTGCTCGCCTTTGCCCGCACGCACATGCCCAAAGCGCGCAGTGGGCTGGGTTGCATGCGGCCCGGCGGGACGTACCGGAGCCTGCTCGACCCGTTGGCAGTCCGCGCCGGGGTGCAGTCGATCGTCCAGCCTGCCCCTAGCGCGGTTGAGGAGGCGCTGCGCCTCGGCCTGGTGATTGAGGAGCGCCGGGAGTGCTGCGTGCTGTGAAGACGATCAGGGTTTCCGAGGGCACTGCAGGCCTTTTGGGCCTCAAGCCGGTCCGCTCAAAGACGCCGCCGACCACAGCCTACCTGATGATCGGCGAGCATTGCCCGCGGGACTGCGCATTTTGCGCCCAGGCCAGGGGAGCGGAGGGCCGTGCCGGGGTTCTCTCGCGTGTCACGTGGCCCGAGTATCCCCTCGCGAGCCTGCTGCCGGCCCTGGCACGGGCCTCGGCAAACGGCCTGGTCAAGCGGGTATGCGTGCAAACGGTGGCCGGGAGAGATTCGCTCGACTGCCTGCGCGAGGTCCTGCCGCAGCTCAAGGAGGCTGCAGGGGTCCCCCTGTCGGCGTCGGTCTACACGCGTCACCTTGCCGAGTTGGAGGAGTTGTACAGGTCCGGCCTCGACCGGGCGGGCATCGCGGTCGACGCGGCTTCGCCACAGGTCTACAGGGAAGCCAAACGCGGCGACATCGAGGCGACGCTCCGGTTCCTTGCGGCGGCTGCTCAGGCGTTCCCCGGCAGGGTGAGCACCCACTTGATCGCGGGCCTGGGTGAGACCGAGGCCGAGCTCTTGCGGATGATCCAGTGGTGCACAGATCGTGGAATCACCGTCGGCTTGTTTGCGTTTACTCCCGTCCGGGGCACCCGGATGGAGCGCGTTTCGCCGCCGGAGATGGCGGCATACCGGCGGGTTCAGGCGGCCGCGGAACTGATCCGGCAGGGCAGGGCGCGGGCGGAGCACTTCGCCTACGACACCGTGACCGGCATGCTCAGCGGCCTTGGCCTTGCGGCCTGTGAGCTGTGGGATGCCCTGGCTCAGGGAGAAGCATTCCGGACCACCGGCTGCCCTGACTGCAATAGGCCCTACTACAACGAACGGCCGGGGCAGGTTCCATACAACTACCCGCGTCCGCTGACCGCGGACGAACTCCGTGAGGCAATGGCTCCGGTACTCGCGCTCGCCGAAGGCAGCGGGCGGGAGGGAGGTTTGTCGCAGTGAGGGGCAAGACCTGGCGTGTGATCCTGGACGCCGCGCACCCGGGCGCGCTGAATATGGCCCTCGACGACGCCGTCATGACCTGCCACGCTGCCGGGGGCTTGCCGCCCACGCTGCGGTTTTACGGCTGGAGGCCCGCCTGCATGTCGCTCGGGTACTTCCAGCGCGCGGCCCCCGAGGTCGATCTCGCCGCGTGCGCCGCCGCCGGCGTCGATGTCGTGCGCCGACCGACCGGCGGCCGGGCCGTGCTGCACGACGACGAGGTGACCTACAGCATTGTGATCAGCCAGGATTACCTTGCCGGAAGCGTCCTCGAAACCTACCACACCCTCAGCCAAGGGATCCTCGCCGGTCTGGCCTATCTGGGAATCCAGGGCGAGCAGGCCACGCCGCGGCGGGGCCGGGGACGCACACCGCAGAGTGCCGACGGCATGCACGCTGCGTGTTTCGATGCGCCATCCTGGTATGAGACCGTCGTCGCAGGGCGCAAGATCGTCGGCAGCGCCCAGACCCGCCACGACGGCGTCATTCTCCAACACGGGTCGCTGCTCGTGGGCTTTGATCCCGTGCGCCTCGCCGGGCTGCTTTGCGTCCGCGACGAAGGCCGGCGGGAGGCCCTGGCGGAGACACTCCAGGCGCGTGTGACTTCGGTTTCCGAGCAGATGGGAAGGCGCCCGGCGCCCGGCGAAGTCGAAAGGGCATTGACCTGCGGCATGGCGAAGGCCCTCGGGTTGAGCCTGTTCTTCGCAGGCTACACGCGCGAGGAGATAGACCTGGCAAGGCAGCTTCTCCACAGCAAGTACACGCAACAGGAATGGACGATGAGGAGGTAACGCAATGTACGACGCAATCGTGATCGGGGGAGGCCCCGGCGGGTACGTAGCGGCGATCCGCGCCGCGCAGAACGGGCTCAAAACGGCCCTGGTGGAAATGGACCGGGTGGGGGGAACCTGCCTCAACCGGGGATGCATTCCGACGAAGGCAATGGTCCGTAGCGCCGAGGTACTGCTGGACGCCAGGCACGGCGCAGATTACGGCGTCAATGCGAGCGATGTTTCGCTCGACCTGCCGGGGGTTGTCGCCCGCAAAGACAAGATTGTTCTCAACCTGACTAACGGAGTCGGTCAGCTGCTTAAGGCCAACGGCGTGGATTTCTACGACGGCAAGGCTTCGATACCAAAGCCGGGGGTTGTCGCCGTGGCACTCAGGGACGGCGGCTACGAGACCCTGGAAACCAAGAACATCGTCATCGCCACCGGATCGAACGCGCAGATGCCGCCGGTCCCGCAGGAGCAGTGGAAGAACACCATCGACAGCACCGATGCGCTCTCACTGCAGGAGGTCCCCAAGGACCTGCTGGTCATCGGTGGCGGCGTGCTGGGCATCGAGTTCGCGTGCATCTACAACGCGTTCGGCAGCAACGTGACGTGCATCAAGCGGTCGCCCGGCATCCTGCCCGAGGCCGATCCCGAACTGGCACAGCGCCTGGCGATCCTGCTCAAGCGCAAGGGAATCAACATCAACACAGGCATTTACATGAAGGAGATCAACGCCCTGCCCAACGGCCGCAAAGAACTGGTCGCCGAAGAGCGCAAGGGCGAGCAGACCAAGGAAGTCCGCTTTGAGGCCGACCAGATCCTCGTTGCGATGGGCCGCGTGCCCAACTTTGGCGGGATCGATCTCGCCGGCCTCGGCATCGCCCACGACCGCAAGGGAATCAAGGTCAACGAAAGGATGCAGACCAACGTTCCGGGGATCTACGCCATTGGTGACGTCTGCGGCCTCTTCTGGCTCGCTTACGTGGCCTCCGCCGAGGGAATCGTGGCCGCGGACGTAATCGCCGGCCACGACGTCAGGATCGATTACTCGATCGTCCCGCAGTGCGTGTTCTCCATCCCCGAGATCGCTTCGGTCGGCATCACCGAAAAGGAGGCCAAAGACGCCGGTCGCGACGTCAGGGTCAGCAAGTTCCCGTTCTCGGCCAACGGCCGCGCAATGGCCCTCGGCGAAACAGACGGCCTGGTCAAGGTAGTCGCCGACCCGGACGGGAAGGTCGTCGGTGTTCACGTCCTCGGTCCTAGGGCGACCGACCTGGTACTCCAGGCCGCGCAGCTGATGTCTCTTGGGGTTACGGCAGAGCATATCGCGAATCCGATGCTCCATGGCCACCCGACCCTGTCGGAGGCCTTCATGGAGGCGGCGCACGGCATCGACAGCCAGCCGATTCACCTGGCGACGAGGCGCCGTTAGCAGGTCAGGGCAGGGCAACGATCGCGGCATCAACCAACGGGGGAGGTCGTGGTTACGCCACGACCTCCCCTCCGGTAGTTGGGCGCCGCGCCAAAAACTGCTATTATGCTGGATAGGTGATGACAGATGAACGATGTTCGCCTTGGTCTCATCCGTGAGGCGATGGCCTCCGGAGCAGGGACCGGATCCCCGCTCGGTGCGATGCTGATCGCGAGCCCTCACAACCGTACCTACATGACCGGTTTCACGGGCAGCTCGGGATACGTCTTGCTGGCGCCGGACAAAGCCTTTCTGCTGACCGACTTCCGGTATGTCGAGCAGGCCGCGTCCCAGGCGCCTTTATTCCAGGTTGTCAAGCACGGGGCGCCTTACTTGACCACGCTTGCCGACATCATCGTCGACCTGGACGTCTGCCGGCTCGGCATCGAGGCTGAGCACACTACTGTCGCAGAGCATGACAGGCTTGCCGAGGCCCTTGCCGGAGTGACCCTGTGCGCCACGGCTGGCTTGGTCGAGGCTATGCGCCTCTGCAAGGACGACGCCGAGATCCACCGGCTTGAGGCTGCCGTGGAGTGCTCTGACGCGGCCTTTGCCAAGGTCCTCGCGGACGGCGTAATCCGCGCAGGAGTCACCGAACTGACTGTCGCCGCAGCCATTGAAGCGGCGATGCGCGCCGGAGGCTCAACGAGGCCGTCGTTCGACACGATCGTGGCTTCCGGACCGCGGTCGTCGCTTCCGCACGGCCGGGCGTCGGAACGGGTGATCGGCGAGGGCGAGTTTGTGACAATGGACTTCGGGGCGACGGTCGACGGCTATTGCTCCGATATCACTCGCACGGTAGTAGTGGGCAGGGCCAGCGCCGAGCAGCGGGAGGTCTACGACCTGGTTCACCGCGCCCAGTTGGCAGGCCTGGCTGCGGTCAGGGCCGGGATCTCGGGCAAAGAGCCTGACGCCGCCGCCCGCGACATCATCGCGGCGGCAGGACACGGCGACCACTTCGGCCATGGCCTGGGCCACGGCGTGGGACTGCAGATCCACGAGGGTCCGCGTCTATCGCCGGCGAGCGAATCGTTGCTCCGGCCGGGGATGGTCACTTCGGTCGAGCCCGGGGTGTACGTCCCCGGGTGGGGCGGGGTACGGATTGAGGACCTTGTCGTGGTGACGGATACGGGTTGCCGGGTCTTGACCCGGTCGCCAAAGGAACTTATCGAGGTGCGGTAGGAGGTCATGTATGATTTCGGTCAACGATTTTCGCAACGGCGTTACCATCGAGCTCGACGGCCAGATCTTCGTGGTTGTCGAATTCCTCCACGTCAAACCGGGTAAGGGAGCCGCCTTCGTACGCTCCAAGCTGAAGAACGTCGAGACCGGGGGCGTCACCGAGCGGACCTTTCGCGCAGGCGAGAAAGTGGAGCGTGCGCACCTGGAACGCCGGGACATGCAGTTCCTCTACCGCACTGCCGACGACTTCACGTTCATGGACAACGAGAGCTTCGAGCAGGTCATCCTGTCCGCCGCCGACCTCGGCGACCAGGCGCTCTACCTAAAGGAGGAAATGATGGTCACCGCCGTCCGGCACAAGGACCGGATGATCGGCGTCGACCTGCCAAATTCCGTCGAATTGACGGTTACGGAAACCGATCCGGGCATTCGCGGCGACACGGCCTCGGGGGGCAGCAAGCCCGCCAAACTCGAGACCGGCCTCGTCGTGCAAGTGCCGTTCTTCATTAATGAAGGCGATGTGCTGCGCATTGACACGCGGACCGGCCAGTACATCGAGCGAGCATGACCGGATCGTGGAAGGCTCCCTCGCTGTTTGACGTAGCGCGCGCAGGCGAATAATAAGCCGGGATCGCCAGTCGAGCCAAACCTGACGAACGGTCCAGAGTATTGAGCAACCGGGGCTGCCTCGCATTGGGCAGGGCTGATGCGAGGCGGCGGCCCCGGTTGCACGTCTTGACGCCACGCGCGAAAGGAGCCTCGACCATGACCGATCGTCGCAGCAAGGTCGCTTATCTACGGGGTTTGTCCGATGGACTTGAGCTCGACACCACCAGCAAAGAGGGCCGCCTGATCGCCGAGTTGCTCGGGATCGTCGGGGAAATGGCCGACAGCATTGCATCGCTCGCATCCGGGCAGGAAGAACTGGAGACCTACGTCGACGTCCTCGACACGGACTTGCAGGACCTCGAGGATGAGGTCTTCGGCGACGACGAAACGGAACTGGAAGACGCGGCTGCAAGAGCCCTGCCGTATGGGGAGCCCCTCGGCTCGGCCGGCCTGATCGCTGACTGTTACGTGTGCCCCAACTGCGGGGGGATGGTTTCGCGGGAGCTCGCGGAAGATGATCCCACGGTCGAGACGTCTGCCTCGGAAGGCACAATCCTCACCAGGTTGGTCTGCCCCGAGTGCCACACCGTGTTCCACAGCACCGAGCCCGGTACTGCCACCTACATCGATTCCGAGGACGAACTCACCGACCTGGCCCATCAGGCAAAGGAATAGCCGCATCCGGCCCTTCCCAAGCCCGCGGCCGTCCTCGCCGGCGGCCGCGGGCTCAAGTTATAAACCCACCCTTGTCCCTATATCCTCTATTGAAGTTGTACAGGCCCACGATGGAGGAGGGACGGTAGTGACCCTATCAATCGTCGTGCCGCCGCCCGCCGAGCTGGTCCCGTTCCTGCCTCCGCCCATCGGAAAGGCCATCGCGGCGATGCAGCGGGATATCTGGCAGTCAGTCGAGGAGATCAGGCTGCGTGCCGGCCGCCCGGTGTTGATGGTCTCACACCTTAAGCAGGCCTTCCTGGATCCCGACGGAAACCCGACCGCCACCGCCGGCGCCGCGCTGCAGTTCTCGGCCCGTGACGCGGCGCTGTTGATGGATTTGGCCACCGAGAGCTCCGCATATGCCCTGCAGGAGCAACTCGCTTCCGGTTACCTTACCCTTCCCGGGGGACACAGGCTGGGGATCGCGGGCCGGGCCGTCATCGACCGTGACCGCCTTTCCGGTCTCAGAAACGTCAGCTACTTCTGCCTTCGCCTCGCCCGTGAGGTGCATGGCGCGGCCGACCGTATCCTTCCGGCCGTCATCGACCGCCCGTCGTCCAGGGTCCTCTCAACGCTGTTGGTTTCCCCGCCCCGCTGCGGCAAGACGACGGTTCTGCGGGATGCCATCCGGCAGCTGAGCTCCGGCGCAGGGGGCCTGGGACTCCCACCGCTGCAGGTGGCGCTGGTGGATGAGCGCTCCGAGGTCGCGGGAAGCCGCAACGGGATGCCGACACGTGACGTCGGGCCATGCACGGATGTTATGGACGCCTGCCCAAAGGCCCTCGGCATGTTTGTCATGTTGCGCGCAATGTCGCCCGACGTGCTTGCCACTGACGAGATCGGCCGCCCGGACGACGTTGCCGCGATTGAAGAGGCTGCTCGCAGCGGCGTCGCCGTCCTGGCGACCGCGCACGCCTGGGGAGTGGAAGACCTGGTGTCGCGTCCGGCAACGTTGCGCCTCCTTGCCGGTGGCCACTTCCGGCGTGTGGCCTTTCTCGATCGTTCGCACGGACCGGGGACCCTGGCCCGGGTGTGTGACGCACAGGAGATCTTCGCCGTCGCCGGGGTTCAGCGGCAGCGATCCCTCCAAAGGCGTCTCTTTGCCGCCCACCCGCCTGCGGAGCGGAGGGTAGTGCCGTGACCCTCTTCCGCGTTCTCATCGCCTCCCTCGCCACCGCGGCGTTTTACTGCTGCGGGCGCGAGATGGGGCTTGGGTACACCGACCGTTGCCGGGAGTTGCGGGAAATCGGATCGGCCCTCCGTGCCCTTGAAACCGAGATTGTCTACGGCCGTTCGCTGCTGCCGGAGATCTGCGGCCGGCTCGCCGCACGGGGGATGGGCATGGGGTCGGAGTTGTTCCGTCTCGTCGGCGAAGGGCTGGCTGCCCGCAATTCGGCTGCCGAGAGCTGGGCGGGCGCTATCGTGGCGATCGGCAGGCGATCCGCCCTGAACGCCGACGACCTGGCCGCCCTAGCGGCCGTAGGGGGGACACTCGGCCAAACCGACCCGGCTGATCAATCGGCGCACCTGACCCTCGCGCGCAAGGCCCTTGACGAGCGACTGGAGCTGGCTACGGCAGACGCCGCCCGGACCAGCCAGCTCTGGTCCTACCTAGGGCTCCTCGGTGGGCTTGGGCTCGTGCTCCTGGTGTTCTAGACGGAAACCAGCCACGCCGAGCGACAAAACCATGGGAGAGGGTAGACCACGCTATGGAGATCGATGTCATCTTCAAAATCGCAGGTATCGGCATCTTGGTCGCCATCCTTACGATCGTCCTGCGCAAGGCGGAGAAGGAGGAAATGGCCCAACTGCTGACCCTGGTTGGCGTGGTCGTCGTGCTGGGGATGGTGATCCGGATGATCACCGACCTGTTCAACACGGTCAGGGTCATGTTCAGGCTATAGGTGGTCCAGGTGGACATCCAACGCGTCCTTGCCTTCGCCGCGATTTCCCTGGTGCTGCTGGTGGTCCTTCGCCAGCAGCGGCCGGAGATCGCCGTGCTCGCCAGCCTGGCGGCCGGCGCGGTTCTCCTTGTAAGCACGTTGACCGCGCTGGCCCCCGCCCTGACCGTGCTATCCGACCTCGCGGTCAAGGCCAAGGTCGAGCATTACTACCTCGACACCGTGCTCAAGGTGATCGGGGTTGCGTACCTGGCCGACTTCGGGGCTCAGGTCTGTGAGGACGCAGGTGAGCGGGCGCTGGGCCGCAAGGTCGAACTGGCCGGCAAGGTCCTGATTATGGTCATGGCCATCCCGGTTGTCTCTGCTGTTCTCGAAGTGGTCCTGAGGCTGCTGCCGTGATGGGGGGCTGCAGGCGGCAATTGCTGCCACGGTTGGCTCCTACGGGCGGGCGTCAGGAATTCCTCGGACGGCCGCCGGGGAGTCATCCACAGGACTTGTCCACAAAAGCTGCCGCCTCTCTGCAGGTGGCAGTAATTATCGCCCTGGCAATAGCAGCCGTCGTGCTGGCCGCGGGCACCCCGGCGGCTGCGGCCCCTGTCACTGAACTCCAAATCCCTGAGGCGCCCGTGGACGAGGTCGAGAGGCTCCTTGAAGGGCTGCGCAGGGAACTCGGCGCCGACTTTCCGGGGATCGGGCTGCGCGACCTGGTGTCCTTGTTGCGTGGCGAGGGCGATGGGCCGGACCTGCGGTCGTTCGGCTCCGCGCTGGCGACGTATTTCGCCAAGGAGATCGTCGCCAACGCCACCCTCCTCGGCCGCCTTCTCGCCCTTGTGGTGCTGCTCGGCCTGCTGCTGGCGCTACGGTCGTCGTTCGGCGATGAATCAGTGGCGCAGGTTGCCTATTTGCTCGGGTGTATCGTCCTGGCGGGTCTGGCTATCAACGGCCTGCGGATCGCAGTCGAGGCGGCACGCGAGCATGTCGGGCTGACCCTCGACTTCATGCGCGCGATCATGCCGGTCCTCCTCAGCCTCTTGATCGGCGTCGGGGCGGTCGTCACGGCGGGGCTCTTTTCGCCGTGGCTGCTGTTCGCGACCTACGCTATCGCCTCTGTCTGCAACGGGCTCGTTGTGCCAATGGTCATGGTTTCCGCAGCTTGCGAGGTCGTCAGCAGTCTCGGTACACAGGTCAAGGTCACCGGGGTAGCCTCTGTGCTGCGGCAGGTGGCCGTCACAGCCCTCGGCCTTTCGCTCACGCTTTTTCTTGGCGTGATGACGGTGCAGTCCGCGGCCGGGTCGGTTGCGGACGGAGTAGCGTTCAGGACAGGCAAGTTTCTGGCCTCAAGCTTCCTTCCGGTCATCGGCAAGATGTTCGGCGACGCGATGGAGATGGTTGTGGGCGGCTCGCTCGTGCTGAAAAACGCCGTCGGAATCGCGGGCGGCCTTGCGGTGTTCGCCATGACCGCACTGCCCGCGCTGAAGATCGGCGCTGTGATCCTGATCTACAGGGTGGCCGCCGCCCTGGCGCAGCCTGTCGCAGGGCGGGAAATCGTTGCGTGCCTTGACGGCATCGCCAACTGCCTCGGCGTCGTCCTGCTCGCGGTTTGCGGCACGGGACTGGCCTGGTTCGTCAGCATGGTGATGATCATGGGCGCCGGTAACGCAGCGGTCATGTTCAGATAGGGGGTTGTGGCGTGGATGCCTTCACACAATTCCTGGCCGGCTGGGCGCGCGAGATTATCGTGGTCGTCGGCCTCGCCGCGGTCGTGGAGATCCTGCTTCCCCGGGGCGATTTCCGGCGGTTCGGCAGGCTTGCCATGGGGCTGTTCGTCCTGCTTGCCCTGACCAAGCCGCTGTTCGGGATACTGCAGGTCCCCGTGGCCCTGCCACCGGCGGCTGTGCAGGCACAGCGAACTGCCACCGGTTTCGTCTGGCAGGAAACCGCCCCGGAAGGCGCAGCCGCTCAGGCCTCGGAAAGGGCGCCGGCTTCCCTGGCCTCCCTCGTGGAAACGCAGATTGCCGGGTTGGCTGCAAGCGCGCTCGGCCTGGGGCAGCGTGACGTAGGCGTGACAGTGCAGCTGACCACAAAGGCCGCCGGCTGGCCCGGGGGCATCGACGGAGTCCGGATCAACGTGCTCGCGCGCCCAACGGCTGTGCTTGAAGGCTGCACCGGCGACGAGGCTGCAAAGCGGCTAGAGGAAGCGGCCCAGGCGCTCGCGGCCCAGATTGCGGCCATCTACCGCCTGGGCCCGGATGAGGTGCAAGTGATCATGCCCCGGTAGGGGGAGGGGGACGAGATGGGCTTGTTGGGATTGTTCGGAGGTAACGCGCATAGGGTTGATGGGGGTCCGGGCCAGGCCTCGATAGGCTCGCGGCCGGCCCGGAGCAGCGCTGCGACGCGGTGGCTGGTGTTCGGCCTGGCGGCGATCGCGCTGCTCTGGGTAGCCGGCAGGGTTGGGATGGGCCTCACTGCGCTGGCGACGCCGGAGCGCGCCTTGTCCCCGACCGCGTCGACCGGCGCTTCGGGGACTGGTTCGTCGTCGACGACTACAGCGCACGGCGTTCTATCGAGCGGCGGTGTATCGGGAGGGGCGTATGCGTCCGGCACAGGCGACGCGGGCGGCGGCCGTGCGTACGAGCAGGCCATCGCCGCGGACCTTGAGCGCCTGCTGTCCAGCATCCAGGGCGCCGGGCAGGTCAGGGTGTCGGTTTCGCTGGCCAAGGGGCCGGCGTACGTGTTCGGCCACAACACGACCAACGACACCCGGACGACCGAGGAACGCGACAGCGACGGGGCGACGCGCACGGTGCAGGAAGTGACGGCATCGCAGCAACCGGTCATCCTGCGCGATGGGAGCCAGGGCGAGCATCCCCTGATCGCCGAGGAGCAGCGGCCTGAGGTATCCGGCGTCCTCGTGCTCGCGCAGGGGGCCGGCGACTCAAGGGTGAGGCTCAATCTGGTCCGTGCCGTTCAGGCGTTGTACCCGCTGCCGACGCACCGGATCACGGTATTGACGATGGGGAGGTAGGGCGAAATGATGGTGTTCCGTAGGCGGCGGCTCTGGTTCGCCGGCGGGGTTCTCGTAGTCCTCCTGTTATTGGGTTACTTTGCTCTGACCGACACAGAAGGTAGACTTGGGTATCTCTTGACGTGGATCCGGACCCGGCTGGGGCGGATCCGCTTACCAGGGAACGGGCGGCACCTAAGACGGCGGGGACGGGCGGGAGCACTGCTGCCACGATGGTACCTCTCTCAGGCGGCGGTGAGAGACGGCTCCCGCGAGCGACTTCTTTGCCGATTTCCGCCTGGAGTGCGAGCGGACGCGCGGGCAGCAGCTCGAGTACCTCCGTGAGATGATCAACAACACGAAAGTCGATGAGGCGTCACGCAAGTCGGCGGCTGACGAATGGCTTGAGCTGACCAAGCAGATCGGCAAGGAGCCTGAACTTGAGGGGTTGATCAAGGTCATTGGCCCGACTGCGTCGTCTTCGTCCAGGCCCAGTCGTGCACCGTGGTTGTCAAGGCCGACAAGCTTACCCAGTCCGATGCCGCGCGAGTCGGCGACATTGTGGTCCGGGGCACGGGCCTCGCGCCGCAGGCGATAAGCATATCGGCCAGAATCCGCACACCGGGCGGCGCTTACCTCGAGGAGATGTGGTGCGGCGCACCGGCAAGGGCCTGCCAAAGGTTCCCTTGCTTGCCCTGGGCGTGGCAGCAGTGGTATGAGTGTTATGTATTTACCGTCACCTCTTGGGGGCGGCCGTCGGGGTTTCCTTTGGCGCAAGTCAACCTTAGCCAGTGGTGGTACCGTATTGGGACGGATTGAGAGGTGAGGCCGGCGGAACATGACGTGACCACCGGAGAGGAAGCAGTTCGGTCAAGATCGCCGACGAGGTCGTCGGCGTAATCGCCAAGACGCGGCCTCCGAGGTCGAGGGTGTCGCTTCTATGAGCGGCGGAGTAGTCAGCGGCCTAGGGAAATGCTGGGCAAGAAGAGTTTCTCCAAGGGCGTCAAGGTTGAGGTCGGAGAGAGACAGACGGCCCTTGACCTTTATGTGGTCATGGAGTACGGCATCCGTATTCCCGAAGTGGCCCGCCGCGTGCAGGAAAACGTCAAGCGGGCAGTCGAAAGCATGACCTACCTGGAAGTTGTGGAAGTCAACGTACACGTTGCCGGGGTTTCGTTTCACACTGACGCCAAGGAAGAGGAGCTGCAGCCGCGGTTCCGCGACTAGTTGCGCCGCGGGAAAGACGGAAACCGAGACCCCGCTTGGCTTTGCCGCTGCATTGGTGGTGGTGGCCAATGGGCATTTTCGACCGCGTGATCCCGGTCGTCTTACCCTGGTCATGGCTGTGATCTCGTTCCTTTTCGTGGTTATGGCCGCGGTCGGGTGGCAGGCTGCTTGATGGGTGCAGGATCTGCTCTACGCGACGAGCGGGCGCTGGGTGGTCGGCATCCTCGCCGGGCTGTCGCTGGTTGTCAGCCTGAGGTTTCTTTACTTCGGCTTCAGGCGGGACAGGCCTGACCAGACGTTGATCCGTGATACAGATCTGGGCGAGGTCCGGATCTCCCTCTCCGCCGTCGAGTCGCTTGTGACCAGGGTCGCGCGCGGGCTCAAGGGCGTGCGCGATATCCGCGCCACCGTCTATAGCCACGAGGGCGGCATCGGCGTCCGCATCCGGGGTGTCGTCAGTCCGGAGGTTAATGTGCCGGACACCGCCCGCGAAATTCAGCAAGCCGTGACCGACTATACTAAAAACGTGGTCGGCGTGGCCGTCACCGAGGTCAAAGTCCTGGTCCAGAACATAACCAACGTGACCCGGTCAAGACGCGTCGAGTAGCCGGAGGGGAAGGGAAGCCTGGTGTCTTTCCGGGAGATAGCACAGGAAGTCTGGGACAATCACCGGGGCAAGCTGCTCGGCACCCTGCTGGGGTTCTTCGTCGCTCTCCTGATCATCTGGGTGGGGTTTCTTTGGGCTGTGTTCATCATGCTATGTATGTCGATCGGCTTCTTTGTCGGTAAGCGGATGGACGACCACAAAGAGAATCTGGCGGAGGTCCTGGACAGGTTTCTGCCGCCGGGATCCACCGAGTGAGCAGGTTTGCCGGACCGGCCGATGCCGAGACCGGTGGAGCGAGGGATAGCGGCTCTTGAGCAGACGTGCGGCTCGTGAACTGGCCCTCCGGGCCTTGTTTGCTGTCGAGCAAGGCAGGGCCGGGCCCGCCGAGGCGCTCGATCACGCCTCCCAGAGCCTCCCGCGGGCGCCGCGCGACGGCTTTGCTGAAGACCTGGTCAACGGCACCGTCGGGCAGCTCGAGACCGTCGACGAAATCCTCACGCCACACCTTCATGGTTGGACGATGGCGCAGATGCCGGCCGTCGACCGCAACCTGTTGCGCCTCGCCGCCTACGAGATGATCTACACGCAGGAGCCCGTCGCTGCGTTGATCAGCGAGGCGGTGGCCCTCGCGAGGCTTTACAGCACCCCCGAGTCCAGCCGGTTTGTCAATGGCGTTCTCGGCTCGCTCGCCAGGGACCTTGAAGGCGGCTAAACGCCCGCCGTGGTGACTGCGGTCAGGGGCTTGTGGAGCTGCGTAGCGTAATCACCGTTACTTCCGCGGGCGCAAGAAACCGCAACGGTACGATGGAAAAGCCGAGCCCGCGCGAGATGTAAAGCAAGGCCCCTCCTTCCTCGACGCTCAACCCGGAGATGTAATCCCTGGGAAAGATCCTTCCCGACGCGTTGGACAGGGCGCCGATCACCGGCAGGCGGATCTGTCCGCCGTGGGTATGCCCGGCCAGCGCAACCGATATCCGCCCCAGTTCTGCATCAGTCGGTGCATCGTGCTGACGGCCGACCTCAACCGTGCCGCCCGCCAGGGTGCCGTGCTTTCTCGACTCCACCAACTCGGCGAGTGGACCAACACAACAATCGGCGGGTCACCCCGTCGGCCCGGCCGGCAGGGCCGCGCCTAGGTCGTCGTGCCTGGTATGCGGATCGCCGACGCCGGCGAGGATGAGACATTCGTCGGCGCGCCGAAGCATAACGTGGGCGTTGTCGAGCACGGCCGCGCCGCACTCGGCGAGCCCGGCGGCGATCTGCTCCCAGCCTGCCCAATGGTCGTGGTTGCCGGAAACCGCATATACCGGGCAGATCTCGCTTAGCGCTTGTAGAAGGCCGGTGATGTTGGCGAATTCAGCGGTCGTCCTGCGGACGTAATCGCCGGTAAGGGCGATGATATCCGGCTCTGCCGCGGAAACGGCCCTGAACACCGGCCCGGCGGGATCAAGACGGCGGCCGTGGAAGTCGGTAAGCTGGACTATTCTAAAGCCTTCGAAGGCGGCCGGCAGGCCTGCGACTGAAAGGTCGACCCGTTCGACGACGATGCGGTTGGTTTCATATAGAACCCAGCCCAGGCAAGCGAGAGCGGCGACGGCCAGGATCAGGAAGACGATGCGCAATCTACTCATATTGGGCGGTCTTCGCCGCCGTGGTCCGAAGTCATTCCCAAATCGGCGGCTGATTTGCGTCTATCTTTTCCGATGCCGTGGGTAATTGACAGCTCACGGGTCGGCCGGTGAACAGGAGATCCAGCGTAAACCCTCGAAAAAGTCAAGGTTGTGTTACGTCATGCGCGCGTGCCTCCGATTCGCCACGGGATCGGTGTCCGGCACGGCGTAGCGACAGTTCTGGAGTCGAGTTAGGAGGACGGCATCGGATGTGTAGCAATGCGCCGGCCAAAGAACAACTACGGGCCATTATCGAGCAAGCAAATGCAGAGCGTGGCTCAGCGATTCCGATCTTGCAGGCGGTTCAGGCCAGGTTGGGCTACGTCTCCAAGGACATGATCGAGGAGATCACCAAGGTGACGGGCATTCCCGCCGCCGATCTCTACGGGATCGCGACTTTCTACTCGCAGTTTCACACTGAGCCGCGCGGCAAGAACATCATCAAAGTCTGCCACGGCACTGCCTGCCACCTTGCGGGGGCCGACCGGGTCGCTGCGGCCGTCGAGATGGCCACCGGGGCCAAAGAGGGACACACCAGCCCCGACGGCATGTTCTCGCACGAGCGCGTAGCCTGTCTGGGCTGCTGCAGCCTTGGCCCGGTTCTGATGGTCAACGAGGACGTTCATGCCAACGTCAAGCCCGACAAGGTCGCAGCTTTGCTTCGCAAATATCGAGAGCAATCGAAGAGTTCGGAGGGGACTGCTCATGCCGGAGGCCAGCCGCATGGAGAACAATAAAGTCGTCGAAGTACGCGTTGGTTTAGCCAGTTGCGGCATGGCAGCGGGTGCTACCCAGGTCAACGAGGCCCTTGCCAAGGCGCTGGCGCCGCACGGTGTGCCGATCAAGGCGGTCGGCTGCATCGGCATGTGCCACGCCGAGCCGTTGGTTGAAGTCATCGACTCCGGCGGGGGCAGCTATACCTATGGAAGGGTGACCCCCGAACGCGTCCAGAGGATCGTCGACGAGCACGTCGGCGGCGGCAAGCCCATCGAGGATTGGCTTGTCATCGGCTGCAACGTGCCCGCCGGCGAGTACATCGCCAAGCAGACGCGCATTGTGCTGCGCAACTGCGGCAGGATCGACCCCGAGAGCATCGATGACTACCTTGCGGTCGGGGGCTACAAGGCCTTGACCAAGGCCGTCAAAATGACGCCGGAGCAGGTCATCGAAGAGGTGACGAAGGCCGGGCTGCGCGGTCGCGGAGGCGCCGGTTTCCCAACGGGCCTTAAGTGGCATCTCACCCGGATCGTCCCCGGCGAGCCCAAGTTCGTGGTGTGCAACGCCGACGAGGGCGACCCGGGCGCGTTCATGGACCGCAGCGTCCTGGAGAGCGATCCGCACAACGTCTTGGAAGGCATGATTATCGCCTCCTACGCGATCGGGGCGGGGAAGGGCTATATCTACTGCCGTGCCGAGTACCCGGTCGCCGTCAGGAGGTTGCGCAAGGCGATCCGCCAGGCCCGCGAGCGCGGGTTTCTCGGCAGCAACATCCTGGGGAGCGGCCACAGCTTTGATCTGACAATCAGGGAGGGCGCCGGTGCGTTCGTCTGCGGCGAGGAAACCGCCCTGCTCATGTCCATCGAGGGCCGCAGGGGTATGCCAGTCCCGCGTCCTCCCTTCCCGTCGGAGAAGGGGCTCTGGGAGCAGCCTACGTCGATTAACAACGTGGAGACTTTTGCCAACGTCGCCTACATCCTGGCCAACGGTGCCGCGGAGTTCGCCAAGAACGGCACCGCTAAGAGCAAAGGCACCAAGGTGTTCGCGCTCGCGGGCAATGTTGTCAAGGGCGGCCTCGTTGAGGTACCGATGGGGACAACGCTACGCGAGATCATCTACGGCATCGGCGGCGGCATCCCGAACGGCCGCAAACTCAAGGCCATCCAGACCGGCGGTCCCTCGGGCGGCTGCATCCCGGCTTCGCTCGCCGACACGCCCATCGATTACGATTCGCTGGCGCAGGCGGGTTCGATCATGGGCTCCGGCGGCCTTTTGGTCATGGACGACACCGCATGCATGGTCGACGTCGCCCGGTTCTTCATCGCCTTCTCGGTCGACGAGTCGTGCGGCAAGTGCACCTTCTGCCGCGTCGGCACGCGCCTGATGGAGCAGATCCTCGACCGCATCACCCGTGGCGAGGGCAAGATGGAAGACCTCGATAAGCTCGAGGAGATCGCCAACAAGGTCAAGAAGGGTTCGCTATGCGGTCTGGGTCAGACCGCTCCCAACCCGGTCCTTACCACGCTGAGAAACTTCCGCGATGAATATGAGGCCCACGTTAAAGACAAGCGTTGCCCGGCCCTAAAGTGCACCGCGCTGATCACCTACAGCATCAAGGAAGACGCGTGCACGGGTTGTACGCTCTGTGCCCGCAACTGCCCGGTCAATGCCATTAGCGGCAAGGTCAGAACACCGCACGTCATCGACAAAGACATCTGCATCAGGTGCGGCCTGTGCCAGAGCGTCTGTAGATTCAACGCCGTGACGGTAAGCTGAGGGGGATACCTATGGGGACTTGTGCGATAACCATCAATGGCGTACAACTTGAGGTCGCCGCAGACAAGACGATCCTTGAGGCGGCCGTGGAGGCCGGCATCGAGATACCGGCATTCTGCTACGATCCCCGGCTCAAGCCGTTTGGAGCGTGCAGGATGTGCCTGGTCGAGGTCGCCGGAGCGCGCGGCCCGGTTGCGGCATGCTCCACACCGGTCACGAGCGGCATGGTGATCACCACCAACACCGGCGAGATCGAGGGGCTCCGCAAGACAGCCCTTGAATTCATGCTCGCCGAACACCACGGCGACTGCGATGCGCCGTGCCAGCTTGCGTGACCGGCAGGGATCGACATCCAGGGATTCATCGCTCTGATCGCGGACGGCAAGAACGCCGAGTCGCTGCAACTCATAAAGGAGCAGATGCCCTTCCCCGCAAGTTGTGGGCGGGTCTGCCCGAGGTTCTGTGAAACCGACTGCCGCCGCAACGTCGTCGACGAGCCGGTCGGCATCATGCACCTCAAGCGGTACGTGGCGGACATCGACCTCGAGTCGCCTGCCCCGTACGTACCGGCGACAAAACCAGCTACGGGCAAGAGCGTCGGCATCGTGGGCGGCGGCCCGGCCGGACTAACGGCGGCTTACTACCTGGCCCGCGCCGGCCACGCGGTAACCGTGTACGAAGCTTACCCGCAGTTGGGCGGCATGCTCCGGTATGCGATTCCCGAGTACCGCCTGTCCAAGGACGTTCTCGACCGTGAGATCGCGACGATCACGGCGCTCTGCGCGGAGGTCAAGTGCAACACCAAGCTGGGCGTCGATGTCACCCTGGATGAGCTCAAGGCCAAGCACGACGCCGTGGTCATCGCCGTCGGCGCCGCTGCTTCGCAGATGATCGGCGTAACCGGCGAAGACCTTCCCGGCAACTACGGCGGACTGGAGTTCTTGGCCAAGTACGCCGGCGGCCAGGGTCCCGCGATCGGCCGCCGGGTCGCTGTCGTCGGCGGCGGTAACACGGCCATCGACTGCGCCCGTACCGCGGTGCGGCTCGGCGCGGATGAGGTAACGATCGTGTACCGCCGCTCAAAGAGCGAAATGCCGGCCCACCCGGAGGAGATCGAGGGTGCCGAGGAAGAGGGCGTGAAGTTCCGGTTCCTCGCCAACCCGGTCTCGTGCGGGTGTGAGAGCTCGGGGCATATGGCCAAGCTGACGTGTATTGAGATGGCTTTGGCGAACCCGATGCCTCCGGGCGCAGGCGCCCGCAGCCGGTGCCCGGTTCGGAGTTTCTGATGGACGTTGATACGGTGGTCTGGGCGACCGGGCAGACCCTTGACCCGAAGGGCCTCGAGAGCCTGGCCAAGGTACGCAACGGTTTCATCAGCGCCGATGCCGCCTCGCGCGTCGAGGGCGACAATGTGTTCGCCGCCGCGGACCGCGTCACCGGCCGACGACCGTGGTCGAGGCTGTTGGAGCGGCACATAAGACGGCCATCCTGGTCGACGCCTTCCTCAGCGGTAGACCGGTGGAACTCCCTGTCGAGCCGTACAACCACACCAAGGGCAGCCTCGAGACGATCAACCGGGCGGAGTACGCGGACCGGGAGAAGATCGCCCGCAACCAGCCCGTGCTGCGCGATGCGCACGACCGGGCCAAGGACTTCGGCGAGATCGATCCTGGCCATACGGCCGAGGAGGCCATGGCCGAGACCAAGCGGTGCCTGTCGTGCGGGTGCCAGGAAGTGTTTGATTGCACCCTTCGCAAGTACGCGACCGAGTACCAGGTGACCCAGCCGGAGCCGCTCCGTCTTGAGCCGCTGCCGGTCAGCTCGGACCACGAACTTGTGATCCGCGACCCCAACAAGTGCATCCTCTGCGGCAGTTGCGTGCGGATCTGCGCCGAGATCCAGGGGGCGTCCGCGCTCGGGCTCACTGCCCGCGGATACAAGGTGGTCGTTCAGCCGACGCTGGGCCGTCCGCTGGCCGAAACGCCGTGTGAATCATGCCACCAGTGCATCTCGGCATGTCCCACGGGCGCTCTAACGGCTGTCGTCCCGCATGCCAAGCCAGGCCCGTTCGCGCTCGAGAAGACCGCGAGTGTCTGCCCGGAATGCTCGGTGGGCTGTGAGCTCAGCCTCGGGACCAGGGCCAACCTTCTGTTCGCGGTCGGTTCGCCGCTTGATGCCAAGGTCAACACTGGCAACTTGTGCAAGTACGGCGCGTTGCTGATGAGCCGGCTTAGCACCATGGACAGGGTGGCTGCGCCGATGGCCAGGGTCGACGGCGCTCTGGAGGGGACCACCTGGGAAGACGCACTCGGCCGGGCGGCAAAGCAGATCGCGGCGCTGCGCGAGAGCGGCAACCCGTGTGAGGACCTTGCCGTCTACGTCTCCCCCCGGTCGACCACCGAGGAGGCGACGCTCGCCGCGCGGTTTGCAGCAGTGGCCCTTCGCGGGGCTCCGGTGACGGGTCTCTTGCCGCAGGTGGTCGCGGGATTGACGGCCCTTCAAGGAACGTCCGCGACGTTTATCGAGCTTGAGGACGCTGACGTGGTACTGGCGATCGACGCCGACATGGCGGAGCAGTACCCGGTTGCAGCGATCCGGATCCGCAGGGGTGTCGCGCGGGGCGGCATGAGGTTCATCAATCTCGCCGAAGGTCAGACCAAGCTCGACCCGTTGGCCTCGCCTGACGTTAAGCTGACAAAGCAGCAGATCAGCGCGCTCATCCGGGCGATGGCCGACTATGCCGGGGCCGAACGGGCCGGAGATGGCAAGTCCTTCGCAGTTTCGGCAGCGGCAGCGAGGGCCGGTGTTTCCGAGGAGCAGTTCGTTGCGATTGCCGACGGCCTGCTCAAGGCGCACAAGCCGGTGATTGTGGTCGGCCTTGACAATCTGGCTGCCGACGATGCGGCGGTCGTCGCCCGTCTGGTCCAACTCGCGGGCAGCGCTTCCGGCGTTGTAGCCAAGACGGTCGGCCTGACGCGCGCGGGCAATGCTTACGGCCTCTTGGCCGCCGGCGTCGGAGCGGGCGGCAGGGATTCCAGCCTGCATGCCTTGGTGGCCGATCTCGGCGCAAGCCTGGAGGCAGGCGGGTTCGGCGGCCTGATGGTCGCGGGTGCACGCGGCGTCGGCGCTTCCGGAGCGGAGCCGTTCGTCCTCTGCATCGCTCCCTTCATCACTGATGAGATCAGAAAGCACGCGACGGTTGTCCTCCCTGGCTCGACCCTGTTTGAGACCAAGGGTTCCCTCGTCAACTCCGAGGGCAGGCGCCAGGAGGCCGGTCAGGCAGTAAATCCTCCCGCCGGCAGGAACAGTGCCGGGGTCCTCGGCGATTTGAGCGTCCGTCTTGGCTACTCGCCAGAGGACTTCGCGTCGGCGATTGCCGGTCTTGACAGCTAGCAGAGACATGTCAGGGCGGTTAGCTCTGGCGACACGTAACGACTAAGCGCAAGGGGGTGGCCCGGAGGCCGCCCCCTTGCTACGCCCTCTTTCTCCGCCGCCGCCGCAACCCGCCGATCACCGCGCCCCGGCGATGGCGCGGACCGTCCCGAACCAAGGACAGGAAACCCTCCCAACGTGGGAGAATAGTCGAGGGTGGGCCGCCCTGCGGCCCTCAATCTTGTTGTCCGTCGAGGAGGCAGAAGACATGGCAGAAATCCTCAAAGGCAAGCCCGTTGCAGCCCAAATCCAAGCCGAAGTCGGCGCCAAAGTGGAGGAATTGCGCGGGCGCGGCCTGACTCCGCATCTTGCTGTGCTGCTGGTCGGGTCAGATCCCGCGTCAATGGTCTATATGAACCGCAAGAAGAAGACCGGAGAAAGGCTCGGTTTCCGCGTATCCACCTTTGTCATGCCCGGCGAATCCACGACCGCTCAGGTGATCGCCAAGCTCGGCGAACTCAACTCCGACCCGGATGTCCACGGGATTCTGGTCGAGCAACCGTTGCCCGACCGGGTTGACAAAGATCTGGTGGTCAGCACGGTACACCCTGACAAGGACGTCGATGGAGCCAACCCCGTCAACCTCGGGCGGCTGGTCTGCGGCGACGAGAGCTTCGTCCCGGCGACGGCCCAGGCCGTCATCGAAATGCTGGAGCGCAACAATATCCCGCTCAAGGGCAAGCGGGCGGTCGTGGTCGGCAGGAGCACCATCGTGGGCAAGCCTGCTGCGTTATTGCTGCTCAACAGACACGCCACCGTCACCGTATGTCACAGCCGCACTGCCGACCTTGGCGCCGTGACGCGCGAGGCTGAGATCCTCGTGGCGGCGGTCGGCAGGGCCGAACTGATAAAGGGCGACATGGTCTGCCAAGGGGCCGTCGTCATCGATGTCGGAACCAACGTCGTGGGCGACAAGCTTGTCGGCGACGTCGAATTTGCGGGGGCCGAGGCCAAAGCCTCCGCCATCACGCCGGTGCCTGGAGGAGTCGGTCCCCTGACCAATATGCTTGTCCTGCGTAACACCGCCGCCGCTTGCGAGCGGGCGGCCAAGTAGGCAAATCCAGAGTGACTTGGAGGTACTAGAGTGCTCTACGTAGAGAAGACCGTCCGCGAGTACGTGCAAACCGTCGAGGCGCGCGAACCCGTCCCTGGAGGGGGTTCGGTAGCCGCTCTGGCCGGCGCCCTCGGGGCAGCCCTGACCAGCATGGTCTGCAACTACACGGCAGGCAATCCCAAATACGCGCAGCACGAAGACACCGTCAAGGGGATCCTCGCCAGGGCGGGGGCGCTGCAGGAGACGCTGCTCGACCTGGTTGACAAGGACATCAACGTCTATGCCCAGGTGACGGCGGCCTATAAGCTTCCCAGGGCGACCCCTGAGGAAAAGGCGGCCCGGCAAAAGGCCATTCAGTCGGCCCTGGTCATTGCCGCCCAAACCCCGCTGGCGATTGCCCGGGCGGCACGTGATATCGCGGTCCTGACCAACGAGCTGATCGACATCGGCAACCCCAATCTGATCAGCGACGTCGGGGTAGCCGTGCTCCTGGCTCAGGCGGCGCTGCGTGGTGCAGCCCTCAACGTCGAGATCAATGCAGCAAGCATCAAGGATGAAGGCACGGTCAAGTCGCTGCGCGGCTTTTTGGCCAAGGCTCTCCCAGAGGTCGAGGGCATCGCGGATCAGGTCATGGCCAAGACCATGGCCGGCATAAACAAGGGCTAGCAGGAGCTTTCGGTGCCGGCAGACGTCGGGCGGAGCGGCGGCCGCGTCCTAACCGTCAGCCAACTGACCCAGCACCTCAAGCATCTGCTTGAGGTCGACCCGCTGTTGTCTGCGGTCGTCGTACGAGGCGAGATATCCAACTTCAGGATGCCCGGGTCGGGGCACATGTACTTCACCCTCAAGGACGAGGGCGCCGCGCTGAAGTGCGTGATGTTCCGGGGGCAGAACTACCGCCTGAGGTTTCGCCCGTACGACGGCCTTTCGGTGGACATATACGGGTACGTCAGCGTTTACGAGCGAGACGGCCAGTACCAGCTCTACGCACAGGACATGCGGCCGGCGGGCATCGGTGATCTCTACCTGGCTTTCGAGCAACTTAAGGCCCGCCTGGCCGCCGAAGGCCTGTTTTCGGAATCCGTCAAAGAAGCCGCTGCCGGTGCTGCCGAGGCGGGTGGCCGTCGTCACCTCTCCAACCGGCGCCGCTTTGCGGGACGTCCTCAAGGTCGCAACCCGGCGGTGCCCGGGGCTGAACGTTGTGATTATCCCGGCCCAGGTTCAGGGCGACGCGGCTGCGGGCCAGGTTGCGCACGGTATCGCGATCGCCAACAACCTGCCGGACGTCGAGGTGATCATCCTCACCCGCGGCGGCGGTTCGCTGGAGGAATTGTGGGCCTTCAACGAAGAGGTCGTGGCGCGAGCGATCCGCGCAAGCAGGCTTCCGGTCGTTGTCGGCGTCGGGCATGAGGTGGACACGACAATCGCCGACCTGGCCGCCGACCACCGGGCTCCCACGCCCAGCGCTGCCGCGGAAATCGTGTTTCCCGACTGCGCGGCCCTGTCAGGGCAGCTATCCGGCCTCGCCTTTCGATTGCGGTCGGGACTCCGGTCACATGCCACAAATCTCCGCCGGCGGTTGGACCGGTTGTCCCAGAGCAGCGTGTTCAAACGTCCCGAGTTGCTGCTCGCAGGGAGGACGCAGGCGCTCGATGCCCTCGTCCAACGGCTGGGCCGCATAGGCAGGTTCACTATCGAAAAGGGCACCCTGCGCCTCGGCCAGCTTGCCGGCCGCCTTGAGGCAATGAGCCCGCTCGCAGTGCTCAGCCGGGGGTACGCGGTCTGTAGCGATCCCGCCAGCGGGCGGGTGATCGCCCGTGCGGCCGACGTCGCACCCGGCGACCGCGTCGGCGTCACGCTTGCCCAAGGATCCCTCGGCTGCCGGGTCGAGAGCGTGGAGCACGAAGACACCATTTCCCCCAGGAGGCTGACCAGCATTGAGCACTGAAGGCCCCGCCCCGGAAACCAGGATGACCTTCGAGGCCTCCTTGAGGCGCCTTGACGAGATCGTACGCGCCCTCGAGGGAGGGGAAACCACGCTCGAGGATTCCATGCGCCTTTTCGAGGAGGGTGTCGCCCTCGCCCGCCGTTGTTCCGAAATGCTTGGGGCCGCCGAACGGAAGATCGAGACGCTGGTGGAGAAAGGGGACGGCGGCTTCGATCTCAAGCCGTTTGCGGCGGATGAGGCGGGCGAGGAAGGCGACAAACGATGAAAGTGCGGGTCGGTCCCAGCGGTCAACCTGCCGTTGAGCTCGCACAGATGCGGAGCCGGTTTGAGCAGCGATTGCTGGCATGGCTGCCGCCGGCAGGGAGCCACCCGGCACTGCTCCACCAGGCGATGCGGTATGCATGCGGCGACGGCAAGCGGGTCCGCCCGCTGCTGTGCCTTGGCTCGGCCATGGCATGTGGCCGCACAGAAGACGTCGCAATCGCGCCTGCCATAGCCCTGGAGCTTGTCCACTGCTACTCGCTGGTCCACGACGACCTGCCGGCGATGGACGGCGATACCGTACGACGGGGGCGCCCGACACTGCACGTACAATTCGGCGAGGCCCAGGCCATCCTGGCGGGAGATGCCCTCCTGGCAAAGGCATTCGAGGCGTTGACGGAGCCGAAGCTGAGCGATCTGTTTCCCCAGACCCGCGTCTTGCTCGTGTTCGAACTTGCAGTCGCTTCCGGCAGCTGCGGGATGGCCGGCGGGCAGGCGGACGAACTCGCTTCGACGGAGCGAACGGCGCCCGCAGCCGAACGGGTGCGCCGTGTGGCGTCGCTAAAGACGGGCGCACTGCTCAAAGCGGCGGCGCGAATGGGCGCGATAGCCGCTGGCGCGGGCGAAAGGCAGCTTTCGTCATTGACGCGATTCGGCGAGTTCTTTGGCCTGGCGTATCAGGTTGTCGACGATCTTGGCGACGAGGCCAAAGATCGTGCCGCCGGTCGCGATCTCAACTTTGCGATCGGGCTCGGCCGCGGAAGCGCGAAGGACATGGCGCAGCAGTTGTGTGACGAAGCAGTTGGCGCGCTCGAATCCAACTGCTACCCCGGCTCGACTTCCGTTCTGCGGCAATTGGTGGCTTTGCTACGCGCCGGCATCACTGTCTGAAACTGCCATTCCTATTCACACGTCCTTCGCCGCCGCTGGCTTGTTGTCGTCAATGTGGTATAATGGCGTTTGATTGTTTCTTGGGACGGCGCAGTATCCTAGTCGGTGTTGCCACGCCTGAAGGCGGGCCCAAAAATCCGTCACGGGCACATCGATGAAGTCCCTGGTGCTGGCTTAGGACGCCCAGTCGTGGGCTGGTGCTGGGGGATAAGGGGGACGGGGCGATCCGCAATGGCATGTGGGCGTGGACCCTGCCCCCGTGGAGGCCCAAGCACGTAGCGGTTGCCGTTGGGGCGACTACGGCTTGGAGTTTTACCTGTATTGGGTGGCGGCCAAAGAAGGTCGCTGGCTCTGTACAGAGTAGCCTGCCTTGAGTGGCTTGGGAAGAGGACAGCGGTATGGTCCGGCCTGCGGGCCCGTAGACCGGATCGTCAGTCTGAAACCCCGGCTGCAATAGAGGCTAAGGTGTGGCCGGCGCCGCCGGGGAAAACCCCTAGGCTGTTGCAGTCGCAAGTGGTACGGGGATTACAGTGTGGGCTAAGTGGCAATCTAGCACCGCTTCCGGTGACGGAGCGGGGCGGTCATAAAGGGAAACCGCCAGCTCGGCAACGAGCCGGCGACCGTTGGGAAATCCTGCTGGACCTTAAGCCACAACGTTTACCCGTGCCATTGCCGTCCCAGCGTCTTTATCTCCAGGAGGAGTACATCCGTATTGAACCGACGCGCAAGAGCGCGCGCGAAAGGTCCGGCCCGGGGCTTTGTGCTGGTGGGCTTCTGGACCTTTTTTATTGCCCTTGGAGTGACACTGCTTTCGACCGCCGTGATCGCATACTTGCCGGTCCCCGTGGCGCTGGCGTTGATTCTGGTGATTGTGGCCGTCGGCATCATCGCCGACATGATCGGCCTCGCTGCGGCAGCGGCCGTGGAGGCACCGTTTCATGCGATGGCAGCCAAGAAGGGGTACGCCGCCCGGCAGGCGATCGCAATTGTACACCACGCCGACTTCGTGTCCAGCATTTGCAGCGATCTGATCGGCGATGTCTGCGGAACGGTCAGTGGAGCGGCAGCGGCGGCGATCGTGTTTCGCATTGCCGTCGCTGGGTTCCGCGTTGACCGCGACCTGCTTTCGGTACTGATGGTCAGCGCCGTAGCGGCTTTGACCGTCGGTGGCAAAGCCGCGGGCAAGGGATATGCTTTGGACAGGGCAAATTACATCGTCTACCGTGTCGCTGTCTTCCTCGCGGGATGGCAGCGTACGTGGTCG